>PHAA01000015.1 GCA_002840245.1 Firmicutes bacterium HGW-Firmicutes-15
ACCCCCGGCGGTGAGATATACGAACCAGGAACAGCACGGGCCTTCAATACTGGTACTTGGCGGACCAACACACCCGTTTTTCACGAGGAAGCATGTAAACACTGTATGCTTTGTGTTCCATTTTGCCCGGACATTGCTATTCCGGTGAAGGACGGAAAACGTCTGGACTTCGATTATATGCACTGCAAGGGCTGCGGCATTTGTGAGAACGTGTGTCCTTTCCCGGCGATTACAATGGTGACTGGAGGTGTGGCCATATGAGCAACTGCCTTTCCGGCAACGAAGCTGTAGCTTATGCCATAAAGCAGATAAATCCTGATGTCATGGGAGCGTTCCCTATCACTCCCTCCACAGAAATTCCTGAATACGTCGCCAATTATGTGGCCAACGGCGAGGTAAATACTGAATACGTAACCGTGGAGTCTGAGCACAGTTCAATGTCCGTGTGCATAGCGGCGCAGGCTGCAGGAGCAAGATCCGTCAGTGCTACTTCATCCTGCGGCTTAGCACTGATGTACGAGCTTTTGTACGTGGCGGCATCATGCCGTCTCCCTATTACACTGGCTTGCGTCAACCGGGCACTTTCGGGGCCAATTAACATAAACGCCGACCACTCCGACTCTATGGGAGCCCGTGATACCGGCTGGATCCAAATCTATGCCGAAAATAATCAGGAGGCCTACGATAATTTTCTTATGGCTATGCCCATCGGCGAGACCCCAAGCGTACGCTTACCGGTAATGACCTGTATGGATGGCTTCATTACCAGTCATGCGGTAGAGAATATGGAGCTTTTGGAGACAGATGCTGTGCGCAAGTTTATCGGGGAATATAACCCTGAAAACTATCTACTGAAAAGAGAAAATCCGCTGGCGGTAGGACCGTACGATGTGAGTGCCTATTACATGGAACACAAGGTCCTGGAGGCTGAGGCAATGAAGGCGGCTAAGGCCCGTATACTGGAGGTAGCCGCAGAGTTTGAAAAGATTTCCGGCCGGAGCTATGGCCTGTTTGAAGAATATATGATGGAGGATGCTGAGCTTGCTCTGGTTCTAATCGGATCCAGTGCCGGAACTGCCAAAGCAGCTATCGACAAGCTGCGGGCGGAAAACGTCAAGGCAGGGCTTGTTAAAATTAGAGTATTCCGTCCTTTCCCAGGCGAGGAACTGGCCCGGGCGTTGGCGGGTACCAGGGCCGTAGCCGTCATGGATAAGTCCGAGGGCTTTTCGGCAAATGGAGGTCCTTTGTTTGCCGAGACCCGCAGTGCTTTGTATGATCTAAAGGTTCGACCCTATCTGATTGATATCGTTTACGGTCTGGGCGGCCGTGACGTAAAGACCGAGGATATTGAAAAAGTGTTCGGCCGGCTGGCGGATATTGCTGTGACCGGCGAGACCCAGCCGGTATATACCCATATGGGACAGAGGTCAAAGGAGGAGATAGCATGAGCACGGTATATAACCTGAAACGAGAAGTAGAAAAACCGGCACGTCTCACCGGAGGGCATCGACTCTGTGCCGGCTGTGGCGCCGGGGTCATTGTGTCAGGGGTTTTGCGTGCCCTGAATAAAGAGGACCGGGCAGTGGTAGTTAATGCTACCAGTTGTCTGGAAGTCTCCACTTTTATGTATCCTTACACTGCCTATATGGACAGCTATATTCACTCTGCTTTTGAAAACTCCGCAGCTACCTGTTCCGGAGTGGAAGCAGCCTATAATGCTTTGAAACGCCGCGGCAAGGTGGAAGAGACAGTAAAGTTCATTACTTTTGCAGGTGACGGCGGCACCTATGATATAGGTTTTCAATCCCTGTCAGGCGCTATGGAACGCGGTCATGACATGGTCTATGTCTGCTATGACAACGAGGCTTACATGAATACGGGAATCCAGCGTTCATCTTCAACGCCTCGTTTTGCCCGCACGACTACCACGCCTATAGGTTCTGTGGGGCAGGGTAAGAAACAGAATAAAAAGGATCTGGTTGAGATTTTGGTTGCTCATAATATTCCTTATGTAGCTCAGACTGCCCCTATAGGCAATTTCAAGGATCTGCACACCAAGTCTTATAAAGCGATTTATACTGAGGGCCCTTGCTTTTTGAACGTATTGTCCCCATGTCCCAGAGGTTGGGATTACCCCATGGCCAAGCTTTCGGAGATCACCAAGCTAGCGATGGATACCTGCGTCTGGCCTCTTTACGAAGTAGAGGAGGGAGTGTGGCATCTGAGCTATACACCTAAGAAAAAGCTGCCCGTGGAAGACTTCCTCCGCCCTCAGGGAAGATTTAAGCATATGTTCCAGAAAGGCAATGAGTGGATGATTGAAGATGCTCAAGCATATGTGAATCAAAAATGGGAACGCTTGCTGGAGCACACCGGCGCTTAAATCTTTACCAAGACTGGGAAAAAACCGAAAAGATATGGTATGATAATTGTTAACAAGGAGGTTTTGCCTGTGGAACAGACTATGTTTACTAATGAGGTCATCCTATCGTGGCTCCAGTATTTTTCACAAAACACCCCGATCACCCTGGCAAAACTGAAGATGCTGGACATTACAGGGAAGAATAAGAACCTGATTCCGACCGTTATGAGCAATCGGGTAGTGCTGGTCTTTACGGATGCCGGACATCCTGATATCTTCTATGATATGTGGAATGCAGAACTGGGAGACTGTGATATCTGGTACAATGAGGGCTCAGATCCATCCGGCGAGATCAAACATGATAAGGTCTCAGACATGATCAACCGCGGAATCAATGCCTCTGCAGCAATGTTGATTCTGAATCCTAACGCTGCCAACAATTGTCAGGTAGGTATGGATAACAGCCGTTTCGCTTGCGGCTCTGTTCAGTATGTGTGTCGGGAAGCGCGGGCTGTTATAATGAGTAAGCTAAATCTGGGGGACCAGAATAATATATGTATAATCTCAGGTGAGAGCATCGCGGTGGAGGCCGCCATGATTGCTGCTGAGGGCAGTATCATTGCTGTGGAATATGATCACAGGGATCGGAATACCATGCAATGTAATGTTGAGAAATTTGGCCTCTCCAACGTAATAATCGTTGCGTCTATGGAAGACGGTATACTGGATAAGCTGCCGGTGCCGGACATAGCGTTTATAGTGGCTTCTTCGAGGATTGGCAGTGAAATAAAGAGTCTCTTAGCCATCAATCCTGTCATGGATTTTCTTATCTACACGTTGGACTTCGAAACGCTAACATCTCTTCCTGCTTTGTTTCAGAAAAACGGTTTGGAGCGCACTGAAGCAGTCCATATAGAGGTATCGCGAGTCAATAGCAAAAACATGATAGAGCCATTTCCAGCTCCTTGGCTGATCTCTGCCAGAAGTGTTAAAGGATAGTAATAACGTTGCGGTCTGGATACCGCTGGCATAGGATAATTTAGATAAAGAGCCTATTTCACCAAGATACATTGCGGAAGGTTGTTTTACAACTTAATCGATTATAATAACATACAATGCTGTTGACTTGTTTATTGTCGACAGTTTTTTTATTTGTGTCTTCGCATTATCTATGGCTCCCACGTGGGGGTTCTATATGATAAAGTTATGGTAAGAAACGCGCATATAAAACTGGCGCAATTGAATAAACATTGGTAGGCAGATATTGGGGGGAGAGATAGGTTTGGAGCAGAGATGGAAAGAAATTTTAGGGCAATTACAACCCATATCCCCAAGTACTGTAGACGCTTTTGTTACAGATAGTATGGGTGTTTTTATAACGAAGCAACCTATGAAATTTAATGAGGTTGAGCACATTCATCAAGGATATGAATTCATTATTCCCTTTGGACCTACAACCACTTATAAGCTGCAAAAGAAAACTGTGAAAACTGAATACAATAAAATCTTACCCGTCAATCCAGGACAGCCACACATAGCTGTAGATGAAACTTCCATCACTACACTTATGGCATTATTCATAGATGTTCAATTCCTTAACAATATAGCTAAATCCGTATCAAACACTACGGAGTTATCATTTGAAAACATTAGTTACGCGTACGATGCATACCTCCAAAATATACTAACAGACTTTATTAACGAGTTAAAGTTCAAGCAATGCGGACATAACCTAATAACCCAAAGCATAGCCATCCAGGTAGGAGTCTATCTACTTCGACATTTTAAAAGTAATTGCCTGCTTCCAGTTAATGAACGATATTATGCTGAGAAGAAACCTATAGCCAGAGCCAGAGACTATATTCATGCCAACTATCAAACCTCCTTTTCACTGAATGACCTTGCCCAGGTTGCCAATTTGAGTCCTTACCATTTTTCCAGAGTCTTCAAGGCAGAAGTCGGAAAAACACCAGTAGAATATATGTTAGATGTTAAAATAAATCATGCGAAGGACCTCCTTCTAAAGTGTAGGGATAAGTCAGTAACCGAAATTTGTTTTGAAAGCGGTTTTAACAATCTCAGCCACTTTAGTCGAACCTTTTTAAAAAAGGTTGGGATAACTCCAACCGGCTTCATAAGACAATTACAATAGCAAGTACGGAAAAATAATTAGCAAAATTAGCAAAGACATTCCTATGGAATTTTGATAAAATATGCCAAAGTCAAAAGGAGGAATAGAAATGGATTTTGTAGATTGTATTAGATTTATCACCGAGAGTCAGGCAACCTGTACCTTGTGTACTATCGATGGAGATCAACCTAGGGGTAGAGGAATGGTTCCATTGTGGATAGAAGAAGATGGAGTCTATTTTACGACTGCCAGATCTAAGAATTTATATTCTCAACTGCTAGCTAATTCCAATGTGGAACTTTGTTTTGTAACATTGCAGCCCATAAAGCATTTACGGATAACAGGCCGAGTAGAGTTTGTTGAGGATATTATTTTAAAGAATAAAGCCTTTGAAGAAAGAAATTTTCTGAAAGCCCTCGGCATAAATTCGGCAGATGATCCTAACTTTATTCTTTTCCGGGTGGGCAACGGTGAGGCTCATTTTTGGACATGGGCAGACAATCTAAAGGAAGCGGAAATACCCAGAATTAAATTCTAATTCCATCTTTTAACATGGTGTACAAAGTGCTGATAATATAAAGAAGTAGTTTGTGCCAGAAATTAATTAAATATGGATTTGAATCGAATTAGTTCTAAAGAAATCTGATTTTTCTCTACAACGGCTTGCTTAGTTCAAGCCGTTTTTCATACCATTAACAAACGAAATAAGCAAAAAAAGAGGCTGTCTCGAAGAGGCAGCCCTGTTAAAAGGGGATTTATAATGTCTCTTACCCAAATTGAGCAAGATGGCATCCGAATTTAAATCATAAATCCTATTTCTTCTTGGGCAAAAAAATGGCTTCTATTGGGCATTATTCAAACAAGTCCCACAATCAGTACATTGCTCAGGATCAATGGTTTATATATTTATTTTGCTCAAGGAGCCTCTATTTTAACATTGGCCCCCCTAGAGGAAAGATTGTCTTGCCAAAGGCAGTATTTAATTGGATTCCAGCGGCTATATAGATGCCTAAAATTCCTGCGATCAACAGAAACCATCCGGCATAGGTTGCGCCAATTGCAGCAGCTATTAAACCAAGTTCCATTAAGGTGAAAAATACAATGCCGATATCCAGGGAAATAACAAGCAAACTCAAGGTGGATGGTGCTGTCTTCATATAGGCGGGTGTCCACAATATTGTGGTAATCGTCAAAACCAACCAAGCCCAGCCATCAACGGCATTACTAGGGTTTGCGGCGGCCCATGCCGGAGATGTCCGAATAATAAACTCAAGTCCGCCTACTAACATGAAGAAGGCAGAGAAAAAAAGGAACACATTACCACCAAGGATAGCTCCTTGACGAAGTTCAATGACACCGACAACCATTTGAACAACGAAGCCACCGATTAACCAGCAACCCAGCAGGGGTAGAACTGAGTGCGGCACCTTACCCGTAAGAACTGAGAAAAACCCAAAACATGCAACTGCCAATGCTGTTAAACCAGCAGGCGCGGGATTGGCCCAAACACCACCATGTTCACTAGAAGACATACAAATTCCTCCTCTTCTTAATAAATACTAAATAACGATACGGAGTTTTTGTTGATCCCCCCCTCCGGTAAGTTATCTGCTTGGCGGTATAGGTTACCGTTCAAAGCCAAACCTGGAGCCTAAAGTCCCTCAAGAATACAGCTATAACGGGATTTTGTTTTTCCGAGAGCAACCCTTACATGAGGGAAATTTTCTAATAATATGATTGAATATAAAACCGGTGGGCAGGACGTAGCTGAAAATCCGGTCGCTCTTGGAGATAGTATTGCGGCTTGATCTTGGTTCCAAATTTATAAGTCCTAGAACTGTAAATAGTAATTTGTTTATGCCGCCTGTCTAACTAATGATATAAATGATATAAATGATATGCATATATATAAAATATATATGCATATCATTTATTTGTCAAGTTGACTCTTTAAGAAATACGGCAGGTGCTTGTCGGATGTAGCCTGAAGGAATTTCGGCAGGTTTGAATAGTATATATTGTCTGGGACCGACAGACAGCAGTTAATATCCGCGTCTTTTGTCGACTGCGGTCGTTAAGAGATGCCGTAAGTTCCTAAATAGGAATTGAACTGACAAAATCATGCCAGGCATGGAGTTGGGCAAAAGAGATAAGAAGCGGTGAGTTTTGCGAAGGAATTATGAAGGAAATATTTGCTTTTGACTATCCTGGCCGGAATTGGGTGATATAGGGAAAATCCCGACTCCGGGCCAAGATTAGTTATATTACTTCCAATTAACCGGAATAAATAAGTACTTCTATCCCTTATCCTGGCTGTCTGAAGTACGTTCCTTTAACATTTCAATGGTTTCATCATACCATTCTATACTGGTCTTAATCATTCGTTCTGCCAGCTTGCAAATTGCCATCACTAGATGTACATCTGGCTTTTCTCTATGTTCAGCTATTTCAGTTAGATGTAGATCTATGAGCCGTTCAGTAAACGCTTGGTAATCATTCTGATACACGTATCGTGCTTTTTCCAATTTCTCGATTAAGTTACTGATCGGTACATCCTGGGAGAATCGCATCTTCAGCAGAAGTTCTGAGCGAAAAACCATAGGATCGTTAGGAAGTAAAAGCCATTCATTGAGTTCAGCTCGACCGGTATCGGTGATGTAGTAGACATTTCTGGGTGGATTGCCCGGCCTGGTTTCAGTCTCTTTACAGAGCAGGCCTTCCTCTTCCAACTGCTTGAGAGTCGGGTAAATCTGTGCATAGTTCTCAGTCCAAAAAAATGCAAAATTTTCATCGCAGAACTTCTTGATATCATAGCCTGATTTGGGGCCCAAACTTAGGATCCCTAGGAGTGCAGTTCTGGTTTTGTTTTTTCTTGCCACGATTTGACCACCTTCTGCTAAATACATTATATGAATATATAAAATATATATAGGTTATATATTTTTGTCAAGTTGCCTCTCTTAGATTTCCGGGACGATGGCCTCTTGCATATTCTTAAGGCCTTGAATGTAATGGCCTAAAACAGGATGTGCCTACACCCTTCCTACACCATATTTTAGAAACACTACCAAATATAAACAAGTGTTTGGAAGTTTTATTTTTGTTAAGAAAGATTATTAAATGCTTGAAAAGTTCTTCGAATTGCTGCTAGTCTTGTTTTGCCAGATTCTTTCCACTCTTTTGAGATTTACTTGCAAACCTTCTACATGCAACAATCCTGCTTGTCATATAGAGCAACAATGTATAGACTTTGTAAAACCTCAAACGAAAACTCAAAGTTACGCTGGCATACAAACATAATCCATTATGCAATAATGATATAAGAATAGATATAAAGTGATTTAAAACAAAGGTTGATGATAAATAATGGATACAAATATCACTTGTATCAAAGGCGGAAAAATTATTTTAGAAAATGAAGTTCTAGTATGTAAGGTACTAATTTTCAATGATAAAATAATTGATATTTTAGACGAAGAAAATTTTACAAAGAAGAGCCCGACTCACGAAATGAAAATAATAGATGCTAATGGGAAATATGTTTCACCAGGATTTATAGATATTCATATTCATGGTTCTGGCGGAAAAGATACTATGGATGGTGAAATATCTGATCTTAAAATAATAAGTGAAACTATCGCTAAAAGTGGGGTCACAGGATTTTTACCGACTACCATGACTATGGAAAAAGCAAAGATATATAAGGCCCTCGATTCAGTAAAAATTGCCATGCAAGAGAATTTTAAAGGGGCGAAGATACTTGGCGCTCACATGGAGGGCCCCTTTATAAGCCCAAAGTACAAAGGAGCTCAAAATAAAGACTATATACTTAAACCTGATTTCGAATTTATTGAAAACTATATAGACAGCATTAAAATAATAACTTTGGCTCCCGAAGAAGACTTTCAATTTAAGTTTATTAGGAGTGTTAAAAACAATTCTGATATAGTGCTTTCAATGGGACATACCAATGCGAATTATGAAACAGCTCTGGAGGCGATGAGAGTTGGAATACGTAATGCATCCCATATTTTCAATGCGATGCGGCCATTCCATCACAGAGATCCAGGAGTTGTAGGTGCAGTATTAAAAAGCAATATAAGTTTTGAATTAATAGCTGATACCCTACACATCCATCCGGCTGTTTTTCAAATTTTGTTAAATGCCAAAGGAAAAGACAAAATGATTTTAATTACGGACTCCATGCGAGCAGGTTCTATGTCAGCGGGTAACTGGGAACTGGGAGGCCAGCAGGTGATTGTAGACCATAATTCAGCCCGACTTACTGATGGAACTCTGGCAGGAAGTATTTTGACCTTGAACAAAGCAGTATTTAATATTTTCAAATATACGGATGTGGAGATATACGAGGCGGTTGCTTTAGCCAGCTTAAATCCGGCCAAGCTTATTCATATGGACAATTCCAAAGGAAGCATAAAAATAGGCAAAGATGCAGATGTGATTATTTTTGATGAAGATTTAAATGTAGATTTGTCCATAGCCGGAGGAAAAGTAATTTACAAAGTAAAGCAGGAGTGATTTCAATGCGAATTATAATGGCAGAAAATTTTGAAGAAATGAGTAAAAAGGCAGCAGCTATAGTAAGAAGCCAGATTATTTTAAAGCCTGACTGTGTATTAGGGCTAGCAACAGGTGATACCCCGATGGGTATGTACCAGGAACTTATAAAAATGTATGAAAATCAAGAAGTTGATTTTTCAGAGATTACCATTTTCAATTTAGATGAATATTGTTCTCTGAACCGAGAAAATGCCCAAAGCTATTACTATTACATGCATCACAATTTCTTAAAATACGTAAATGTAAAAGAAGAAAATACCCATATTCCCAATGGTATCGCCCTAGACATTGATGAGGAATGCAGGAATTACGAAGGGCAGATTAAAAATAAGGGCGGCATTGATCTGCAGGTTTTAGGCATAGGAGCTAACGGACATATAGGATTTAATGAGCCGGATATCAATTTCGAAGCAGAAACTCATCTGGTTAAGCTTGATAAAATGACGATCGAAGCTAATTCAAGATTTTTCAGTTCCAAGGATAAAGTCCCTACTATGGCTATAAGTATGGGAATAAAAACTATAATGCAGTCAAGGATGCTAATATTGCTGGCAAATGGGGAACCCAAGGCTGATGCAATATATAAAACTATAAAAGGCAAAATATGCCCTGAAATACCGGCTTCAATTATACAGCTTCATCCTAATGCCACTATGGTCATTGAAAAAAATGCTGCCAAACTGCTGTAAGGATAATAGAAAGGATATTTGAATTATGAAATATATAATTGGTGTGGATGGTGGTGCAACCAAAACTGAGGCGGTTGCCTATAGTTTGGAAGACCAAAAGCTGGCTGAAGGTTATTCGGGTTCAGGAAATCTCATATTAGGTTTTGATAAGGCAGGAAAAAACATAATAGAGGCCGTTCAACAATGCAAAAATAACATAGAAGAACAGGACAGACAAGGGGAATGTTTGTGTATATACTTAGGCATAGCTGGAATTGAAGTTAGTGACAATCTAGAGAAAGTTGAGACTTTACTTAAAGAAAAGTTCGGTTGTAGAGTACAGGGCTTTCACGATGCCCAGCTTGCTCATGCGGCCATATTAAAAGGTGAAGACGGGATTATTACCATATCTGGAACGGGCTCGGTAAGCTATGGTTTATATAAAGGCAATCAGGCCAGAACTGGTGGCTGGGGTCATATTTTAGGTGACGAGGGAAGCGGCTATGCTATAGCCTTGGCAGCTTTTAAAAGGATGACGATTGAGGAAGATTCAGGATGGGTTAGGAGTGAACTTACTCAGAAGATTTTGAGTAAGCTTAATTCAGACCAGGTAAATGATATAAGAGGATTTATTTATTCAGCCAGTAAGGGAGAAATTGCAGCATACGCACTTATAGTGGTGGACCTTGCCAAGGCTGCGGAGATAAATTCAGTTAACATACTTAAACAGGCAGGAAAAGACCTAGCTATTATGACAGAAAGACTTTATAAAAAACTTGGGATTAATGAATCAGTTAACATAGGAGTTCATGGGAGCATCCTTAGTAAAGTTGACATAGTAAGGAAAGAATTCGGAAGCTGCTTAGAAAGGGATTTAGACTCTGCTAACATAATAGCAGAAGATATTTCTGCAACCAAAGGAGCATGCTATTTAAATAGAAGAATAATAGGGCAGAACTAAAAAAATATGAAAACAGAGGACAAAGCATGTATCTAATACCATTACCACACCAGATTACTGCCCAGGATGGAGCGTTTTCTATAGTCCATAATACTGCCATTGTGTTAGACGCGGCGCAGGATGGTATTGACTTCGAAACCGCCAAGCTTCTGCAGCAGGAAGTTGAAAAGGCTATAGCCATTAAGCTGCCCATTAAAAAAGGGCTGCGAAGTGAAAGCAATTTTGCTGAAAACTGCATTTCTTTTGAATATGACAAAATGGATAGAGGAAGTGAAGCCTATAGACTTATGGTAAAACCAAATAAAATTACCATTTCCGCTTGTTGCAACCGTGGTTTCCTTTATGGCGTGTCCACCCTGATTCAGCTATGCAAGACATCCCGCGGGGAAATTGGATGTGTGGACATTACCGATGAACCATCCTATGCCAACCGGGGCTATTTGCTGGATGTTAGCCGGGGAAGAGTGCCAACTATGGACAGCTTGAAAGCAATGGTGGATAGGTTGTCATTGTATAAAATTAATCAACTTCAGTTGTACATGGAAAACTGTCTGCGCTTAGATGGCTTTGAAGAAATTTGGTCACAGACAGATCCTTTTTTACCAGAAGAAATATTGGATTTGGACCGCTACTGCAATATGAGAGGTATTGAACTGGTTCCCTGTATTGCTACATTTGGACATTTGTATGATTTACTCTGTTCAGTCAGTTTTGGTAAATACAGAGAAGTTGATGACGAGCAGGCAGGGATCTTTACATGGCATAACCGCATGAGACACCACACCATCAATGTTGCTGATCCGCAAAGCTTCACTCTTATTACGGGTATTCTTGACCAATACATTTCCTTGTTCCACAGCAATAAAATAAACATTTGCTGCGATGAAACATTTGATTTGGGCAAGGGAAAAAGTGCTGGCCTGACTGAAAAAATGGCTTATGGAGAACTGTATCTTTCTTATGTCAATAAGTTAGTTGAATATCTTCAAATCAAAGGAAAAGAAGTGATGATTTGGGGAGATGTTTTGCAGAATAATCGCGAGATGATCTGTGAATTGAATGCTGAGGTTACCTGCCTCAACTGGTACTATGATTGTGGAGCTAAAGAAGAAATATTTAAAATTTTCGCAGACCATGGCTTAAAACAGTATGCCTGTCCCAGCGTATCTGGTTACAGCCGCCTGGTGAACGCCTATGACATGAGTTTTACCAATATCAGGGAGATGGCAGAGTTAGGCCATAAGTATCATGCGCAAGGATTTCTGAATACGGATTGGGGTGATTGCGGTAGTATCAATATGCCTGCGCTTAATATTCCCGGCATGATTTACGGTGCAGCACAAGGCTGGAACGTGGAGGATAATCGGGATTTTACCAACGTAGACCAGGTTATTTCTTTGGTAGAATATGGTGATCAGAGTAAAAACCTGGTGGGGCTTTTGCGGGAACTTTCTCATCAAGATATAATCACGTTTAATGATGTGGTATTTTTCAGGGATTATATGGTGTTCAATCAGACCTATAATCAGGATGGAAGCTTTATGCATGAAAAAGCAAAAAATAAGATGATGCAGGTTTCGGAGAATCAGCTTAAGGCAGCAGTTGCCAGATGTGCGGAAATCTTAAAATGTCTTAAACAGAATGATAGTACGTCCCATGCAGACCATCGTCAGCAAATGGTGGAGTATTACCTTGCTGCTCGTGGTGTAGCACTGATGCAGGAATTGACGCTAGTCATTAAACAAAGGGAATATGGCCAGAATGTACATCCGCTGGATACTCCCCATGAAATGGCTAGTAAGCTGGAAAGCTGGCTTATGGACTACTGTAAGGATTGGAGAGCTGTCAGTCGTGAGAGCGAATTGTTTCGAATAAAAGAATTTGTTTGGCAAATTTGTTTCATCCTCAGAAAATATAATGAAGCGACTTAAAATTATGTTAGAATTCCCAAGGAGACGCACGTGGAATGCGTAGCCGCATTTCCGGTGAGTGGTGAATCATCATGGTCAAGAACCAACCACACCTATATAGTGAAGATATACACTGTTAATCGATGTAAATCTTACGCAAAGTGTTCCATGATTCTTGCCCAAATACGTTGTGTTTCACGGAATTCACCATAATGTTTTTTGACATTTTTATTGTATTTCTCCAATTCATCTAAGACTTTCATGAAATCGGGCTGGCCGAAATAAGCACAGATTTTAGGCAAAGTCATGGTAAGTTGTTCCCGCATCTCTTGAATTTTTTCCTCATAATGATCCGGCTGGGTGATATAGAGCAGTAATGGCTTATAACGAATCCAACCTATACAGGCCTTGTAAAAGCGAGTGGTAATCTGTTCGGTATCAGCTTTGATGAACTTCAATCGGATGGGGAGAACGCCTTCTAAAAGATGATTATAGGTAGAAAACCCGTCGTGGAATGTGTAGCATGGCACGCGCAAAACCTTTCGTTCGCTTAGGCAGGTACTTAAAAAAGTATCCTCTCCTCTAGCTCCCGGTGGATTGTAAAACGGAAAAATACGGCGAGCATCGGTGAGGTTAATACACAGATTTGCGCCTGAGATAAATTTGGCATGGTTTGTTTCCTGCACCTCTATAGCCTCATCGCTGGTCAATATCTTGGTATCGGCATAGGTAACCCCGCCGTTTTTCATAACAGCTTTCAGGGTATCCCAGTTAATGATATCATTGCTGATCGCCTCAATAAAAGAACGGAAATCAGCTTCGGTCAATATTTCATTAAACTCCATATAGGGAATGGGCGATATGTAGCCACAGTGATGTCCGTTGGTGATGTCCGCTCGAGTGATATTTTCGAGATGGTTTAACAGAACATGCTGGCCTCCCCAAATTGTACTGCTATGCGTATTCGTCACTGCCATTGGGTATTCGTCATCGTCCATAAAAATCAGATAATCCATATGGTTCTTTATAGCGTAATATAGCACCGCGTTACGCTTGGCTGCGTACCCCCTGCCAAAAATCATGCGTGCTTCATCAAAATCAATGACGTTTTCCTGAATTAAATAGTCGATTTCTGCTTTGACAGCGATGCCTGCAATAAATGTGCTGCTATCGATCTGCTCGACTAGGTCTCGTTTTATATTGGTGTAATCTGTCGTTTTGGTTTTATTATAATTAAGATCATATGCGACAAAAAGGTTTAAACTGATTCTTATGTTTTCTACCAAACCGGATTCCTGCCAGTTATATATGTTGGTTCTCAGCACCCTTTGAAAAGTCTTTCTCCCAGTTGCAAAACCGATTCCAACTTTAATATTTTTGCCTTCCTGCAGTTCATCACTCCCTTTAAATGCAAAATCAAAAATATAATAATATTACCATTATAACAAAATTAACCCGTATCGCCAAAGCACCAATTCCACCACATGCTCCTTGCAGCAAAATGCCATAAAAAAATGTTGACTGATAAATCGGGTATAAGGCAGATCTTGTACGGTTACAATACTTGACCTTTTTTAGATAGGTAATTTATAATGAAATAGTTAAGTAGAAATATATAGGGAAAATATCGTTTTATGTACCTATATAGAGCAGAGAATAGTAGAAAACCCGGTGAGACATTGTCCAGTAAAGGTCAACTTGGGGAATGAGATGAGATGAGGTGAGATATTGGCATCATATCACGCAGGGAAAACGTAAGTTAGAATTTAATGACTTATATTAGCTATCATACCTTTTACCATACCAACAAAAATATTCCAATAATAATTAAAGTGATTATCTGTCCTTAAAATTGGGGCAGGTTTATTGTTTATTGGCTTATTTTCAATCTTTTGGCATTGTTGAGCTTAATATCAATTATTAAAGGGGGCAATTATTTATGAAAAAGTTGATCGCATTATTACTCGTTTTCATATTAGGACTCGTTACATTAAGCGGATGTTCAAGCAAAAGCGAAACACCCAAAAAAAAGGTCTTTAAAATAGGTATTGTACAACCCATGGATCATCCTTCCTTGAATCAAATCCGTGAGACGATAATATCTGAATTGCAAGCACAGGGCATGGGGGATAAAGTTGAAATTATCTCCAAAAATGCTAATGGCGATATGAACTTATTGCCGTCTATTATGCAAGAGTTTATTAATAGCAATGTTGACATGATTGTTCCCATTGCAACCCCTGCTGCTCAGGCCGCACGGGCTTCCACCAAAACTGTGCCGATTGTGTTTTCGGCAGTAAGTAATCCGGTGCAAGCAGGTTTGGTTACCTCTTTCGAAGAAACAACCGGTAATATAACCGGCGTTTCAAACTCTATTCCAATAGAAGACATTTTTAAATTAGCAGCTACATTAACACCCAAGGCAAAAACATTCGGGTTTGTGTATAACAGCAGTGAAATAAATTCCACCAGCGGAATTGCAATAGCCAAGTCTTATTGCGATAAAAACGGTATTAAATACAAGGAAGCTACGATAACGGGTACTGCTGATTTACAGCAAGCTGCATCTTCGTTGGTTGGCCAGGTAGACGCTTTCTTTACACCAAATGACAATACGGTCGCTTCAGCCATGGCTACTTATGTTAAAGTGGCAACCGATGCCAAACTTCCCATTTATGCAGGCGCCGATTCCATGGTTAAAGATGGAGCGTTAGCAACAGTGGGTATAGACTATACTAAATTGGGAAAACAAACTGCAGCAATGATTGTACGTATTGTTAATGGTCAAACTATAAAGGAAAACCATGTTGAGCAGGTTGCAGAATATGCCAATATGATTAATATTAATACGGCTGATAAGTTGGGTATCACCATTTCAGATGAATTAAAGCAAAAGTTTGTTATTCTTAAGTAAATAGAACTAACTGAATTTATAAGAAAAGGAAATAATATGACACTGTTAATTGGTTCTATACAGCTGGGCTTGCTATATGCCATCATGGCATTGGGAATCTATATAACATTTCGAATTTTGAACCTGCCTGACTTGACCGTTGATGGTAGTTTCTCCCTTGGCATGGCTTGTGCTGCTGTGGTGACTATAAGTGGTCATCCTTTCCTTGCGTTATTCATTGCCATTTTAGCCGGCTCATTTGCCGGCTTGGCAACCGGTTTGTTGCATACCAAATTAAGCATACACCCCATATTAGCTGGAATACTGGTTATGACCGGCTTATATACTGTAAACCTTGCAATTATGGGAGGAAAAGGAAATATATCCGTAGTTGGCAGCAAGACCATTTTTTCTATGGTAGAATCCATGGTTGTGGTACCAGGCGGGATGGGGGAGACCCTTCTCGCCTTGTCCATATGCATAATAGTAATAGCTATTCTGGCCATATCTTTTAAAACAAGATTTGGCCTTGCCATTCGTGCAACCGGAGATAATGAGGACATGGTTCGTTTATCCTCAATAAATGCTAACGTATCGAAATGTATAGCCTTATCAACTGGTAATGCCTGTGTAGCTTTATCTGGTGCTTTAATCTGTCAATACCAGATGTTTTCTGATGTAGGCTCTGGAAGCGGCATGGTCATCATTGGCCTGGCATCAGTTATTATTGGTGAAACTATATTTGGCAGACGATCTGTTACCATCGGCTTGGTTTCCGCAGCATTTGGTTCTATCCTGTACAGAATAATCCTGGCATTTGCTCTGAAAATAGACATGTTCCCTGCATATGCGTTAAAACTGATATCTGCAGTCATTGTAATAATTGCTCTTTCAGGGCCTTCCATAAAAGCAATCATACAGCAGAATAAGATCAGAAGGGAGGTTCAGACCGTCAAAAAAGCCCAATAGCTGTGTTATTAACAAAATCCCGTTCAATCAACGTACTTGGGTACGTCTCAATCACAGGCTTTTATTAATGCCTTGCTCTTGAACTTTTTTGCTCGCTCTGACTGACTTAATTATTAAGTTGGTTGTGAATAATATGTTGGATTTAATAAATGTCAGTAAAACTTTTTATGCTGGAACAGTAAATGAAAGAAAGGCTTTAAATTCAATAAACCTCCACTTGGATCCGGGAGACTTTGTGACTATAATTGGCTCAAATGGTGCTGGAAAGTCCTCAGTATTTAATGCCATCGCCGGCGCTTTCTATATTGATAGTGGTGCCATTCTTTTGGATAATAAGAATATTTCTATGATGGCGGACTATAAAAGGGCGTATGACATCGGCAGGCTTATGCAGGACCCCATGAAAGGTACGGCTCCTTCTTTGACTATTGAGGAGAATCTGGCCCTTGCTTACAGCAGAAAAGCCCACAAAAGCCTTTTCGCATTAAACAAGAGGGATTCGGAATACTTTAGAGAATTATTAACTCGCCTGGATTTAGGTTTGGAAAGCCGCATGAAAACGAAGGTTGGCAATTTGTCTGGAGGTCAAAGGCAAGCTGTTACCCTGCTTATGTGCACTATTTCTTTACCGAAGCTGTTACTTTTAGATGAGCATACGGCCGCCCTTGATCCTGCGACAGCCCTAAAAATATTAAAAATAACAACGGATATTGTTGCCGAATCAAGAATAACAACCATGATGATCACCCACGATATTAAAGACGCCCTTGCTCTTGGCAATCGTACGATAATGATGGATGAGGGTGAAATTATTTTGGATATCAAAGGTGAGGAGCGGAGCAAGATGACCATAGAGGAGCTATTAACCTATTACTCCAGGGAAAGAAAAAAACAGCTGACAGATGATAGGATTTTATTAGCTTGACACGTTACGATTGAAGCACAGGGGGACGGTTCTTTTGTGTCAACCACAAGCACAATGGGACACAATAGAACCGTCCCCCTGTGCTTATTTCCGCGGCTGTCAGTGTAGTACCTCCAATGACACGGGCACCGGCTCGACCTGTCCCCCTATATATGGTCTGCCAATGCAATATGCTTGCGAATCACATTACAGGATACTTCAAATAACTTCTGTTCCTCCTCGGTTAAATGCAGCTCAATTATTTCCTCTATTCCATTTTTCCCTATAATGGCCGGCACACCAACATGTAAATCCGTTTGCTCATACTCTCCTTCCAAAAAAGCAGATACGGGCATAACTCGATGCTCATCATGAAAAATTGCTTTGACCATATCAGCAAGTACGGAACCGATTCCGAATTCCGTGGAATTTTTTCCGTTTATGATATCCATGCCGATCGTGCGTGTGCGGTATAAAACATGCTCCAAATCCAGCTTGCTATAAATATCTGCCTTTTCCTTCATTAACTCAAATATGGACTTTCCACCGATACTGACATGAGAAAATGGTACCATGCTGGAGTCTCCATGTTCTCCCATGGAGAAACATTGTATGCTTCTGGCGTCTATCCCTGTTTCTTCTTGGAACACACGCTTAAGTCTGGCAGTATCAAGGGAAGTCCCGGTACTAAACACCCTATGCTTCGACCAACCAGTATTTTTTCTCATAAAATTAGCGATGACATCTGCCGGATTTGATATGCAGATTAAAATACCTTCAAATCCTGAGTTTTTTAATGGTTCAACTATCTCCTTCATTACCCTGATAGAATCGCCCATCGTATCCAATCGGGTTTGTCCGGGTTTTCTTGGAACCCCTGCGGCGATAACAATGATCGATGCATCCTTGCAATCATCATAGTCTCCAGACCTTACGATAATAGGATGTGGCATAAAGCAGGCTGCATCTGCTATATCACTGGCTTGTGCGACTGCCTTTTGTGTATCTACATCAATAAAAACAATCTCGCTGGCATCTCCCTGTGTCATTAAACTAAATGCGCAGTGAGAGCCTACGTGGCCTGCGCCTATAATTACAATTTTCCTTGATTGATCTATCATAATAATAATTCTGATTTCTAATACTTAAGACAAATAAATTTTAGAAATCAGGTAGGTTCACCTCTTTCATATTAATAACTCTATAACATTATCTGTATCTAAGACGTGTAATTATCTAATTATACTATACAGCAGCATACCAATCTATTACTTGCCTGTCCGCTAGTATTGGGCATAAATTATTGCCTGTTTTTATAATAAAATATTGCCAGCTGCGTTCTGCTCCGGAGTTGCAGTTTTTCCAGAATAACGCTGATGCTATTTCGCACGGTTCCTTCGCTCAAAAACAAGTGTCCCGCGATTTCTTTGTTGTTTAACCCATCCGCGATAAGGGTGATGATCTCCGATTCCTTCTTAGTTATATCGTATTTGGCCATATCAGGTTTATTGCTTCTAATTAATGAAGGGATTTTAGCAATGATATCTTCTCCAAACACACTCTGACCAGTATTCACTGCCTTCAGAGATGGAACGATACTTTCGAAATTCTGTTTTAAAAGGTAGCCTCTGGCACCGATTTTGAGGGCGGTGATGATATATTCATCATCAGCAAAGGTGGTAAGGAATAAGATCTTGGCGCCTGGGCGTTTACTTAAAATGATTTCGCCTGCCTCTAATCCTGTCATGAGTTCCATTCTGATATCCATCAGCAAAATGTCTGGTTCTAAAGCGTTAAACAGCGCAACTGCATCTTTACCGCTGTGCCCCATACCCAGTACCTGTATCTCTTCCGCCTCGATGATGGTTTTTAGTGAGTTACATACTAGTCTGTCATCATCCACAATTACAATTTTCATAAGATTCCTCCCTGGGAACTGAAATAAATACGACAAAGCCTTTTTCGCTACTAATATTGATATTGCCGCCAAGAC
Organism: Firmicutes bacterium HGW-Firmicutes-15; assembly: GCA_002840245.1. Lineage (GTDB taxonomy): Bacteria > Bacillota > Syntrophomonadia > Syntrophomonadales > Syntrophomonadaceae > PHAA01. The sequence goes on from PHAA01000015.1 coordinate 19,373, forward strand.
TATTAACGCGGTCCACAATATTTTTTAGCCCGATACCATCCTCTGGATTCAGGGCTCTTTTGGTGCCGTTATCTTTAATGATCAGTTGGTAGAGTGCAGGATGTTCCCGTAAGGTGATACGTACCTTGCTTGCATCGGAGTGCTTCATAATATTTGACAAGGCTTCCTTGATAATGGCGATAAAAGCATATTTAATCGTTCTATCGGGACTATCCTCAATGTCGTAGTCAAGGGAGATCGGGCAAAAACGAAAGTTATTTATTAATGTGATGGTTTCGCTATATAAGTCGAGTGACTCATCGTGCAAGTCATGGATGCTATCTCTAATACTATTCATACCCTGTGAAAGGGTAATCTTCAATGTATTTAAACTCTCTTTGAAAATATCATCCTGGCACCTGGCCATCAAAGCCCCTATTTGCAGGATAGAACTGGAAAGCAGATGCCCGACACTGTCATGGATCTCCCTCGCGATTCGGTTACGTTCCTGCAGGGTTGCCAGGTTTATCTCATAGTCCTGCCGCTCCATCAGCTCTTTGTTCTTGTCCTCCAGTTGCAGGGAGAATTCTTTCGCACGATCCCTGAGCTCCATATATTCATGCCTGATCTTTTCAGAACTTGCAGCCCGGTACTTCATCACCCAGGCTAATGCGATGAATAAAACGATTAGAATACTGGTGATAGAGGAAATCACTGAAAAGTTTAGGGCCAGTGGTACAGCTGCCAGGAGCACCAGTCCCTGCCATTTTAACAAAAGGATATCATAAGCAATGAGTGGTGTGAAAAAGAGTAGGCTGGGGACATAAATGCAAGCAGTGATGTACAAAACCAGGCTCATCAGTCTGAAAAAGTCACTTTCAAAATAGCTATTCAAAGCACTGCAAGTTATGGCAATCATCACCGGGACAATGCTATAGAGATCAGATGTATTTTGAATATAGAAGACAAAGCACAATAGAAAGATGACCAATTTGTTTAGTAGTTCGCTCATAGCGTTATTTCCTATGTTCCTTTCATGTAATGCTTATGTCTATCTTTATATTGTAAACTAGATTACGTTCAGTTACCATTAATTGCTATCATACCCAGCAATCCTTCTTAAGCCAGATCATTTTGTTACATTTGTCACATCATATCTGGAATAAATTCACTTATGATTAGAGCAAATACGCGGTACGATAATCTTAACCAAACAACAGGAGGCGAAAATATGGTAGTCAAAGTAAATAATCTGGTGAAAAGATATGGAGATCTGATTGCCCTTGATCATTTTAATCTTCAAGTGAATGAAGGTGAGATATTCGGACTTTTGGGTCCGAACGGTTCTGGCAAAACAACGGCGATCAACTGTATTTTAGCGCTGTTGAAATATGATAAGGGCACGATTGAGGTATTTGGCCAAGCGATGGCCCCTGATGCGTACAATATTAAACGAGAAATTGGCATCATCATGCAAAATGTGGCAGTTTTTAATGAACTGACCGTACAGGAAAACATTAATTATTTCTGCGGCCTTTATATTTCAGATAAGAAGAAGCGTGCGAGCCTGGTCGAGGAAGCCATTGAGTTCGTAGGACTGAATGATTTCCGTAAGTTTTACCCCCGCAAGCTCAGTGGCGGACTCCTGCGCAGACTAAACATAGCCTGCGGCATTGCCCATCAACCCAAATTAATCATCATGGATGAACCAACCGTCGCCGTTGATCCACAGAGCCGAAATAGTATTCTGGAAGGTATTCAGAAGCTGAACAGGCAGGGGGCCACGGTTATTTATACCAGTCATTACATGGAAGAGGTCGAGCAGATATGCACCCGCATTGCCATCATGGACAGGGGGAAGATCATTGCAACAGGTACGAATGATGAACTCAAAAGCATGATCAAAGCCGGTGAAAAAATAACAGCGGAAATATTTGGACTGGACAGCCTGCAAATTCAAAACATAAAAAATCTGCCCCATATCAGCTCAGTTGAATATGACGAAAATATGCTCGTGGTTAAGTCCGAGCGAGGCAAAAACAACCTAGCTATAGTGCTGGACTATTTTAGAGTGCATAACATCCCCTATGGCAAGATCTACTGTGAGCTGCCAACGCTCAATGATGTATTTCTTGAAATAACCGGTAAACAGCTCAGAGATTAAGGAGGCGAGTACAGCATGTTTTTACACATTTTCACCAATCGCTGCAAATGTCTGGTTCGGGACAAAGTGTTGATGTTTTGGACCTTGATGTTTCCGATCGTGCTAGCTAGCCTTTTTGGGCTGGCATTCAGCAACTTATCCAGTGAGGACAAGTTTAGCGAAATCAATATTGCAGTCGTTGACAATAACGAGTATCAGAGTAATCAGGCTTTTCAATCTGCCTTGTCAGCCGTGACGGATGCCGGGCAGTCTTCGGGAGAAAAAGGTTTGTTTAACGTCATACTTTCCACCCATGAACAGGCGGATGAACTGCTCAAAAACAACAAAATCGAAGGGTATATCCTATTTGATGGCGGAGCCAACCTGGTCATAAAAGAGTCCGGCATAAATCAGACCATTATTAAAACATTTTTGGATGACTATGCACAAATAGGCTCAGCAATAACAAACATCGTCAGACAAAATCCAACTGCCTTTCCATCGCTTATGGAAGATGTAATGGCAGATAAGAACTATCTCAAAGAAGTATCTCCCAGCAACGCGGAACCCAATACCACATTGAACTACTACTATGCGCTGGTCGCTATGGCTTGTTTGTTTGGCAGCTTCTGGGGTGTGAAAGAAATATCTGCAGTGCAGGCGGATCTTTCCCCCCAGGGTGCACGGGTAAATCTGGCACCCGCGCACAAGCTTAAAATATTCGGATATTCTTTGTGTGCAGCCGCAGTTGTGCATTTATTTACGATCTTTATTCTGATAGCCTACCTGAGCCTTTTCTTGAAAGTGGATTTTGGGAGAGATCTTCTATATGTTCTGCTGGCCTGTGTTGTGGGAAGTATGATGGGCGTTTCAATGGGGGCACTGATTGGTGCATTGATTAAAAAGGACGAAATCGTCAAAATAGCGGTGCTGGTTTCCGTATCGATGATACTATCGTTTTTGGCGGGCCTTATGATGGTGGATATGAAGTATATCGTTACCCATGCCATCCCTGTAATGGCCTACATCAATCCTGCCAATCTGATAACCGACGCTTTTTATTCATTATATTATTTCGATACTTATAACAGATTTTTTACCAATATCGGATTACTCTTGGGATTTACGGTTGTTTTTTATCTAATCGTTTACTTTGTGCTAAGGAGGCAGCGGTATGCAAGTCTATAAAGCCTATTTTAAGATCATTAAGCAGAATTTACCGGCCATCTCGATTTATGTATGCATCTTTTTATTCATCACGGTGATGCTCACGTATTTCGGTGGTGAAAAAACGAGCCCGGGTTTTAGCAAAACCAAGATCAATATTGCTTTTGTTAACGATGATGATAGTGCTGCACTTGCGGTCGGCCTCAGAGACTATCTGAGCACTAATGCAAATATTATTAGCATCCAGAACAATGAAGAGAGCCTGCAGGATGCCCTATTTTTCAGGAAGGTTGAGTACATCGTAAAAGTTCCGGCAGGTTTTTCCCAAAGCTTCTTCAGCGGTGAGCATGATGTGAGGATCGAAAAAACGTCTGTTCAAAAGTCCCAGAGCAGCGTCTATATGGATTTTTTGATAAACAGATATTTAAGCACAGCCGGTCTTTATACCCAAAATATGCCCGGCATAAGCGGTTCCCAGTTGCTGGGCTTTGTGAAGAGCGATCTCGAGCAGCAAACCAGCGTCCAGGTTAAAGCCTATGGCAAAAAGACAGACAGCAGGGTTGCAACTTATTATACCTATCTTGTCTACGCGATGATCGTAATAATCTTCCTGGGTGTCACATCGATTATGCTGGTTTTTAACGATCCTGATCTAAGAAAAAGGAACCTGGGCTCACCGCTAAAATCTCTTAGTATGAATATGCAGTTGTTCCTGGGAAATATGAGTTTTGCAGTGGTTGTTTGGATCATTATGGTTACTATAGGTTTTCTAATCTCAGGCAAGGCAGCTTTTGATATAAATAGTGTGATGATGTATATTAATCTACTTTGCTTTGCCTTTGTCTGCCTGAGCCTTAGTTTTTTGATCGGGAATCTTATCAGAAGCAGAGAGGTACAGCAAGGGATTGCCAACGTATTGTCTCTTGGTCTATGTTTTATCGGCGGTGTGTTTGTGCCGCAACAGTTGTTAGGTAAAACCGTTAATTTTATTGCCAGCTTTACGCCGACCTATTGGTACGTAAAAGCAGTAAATGACATCGAAAAACTGGCGCTCATTAACATCACCAATGTCACTCCAATTATTAATAGCATGCTAATACAGTTAGGATTCGTCGTAGCCTTGCTGGCTGTTGCACTAGTAATCGCCAAGCAAAAGCGAGTGAGCGCCTGAGTGGAAATGCCACCGTTTAGTTAAGGTTTTTAAATGACTTCTCAACGTCGTTCACTGAAATTGCTAAATTTAGTATTTATCATAATCCCCCTAAATTACCGTGACATTTAGTCAAGTTTGCTTTGCTGCCTTTTAGCACAGCATAGGTTAACTTATCCATTGTGGCTCCATCGAAGACGGCCTTTTTGGCATCAGTCCACCGAATAATCCTGCTTTTTTATTTCAATAATTTTGTAAAATCCCTATAAAGCCCTCTAATATTCACAAATTCCCACGAAATTTGGATGTAGATTTGGGCAAAGAGTGGTGATAAACTGAGATTGGTAGATAATTTCTTTTTAGCCGACTACCAGCTTTTATTGTTGCAAATATTGGTAGGATTTCAAGATGAAAGAGGTGTATTTATTTGGATTTCAAGCTTTCGGAAGAACAGGAAATGATCAGGTCAAATGTTCGCGAGTTCACTTTGAAGTACCTCGAACCTGTGGCCAAGGAAATCGATCAAAACAGTCGCTATCCTGTCGAAGTATTTGATAAGCTGGCAGAACTTGACATGATGGGCATTTCTTACCCAACCGAATACGGCGGCGGCGGAACAGAATTCCTCACTAGCATGATCGTTACCGAAGAATTGGCCCGCTCCTGCGCTAGCACTGGGTTTCTCCATGGATACAGCTTTGGCCTGATCGGACATCCCATACTTACTTTCGGCAATGAAGAACAGAAGAAAAAGTGGATGCCCGGCTTAGCAGCTGGCAAGCTTGTAGGGGCCTTTTCACTGACTGAACCGGGAGCGGGGACCGATGTCAGCGCGGCCACCAGCACAGCGGTCAAAAACGGCAATGAATATATCTTGAACGGAACCAAGACTTTTATCACCAATGCGATTATCGCGGATGTCTTCGTGGTTTTCGCCTACAACGACCGCTCCGCCGGCGTCAAAGGAATGAGCTGCTTCCTGGTGCCCAAAGGAAGCCCGGGTCTTATTGTAGGCAAACATTTCGAAAAGATGGGGATTCGGGCCTCCCTGACCTCTGAAGTTGTGTTCAAAGACTGTGCCGTACCGGCTGACTGTATGCTGGGCAAGGAGGGAGACGGCTTCAAGATCGCCATGAGCGCGCTTGATGTTGGTCGTATAGGCATCGCTGCCATGTCTACCGGCATTGCCCAGGCTTGCCTGGATGAATCCATCAGTTATTCGAAGGAGCGCGTCCAGTTTAACAAGCCTATCGCCAAGCAACAGGCTATTCAGTGGTTTATAGCCGACATGGCCGTTGATATTGACGCAGCCCGTTACTTTTATATGAATGCCGCCTGGATAAAAGATCAGGGTAAATCATTCAGCTTGGCTGCCTCTAAGGCCAAGCTGTTTTGTTCAGAATGCGCAGTCCGGCACGCTTCCAACGCAGTGCAGATTCAAGGCGGTTACGGTTACATGAAGGGGTCGAAGGTTGAACGCCTCTACCGCGATGCCAAGATAACCGAAATCGGTGAAGGCACATCCGAAGCTCAACGCATGATTATTGCAGGTTCGGCCCTTCGCTAAATTTTTCCGGCATCAAGGACTGTTGGTCTGCTCCGTCAACAAGGATGAAAACGCCCCTGATAATGCTAATAGAACTCAATTTCTGCTGATCTATACCCCCTGTGGGGGTAAGAATAAATAAAAATAATGAGGAGGAATCAGTATATGAGTAATGTAGTAGCAGGTACTAAAATTCCTTGCCGGGTATGTCGGACTCTAGATGTGGGTGACTTTTCTATGCTACACCAACTAAATTGGTTCAATATGGCAGTTCATAGTAACTCGGAGTATGGCAAGGGAACCTGGTTTAAAGAACGCTCGCTGGCTGGTCCCATCATATTTACGGTTGCAGACGGGTTGCTCCATAACGCTGACAATATCGCCGAACTATTGGAAAAAGATGGGTATGAAATATATGCTTATATTGGCGTAGATAATATGAAAATCACCAAACCGGTTCTTTTTGGTGATACACTGAGAGCCGACGCAGAGGTAGTTGATTTCCGCCCGACCAAAAATCCCCAGATGAATTTGTTTATATATAAAAATAAGACCTATAATCAGCGTAATGAGCAGGTGATTGAGTACCAAACCACCATGATGGCCAAGAAAAAGGACTGATGATTGGTTTGGTTTCCCCACGCCTCCGCCATAATTTAGAAATTACAAACGAGGATTAAGATGTACTGATTTATTTCAACAAAACATTGGTCGCTTATAATATAAATATGAAGCTGTTGATTTTTGGTCGACAGCTTTTTTTATTTAGTTATTTAAAATCATTTATCTAGAATCGCTAGTGTTAACAATATGAAAGTGTTTAACGAAGAACGAATTTAATATATCGATAAACAATAAAAAAACGTTGCATAACAATAAATATATTGCTATACTGCAATCACTACAAGGGTGTATCACACCAGATTGAGGAGAGGATGAAGTCTATGTGGAATGGGGAGAAATCTATTGGTCTGAGCAAGTTGTGCATTCTATTATTTATGTGTGTTGATTGCCACGGTGGTGTCCGCACCTTGGCTTACGCACTGGTTTCTGAGTCTTTCGCAGACCGGGCTTAAGGGAACTGAATCATACTTTTGTGCCACCATCTACGTGGGATCTATTCCTGCGGCATATTTGCTCTATAATCTATTGGTTCTGCTACGCCGTATAGAGGCAGGGCAATTGTTCATAGCAGAGAATGTAGAACGTCTGAGACGGATATCCTGGAGTTGTTTTTTGGGAGCGGGGATTGCTTTTGTTTCTGTATTTTACTATATTCCATGGTTGTTTCTGGTCGTGGCTGCTGCCTTCATGGGTTTGATTGTGCGTGTTGTTAAAAATGTGGTAGCTCAGGCGGTGGCGCTTAAGAATGAGGCAGATTACACCATATAAAGGAAGGGGAACGTAGTATGCCAATCATAGTGAATCTGGATGTGATGATGGCAAAGAGAAAAATATCCTCCGGTGAACTGGCCGAAAAGGTCGGCATCAGCCAGGCCAATCTTTCCATCCTTAAAACCGGCAAGGCAAAAGCGATGCGTTTCTCCACCATGGAGGCTATCTGCAAGGCGCTGGATTGTCAGCCGGGAGACATACTGGAATATAGAGAGCAAGACTAAGCACAAGGAGGCAAGTCATATGAACGAGCATTCTCTAGATGAAAGCTACTCAACTTTGTCTGCAGAACAAGCAGCATTGGACATCTCCAGGGTATCACCCTGGCAGGAAGCACGCTGGCTGCGACATGCAAAAGAACCTTTTGAAGCAGACCGCAAGGACGGAATTTTTGCTCTGTTTGCCTTTATACTGGGGTTTTATTTTGCGCGTTGGGTCTTGTTTTCCTGGCAGGGCTGGGGGGTAACGCTGTTTACCCTTGGCTATTGCGGCGCAGTAACTGTGTATCTGCTGAAAAAAGGGGTGCGGATTCCACGGGCCGGGTGGTTCTGGCTAACCGTGGTGGTGCTTACAGGGATCAGCTTCTCTCTTTGGACCAACAACGGCTTGGAGCCATGGCGCAGTCTGTTGTTATTCTGCGGAGCCGTATACTGGACCATATGCGCCACCGGTCTGCCTATACTCGGAAAAACCAGCAACTTGATTGGGTTGGACGGGTTTAACGGCCTATTTGTCATTCCATTCACAAATTTTAGCTGTCAGTATAAAAGCCTGGCTTTTTTGGGCAGCAATAAACGAGCGGAGGGAAGGCAAATATTTTCCATAGCGCTGGGTCTGTTTTTGACCCTCATTGTGGCAGCTATGGTTTTACCCCTCCTGCTAAAGGCGGACAGTGGCGGCTTTTCCAAAATTACCAGCGGGTTTTTAGCCTACCTGCAGAGGATGAGGTTAGGGGAATATTTCGTTAATGGTATTCTTGCCATCCCTATAGCAGCTTATCTCTTTGGTCTTGTCGCAGGCAGCGCCCATAGGAGAGGCTGTGACCTATTCAAAGAGAAGAGTACCCTAAAGGCCATTTCAACTTTGCAGGTATTACCCGCAGCTACGGTTTATATCCTATTGGGTTTGTTATGCAGTCTATATGTGGTGTTCATTGGCAGTCAGCTGCCCTATTTTTTCTCCGCCTTTCTCGGAGTGCGACCGGAGGGTTGGCAGGTTTATTCCGAATATGCCCGCAGCGGATTTTTTGAGCTATGTAGCATTGCAGCAATCAATTTGTCTGTATTGACGGTGGCAAATCTTTTTAGTATAAAGATGTGCAGAGACAGTAAAATAATGAAGATCCTCAACTCATTACTGGTAATCCTTACTTTAGTACTCATTGCCACCGCCATGAGCAAAATGGCTATGTATATTGGGGCTTACGGATTATCAATGCGCCGGTTGCTCCCCTGCTTTTTCATGATATTTATGGCGGTCGTATTCGTCGGGGTGATCGCTCTGCAAAAATGGCATTTCTCCATTGCGCGATTGGCTGCTGGTGTAGGCGTGGTGATGCTCTGCACGCTCTGTCTGTTGGATCCGGATAGTCTTGTTGCCCGCTACAACGCAGAACGCTATCTTTCGGGAACGCTCAGCAGTTTTGATGTTAAGATTTTATATCGGTCAGGGTCAGCCGGAGTTGATTCTGCGTTGAAGGTTTATGCGCAAGCCAATGATCAAGTTTTGCAGGCTGAACTAAAGGACTACCTTCTTGCCCAGCAGCAACAGACTGCACATTCTTTGGGACAGCCAGGGGACAGTTTACAGAAAGCACGTGCCCGGCAAAAAATTACGGATAAATTCCTATAATATAGGAGTATTACAGCTGGGTATTACAATAGACCTTTTTTCAAGAACAGTATAGGCCAGCTATAATTGCGCTTACAAATGAGGTGAATCATTTTGACTTATATACTCCATTATATTGAGGCCATGCTTCCGTATATGCTTGGTGCTATGCCGGTAATCGCCGTGTATCGTTTACTCCGTGTTCGGAGTCTGCACAAAGGCTGCTGCAGAACCACACTATACCATGAGGCGGGGCTTATTATATTTTTGCTGTATCTTACGGGGCTTGCGTCTCAAGCCATAGTACCTCATCCGAAGAGTATTGGTTTTTTCGCTGGATGGGTCAATCTGGTACCATTTCAGATTTTGGTTGATGCATGGAGAGAGGCTGCCGTGAATCACGATTTTGAGCCGCTTATTATCAGCCTTGCGGGTAACATTGGGATATTTATTCCTATGGGCTTTTTCATTCCGTTACTCTGGCGCCGGACCTGGAAACAGACAGTTCTGACTACGTTTCTGGCGTCGCTGACGATTGAGTTGTGCCAGCTTTTTCAGGCTAGGTGCAGCGACATTGATGATCTATGGATGAATACGCTCGGTGGTTTGATCGGCTGGGGCGTTTATTTGCTCTTACATAGGCCTAAACCAGAGATAACAGAGAGGTTCAAAATTAGAGGGAATAGATTATGACCTTACTTCAATGGTACAGCTAACGGGGGGGCCAAACATGTGCGAAGGGCCAAAATAACTACTTTGAAGCAGCGAGTTCATGTTTGCTGACAATATGGTTACGCCTCGCCTCCACCACATATATAGCGAGTTATTAGCTTAGAATAAGACCTGAAAAAGGGTCTCTTTTGTATTTAGTCGATCGGAGAGGTTAAGCAGTGAAGTAGTATGGGCCACTAATTAGCCACATCTAAATCAATAGAATGCAATAAACCCCAATCCTCCAAGTCATTGTAAGCTTGTTGAATTTCAATGATTTCAAATTTAGTGCCTTTAAGATTTTTAACTGCTTGAACAATTTCTTCCTTATCATAATTGTTATAAAGATGTTTTTGAATATTATCTACATAGTGAGTAGTAGCATATAACTCTAGTTTAGACGGTGACATATCTCCGAATAATTCAATGAGCTTCGATAACAAGTCAATATTATCTGAAATCATAGAATGATATTGAGAGCGGATTGATTCTGCTTGTGATCCGGGATAGTATACATACGACCCGGTACAATTAATAATATCAGCTTTTTCGGCATCCAATATTTCTTGTGCGACTGTCTCACTGTACGGTCCAAAGTAATGCATTTTATAGGAATTATCAAATGGGATTCCCAGAACCTTGCTAAAGTAAACTAGCTTCTGAATTGCCTTTTTACCACGGATTGAACCCATAACATCTGTCCAGAATGCAACAAACGCTTTAACCTCCACATAAATTCCCCCTATAGACTTTACTTTCTATATTTATCAAGAACTTCCTTCTTAATTCTATCATTCTCATCCAAATTTTTTCGCTGTTGTTCATTTACAAGAGCAAGTTCTCGAATTTTTCTTTCACGTTCTTCAATTTCATTTTGGGTTTTGGCCTTTTCCAATTTTTCATTTGCAATGTTTTCAGCAACTTCAACTTCTTTTTCACATATATATTTTTTCATATCTGGGACTAGATTATTATAAGCATAAATTCTAAACAAGTTAATCTTTAAATCTGACATATTGCGTATTGGTAGTGAATAATGCTGGATGGGGTATATGTCATTAGTATGTTTATCCTTAACCGGAATAGCAGGCAATTTACGTTTTGGCGCATTTTCATCGCTTCCAGATTCGGAATCGATTTCAGATTTAAATTCTATTAATGATTTAACTGAAGATGTATCGGCCTGGTCGATGTAGCATTTATGAGAGGCAATTTGCTCCCTGTAATCATTTTCAAATGTTTCGATTAGTCTGGCAACAACTAAAAGATCATCATCCTTTTCGTGATGTGGTAGAGAAATGTAAACTTCTTGCATATGATTTCGTTCATATAAATGTTTTGCCCACTCATTTGTAATATGAGAGTTTCTGATTTTATCTAATATGATAATATCGGTTATTTTAAGATATTCATCCAAGTCAGTAGGATAAGGACTATAAATGGTTTTTAAGAAATGGCTTAAATAGTAGTCGTAGATTCTCCGTGTCTTATGGAAATATACCTGAAGGAACATCCAATAACGGGCAAAGATAAATTCTTCCGCAGCGTGTACGCCATTGGAATCAATGCCCAATTGCCACTCATCATATTCCGTAGGGCAAATACAGATTACATCCAGCATTCTTTCTAGATCATAATTACCATATTTAACTCCGCAGTAATGTGAATCTCTCAAAAGGTAATCCATTTTATCTACGTCTAATTGACCGTCTAAAAGATCACATAAAAAAGTCTGTTTTGCATCATACGGGGTTCCCAGAAGTAAACTTAATACGTCTGCCGTCCTGTATAATACGCAAAATACACTAATAATTAACAGTATACTCATTTAATACCACCCAGTAAATAAATACCTTCTTGAGGTGTTTATTTACACAATTAAGATATCTCTTCTTTATACGGTAAACTCCTCGATTTAAAGGTAAAATAAAAAATAAGTAGAATTATTGATATTGCATGTTAGCAGTAAGGAGAGCAGTAATGATTATTGGTGAAATAAGAAATAAAGTTGATAAGATTTGGACAGACATATGGGCAGGAGGAATAACTAACCCTTTAACAGTTATAGAACAGCTTACATATATGATGTTTATTAAGACCCTGGACGACAAGGAACTAGCCAATGAGAGCTTTGAAGCGGTTAGCGGAACCTCAATGCCTAAGCTCTTTGATGAGAACACCCAGGAATTACGCTGGAGCAAATTTAAGGACAAACACCCCAAAGAGATATATGAGATAGTGGGAAACAGGGTATTTCCCTTTATAAAGAAGCTTAATGGCAATACAAATTCAGCATTTGCCCGTTATATGGATGACGCCATGTTCTTAATCCCCACCCCGCAGTTATTGCAAAAGATAGTTACCGGGCTGGATGATCTATATGAACACGACATCAAAGACCTGGATATGAAGGGCGACTTATTCGAATATATGCTCGGCAAGATTTCCACAGCTGGGCAAAACGGGCAGTTTAGGACGCCCAAACACATCAGGGATATGATGGTAGCACTAGTAGCTCCATATCCAAAGGACAGAATATGCGACCCGGCCTGCGGTACAGCTGGTTTTCTGGTTTCAGCCGCAGAGTATGTAAGAGCTCACCACGAAAGCACCATGAAAGACAAAGACTGGAAGCGATTCAGCAGTTCAATGATTACCGGCTACGACATGGACCGGACCATGCTGAGGATTTCTGCTATGAATCTTATGCTTCATTCTATCGATAACCCTAATATTACTTACAAAGACAGCGTTTCCAAAGAGAATAAAGACATCGCGGAGTTTGATGTTATACTAGCTAATCCCCCGTTTACAGGGAATGTTGATCAGGAAAGCATTGCCGATAATCTTAAAACGATATGTGATACCAAAAAGACCGAGCTTCTGTTTGTGGCATTATTCCTGCGTATGCTTAAAAAAGGCGGGCGCTGTTCCTGTATTGTACCGGACGGTGTTTTGTTTGGAAGCTCCAAGGCCCATAAGTCCTTGAGAAATGAACTGGTGGAAAAGCATAATCTGCAAGCGGTTATATCTATGCCCAGCGGCGTATTCAAACCGTATGCAGGAGTATCGACAGCGGTGCTGGTATTTACCAAGACTGGAGCCGGGGGAACCGATAAGGTCTGGTTTTATGATATGAAATCTGATGGTTTTTCCCTGGATGATAAACGCAACGATCTGGGACATAATGGTGATATTGATGATATTATAAGACGCTATCACAATCTTAAATGTGAAGCCAACAGAAAACGCACAGATCAAAGCTTTTTGGTAAGCAAAGAGGAGATTGCCGGGAATAACTACGATCTTTCCATAAACCGATATAAAGAAGTGGAACACGAGAAGGTTTGCTATGATGCTCCAGGTGTAATTATTGATAGGATAGATAAACTTCAGGTGGAGATAAGCAGGGTGACGAGTGATCTCAGGGGGTTAATAACTAATGTTGAAAATGGTTAGATTTGGCGATGCTTTTATGATGCGAAAGGGTATAAAAGCTGAAGAAACAGAGCGAACATCGACGTCAATACGATATATACAAATAGATGACTTGCGTAACGATAACCATATTAAATATTGTGGCAATAATCCCAGATATGTAAAGGCTACTGAAAGAGATATTGTAATAGCATGGGATGGTGCTAATGCAGGAACCAGTAATTTTGGGTTAGTAGGGGCAATTGGAAGTACTTTGGCTGTACTAAAAACTGAAGTCAAGGAAATTTATACTCCGTATGTTGGATTGCTTATAAAGTCAAAATTTAGGTTTTTAAGAGGAAATTGCACGGGTGCAACAATTCCGCATCTAAACAGAGCAGTAGTAGAAGAAATACAAATACCTATCCATCCAATGGAAGTTCAGCAGCAGATTGCCCAAACCTTAGAAAAAGCAAGTCAATTAATATCCTTACGAAAAAAGCAACTAGAAGAACTAGATAATCTTATGAAATCTATCTTTTGCAATATGTTTGGTGACCTAGTTACTAACGAAAAGGGATGGGAATCCCATCTTCTTGGTGATATTAGTGAGATTGTATCGGGAATTACAAAAGGAAGGAAACTCAGTACAACCAATACAATTAGCATGCCTTATATGAGAGTTGCAAATGTTAAGGATGGATATTTAGATTTAGGCGTTATTAAATACATAGATATTAGTGAACGTGAGTTAAAACAATTTGCATTAGAAATAGGGGATGTATTATTAACTGAGGGTGGAGATCCAGATAAATTAGGACGTGGGGCTGTTTGGAAGGGCCAAATTGAAAAATGTATTCATCAAAATCACATTTTTAGAGTAAGGATTAAGAACGCAAATATTAATTCAGTATATCTATCGATGATAATCGGTTCAAATTATGGAAAGAAATATTTTTTTAGAGCAGCCAAACAAACAACAGGCATTGCATCAATTAACATGACTCAGTTAAAAAAATTCCCAGTATTAATTCCTCCTTTTGACCTCCAAACCCAATTTGCAGCAATTGTGGAAAAAATAGAGGAACAAAAGTTGCTTGTGCAGAAAGCTATGGATGAAAGCCAGCATCTGTTTGACGGCTTGATGGATAAATTCTTTGGGGAGTAATTGATATAAGGAGAATTATTAAAATGCCCTCCAATTTCGATTTCTTGCAGCAGATTGAACAATACCAGTTATTTGCCAGGGCTTGTAGCGATGCTGAAAAGGCCTTGACCGCTTCGCCTGAACTCTGCGCCATTGCATCCCGCAAAGCTATGGAACTGGCCGTAAAATGGGTGTACAGTGCCGATGGTATACCTATGCCCTATAAAACCACTTTGCAAGCCCTGATCCATGAGCCTTCCTTTCGCTTTGCCCTGGACAATCTTACATGGTCAAAGCTGCCCTATATCATAAAGCTGGGAAATCTGGCAGTACATACGGAAAAGAAAACAGATAGAGGAAATGCCCTGCTTTCCTTGCAGGCTCTGTTCGATTTTATCATGTGGATCGATTATTCGTATGGTGATGATTATATAGAACGTGCCTTTGATGAGAGCTTGCTGGCTGCGCTGGCTCCTCCTGATCATGATGTCCTCAAGCAAAAGGATGAAGAAATTCAGCGGTTACTGGCTAAAATAGCTAAACTCAAAGATGAATTTGCCCAGAAAAAAGAACATAACCGGGAAACCCGTCAATATACTCCTACAGATATTTCAGAATTCATGACCCGCAAAAAATATATAGATGTAGACATCAAGCTTATGGGCTGGACCTTTGGTGATGACTGTATTGAGGAAGTACCGGTTATAGGTATGCCCAACGATAATGAAAGCGGTGCTGCCGACTATGTCCTCTATGGGAAAAACAGTCTGCCATTAGCGGTGGTAGAAGCGAAGAGGACTTCGATTGATCCCAAAATAGGTATGCATCAGGCTAAATTATATGCTGACTGCTTGGAGAAAGAAAAAGGGCAGAGACCGATTATTTTTACAACTAACGGCTTTGATACTTTTATTTGGGATGATACTAATTCCCCGGAGAGGAAGGTCAGCGGGGTCTTCTCCAAGGAGGATTTGCTGAGACTGGTAAACCGGCGTGATGAAAAAAAGCCGCTCAGTTTATTGGAAATAGATGATAGGATTACCGATCGCTATTACCAGAAGGAAGCAGTAAGAGCGGTATGTGAGCATTTCGAGGGCGGGTACCGTAAAACCCTTCTAGTTATGGCGACGGGCACCGGAAAAACCAGAACCGCAGCCTCCATTACAGATATATTGTCCCGAGGCGGATGGGTCACTAATATTCTATTTTTAGCTGATAGGACACCTTTGGTTGGCCAGGCAAAAGACCATTTTCAAAAATATCTGCCCGATTTCTCGCTATGCAATCTGGTATTAAATAAAGAGGAAAAAGAGGCCAGAATCGTATTTTCAACCTACCCAACTATCCTGAATGCCATTGACGAGTTTAAGACGGAGGATGGCAATAAGCTCTTTACTCCGGCGCATTTCGATTTAATAATTGTGGATGAAGCGCACCGGAGCATATTCAAAAAGTACAGGGCTATATTTGAATACTTTGATGCTTTCCTGGTAGGTCTTACAGCTACTCCTAAACTAGATGTTGATCACAATACATATGACTTTTTTGAGATACAAAGCGGTGTGCCGACCTATGCCTATGATCTGGAAACAGCAGTTCATAAGGATAAGGTATTGGTGGATTACCATAACATTGAAGTCTTTCTCAAATTCTTGGAACAGGGAATAACCTATGACGAGCTGTCTGAGGAAGACAAGCAAAGATACGAAGAAGATTTTGCTGAAGATGACGGGGAAATTCCTGATCATATCAGTTCAGCAGCTTTAAATGACTTTATATTTAACCAGCATACAGTAGATATCGTCCTGCAAAATCTGATGGAAAAGGGCATAAAAGTGGCCGGAGGAGACATAATCGGCAAAACCATTGTCTTTGCCCAGAAACACGACCATGCCATGTATATTATAGAACGGTTTAACGCTTTGTATCCCCAGTATAAAGGTAAATTGGCCCAGGTAATTGATAACAGAATAAAATATGCTCATGACCTGATCAATACTTTCAAAGTGGCCGACAAGGAACCGCAGGTTGCAATATCAGTGGATATGCTGGATACGGGTATAGATGTACCAGAGATAGTAAACCTGGTATTTTTTAAACGGATACGTTCCAAAACCAAGTTCTGGCAGATGATAGGCAGGGGCACACGGTTGTGTGAGGATTTATTTGGACCGGATCAGGACAAAGAGCACTTTTACATTTTTGACTATTTAGGCAATTTCGAATTTTTTCGTGCAAACGCCAAAGGTATTGAGGGTAATGAAACCAAAACCTTAACCGAAAATATCTTTGCCAAACGAGTACGGCTTATATATAACCTGCAAGGGGTCGTTTTTACTGATGAAGATTATCAAGCTTTAAGAAGTGAACTGGTGGATATCGTATATAGTCAGATTATTGTTTTTAATACCGAACTCGTAGCAGTAAGGCTGCGTCGTGAGTTTGTGGAGAAATATAAGATTAAGGATAGTTTTGTAGCCTTGTCTGAGGGTGATGTGGGTAAATTAGTAAGAAATCTGGCTCTGCTGGTGTTTATGGACGAAGCCGATGAGTATGCCAAGCGTTTTGACAACCTGATATATTCAATAATGCTTGAAACTATAGAACCCAGCAGGATGTATAAGAAGTATCAGGGGAATGTATTGGCCATTATGAAAGCCTTATCCACCAAAATGACTATTCCCCAGGTTAAAGCCAGGGCCCAATTAATAAGCGATATTCAGACCGAGGAATTTTGGCTGGATATAGATATATTAACTCTGGAAAAGATGAGAAAAGAGCTCAGGGATTTGGTTCAGTTTATTGTAGAAACCGGAAACAAATATATAGTCAAAACTGCGCTTACAGATGAAGTGCTCATGGTCAAAGAAGGTGAAAAGCTGGATAGTTTCTATAATTTTGAAGACTACCGGCTCAAGGTTAACCGTTACATAGAGGAAAACAGAGACAGTCTGGTGATTCGCAAACTACGGACCAACCAGCCTTTAACTCAACTTGATTATAAACACCTGGAGAAAATATTAATCGGTGATTTAGGAACCCAGGAGGATTATAAGCGCGAATTTGGCGATACCCCGTTTGGCCTTTTGGTAAGAAAGATAGCCAAGCTTGATCGGGAGGCGGCCAATAAGGTATTTTCCAAGTATATCAATGAAGAGCAATTGACCCAGAATCAGATGGTCTTCGTGAGGAAGATCATTGACTACATAGTGGAAAATGGATACATGGACAGCCCCGCACAGTTGATGCAAACACCTTTTGATAAACCGATGAAAATCACCCAGCTATTTGATACTGAAACGATGACGAAGATCCTGGCTGCTGTCAAGGAAATAAGGGAGAATGCAGTAAAAGTTGTTTAGTACTTTTCAAGAAAGAATGTACTTCCATATCCGTTCCTAAAATATTTCGATGAAGTCACCCCTTATACCAGCATGAACCCTTCCCGGATGGGAAGGGTTCAATGTAAGGAGACGCAAATGTCATTGTGATTTACAAAGCATTAGAAACCGGCTGGAAGGTTTTTGGGCATTATAATGGGCTTGCTCGGTTTTATCTGATATTTTGCTGGAATAACTGGTCCCTTGTCTGTAATTTTACCGCCGGCTACATATGCGCTAGCTGGCAATACCCGCCGAACATCATGGAATTGTGTTCCATACCAATTCTTAAAACCACTCACTATGCCTATCGCAGTTGGGTACCCGGTAGTAGTACCGATAAAGCAGGGCTTGCCGTTAACATTCCCTATGTACATCGCTACATGACTAATATAAGAAGTACGTTGGAAGGTTAATATATCTCCAGGTTTTAACTTGTCCGCTCCTATCAGAGTACCGTTCTTTACAGATACTCCAGCAACTTTAACCCCAACCTGACCATAGTTTCTCGCAGCCGAGGTAATTGAATAGCCGAAATCTTTGTAAACCAATGATACAAAGTTTGAACAATCAATATATCCAGTAGTGGGATATTTCGAATGTCCATAGACCATATAACCATATTCCATATACCAAATGGCACGTCCAGCAATAGTCTGGGCAAGGCTGCCGTTGAAGCTAGTGCGTAAGGAATCTGCAATGGGTTTCCCAGTATTGTTATAAAGACTGGTACTGCTGGAACTTGCAGCCATCGCTGCGGGAGACCAGATTATTCCCATTCCTAAAACCAAGCTTAGGGATAAAACAAATGCTATTATTCTATTTTTTACTTTCGTGCTAATTTTCATATTTACCTCCATAAAATTCTATTCGCGCCTCCTTATGCCTATAATTCGACCCGTATAGAATACTACCTTTTGGTAAATATGGACATTAGCATCATATTTAGTTTTTGAAAGGGGCTAATGGGCGGCGTATCCTATGTTTGCAGCTATAGGGAAATGGATGGTGGAAAATGATGGGCAAAGCTCTAGATTAACTAATTGTATTGAATAAACATACAAAATTACGAAAGGTTTTCATTGGCTGGAAGTAATTTGATTAGGAGGGCTCCAAACTGTTTTTCCAGCCAGTCTCGAATTTCGTCTCGAACTCTAATAAAAGAGGCTTGTATCTCCTCTTCACTGCCTTCACTCAACGCACTGGTAAAACTATGGTGGATGATATTGTGTCCAGGGAAATAAGGGCAGGATTCTCTAGCTTTATCGCACACAGTTACTACATAGTCAAACACAGTATCTTTGAATTCATCGATACTCTTGGACCGGTGGCTGGACATATCAACCCCTAGCTGTTCCATTACTTTTATCGCATAGGGATTGACCTGAGATGGAATCACCCCAGCGCTGTATGATTCGTAACGATCTGGGTAAAGCATCCGTAAGAGAGCCTCAGCTAGTTGGGAGCGTCCCGAGTTATGATGACAGATAAAAAGAACCTTTTCTGTAGAAGTGATTTCATTCATATATTAATCCCCTTTGTTCTTTGAATATCGCAGATCAATTACTTTCTCTTTTAATTCAACATCTTTTCGCAAGATCTCTTGGCCTTCAATTAAATATTTATTATCATGATGATTCTTATTCGTTTTGATTTCATCTTGAACTATCTTTATATAAGCAATATCATCTGATATTTTAGAATCTAAAGCTAACTGAAGCCGGTATAACTCTTCTTGATTAAACAAACTACTCATCCTTTTTCAGCTTATTGGGAGATTTAGTCCAATCTCATGGGAGCAACAAGAACCCGGAGATTTTTCAGGTTATCATATGCTTATGTCACTATGACCTTGACATAACGTTTATGTCTACCCTTCGGCCTTCTACTACATAGATTACCATTTCCCCCAAATTAGTGGCATGATCTGCTATCCTTTCCAGATGACCGGCTACCAAAAGCAGGGAGGTTGCTTGGGGGATATTGCCCTGGTCTCGCATCATGTACGATAATAGTTCCCGGAATACTTCGTTATAGAGAGCTTCTACCTGTTTTTCCATGGCCACCAGATTCATGGCTAGAGCTACATCGCCATCGATGAAAGCTTTCATAGCTGTCACCACCATATCTTCCGCAATCTGAGCCATCTTGGGTATGTCTATCAAAGGTTTCATGTAGGTCTGTTCGTACAGGTCTATGGCTATTTTGGCGATGTCCTCGGCGTGATCTCCCATACGTTCAATATCCACGATAATACGCAAAGCCGTGCCAATAAACCGCAGATCCCTGGCAAGGGGTTGTTTTAAAGCGATTAGGTAGAGGCATTTTTTTTCAATGTCCAGTTCCATCTGGTCAAGGATATCGTCTTTTTCTATCACTTCCCGGGCCAGTTCCATATTTTTTTCCGTCAAAGAACGATTGGACTTATATACCTGCTCCTGCAGCAGACTACCCATTTTCAGAATGTCTTCTTTTAATATTTCCAATTGATTGTCCAGAGAATCAATTGCCATAGAAAGTACCTCCAAAATTTATTTATGTTGATTATTTTATCCGAATCTCCCGGTAATATAATCTTCGGTTTTTTTATTGGCTGGATTAACAAACAATTCACTGGTACGATTAAACTCAATCAGATAGCCGTTCAGGAAAAATCCGGTAAAGTCGGATACTCGGGCCGCCTGCTGCATGTTGTGGGTTACAATAACAATAGTATAATTCTTTTTAAGTTCACCAATCAATTCTTCCAATTTGGAAGTAGATATAGGATCAAGGGCTGAGGCCGGTTCGTCCATCAAGATTACTTCTGGATCTACTGCCAGAACCCGGGCGATAACCAGGCGCTGTTGCTGTCCGCCAGACATGCGGGCCGCCGGTGAGTTTAAACGGTTGCCCATTTCATTCCACAGGTTGGCAGCTCGCAGGCTTTTCTCAACAATTTCGTCCAGTTGGTTCTTTTTTTTGATACCATGAATTCTTGGTCCATAGGCAACATTTTCGTATATTGACATAGGAAAGACAGATGGCTTTTGAAACACCATTCCCACCCTTTTTCTTAATCCTACTACATCAACATCTTTTTCATAGATTGAAATATCGTCCAAGTAGACCTGACCTTTTATAGATGTACCTTCGATTAATTCATTTAGGCGGTTGAGCGTACGCAGGTAAGTTGATTTCCCACAGCCACTGGGACCGATAAGGGCAGTCACATGGTTCTCCTTCACTTCTAAGTTGATTCCATGCAGGGCTTGAAAATCCTGATAAAATACTTCCAGATCAACGCTTCTCATTTTTATGCTGTTATCCATTAATTTTATCCTCCTGTTACCGCATTGCTTGGGTAAGTTTCTGTAGACTGAGATTGGCCAGATAGTTGATGATTATGATTAAGACTACAATTAAGAACGCAGTCCCAAAAGCACGCTCGGTTGATATTCCCTCCATAGCCAGTATATAAAGGTGTACCGACATGGTGCGAGCTGGATCTGCTGGTGATATTGGCATACCCAGAGAACTTCCGGCGGTGAGGATAATGGCCGCGGTTTCACCCACCGTCCGACCTATGGATAGGATGATCCCGGTCACAATTCCCGGCAAAGCTGAAGGCAGAATAACCTTCCTAATAGTCTGCCACTTGCTGGCTCCCAAGGCCAGACTGTTTTCCCGGTATTCGTGAGAAACGGTCAATATGGCTTCCTGAGCAGTGCGAGTAATAGTGGGAAGAATCATTATGGCCATGGTCAGACTTCCCGATAGAATGGACCAGCCCATACCCAGAAAAATTACAAAGAAGACAAAACCAAACAATCCAAATATGATAGATGGGATTCCCGCCAGGGTTTCTGAAGTGAGGTTTACCAAGCGGGCAAATTTGCTCCTGCTGCTCGCATATTCCTCCAGATAAATGGAACTGCCTACCCCAATAGGTACAGCTATAAGCAGCGACATCAATGTCAAATATAAGGTGCTGACGATAGTTGTAGATATACCTCCGGCCCGCCCCGCCTTGCTAGGGGGCTGAAGGATAAAATCCAGACTAATGCTGGATATTCCTTTTATCATCACATAGCCGATTATCCCAGCTAATATAGCTATAATAACCAACCCTGACAACCAGAATCCAGCTGTTATTAATTTATCTTTCCAATTAATTTTTCCCATTCGCTGTACCTGCCTTGGCTGCAAATTTTACCATCAAGTTTAAAAACACTATGAAAACAAACAAGACCATTCCCGTCGCAAAGAGGGCGGCTTGGTGATCTCCGGATGCATAGCCCATTTCCAAAACGATGTTGCTGGTCATGGTCCTCACTGGTGCCAATATATTGCTGGGAATAACCGTGGAATTACCAGTTACCATGACCACTGCCATGGTTTCCCCTATAGCCCGACCCATTCCCAATACAACTGCAGTAATTATGCCGGAACGTGCTGCAGGGATTATAACCCTGCGGATGGTTTGATAGTGGGTGGCACCTAGAGCCAACGAGCCCTCTTTGTATTCCTTAGGGACGGCCAAGATGGAATCACGAGAAATACTAATGACTGTAGGAAGAATCATAATTCCTAATATAATCCCACCTGCTAATACGCTCAGACCGTTACCGCCGAAGAAGTCACGGATAAATGGAACGACCACAATTAGTCCCACAAATCCATATACAACCGAAGGAATACCAGCTAGCAATTCCACCAAATTACCCAGCATTCTTCCCACCCGGAAGGGAGCAATCTCTGCCATGAAAATGGCGGTTATAATACCTAGAGGCACGGCCCATAACATGGAAACCGAGGTCACCGCCATGGAACCCACAAACATCGGCCAGATTCCAAACATGCCTTTGGTGGGTCGCCAATCAGAACTGAATAAAAAGTCCCATATACCAACCTTTAGCAACAGGGGTAGACCCCTGGCAAAAATAAACACGGTGATCAAAGCAATTATGATAATGAAAAGGGCGGCACATAACACCAGGGCATTTTCTATTAATTTTTCTCCCCTGCGGTTAAGTCCACTGTTCTTCGTTTGGTTCATTTTGCTTCCCTTCCCTCAATCGTTTGAGATATTTATTATCAAATCCATCTCAGTCTGTCTTTGTGTACAGATTATCACTAGTTTATTAAGCCGGTAGGGGATATTTATTAAATTTGCCTTTAAGGATTGTAAAAGAATTGTAAATGAAGAAATCGACAAGCTGCCAGCGCGAGCAAAAAAGGCGAAGAGCAAGGCTTGCAAAAATACCGTGCAACCTTATTATGTGAACGAAGTGAACACCGGGAGTACCCGTAGGGTGATTGAGGCGATTAAGGTATAGGGACGGACCGTCTGCTTCAAATTAAGGTCACGTCCCCGGCATAATGTATGGCGACACACCCCTTAAGGGGAATGTCCCCGTATGAAGTACGTCGATTGAACGGAATTTTTGCATAACGCAGCTATTCGCTTTTTTTGACGGTCTGTGGTTATTTACTGATACTGACCGCACCTTCATCTACGATTATCTTTTGTCCTTCCGGGCTTAGGACAAAGTCGATGAATGCTTTGGATAGGCCGGTCGGAGCACCTTTGGTTACATAGGTGAAAGGCCTTTGCAGCTTGTAGCTGCCTGCTTTTACATTCGCTTCAGTTGGGGCTGTTCCATCGATGTACACAGCTTTGACCTTCTGGCTTATACTCGATAAGGAAACATAGCCAATGGCATTATTATCCCCGGCCACAGTAGTTGCCACCGCTCCGGTGGAATTCTGAATAATTGCGGTCTTGATGATATCCTTTTTGTTCATTACCAGGCTGGTGAAGGCTTCTCTGGTACCCGAACCATCTTCTCTGGATACAACAGTTATGAGAGAATCTGGACCGCCAACATCTTTCCAATTCTTGACGTTGCCCAGATAAATGTTCATAATATCTTCTGTTTTTAATGCTTTTACAGTATTGGAGGGGTGAACCACAATCGCGATTCCATCTAAAGCAATGATGGTATCTACCAGACCCTTGGACTTCTCATCCGCTGTCAGGGCCCGCGAAACTGAGCCCAGACCGGCTGCTCCTGAAATAGCGGCCTCAACCCCAACACTGGAACCTCCACCCTGGACGTTGATCTGTAAGCCTTTGTTGCTGGCCATTAACTTCTCGGCCAATACTTCACTAAATGGCTGCACCGATGTTGATCCCGCAATGGTCAAAGTGCCGGTTAGTCCGGACGTATTGTTCTTGGCGGTATCCGAGGCATCTTTTTTACTACACCCAGATACTAGTGCTGCTCCTAATAGCAATAACCCCACTAAAAGAAAACTGGTGATTTTTCTAACTCTACATGATTTCATTAAGTTAAACCCTCCCTTTACGCTAATATTCACATCTATAGAATACGCCGGGTTTGTAAAATATAAACATTCTGCATATTAAAAGGGTGTATTTTTAGTGTAAATTTACTGTAAGTTTGGTTTAAGTCTTTGCTCATGGCAACTCAAAAGAGTTTATTTGGGGAGGATAATGGAAAAAGTCGAACCCTTACCTGCTGTACTATCAACCGTTACCTGCCCCTTTAGGTTTTCCACCAGGTGTTTTACTATCGCCAGCCCTAAGCCAGTTCCCCCTGTTTTTCTGGACCGGGCTTTGTCCACCCGATAAAATCTTTCGAATATCCTGACTATCTCCTTCTCGGGAATACCGATACCGTTATCCTTTACAACAAGCTTCACCTCATCGCCCAGGTCTTCTAACTCTATATCCACCTGATCCCCGTCTGCACTGTACTTTATGGCGTTATCTAATATGTTCATTAGGATCTGGTCAATTAGTTTCGGATCGCTAGTCAATTCCAGGATATTTTCCATCTCAGCATAATTGATAAGAATACTTCTAAGCCCGGCTAGCTTCGACATCCTCTCCACAGTAGCACTAACCAACTTGTTTATATTCACTGTCTGGAGGTTCAAGTTGAATTCATCTGACTCTAGTTTGGATAATTCTAACAATTCATCAATTAAGTGCGCCAGGCGTTGGGCTTCATCGTAGATAATGGTGGTAAACTCCATAACGTTATCCGGGTTCCTTCCACCCTCATCCAGCAGGGTTTCAGCGAAACCACTGATGCTGGTCACAGGTGTCTTTAATTCATGGGATACATTGGTAGCAAAATCTTTACGCACTTGTTCCAGACGCTTTAATTCAGTAATATCATTAAGAACCACGAGAATATCCTGCATGGCTAGGGCCTCATTTTTTATGGGCACGACATTGGCTTCGATAATCCTGGCCCCCAAAGTATGTAAAACAATGCTGCGTTTAACAGGTCTCAGGCTGATTTTCGCCTCATCAATCATTGCCAAAAGTTCATAAGTAGTTATAAGCTCTACATGTTTCCTGCCCGCAAAATGGGTTCCTAGCCCTAGCAGAGATATCGCGGCCGGGTTAGCATACACAACTTTGCCTTCGTTGCCAATCATAACGATACCATTTACCGTATTATTTAAAAGGGCCTCCAGACGGTTTTTGACTTCGGATACTTCATACATACTCTGTTCAATGTGTTGGCCCATATCATTAAAGGCCTGCGCTAATAATCCCATTTCATCCGCAGAGTTAAAGGAGGTACGCCTTTTCAAATTTCCTCTGGCCATATCCTGGACGGCTTCGGTGATATCCCTGAGGGGGTACGAAAAATATTGGGCTAGCACAAAACTAAGCAGGAAAGCCAATAATCCACACAGCAAAGCAGCCATCAACATGCCAGCAAACACATTATTATATATAGTCTGTAGTTCCGCCAGCGGCATTGCTATTCTCACTGCTCCCTTTATATCCCCAGCATTAAATGGAACAGCAACATAAAGCATGTTCATATCCAACGTATCGCTATATCGCATTCCTACGCCAATTCCCCCATGTAAGGCCGCATATACTTCGGGACGGTTGCTGTGGATATCCATTTTGTCCGGCTCAGCCGCGGAATCGCCCAATACAATCCCATCGGCATTTATGATGGTTACTCTGGCCGCGCTGTCTTGGGCAGCTGTTTCGCATATATCCTGATAACTGCGGGTAGAATCTTTATCCATAGAACGGTATTTGCTCATGTCCGCTACTAGAAAAGCCTCCTTGGTGAGTCGTTCCTCCATGTTGTTCAAATAATAGTTTCTAAAATTGATATAGCCAATCCCTCCCATCAAAACAAGGAGGAGGGAGATAACGAGCAGGTAGGCGGCAACCAGTTTCCCGCGATAGCTTTTAATCATCGGCTTTTTCCTCAAACTTATAACCTAGCCCCCGTACGGTTTTAATATGTTTAGGATCCCGACTGTCCTTTTCGATTTTATCGCGCAGTTTACTGATATGTACATCCAAGACGCGAGAGCCAACACTATCAGCATAATCCCACAGAACCTGCAAGAGGTAATCGCGTTTCAAAACCCTGCCTTTATTTCTGATCAGCAGTTCCAGCAGTTCATACTCCTTGAGAGTTAAAGTCAGCAGATCCCCATTTTTAAATATTTCGTACTTGTCCGGCTTAACCATAAAATTGCCGGCGACCAGCTGGTTATCATCCTTACCGGATTCTGCATTGTAGTTCTTTCTCCTCAAAACCGCCTTCACTCGAGCGGTTAATTCACGAACGCTAAAAGGTTTGGTAACGTAATCATCCGCACCCAGTTCCAAGCCCAGAACCCGATCAATTTCATCATCCCGGGCAGTCAGCATTATTATAGGGGTCATAATATTTTCCCTATGCAAATCGCGACATATTTCCAAGCCATCTTTTCCGGGCAGCATAAGATCCAGAATTATAAGATCAGGATGTTCCTGCTCTACCAATAGCCAAGCTTCATTCCCGTCATAAGCAGCTACAGTAGAAAACCCTTCTTTATTCAGGTTATAGGTTATTAATCTTACCAGAGCTTCTTCGTCATCCACGACCAGGATTTTACCGTTCATTGTTTCACCCCTATATTTCGAAGTTTAATCGCCGTTAGTCTCTAGAATTAATTAGAAATGAACAAGACCTTTCTTGGTGAGTATACTGCTTAGGGCAATAGTACTCAATGCTATTATATAACATCGATGGTGTTAGAATCATTTATGCCCATACAATTTAGAAAATAGGAGGAGGTATACACAAGGCCAGCGGTCAAGGGTTTTGTGGAACCAGGGGAGTTGATCATTATAACGACTCGCCAACAGAGGTCGAGGAACACATAAATTTAAAGAACTTATCAGGTAAGACTAATAAAAGTTTATTAAAAGTTTATTAATAATTTATAAGTACTTAATAGTTGGCTGTTATCATTTTATATATGGTTAACATTTAAAATGCAATTCATAGCATAATAGGCATGGTAGATGAAGAGGGCGATAGGTGTGATGCCCCATCAATATATAGTGATACTAATTAGTATTAGATATTGCAGGGGGTGAAAGACCAGTATGAGCACATTAGTTAACTTTATGAAGTGCCAAGACTACCGAGTTCTTTACCTGTTTAATCGGAGTATGAAGTGCCGACCTCTGGATATTTTAATGTATATGGTTACTCAACTTGGGTCATTGTCGGTAGTTGTTTCTTTAGTATTAATATGTCTTTTTTCCTCAAGCCCAACAATAGTAAGTGTCGGACACAGCCTGGCTATAGTCTTAATGTTTAGCCAAGTTATTGTACACTTTTTAAAGTTGCTGACTAATCGCCCACGTCCCTTTACAGCCATGGATAATATTATCGGTAGACGAATTTCTGCCCCAGGATTCTCATTTCCCTCCGGACATAGTTGTGCGGCCTTAGCGGTGGCAATTACCCTAGGTTCTTTCGTACCCGTTGCGGCGGCACTGTTAATATCTTTGGCCATACTGGTAGGCATTTCCAGAATTTATCTGGGGGCTCATTACCCTAGTGATGTTCTAGTAGGATTTTTGATCGCATTTATTGTTTATGGGGTTTGTATATAGTAGTATAGCTTCAAAAGCTCGCATAACTTTTAAGCCCTAAATTCAGCACTATGAGCCTTAGCAGCAGTTAGCCATTGGACAAATGTCTATACTAAGGAATACTTGGATTTTCGATTGAATGAGGTTGAACAATTGAAACGTGAAAAGATAAAAGAAAATAATTACGTCGGGTTAACCTTAATCCTTATCTTATCCCTCGGATTGATTACCCTCTTTTTTTATTTCGATCGCCAGAATCAACTCTCCACTCTAATCCAAACATGGGGGTTGGGCGGTATTTTGTTCTCCATCCTTCTGATGGCTGCACTGTGTATGACCCCCATTCCTTCCGAAGGGCTCCTCATTCTCATACTCAAAATCTTCGGGATCTATGAAGGTACTCTTTTTGCGTGGCTGGGTTCAATCTTAAGTTCCTTGGCCATTTTCTATTTAGCCCGCTATTTTGGGCAAGGTTTCTTTAAAAAAATGATTACTCCCGATCGTTTTGAAACGGTTGATCATTGGATTCGAAAGAAGGGCTCCTTGGGGTTGTTAATTGCTCGCCTTCTCCCGATTCCTGCTTTTGCTGTCAACTATATTGCTGGGGTCATGCCTTCGGTTAAACTTTGGCCTTATGTGTGGACTGCTGCTCTATCGATCATCCCATACTATGTAGGAACTGCACTCGTTTATGTCGGGGTAGCCAAATCAATCTGGATATGGTTAGCGGTCGGAGGATTTATAATTCTCGCCTTTTGGGGAATCAGCTACATTTTGAGCAAAAAAGCAAATAACTCCTGAAATAGTATTAAATATACATATTCAGGGTGTTTAACTTACTTATGATTTTTACTTAAGAAAGGACAAATACTGTGAGAATTATACTCTTAACTAGCATAGATCATGCCATTTCTTTGAACACATTGAAATGCCTTCATCATTCTGGCAACTCCACAATAGTAATCGGTACCCATTTGTCACGAAGTATTGCTCTTTCATCCTACTGTACAAAATTTTATGAACTACAAGGGGACATGTTTAATAGTGACAATAAATTGCTTGAAATAATTTATAGAATAAATCTCGAGTATAAGTGTGATGTCCTGCTTGCTCAAGGATTAGAAGATATGTGCTACATTAGCAATAATATGGCACATATTAAAAAAATCATTCCAACTATGTTAGTTTCTCCAGCGGACCTTATCCACCAATTACATAACAAGTGGGAATTTTACTTGCTTCTGAGCAGTTTAAATATGCCAACTCCCAGAACTTTTTTACTGGATCGTGTTCCTTTAAGCTATGACTCCTTTCCGTTAGAATTTCCGGTTCTCACCAAGCCCCTGAACGGTAAAGGCGGTGAGGGAATTCAATATTTTAAAACAAAAAAACACTTCGATGAGGCTATACGCGATTTAGCATTACCGCTTATTGTTCAGGAATATATACCCGGTCAGGATATAGATTTAAGTGCCTTCTGCATAAATGGCAGTTTAATTGCATGGACTATACAGGAACAGACCCTTGGGATTCTAAAATTTGTAGAGAATGAAGAAGTCTTAGAAATATGCACAAATGTTTTAAATATGACTAATTACTCAGGAGTAGTCCACTTTGATTTGCGAATCGATGCAAGAGATAACTCGATTAAATTTCTGGAATGTAATCCCAGATTCTGGGGCTCTATTTATGAGTCCGCTAAAGCAGGAGTCAACTTCCCTGAACGGG
The DNA here is from genome assembly GCA_002840245.1 of Firmicutes bacterium HGW-Firmicutes-15. Taxonomy (GTDB): domain Bacteria; phylum Bacillota; class Syntrophomonadia; order Syntrophomonadales; family Syntrophomonadaceae; genus PHAA01. Next base: position 48,891 of record PHAA01000015.1, read on the forward strand.
TAGCAAAAGTAGTTATAAGTGGAGAAATGCCCTCACCCCAGAGTTTCCCAGTAATAGCCTGGGTTCCATTTAAGAAAAAAGAATTGTTATTTCATCCAGTATTCTTAATAAAACAACTTCATACCACCGGGCCATTCTTTTTTGACTACCTGCGCTTTCTTAAAGATAATGCTGCGGCTGAATTATACCGGATTATTTATGCCAGAAATAAATCTATAGGTGAAAAATGGCTGAATTTTTGTATAAAAAATCTGTCTGATAATAAAATCGAATACCTCACTTGAATATGATTATATATATCCTTTAGTTAAACTGAAATTTGATAATCCGCGAATGATATTGAATGTATATGAAAATGATAAGCTCCTGGGAATAGGTGCAGCAAAAAGACAAAAGAAGGGGAAATACATCGGTTTCTTGAAACGCAACATTATTGGGGAGCAACTTTAGGAAACGTTGGAAAACTCGACTCTTGTCATTTCACTTCATACCTTTTCAAGGTGGAAGTAACAGTGGTATTCCCAGATATAAACTCCTGTTTTACCATCCCGACCCCTTTTTTGAAGTATTGGTATATGGTATCGTTTTGGCCGGCAAATTTCACTTTTATACAGTTATCAAATTTACCTGCGGGAGTATCGACTAGGGCATCTATAGCAATTATTGATTTGTTAGCATCTTTGCCTGCCCAGGAGGTGCTTACTTTTAGCGGGGCCTGCAAAATGATGTCATTGTCATTGGTCGTAAAGTTAGTGTCCAGCAAATTTTTCGGCTGGTAGTCCTCGCCTGCAAAGAACACTATTTTCACGGCATTATCAGTGGTTTCGATTATTCGTGTAGCCACAGTGCCTCCGTTATCCTCCGTAGTCTGTGTCATATTGCCTTTACTGAACAAAACCTTTCTTGTAAAACTGGCGAATTCATTACCGGCTCCTTCATATTCCCAGGAACTTCCCACGGTTAATGGATAGTAATCAGCGGGCAGATTTACAACCACCGGATTAGGGGCAGGTTGGTTAGTGTCAGTGGGGTTGTTCGACTGGTTATTGGTAGCGGTCTGGCAGCCACCAATTAAGTTTAATCCTAAAATAAACAGCATTATAATGCTAATTCGTTTCATTTGGCATCTCTCCTTCATTGCACAGGCAGTTTTGCTAGTATTATGAGCGTTAAGTGGTTTATTTAGTCGGGAGTGGACCAATCGATTAAGAGGTGGTTATGGAAATTGCATAAGATTCAGGATGATAATACGTTTAGCTGTATGTAACAATAAATTACTTTATTTTAAAGGAAAGGCTTTAACAGTAGTGCAAATTATGATGGGATATTATATGCCAATTCACAAGCCACCACAAATAAACCTCCAAACGATACTCTTATATCATATATGTCTGGAGGATTATTCGGAATGAAATGATTTAATAATTCTGGTATCATATCTAAAATTGTTTGATAGGATTATTATCTGGTTGAGTCCTAATAAATTGGAAAACCATCTTTATCAATCACATCTATATTTCTTGATTTGTCTCCTTTTACCATCGTAATAGCTAGGTGGTAATCCAATTCTTGACCACTGTTGAGTTTAAAACTAGGTGACTTAGCTCCCGTATATAATGCGGCTTCAATCTCAGATTGTTCCATTATTAACACCTCCTTATACTTTAGTTTGATGCAAAAAGCAAAATATTATTAGTTTGAAAGCATGGCGATAATGTCAGAACAGTTATGTATTGCCAAGGATCAAAATGTCCTGCATAAATATGTGAACGCCCCAAAATCGGATGAAAAAGCTCAATGTGAATTTGGCGAAAACTCAATAATTATCATAGAATTAGCATTTTATGAGAAGCAACAAAGGAATGGTTAATAGCTCAGGGACTTTTTGGCGAAAAAGAAGGGATTTTAGTGAAAATTGAAGAATAAGGAAGGGAGGCGACTTATATACATATTTGAAAAGAGTTCGGAAAAAAACCTAACGATTAATATGGAAAGAAAGTAGCTGATAGAAGAATTGAAGAAAGAAAAGCGTGATCAAATTAAACATCTCGGATCTATCCAATCATTTCTTGATGTTACTTATCAACAGACACTGGAAGCTTTACATGATAGTGAAGCCAAATTCCAAGGTCTGGCTGAATCTTCTCCTGTTTCAATATTTGTTTTTCAGAACAATAAGCTGCGCTATGTTAATCCCGAGTTTGTTACAATTACCGGCTATAGTGAGGCAGATTGTCTGAATATGAATTTCTGGGAGTTTATTCATCCTGATTGCCAGTCCCTGGTTAAAGATAGAGGAATTGCGCGTCAGAGAGGAGATTCTGCATCTGCTGGAAGGTACGAGACCAAACTTCTTTCCCGAAGCGGCAAAATAATTTGGGTGGATCTATATGCCAACCGCATAAACTATAAAGGGCAATCAGCTGTTATAGGATTGCTATATAACATCAGCGAGCGTAAAAGTTTTGAAGAAGCTCTTCACCAGTCAGAAGCAATGTACCGGACCATTTTTGAAACTACTGGAACAGCAATGATAATTTTTGATGAAAATAAGTTGATTACGCTAGTAAACACAGAATTTGAAAGGCTTTCAGGTTATTCCAAAGACGAGATACAGAATAAGAAACACTGGCCAGAAGTTGTTGCCAAAGAGGATATTGAAAGAATGGAAGAGTATCACCGGCTTAGAAGAATCAAGTCTGAAGTTACTCCGTCGTCGTATGAGTTTAAATTGGTAGATAGGAAGGGTAGTCTGAAGGATATTTTTATTACAGTTAATATTATTCCGGGTACTACGGATTCAGTATGTTCCTTTATGAATATAACCGAGCGTAAAAAAGCTGAAGAACAGGTAAGATATCTGAGTTTTCACGATAAAATGACTCGTCTATACAACCGGGCCTTCTTCGAGGAAGAATTAAACCGGCTCGATACTTCTCGTCAGCTGCCAATAAGTCTGATTATCGGTGATGTTAATGGTTTAAAACTGATCAATGATGCTTTTGGCCATGCGAATGGGGATAGGTTGCTTATAAGAGTTGCGGAGATACTCACGCAATCTTGTCGTGCGGATGATATAGTAGCCCGCTGGGGCGGGGATGAGTTTATTATACTCTTGCCAAAAACTGATGAAAAAACAGCCCTCAAAATTTGCGAGAGGATAAAAGAAATCACCGGAAATGCTAGCAATTTTCCTATACCAATCAGCATTTCTCTGGGACAGTCGCTTAAAACTAGCAGCGACCAGAATATGGGACAGATCATTATACAAGCTGAGGATAAAATGTACCGCAATAAACTTTTGGAGAATAAAAGTGCCCGTAGCACCTTTGTTACTTCTCTGGAAAGAACTCTATGGGAGAAGAGCCATGAAACCAATGAACACTGCCAGCGCCTGATAAAAATGGCAGAACAAGTTGGGAAGGAAATCGATCTACCTGCTGGAGACTTGGACAACTTAAAGCTCCTTGCCACCTTGCATGATTTAGGTAAAATTGCCATACCTAACAGCATTCTTGATAAAATCGATACCTTATCCTTGAATGAATGGGAAATTATTAAAAAGCATCCTGAAACGGGGTACCGTATTGCTCTTACCTTGCCAGAACTTGCGCCTATAGCTGAAGCTATACTTGCGCATCATGAACGCTGGGATGGATGTGGTTATCCATTAGGGCTAAAAGAAAAGGATATACCTCAAATATCTCGTATTTTGGCAATCGTTGATGCTTATGATGTTATGATTCAAGGGCGCATTTATAAAAAGGCGCTTAATAAAGAGGAAGCGATAGCTGAAATCCAAAAATGTGCAGGTACACAGTTTGAACCGGAATTAGTTAAGGTATTTGTAGATTTTATACGGGAGAGGTGAAGGGGTGTCTCCATCCATCCTACTTCAGGAAAAGCTCCAGGCGGTCTAGGCCTTCTTTTATATTGCTTATGGAATTGGTATAGGAAAAATGAATATAGCCTTCGCAGTTGACTCCCAAATATATGCCTAGTATTTCTTGCACTTCCTGGTTACAGTCGCGCAGGGCAGCAATGCCGCCCTCGTGGTTTCGCCACGGTACGGTTCACCTCCACCAATAGTGTCCAAAATGAGGTTTAAGGAAACTTAATAAAGGAAGCATAACTTTTCCCTTTTAGAAAGCTTATTAACCAATTATTGTTATAATCCTTTAAATATTTCAGTGGGGCGGAGCCACGCTGTTAATTATTGACTGAGCCATGCTGTAATAATAAAACATCAGAAGACAGTCAAGCCAGGTATTTGATCGCAATTCGATGGAAACTACTATAGCATCTTCAAAGCAGTGTTACTCGGACACAAATAAAAGCGTTTTCTGTTCTGGTATAATAATATCAACAAAATTAAGAATAATAGGTGGGTTATCTATCTTACCTGTATAAATACAGTGGGGTAATGAGAGGTCTGGCTTTGATATGCTTGGGAACTTCCGGTGCGGTTAGGTATTGAGAGGATGGTTTTATTGGACAATAATAAAATTCTAATCGTTGATGATGAAGAATTAATCAGGGATATGATTAAGGAGTACATAAGCCTGGAAAAATTAATTGCCGATGAGGCTGCGGATGGTAAGGAAGCAATAGAACTTATTAAACAAAACAGCTATGCTCTGATTATTTTGGATGTTATGATGCCTAAAATGGATGGTTGGAGTGTGTGTAGGGAAATACGCAAGACCTCTCAGGTGCCTATAATAATGTTAACGGCTCGAGGAGAAGAATATGACAAACTTCTAGGGTTTGAGTTGGGGATTGATGATTATATTGTCAAACCATTCAGTCCCAAAGAACTACTGGCTCGCGTGAAAGCCATTATACGGAGAAGCGCAGTGCGGGGTGAAACCCATGATCGGGTCAGCTTTGAAGGCTTGTCTGTTGTTTTCGACTCCCGAAATGTCTATGTGGATGATAGTTTGGTAAGTCTTACTCCCAAAGAATATGAGCTGCTCAATTTTTTTACCCACAATACCAACCGGGTATTTTCCAGGGAACAATTACTTGATTCTGTGTGGGGATATGATTTCACAGGTGACACCAGAACCGTGGATACTCATGTAAAAATGCTGCGAGAAAGCTTGGGGATATACAGAAAGTTTATAGTAACCGTTTGGGGCACAGGCTATAAATTTGAAACTGGGGGCCAAAAATGAAAAGTATACGTTTTAAGTTATGGGCGGGAATGATGTCTCTGGTTCTGGTAGTATTAATTCTTCTGTGGCTCTTTCAAATAGTATTTATGGAAAGCTTCTATACCCAGATGAGAATAGCGGATATAAAAGACAAAGCCATTTCCATTACGAAATTGCTGGATGAAGGTAAGCGACAAGATTTCCAGGACCAAATGGATGCTCTGGCTTATGAAAATAACATGAGTATTGAATTGCTGGATAAGGCCGGAAAATCCTCCTATCTAACGGGTCCTTCGGGTGTGGGGGGACAATTACCTATGATTAAGAATAGTGCTCGAGTTCAAGTATATGATGAGGCCTTAGCCGGACACGAGGTTACTGTGCCTTTAACTCATCCCCGCTTTGGCAATAAATTTATGTTAATAGGCTTACCGGTAAATATTGCTGGGGAACTATCCGCGGTTTTAATAATAAGCTTTCCTTTAGCACCGGTGGAGGATACCGCTACTATATTGAAATGGCAACTTTTTTATATATCGCTGATTCTCCTGGCTGCTGCTCTGCTCATTTCTTTTCTCCTGGCTCGCAGTTTTACCCGTCCGATAGTAGATATAAAAAAGGCCGCGGAGAAGATGGCTGGCGGAGACTTTTCAGCTCGGATTAACTCTAAGCAAGAGGATGAAATCGGGCAGCTGGCCCAAACTGTAAATTACTTAGGACAGCAACTGTCTCAAATAGACCAGATTCGCAAAGACTTAATTGCTAATGTATCCCATGAACTGCGAACTCCCTTAACCTTGATCAGAGGATATGCCGAAACCCTGAGGGATGTAACCGGTAGTGCACCTGACAAACGGGAAAAGCAATTGGGAATTATCATTGAGGAAACAGAACGCTTAAGCGGGATGGTGGATGATATTCTAAACCTATCCAGGCTGCAATCGGGATATTTCGAATTAAATAAAAGCTGCTTTGGGATAAAGCATTTAGTTGACAGAGTGGCTAAAAGGTACGATTTGTTGAGCAAGAAGACAGGTGTGTCAATTATATTGCAGCTATCGGATGATGCTATGGTAGAAGCTGATGAAGCCAGAGTAGAACAGGTTTTATATAACTTGGTTAATAATGCTTTTAATCATACGCCTGCTGGAGGAAGGATCACAATCAGGGATGTTGATCTTAGCCAAAAAGTAAGGATTGAAGTTGCGGATACCGGGAGTGGCATACCGGAGGAGGACATAACCCACATATGGGATAGATACTATAAAGCTGAAACAACAGCTGCTAATACGGTGGGCATCGGCCTGGGACTGGCTATCGTTAAAGCGGTACTGGAAGCTCATGGGGCTGATTTTGGGGTGGATAGTCAAAAAGATGTGATGACCACCTTCTGGTTTGAACTTAAGAAGGGTACCATTTAAAGATTTTTCACCAATCTTTTTGGTTTTCGTCATACTTCTATCACAATTGCTCCGTATAATCAAAGCATAACCTGAACAAAGCAAAAAATTATAAGGAGTGGATAGTATGAAAAGGTTCAAGAAATTAGTGATGGCGTTCACCGTAATAGCTGTATTGGGAGCAGGCAGTGCGGCTTATGCCGCGACCGCCATGACACCTGCAGAAATCGCAGCAGGTTTGACAGGTAAAAGTGTGGAAACATTATATCAGGAAAGAGCAGCGGGCAAGACCTATGGCACGATTGCCAATGAAGCGGGTAAAATTGAAGAATTCAAGAGCCAAATGTTAGAACAGAAAAAAATAGTCCTCGACCAACGGGTAGCTGATGGTAATCTTACTCAAGAACAAGCTGATACACGTTATAATTCCATCAAGGATAATCAGGCTAACTGCGACGGAACTGGAAATGCTAAAATGGGGAAAAATTCTGGTTTAGGTTTGGGACAAGGAAATGGTATGGGTAACGGACGTGGAGCCGGTGGTGGAGCAGGAATCTGCAACGGCACTGGAGCGGGACTAGGTCAGGGCAGGAACAAATAAAACCCTTATGCAGATTAAATGTTATCAGGAGAGCTTTCGCTCTCCTGATAATTGTTTTAAATACCGTGTAGGATAGACTGGTCACAGAATCTATCGCTCTAAATTATAAATTCTGTAAAAGGGGGGCTATTGGTGAAACGGAATCAAATTTCGAAATGGTTAAGACTTTCAGTCTTATTCGGATTATTGGCTTATGTAACCTATGAATCATATATGCATCAGGTTCTGGGGGGAGGAAAGGCTGCTTCAGTACACGCTCTCTGTCCTTTGGGAGCTTTAGAAAGTTTATATACCTTATTGTTTATGGGTAGTTTCATACAGAAGATCTACTCAGGTACGGTGGTCTTACTGGTATTGACGATAGTATTGGCACTGCTATTCAGAAGAAGCTTTTGTGGCATGCTTTGCCCTTTCGGTGCTTTGCAGGAGTTGTTTGCCATGCTGGGCCGGAAAATTTTTCGCAAGCGGCTGGTAGTTCCTGAACTAATTGATAAACCCGGGCGCTATCTAAAATATGTTGCGCTAATACTTACGGTTGGAATGGCCTGGTATCTTGGAAAACTGTGGATGTCTCCTTATGATCCCTACGTAGCCTACTCACACTTATCGACGGCATCGGGGTACATTGCCGAAGAGCCTTTGGCGGTAATAGGATTTATACTATTGGCGCTTACTATTATTGGCTCCATCTTATATGATCGTTTTTTCTGTAAATACCTATGTCCAGCGGGAGCTTTCTATGCAATTATCGGTAAAATCAGTCCCACTAGGGTAGAACGCAATGACGATCTGTGCATTCACTGCCACGCTTGTAACAAGGCCTGCCCGGTCAATATTGAAGTTGAAAAAGCAGTGCAAGTTAATAGTGCAGAATGTATAAACTGTAATGATTGTGTGCTGGTTTGCCCTAAAGAGGGGGCGCTGGAGATAAAATCTTTTAAGAAAATAATTCATCCGATAGCCATTTTGCTGATGGTAGTAGGTCTCTTTTTTGGCACCATATTTATAGCGGATGTGACGGGTTATTATCAAACCATGCCCTCAGCACTAAAGGAAGGGCAAATTATTTCCCTATCGGAGATTAAAGGATATTTTACAATAGAGGATGCAGCTATAGCTACTGGTTTATCCTTGGAAGAAGTCTATCAGAAAATGGATATTCCTAAGAGCGTATCCAAGAGCACACAGATGAAAGAAATATCGCAGCAAGTCTCAGGCTACGATTTTGATGCAGCTAAAGTAAAAGCTGGGGGTACTGATGTTCCTGCGCAGGAAACAATAAACCCTAATCCAGCTAACAATAGCGTGAAAGTAGATCTCAGCGGCATTAAAGGTTCAATGACAATCAGGGAGGCAGCTGAATCTCTAAATATGGATCAGAAGGAGTTTTACACTTTGTTCAAGATTCCCGGGGATGTCCCGGCTCAGACCCAAATGAAAAATATAGGAGAGCTTGTCTCAGGATATAATCTTGACCAAGTAAAAGAGATGTTAAAATAAAATAATTTTCATTTAGAGCCTACTTTAATTGCTTCCGCGATGCGTGCATCATTAATGTGGAAGTTTAACCGGTTTGAATCTTAATGTTTTGCAATATATTGGAGCCATACGTACTGATGAAGGAACGTGTGGCTTCTTTAAATCACGGGTATTTTTTCACTTATAGGGTTCGGTGAGATCGGAGAGTGGTGTAAAGAATTAGGGCTCCAAATTCTAAAGCCCGTACTTACCGGTGCTACTGTCAAGAAAGATTGACCAATGGGGTGGGTTACACGTTAAGACTGCAAAAATTATAAACAGTATTAATATTGCTATGAGAGAAATATTTCGCCATTCATTGGGGAAAGGAGCTTTAAGCATGAGGTAATAACTTATCAATTGACCTATACTAATTGAAAGGCCAAAAATTAAAATATCCAGCCAAAGAACGGGATGGCCAAGGATATTTCGATATGAATAGTGCAATGTTACAATTATAATAGGTATAACGTATAGAGCCGCTGTACGGGCAGGAACAAAATTATCATTAAATCTGCCTATATAAAAGAATTGCAGTATGGAGAATAATAAAAAAGGAAATTGGGCTAATTTTAAATGTTCCCATACACTCTCATTTACAGGAGCTATCAAGGCTATAAACCAGAGATTTCCTGATAAAGAATATATAAAATGCCATAAAAAGCCAAGAAAGAAGATAATGAAGATTCCTGCTATTTGCCACAATAATATTTGTTTTTTCAATTCATAAACAACTCCTTAGTAAAAAAATATGGAAAATATTACTATTGTATTATAACTTAAATTATTAAATAGGGCATGGTTAAAACGATTTATATATTAACCAGAAAGTATGAATGAATATGAATGATTACCTGATAAAATTAGCTCAAAATGAAGATGAAAAACGCCTTATTGCTCGGCTGAATGAACTTGTACAAAAAGGTGTACATGGGATAGGTGGGAACAGTGATTTTTTGGATCTGCGCCAACAGGAACTGGCGCGAGCCGTGGCAGTCAATGAGTTAGCTATTGCTTGGCAGCTGAACGGGGGGTATGAGGAAGCCGAACGCAAACGATTGCTCGTACATCCTGAGTGGGAAGCGGAGCCCAATGCCAGATTAGTTTATCTGCGGATTAGCCATAAAGAATTTAAAGAGCAGTCTATAGGTCACCGTGATTATCTGGGGGCAGTTCTGAACCTGGGTATCAAAAGGGAAAAACTGGGCGATATTGTGGTTCAACATGGGGCAGCGTTTTTAATCGCGGATATTGAACTGGCGGATTTTATTTGTCAGCAGTTAACGCGAGTCAAACATAGTAATGTAGTAGTAGATATAATGCCAGATGAAGCGTTTATTTTTGAGCCTCCTGAACCAAGAGCATTACAGTTAAACCTGGCTTCTTTGAGGTTGGATGCTGCTATTGCCGCTGTCTTTAATTTATCCAGATCGGACGTTAATAGCTTTATCGAGGGTGGAAAAGCAAGGATTAACCAGATGGAGATTTACAAATGCTCCGCCCCGGTTAAGGCCGGCGATCTTATCTCGGTACGTGGTTTAGGCCGCTTTCGATTGGATGAGGTTGGGGGAATAACCCGTAAAGGGCGCTTCCGTGTGCTGGTTTATCGTAGTTAATCTCCTATAATTATATAGGGATAATAGAATTGCCCCGTTGACCTAAATGACAATGCTTACCCAGAGTCATTGCCAGGACTGTATTTTCAATACTGATAGCTATGTATTTATGAAAATATTTTGCACCTACCCCCAAAAATGAACTTCCCTCTGCGCATATATAAGCAAGTAATAGAAAAGGAGGAAAGTTTATGAAGAAAAGCCTGTTATTTATACTAGCTTTGTTGCTGGCAATGATGTTATCAACTGGTATCGTCTTGGCTAAATCTGATAATGGTAATGGAAACAGCAACAAAGACAAAACACTAACTAACACCGTGAAGCTGCAAATCAATAATCAGCTAAGTGAGCAGGTACAATCGCGTAGCGAAGGAAAAAACACAGAAAAGATTCGTATTCAAGAAAGAGTGAAAAAATCAGTTCAGGAGGCATTTAAGGCCTATCGTATTGAAAAGACCAGCCAGAATATCAGCCCTTTTTCTGATATTAACCAGCACTGGGCAACCCGATCTATTACGGATATGGCTGCTGTAGGACTTTTCAAGGGCTATCCTGATGGCACATTTAAGCCCAACCAAGAGTTAACCCAGGCTGAAGCTATGGCCCTTGTGATGCGTATTTACGAGGAGGACCCAGCTAAGCCATCTACCGACGATGAGGCCGCGCTTAATGAAGAAGATAATTTGGCTGATGTACCAGCATGGGCACGTGAAGATGCTGGTAAAGCCGCTAAAAAAGGCATCATCAAGTTAAATCGTTTTCATTCAGGAGTGCAGGCATCTCGGGCCCAAACTGCGGTCATGATTGCGAAAGCACTGGGCTTGGAGCCCGTTGACACTAGTAATATGCCCTTCAAAGATGGATTATTGATTTCCAAAGAAGATCTCGGTTACATTATGGCCTTATATCAGGAGGGAATTCTGACCGGCAGCCCCAATGGTAATTTCAACCCCAATAGTGCTATTACCCGGGCAGAGATGGCCAGCATGCTGCAAAATCTGCTCAATAAGTCAGAGGTAGAATCGGTAAGCCTGCCGGAAACAGCAACAGTGGAACAGGGTAAAACCATAACTCTAGAAGCTATTGTTAAATACGCCGACGGTAGTACTGATAAACAAGTAAGCTGGTTAAGCAGTGACATTACTTTAGCAACTGTGGAAAATGGTGTGATTACGGCGGCAGCTGATAAGACCGGTACCGTCACTATTACCGCCACTGCCACCCGTGGTGAATCCAGCAAGTCGGCAAGTTGCACAGTGACGATTGTCGAACAACAGCAGGTGATTACGGGCATACTAAAAGCTACAGGCAATGTGGGCAGTAATGATGGTAAAGTATATGAGGAATATATTCTAGAGGTAGATGCCTCACCAATCAGTTTAGCTCAGGATAAGGTGAAATCTATAACTTTGCAGAAAGAGGGCTCTGATCTTATCCAGCTTAGTGCCAATACGGACAGTAGTTTGTGGTTTAACGTACAACGTGAATCTGGAAAGTACACCTTAAGCGTGATAGACACCAACGACATAAGCTATGTGGCTACTCTTGATTGGACCGCTCCTACTTCGGTAACTGCTGTTGCCACAGGTAATAGTAGAGTACAAGATGGCAATAGCTATGTTGAATATAAGTTGGGTGATCTTGACCTGTCTAGCTTTACCTGCATGCATCAGATAAAGCCTGATGCTCAGGTGGTCGGGCTTACCGTCAGCACCGATACCAACCTGTGGTTCCAGACGAATAGTCAGATTTCCGGAGAACATATCTTCCTGATCCAGAAAAGCGATGTCTGGTATTCCAGCATAATTAGCATTTAATCTTTCTTCCAGGCTGATGACAGGAGTGAAGATCAAGACATGAGAAGGCCCGTTCAATTGAACGGGCCTTTTGATATAACGCTGAGCGACGTCCAGGGATGGGCCATTTCCATTTAGACTTCTATTTCAAATTCTTATCGAGAAAATCCAGTACCTTATTTACATTTTCAGGACTGTTAAAGCGTTTACCACCATGCCCTGCTCCTTGTATCACTTCAATTTCCACCTTATCCTTACCGAGTACTGCTTGAAGTTTTGCTGCAAATTCTGTTGATTGTTGCATAGGAATCCATTTATCTTCCGATCCCTGCTGAATAAAGAAAGGCGGGTCGTCTCGAGTAATATAGGTCTCCGGGTTTGCCATCGTCACCAGATCTGGGACCTGGGTGATTTGTTTTCCCATGAGCTTGGAGCCGAAGGAATCAGGATTATCCTGAAGATGTCCTGCGATTCCGCTTTGTTTAAACTGCTCATCCATAGTTAGAAAGTTAATGGGGCCGCACCAATCAACTACTGCCTGCACCCTATCAGATTGAAACATATACCCTAAGCTTGGATCCTGTAATTCTATAATCTTTCCGGAAGTTCCGGCTAAAGCTGCCAGGCCGCCCCCGGCTGAGCTTCCCCATACGGCGATTTTTTCGGGGTTTAAGTCGTAATTGCGTGCATTGGCCCTGATGAAACGTATAGCCGCTTTTATGTCATTAATTTGAGCAGGAAAGATCGCTTCTGAACTTAATCGATAGTTGACAGAGACAACAGCGTAACCCCGCTTAAGTCCCTCCCAGGCAGTTAGCACGTCGGGACCAACTTTGTCACCTGCCTCATAGCCGCCCCCGTGAATCGATACTATTACCGGAAAGGGTCCCTTTACATCATTATGTGAATAAATATTAGGTAAATAAATGTCTAGCTTTTGGGCTGCTGAAGCATAAGCATATGGTACATCCAGCCATTTATATTGGTTGGGTGTTGTGCTCGTTTCATCCGATTCTGAGAGTGCTCCGGTTACAAGCACCAAGACTAGAATTAGTGCAATCATCGCTGCGAGCTGCTTCTTCATAAAACGACCTCCAGTAATAGACCACGGTTTATATCACGTTAACTATATATGCACGACTTATTTATTTTAACATAGCAGGTGGGAAATAGGGTGACACATTTTTTATTTCATCCTGTGGTGCAATAAGATGTTGACAACCTATCTCATTGAGCCACCACAATATATCATTTCGCTTAGATGGCCTCATTATTGGCTGTAATTCCATTAATTATTGGATTAGCACCGGTTAGGGGAATATAAAGGAATACACAACTATATGTCGAAAAACTGTACACATAATCTTATTCTGTGGGGAGTGGAAGTTATAATGAATATTGCAATTATCGGCGGAGGTAATGGCGGTACAACAATCTTAGGAGCATTTAATATAATTGAGGAGTTCAAGGTCATTGGCATATGTGATGTAAATCATGATGCTCCTGGTATGCAATTAGCCAGACAACTAGGAGTACCTGCCTTTCAGGATCTGGGTGAAATTATGCGGCAGCCAGGACTAGATCTAATTATAGAGGCTACTGGGAGTGAGCGGGTACGTGAGCAAGTTGCTAAGCTTAAGCCGGAAGCTGCTCTAATGGTGGATTCCCAGATAGCCAATGTGATGATGACTAGTATGGAGGGGCACCAAAAGGTACTTAATAGTGCACGCAGCAAGAAGGAAGCCTTCCGCACATCAGCCCCCTTCCTTACTCAGACCTACGGAATGGATGGGGTTTTGTATTTTACAACAAACACCGAATGCTATGATTTCGTGGAAAATAATAGATTAAGTATTGCTGGGATTCGGTTAGGAGAGCCCTTAGTGAAAGGTGGGATTATCGCCCGTTGCATAAGTACCCGTAAGGAGATTTCGGAGACTGTGGATGCTAGTGTCTATGGAACTCGGCTCCAACTATGGGTGTTACCAATATTTGAAGATGACGATAAAAACAAGCCGGTGGTAGGAACCTACGGTGTGTACAAGCCGAAGCTACACCCTGTTGCTAAGGCATTTGATATCTTTGCTCCAATAATAATCGAGTCCCAACCTGAAGGGGCCTGGGTGGGGGTAACTGACCTTAAGACTATTCGCTACCGCATGGGGTCCGATAAGTTCGACTTGAAAGATGTTCAGGTAGGGTCACCATTGGCAGAGCGTGACACCGGGGCTCAATCGATTAGGGCAAAAAAGAAAGTGCAGAATGACATTACTACTAAGAAACATGGTAAAATCCGCATGATAGGCATTCCGCTGTTTGATGAGGAAACTGGTGACTTGGTAGGCAGCTTTGGCATTGCAGTGCCACGCAATCTGGCCAGCGACCTTCAGGATATGGCAGCCAGATTAAATACCAGTACCGGGGAGATGGCTAGCGTGATGCAGGAAATTGCTGCATCGGCAGGGGAAATCAATCTGACGGGAGAGAAATTGGCAGACCATATTAAGGCAGTACAAGAAAACGCAGCAAGCATTAATCAGATATTATCCTTCACCAGAAATGTGGCAGATCAAACGAAGATGTTGGGATTAAATGCAGCCATTGAGGCTGCTAGGGCAGGAGAGCATGGACGTGGTTTTGGGGTGGTGGCAGAGGAGATAAGGAAGCTATCTGACGAATCGAAGCAGACAGCAGATCAGATAGGAAAACAAATACGGGAAATCGAACTCAAGGTGCGTGAGGCAGTTGTAGCTTCGGAGACTACTCTGAAGCAAAGTGAGGAGCAAGCAGCAGCGACTCAGCAAGTAACAGCTTCGGTGATGGATTTAGCACAATTGGCAGATAAGTTGATAGAATTGGCACAAACTCTTTAGAATCTAATATGCGCTATAGCTGCTTGCATATCTCCGTTCAAAGAACAGGTTACCTGAGCGAAGGCTTCGAAGTAAGCTTATTTCGAAGCCTTTAAAAGGGCCAGCAGATCTGTCTTTTTATTCAGTGCTGGGTTGTCTACCACTTTATCCAGCAGGTATTCTAAGGCTTCACCAATTTCTTTACCTGATTCGTAAAGGGCCATCAGGTCATAACCGTTAATATCCAGGTCATGAGTGGTAAGAGGCTCTCTGCGTGACATTACTTCCCAGCACCTATTTCTGATTGCACTGATCCAGTTGATATCCCTGCCGGAACGTGCAGAACCTTTAATGTCAGCTAATTGTAACTCAAAGAGGTTGCAAATGTTATCAGGACCTACTCTGCGAATAAGCCTTTTTATACTTAGTTCGCTAGCATTCTCATATTGGTTCATATGTTCTTTTATGAGGGCACATACTGCATTTAGGGTTTTCCTGTCAAAATTAAGTCTCGCTAGGACTTCTCTAGCAATCTGGCTGCTGCTGCTGGCATGGCCATAGCAGTGCCCTTCTCCCAACTCATCGATAGTATGACAATTGGGTTTGTCAATATCATGAAACAGGGCGGCTAGTCTAAGACTCAGGTTAGGTTTGGTATGGTCCAGAACCATCATGGTATGTGCAAAAACATCCTTGTCATGGAAGGAACTGCGAGTATCAAAACCAATGGTGGGAATGAGTTCGGGTATTATGTGCTTTAGCAGGCCCAATTCCAGAAGCCTCCTGATACTAATCGAGGGCTTATCAGTCAGCAGGATTTGAGTCAATTCATTACAGACTTTTTCGGAATTATTGAATGTGACTGTATCCTTCAAGGCTAGGATAACCTCCAGAAGGGAGTCATCAATTAAGAATCCCAGCTGAGCTTCGAACCGGATTGCCCTGAGGATTCTTACGCTGTCCTCGTTTAGCTTATCCATCGTATTACCAGCACATTTTATTATTCGCTTATCGATATCGCCAACACCATCAAACGGGTCAATTATACCATCGCTTTCGTTGTACGCAATGGAGTTCATGGTAAAATCGTTGTGTTTCAGTTCTTCGTTTATATTTTCGGAAAAGCGGTTTTCCCCGCCGGTTCGGAAAGTGCCTAATCGATAGCTTTCACCCTGGTAAATAAGTGATACGGTGCTGTAATCATGCACTGCCGGGATAGCAGAGAAGCCGTTCCGGTCATCGAACAGCAGGATATTTTCAGAAGGGAGAGCGTTAGTGGTTATTTCCCAGTTTATAGGTTTCAATCCCAGGAGGGAATCTCTAATACAGGCTCCGTATACGAAAGATTGGTACCCTTCGGTGTTTAGTATATCCAGTATTAGCTTGACATTAGCCGGTATTTCTATTTTCATCTGTTTACCCTCCATCAGCTTCAATACTTCTTTGAGAGTATAATTTCGATAAAAATTTATTATATCCTGCCGCTGTAGTTTAATTTTAAGGTCTTGTCCAGAAAGTCTAACACCTTATTAAGATTTCCAGGGTTGTTGAACGGTTGACCGCCATGTCCTACCCCGGGCATTATTTCAAGTTCCACCTTATCCTTACCAAGTACTGCCTCAAGTTTAGCTGCAAATTCTATGGATTGCTGCACCGGGACCCAGATATCTGTCGTTCCATGTTGAATGAAAACAGGCGGGTCATCTGGGCTAATATAAGTTTCCGGGTTGGCCTTTCTCGCTAGATCGGGAACCTCGTTGACTTGTTTGCCTAAATATTTGGAACCGTAGGAAGTAGGGGTATTGGTAGGATATCCTGCAACTCCGCTTGCTTTATACTGTTCATCCATAGTAAGTAAGTTCATAGGTCCGCACCAGTCAACCACTGCCTGCACTCGATCAGACTGATCCGAATTGCCCAGGGTTAAATCTTGCAGTTCCTTAACATCCCCGGAGGTACCGGCCAGAGCTGCCAGTGTTCCTCCGGCTGAGCTTCCCCATACGGCAATTTTATCAGGGTTTAGGTTATATTTGCTGGCATTGGCCTTGATAAAACGTATGGCAGCTTTTACATCAGCAATCTGAGCTGGAAAAAGCGCTTCACCGCTTAATCTATAGTTAACAGAGACAACAGCGTATCCCCTCTCACGTCCTGCCCAAGCTGCCAGCGCGTCTGGACCAACTTTATCTCCCGTACAATAACCTCCCCCGTGGATCGACACGATAACCGGATAAGGCCCTTTTATTTTATCTGGCAGATAGATATCTAGCTTTTGTGATGCGGAAACATTTGCATAGGGGATATCGGTCCATTTATATAGGCTGGAATACACACTTCTATATGCTGGAGGTGCTATGGTTACAAGCACCACTAATACTAAAATGGCTATAATCCCTATAAGTGCCTTTTTCACGAAAATACCTCCCTGATGTTGTGCACTATCTCCTTTGGTGAAAAAATGCCTCAGTTGTTACACCCGATTAATTAATTTTACAACAAATCTGTTCTAGAATCTCAAAAGGATTACCCGGCTAGATTTTTATATTCTAAGCTTGAAGGTTCAGTTTGTTCGTCATTAAAAAGTGGTATTCCTGGAGAATGATCATAGGGATCATGACCTGTGAATAAATTTCCTAAAGGAATTCGTATTTTGCTTATTGCATAACAAGCCAACAAGCTTAATGCCGAGCAAGCTACAAATGATATCGTAATTTGACCAATTATACCCAGCCAATTCAAATACATTTTAGCAAATGCATCTATATATAACAGAGCAAAAGCGTGGATGAAATAACATCCAAAAGAATAACGTCCAAAGGTTTTTAATACTGTCATAATCGTTTGATTTTTCATAAATAACGTCTGCGATAAATAATAAACCATTAATAATGAGGAAGTTATGAAAAATACCATAAAGTAATTCAAGGGTCCAGTAAACTGGTTATTTAGAATATAACTACCCGATGGATTAATATGGCTGGTTTTCATTAGCTGATAGAAGATAAAGCCAAAAGATAAAAGATATACAAAAATATTGGTTTTTAGTGAAGCTTTAAGAATAAACCGCAGTTTATCCACATATAACCCGGCGAAACCGCCCAGAATAAAGTAGAAAAACCAACTTATAAAAATTCTATCACGGTAAGCCAATAATGTCTTGAATATGGGTGACTGAATACTATCCCATATTACAGGGACCTGATACCAGTATAAACCCAATAAGCAAATATGAAAAATAAAGCAAATGGATAAAGTGAATATATTCCGCATTTTATTTTTTGAAACTAGGATCTTAAATAGTGGAAACAACAAATAAAACTGTAAAATTGCTACCATAAACCATAGATGGTAGTAGCCTTCGCCCGATACAGTCAGTTTGGCTATTTTACCCGTGACGGAACCTAAATTGCTTGCCGGTACTCCACATATAAAGCTCACCCACACAAAGTATATGATAGTCCATATAAAATATGGGAGGAATATCTGCGTAAATCTTTTCTTGATAAAATCCCAATAATCCAAATCACCATCGCCATAATTATAGAATAATACTAGCCCGGTAATGAATATAAACATTGGTACGGCATATCTGACCAGTGTTAATAGAAAAGCTGCCAAGAGAGCAGGCCCCTTCGTGATACCGGGGCTATACATGAAGCTGGCTAGCGTATGTTGCATAACTATTGCCAAAAAGGTTAGACCTCTTAAGATGTCAATTTCATCTATTCGTTTTTTAAGCATTTTAACCTCTCCCCCGTAGACCATCCAAAACATAAAGATACCTTTTTTTACATAAAAAATCAATATTCAGCATTTTATGATTTTAGATTATAATTAACATAATATTGCATTTCTTAACAGTTCATTCGACTTGGTTTGGATTGAAAGGGAGGTGCATCAGGAGATAATTGGCATTATCGAAGGTGCAATTCGAACGTCAAAGCAATTGGACGGGGGTTTAAGGAATGAGTTCTAATCATATCGGAAAATATACTTCAGATGACATTTTCCTTCAAGACCTGGAAGAAATGGTATGCCGTTTCACTCCCGATGGCACGATCACTTATGTCAACGCTTGTGAGGCACATTTATTGAACCATAAGCCTTCCGAATTGCTGGGGCAAAAAATATCGCAGTTTATCCCGGAAAAATCTGCTTTGATCCTTAATTATTTACTAAGCACTTTGAGTTCCAAATATCCGACCATGGAATACGAATATCAGTACATCTCATCCGATGGAAAGCTTCAGTGGCAGCTATGGAAAATCAGAGGGCGTTTCAATTCAGATGGCCAGCTTGATGAGGTTCAGGCAGTTGGTCGGGATAATAGTCTTAAAAAACAATACCAGGAGCTATTAGATAACAATCAACAGAAAGCTTGGCAGAAGAGTGAGGATACCTTCCGCCAGTTGACCGATACAGCTCCAGCTTTGATATTTATTATCCAAAAATACCGATATTGCTATGTAAATGCCTTCTTTCAAACAGTGCTGGAGTATACGGAGGAAGAGCTATTAAATATGGACTCCCTAAAGCTGGTGCACCCTGATGATAGAGTTCAGGTGATGGATGGGTTACTGGAACTGCAAAAAGGAAATGGCCGACTGTTTCGCCAGGACATTAAAATTATTCCCAAGAGCGGTCGGGTTTGCTGGATCGATTTCTCTGCCAGTATCATAGAATGGGAGGGTAAGCTGGCAGTTATTGGTGTAAGTTATGACCTTACTCAGCACAAGCAAATCCAGGCGGCTCTGATTCAGAGTGAGAATAATTTTCGTAGTTTGGCTTATACTGCCCCGGCACTTATATATGTACTGCGAGGCAGCCGGCTAATTTATTTGAATAGGGCTTATGAGGAGATCACCGGCTACAGTCGGGAGGAATGTCTGGAGATGGATGCCTGGGATTTCATTCATCCCCAATACCAGGATTGGGTGCGAGGAATGGCATTGGCCCGTCAGCGGGGAGAAGAGGTTCCCAGCCGTTATCAAACCCGCATGCAGACTAAGGACGGCCGCGAAATATGGGCCGAGTTTTCGGTCAGCCATATAATTCTTAACGGCGAGCCAGCTATATTAGGTGTGGCAATAGATATTACCGAGCAAAAAAGAGCCCAGGATCAAATTCGGTATTTAAGCTATCACGATAAGCTTACCGGTCTTCATAACCGTGCTTATGGGGAGGAAAAGCTAAAGGAATTAGATGATGACAAAAACCTGCCTTTGAGTCTGATTCTGGGTGACGTTAACGGTTTGAAAATGGTAAATGATGCATTTGGTCACCAGAGTGGAGATATATTATTACAGACCGCTGCTAAAACCCTTATTACCTGTTGTCATAAAAAAGACTTGATTGTTCGCTGGGGAGGAGATGAATTTGTAATTATTCTTCCTGGGAGTGATGAGGAACAAGCCCGACAGGTTTGTCAGAAGATTTACCAATCTTGTGCTCAATTAAAGAATGTTCCTATTCAGCTAAGCATTGCCTTGGGTGTAGCCTGCAAAAATGCTGCGGGTAAAAGTATGGAGACAGTCTATAAAGAGGCTGAGGATCTTATGTATCGAAACAAAATGCTGGAAAACCGCAGCAACCGCAGCGCCTTCTTGAATTCACTGGAACAAACCCTTTGGGTTCGAAGTCATGAAACCCAGGAGCACACTCTGCGACTGCGGCGCTTAGTAGTAAATATCAGTCAAGCCTTGCATTTACCAGCAGATGAATTGAATAACCTGAGCCTTTTGGCCGCTTTGCACGATATTGGTAAAATAGCGATCCCCAATAGCATTCTGGATAAGGCGGGAAAACTATCTTGTGAAGAGTGGGAGCTAATGAAGCGACATCCAGAAACAGGTTATCGTATTGCTCTTGCAAGTCCGGAATTATCCCCCATTGCTGAAGCCATTTTGGCTCACCACGAGCGCTGGGATGGCAGTGGGTATCCACTAGGGCTGAAAGATAATGACATCCCCCTGATATCACGAATCCTATCCTTAGCCGATGCTTATGATGTCATGATCAGCGGTCGGCCTTACCAAAAAGAAATAGGAAGCGAAGAAGCATTGCAGGAAATTTTGCATTGCGCTGGTTCGCAGTTTGATCCTCATCTGGCTAGCTTATTCGTCAATGTGGTTAGCTCCATGCAGTCAAACCTGGCCTAAGATGGTCGAATACGATAGGGAGTGGTAATCGTAAAGATAACTGATCTAACTCATTACATTTCCCCGGACATGCCTGTCTTTCCCGGAACTGAACCACCCGTGTTTGAGAAGGCCAACACTTTAGAAGAAAATGGATTCGTTGAAGCGAAAATTACGATGTATTCACACACCGGGACTCATATTGACGCTCCCGCCCATATGTTGAAAGATGGGCGTACATTGGATGAATTCCCGATAGAACACTTTGTGGGTAATGCAGCCGTGTTGGACTTTTCCAGTCGAGAGATAAAGCAAATCGAAGTGAGTGATCTTCAGCCATTCGAAATGCTGCTCACATATAACGTGGAATTCTTTATTCTCCGAACAGGTTGGAGCCAGTATTGGGGTAGCCCTCAGTATTTTTATGGATTTCCGTATCTGACTGATGAAGCAGCGACATGGCTAACCCAATTCCATTTAAAAGGAATAGGCATTGATGCAATCTCAATTGACGCCATGGATTCGACGGCATTCTCGGTGCACCAGATATTTATGCAACGCAATATCCTAATCGTTGAAAACCTGGCGAATCTAGCTTCCCTTAATTCCCAGCAGTTTCTATTTTCGGTCATGCCCTTAAAGACCAAACACGCTGATGGTTCACCGGCCCGAGCCATTGCAATGACTGCGCTAGAAACATTGTAACTCAACGATTCTAGCTGCTTCCACCTAGTGTATTCTACCCGTTGCCTTCTCCCCACAGAAAATCACCTCCCGCTACTAATTGTAACAGGAGGTGATCTCAATCTCGATTGTAACTTAACAATTTAAGTGCCTGGCACCATTTAGGGCTGTGGTATTAATACGTCAGTCCAGGGAAATGTAGTAGGGCCACCTTGTTGGGTGGTGATTGTAAAAGTGTTAGCGTTAGTATCCATGCTAAAGCCAGTAATATAGCGACATCCAGTCTTTACCCACTGCTGTTTAAACGAATCGTCACTATTGAAAGCTACAATGTAAACAGGATAAGGGTAAGGATTATTGGAATCATCATATAGGAAGTATTTGTACTTGCCCCAAGTAAATCCGTAGTTGGCACCGTACAAATTACTGCTGGGTGGAGGAGGCTGACTGCCTCCTCCCAGAACCGGATCACCAAGTACTACCGTGATGGTATAGACATTGATGGTTCCATCTTCCGCTTTGACAGCTAACTTATCGCCAAATAGCATGGTGTCCGTTGAGCTTTTGGCGGTGGCAGTGTCAAATCCGGTTTGATCATCTATGGTCGTTCCTGTTATGACTACCTTCCACGAGGCCTGGGCATGCTTGGTCAGATTCGCCAGGAAGGTTGTCACGGTGACATTGGTGTTAATCACAGTTGAAGCAGCGACTATGGTGTTGCCGGTATCATCTACTGTATAATGACTTGCTGCAGTAGTTACTGTAGCATCATTGCTTAGCCGCCTTATCGTCAAGTTGTAGTTGCCTTGAGTAGTTCCGTCCTGAGCTGTTACCTGGATGTAACTAAGGTTGTCTCCTACCACCAAGTTTATTAGTTGGGCTATCTCGGTAGTATAGCCGCTATCGCTATACAACTTCCAATTGGCATCAGGACTAACACTTACGTCTACAGTTAGGCTGCTTATGTTATTGGCTACGCTTGCGGTTATATTGTTCCCGCTTATGCTGCCTCCTGCCGGGCTGTTTACTCCTGTTACTACACAGGTTGATGAGGTTGCTCGGGTAACTATCAGGTTGTATAATCCTTGAGTAGTTCCATCCTGGGCTATTACCTTGATATAACTCTGGTTGCTCCCTACGATCAGATTCATCTGTTTACTTGTTATCTCGACTAGATAGGCATCATCGCTGAACAGCTTCCAAGTGGCATCAGGGCTTACACTTACGTCTACGGTCAGGTTGCTGATGTTATTGGCTACGCTTGCGGTTATATTGTTCCCGGTTATGCTGCCTCCCGCCGGACTAGTTACTCCTGTTACTACACATTCTGATGAGCCTGCTACTGCTGCTGTTGCTGCACTAGTTACAGTACCAGAGTAGCTGCCCGTACCTATTGCGGCTACTTTAATAAACTTAGTTGCATCGCCTGCAACTGGTGTGTATTTGTTTGTTGTTGCTCCCACAATGTCAGCATAGGTGCCAGATTCTGTAGCGCATATCATCCATTGATAACTTACTGTAGCATTTGCTGGGGTCAATGCACCGGCTGTTAATTCAGCGCCAACTTTTGCTGTACCGCTTGTAGTGGTAATAGCACTTACCCCTATAGTTGCATTGGTTTCACTATCATTACTATTAGGGGCTGGATCTGGCTGAAGGGCTTCCTGTGCCGCTTGGCTCAGTTCCTGCTGTAAATCTTGCAGTTGCTGCTGTAGGTCTTGTTTAACTTGTTCAGTAAGCTGTATGCCACTGGATTCCAAGCCCATTAGCACTACATCCAGCATGTTCTGTACTTGTTCTTCCTGTTTTTCTTCGACCGGTTGGTCAGGTATTTCCAATATCATTTCCACTAGCGGAGGTGGTGCAGCTTCCTTATTCTTATCTATTTGCAAGGCAGTATTAATCACCCAGCCCTGCACATTACCAAAGGCCTGTTTATCCTGCTCACTCATCTTGGTATCTGGTCCGGCGGTTCCTCCCTGGCCAATTCCGCTGCTCGTACCTCCAACCAGAGGCACTGCATCTCCAATCATGCCTCTTACATCAACATTTCCGGTAAGACAGCTTACATTACAAGTCCCGTCCTTATTTACGCTTACTAATATAAAGGTTCCTCTTACAGCAGCCACGCCCCAGGGCATGTCCACTGTCATTCTTACCTTTTTTGTCTGTGCAGTCTGATACCAGGGGGCCTGGTTGTCAGCAATAAATTGCTTGCTGTCAAGTGATGCCAGCAAGGGGGAGTTAGCTCTAGCCTGCTGTTTTTTTGTGGATTCATGTTTAGTAGCCAGGGCTCCAAATACTGTCCCTTTTTTCAGGTCTATGTCGACATTCTCTACTGAGGTTCCGCTGAAACCGTCATTTTTTATGTAGGCTCTGCCGATAGATTCTTTTATGTTAATCTCGGTATTTTCTTTTATGAGGACACTACTGCCATCAGGATAGAATATGCTGGCACTGGCGTTGGCTCCTGTTATTATGGTATCTCCCAAATATACGGAGCTATCATTCTGAAGTGGGGTAGTAGCTCCATTGCGTGTAAGTTTAATGTCTCCTTTAACGTCTTTTATGGTTCCTTTCAGGCTGACTGTATAGAGTCCAGGGTCCTTGGTCAACAGGGTTCCTAATGCCCGGGCGAGGCTTCCCCGCTTCATCACTGCATCGGGGTATATTTGCTTGCCATCCGCAGACAAGCCTATCATCTCTGCTGCCAGGGCAACTGCCATTTCTCCTGCCGCCCAGTGGTTTTGCTCCATGTCATTAAGTACGGGAAGGGGGACTCGATCTTTTTGGGTTGATAATCTCATTATTAGGGCTATTCCCTGAGCCCGGGTTAGTTTATCTTCGGGTTTATAGGTTCCATCGGGGAATCCTTTTAGATAGCCGACTTTGGTTGCTGCTGCTATGTTGGCTGCTGCCCAGTGATCAGCTTGTACGTCGGGAAATCCGGTCTCGGTTACTGCGGGTGTCTCAAGTCCGGTAGCCTTTACTAGTACTACTGCGGCCTGAGCCCGGGTTAATCCTTCTTCAGGGTGAAAATTACCGTCCGGAAAACCGCTTAATATCTTCCGGTTGCTTAGGTAGTTTATAAAAACTGAGTTGTTGTTCGTGGATGTTACGTCTGGGAAAATCTGTTTTAGCTGCTCGGTTTTTGTTGCAGCAGATGTATCCACTTGCTTATCAGTAGCGGATGCTAAGGTGCTAAAGCTCAGTAGCAATAATATAACCAAAGCAGTCAGCAGCAATGGCTTCTTCTTTTGATTCATGTTAGTTCCCCCTCTTTTCCCGTTCCTAAATAAGCAATATGTTTATAAGCATCCTTATTAACTAAAATGTAATGGAATATGATGATTATGACAATAGGAAGGAAGTCCTTATAGACTTGGGATAACCTGTTCATTTATTCCATTTCTACAAGCTTTTTCACCCCAAATGGTACTATTGCATATAATGTCTAAATATTACCATGAATGTTGATTTCTATAAAAATATTTCATTTTTAATGCTTGCGCAGATGATATTTTATGGGTATATGGGGCTAATGTCCCGTTAATTTAGAACCGAAAGGGTCTCTTTTTTTGGCGGGTAGATGGGTGTATAATTGCACAAAATAGGTTAAAAATGTGAGAAAAAGAATAGTATGCCTATATACCCAAGATTATAAACAATAAGCAAAAATTAGTTTGGATTGAATTGGGGTGAAGTTATGAGCGAAAGAATTCATCAAATCACAAACGAAATGTTAGAGGAAACAGTTGATATTCCAGAGGAACTTATAAATAGCACCGCAAAAATTCTAAATTACGCTGATATATCTAAAGAAGATGCTTTTATGTTCAAGATTAATCTTGAAAAATTTAGAATGTTGGCAGATAAGTCTTTGGTTGACAAAGATGCCTTGAAAATCAGAGATGCAATCAGTTCGACCTTTTTTGACATTTACAGTTCGGTATTAAAAAAAGTATCGGTTGAAAATAACCCTAGTCGACTTTATCAAATGTTTCTTAAATATGCATATATAGACGAAAAACTGTTAGAACCTAATCAAACCAGGGTACTTTATGAGATGGTCGCGAAACCAAATACCCAGGCGCAATGTTCGTTTTATAATCTTAAAGACTGGCTTGAAAAGATTTTTAGTAAAGAAGAAGAACCTTCTGTTAATGAATTTGGCTTGGATTATTATGAAGTATTCAGGGAAAAGAAGAAGCGCGGAGAATTTCTTGATAAGGATAAACATGGATATGATAATAACGCAGATGCTAGACTTAGCCACGAGATAAACAATCTTTTCAATATCGGACAGAAGCTTTGTTGTGGTCAAATGAGCCGATATTTTCCAATACTTCATAGTGGAATGATAAGCAATGATTTGTCGAAAGCCTTGGTTACATCGGAGATGATTGAAGAAAGCTTAAATAGAATTTTACAGGTAGATTTCTCTGCTTTTCATCGGGAAATTGTCTGTAACATGCCGGAAAAAGGAATAAAAAAAGAGCTGATAATGAAATCCGTTCTGCCTGATTTGATTTTGATGCCTATATTCGGTTCTCGGGCAGTAATGTGGCAGGAACTAACGGGTAGAGTAAAAAGCTCCCCGGGTCGCTTTATCCTCCCAATTTTTACTGATGAGGATTTGGATAATCTGATGATAGAGGTAATAGCAAGATTTCGATGGGATTTATCAAAAAATATGTTCAGTTATATTAGGAATGACGGAAACCAAAGCTCATTAACGGCTGATTATTCTAATTACTTGCAGTTTTACAGGAAAAATGGAGATTTATCGAACGATGCCAAGGAGAAAATAAAGACGCAAATCGCAAAATACCGGAATAATGTTAGAGAAATATTTGCGTCAGATTACTATACCTGGATTAATTATGAATCCCAAGGCATAGTTCGCCTGAATAAAGTGGTTAGAGAGATATTTTTCAAATATTGTCCTTTTTCGAAAACAATACGGGCCGACTTGGAAAAACATCCTCTATATAATCAATACATTATTCAATATGAGAAATGGCGAATTAAACACCATAAAGTAATTCAGGCTCATTATTCTCAACTGGTTAAGCCCAATGTTCCGCTTGATGCCGAATTAGAAGGTAATCTTGCATTTTATAATATGTAAATATTTAGATTGATACCGTCGCAATAATTAGTTTCAATAATAGCAGGCAATCCTATAAGAGACACCGGTTAGGCTATAAAAAGATAAAGGGAAGTGGTATTTTTTATTACCACCTCCCTTTTGCTTATAAATTCAAGATTAAGGAGTAATATAGTCCTTTATTTAGGGTGAAAATTATGGATTAGCTTCTTGGAATTATTAATATGCCAAATTATAGAGCCTCCCTTTTCCTAGTTTTGCCTTGTTTGGTGAGCTTTTGTGGTTTTGCTTTTGATTTTAAATACTCTGCCCAATCATACAGCGGAGAATACCAAAGAACGGCAGTAGCAAATTCTATGGTTCCTAGAACTCCACTTATGGTAGCTGGCCATCCCGTAATTAATTCGCTACCAGAAAGGAAGAAAAAACAAAAAGCAAAAATATAACGAGCAATAACGCCATCTCTGCTTAACAATAGTATCCCTCTTTCTTAATGTTTTCCTAAGGCAAAAACAAAATATTTAGCCGCTTTAAAGATGAAAGATCTTATTGCTTTTAGTATCATTAAGCAGATGGATAATATGCGTTGAATGAAGTGTTAACATATGGAATACTAAGATAAGTCATTAGTTTGAGTAAAATACAGTTCTTGAAGCATGGATTTTGTAAAACTGAGAGTTAATAGGAGGAGAAAGTTATGCACGACAACAATGAAGAATCGAGGAATGATTCAAGCCAGAATACTAAAATTAAAGTGACAAAAGATGGGCCCTATATTGTTACTGGCAACATTCCATTGGCCAAACAGAAAATAATTACTGATAATAAAGGGTTTTCCCTTAGATGGGAAGAGGGTGTTGATTATCCTGACAAGGAGAAATATGCGCTTTGCCGCTGTGGTCAATCTAGTAAGAAGCCTTACTGCGATGGGACTCATATAGAGATGGAATTCGATGGTACTGAAACAGCTAGCAGAGAAAAATATATTGATCAGGCCAAAAGACTTCAAGGACCTGATTTGGTTTTGACTGATACCCAAAGGCTGTGTGCTTCTGGTCAGTTTTGTGACCGGGCAAGTGGAGCTTGGAAACTTACGAAAGATTCCAATAATCCGAACTCGCGAGAGATCGCCATCCAAGAGGCTTGTGACTGTCCTTCCGGAAGACTTGTGGCTTGGGACAAAAAGACTGGCCAAGAGATAGAACTAGAGTTTGCACCCTCAATTGGATTAGTCCAAGGCCCCAAAGCACGCTTTAGCGGCCCAATTTGGGTAAGAGGTGGTATTACCGTTGAAGCTTGTGACGGTACTCAATACGAGGTTCGTAATAGGGTAACGCTTTGCCGTTGTGGAAGATCAGAAAACAAACCATTTTGTGACTCTACCCACGTTTTAGTAGGCTTTTCCGACGAGGATTAAGGCGAGGATGAGCCCTATAGGGTACTCACAATATAATAAGAAGAGAAATCGCCTCCTGTCATTTGAGAAATGCTATCAGGCCCGGGAAAAAGCTGACCATCAATTTCTTTATCAGTAAATCCTTTTATTCTTAAGGTTTTTATCTCCTGTTGTAACTGCAACAGATAGTTTAGTTTCCGGGTCAATAATTCCCTGCCATTTGGAAGAATACCTGTATGGGGACATAATACCGTATTGAAATTAAGGCATAATATTTTCCTGATCGATAAAATACTCTCGCTTAAATTTTCCTCGAAGAAAATGCTTCTGGGTGTAAGATTGTTTAAGAGGTCACCTAAAAATAACCAGCCTTTATTTTCTTCATATAGTGAATTATGCTTCCGGCAGTGGCCGGGTGAATCAATCACCTTGAAAACATAGCTATCAGTCCTAATTGTGTTGCTTACTGGCTCAGCTTTGAATGCCTGGCGTCTTCCCCATATATCCAGCCGGTACTGGCTCAGGTCTGGCTCTATTAAAGCTTCTTCCACAGAATCTGGATGTATGTAAATGGGCAATTGTTTGTTTTCCTGTAGCCAGTAAGCCATTCCGGCATGATCTTCGTGAATATGGGTTAAAAATACCTGTTTTATAGTATGAGAATCAAAAAAGGCTATGCCTTCCGCAGCCATTGAAAAAGGCCCGGTATCTATTAGTAGTCCATCAATCAGATAATAGTAAACCTTCATCCTAAATGGAGGGTTCCAGGGCATTTCTCTGCTGCCGTAAGTACCTACAATATTCTCGAACTTGAAAAGCATGACAACATTCCTCCGCCTCGGTAATATTAGCCTAGGCTGTTATTCCTGAGTATATTTATATATTTTTATTATGTAAAGATAAATAAGTGCTATTGCTTAGCAGGGCATTCGTTGCCAGTTGCGAGGTTATTTGCTGTTGCCTGTGATATAATAATTAATGGTAATAAGATCTAGGAGGATAAAAATTATGGAAGAGAATAACAAGGGCTTGGAAATAATGCGCCAACTTATTGAGAAGAAAAAGGAAAAGAGCGCATCCCAGGGTAGCATGAAGCGTGGCCCGGAAGATAGGTTCGGTACTAGTAGCCCCGGCAATAAGAAGAATAAAAAAGGTGGTCTTCCGCCCAAATAAACGAAGTATTCGTTTCAGCTTGTCGACAAAGTCGGCAAGCTGCTAGGCTGATGACAGGAGTGAAGATTAAGGCATGAGAAAAGCTCGTGATTGAGGCGTACAAAGGTACGTTGATTGAGCGGGGTTTTTGAAATAACGCCGAGATTCGCTTTTGTCAACGGCCTGAAAACGAAGGATTCGTTTGGTGTTTTCTTAGACGTCACACAGGGGGAGGTTTCTACCGTCCCCTGTGTGTGCTAGTTTATAAAAAAGCTGAAAATATGGATATAGGCTAATGCTAAACTGAAAGGGAGTAGTGTCTCTGGAACAGATATTTAACCGTATATTTGCAGAAGCACATATATCAATCAAACAAATAAAGGCGGTAGCCCAATTATTAGATGATAGTAATACCGTACCGTTTATCGCTCGTTATCGTAAAGAGATGACCGGAGGTCTTGACGAAAACGAGCTTCGTTTAATTGAAGATAGGCTAAAATTTCACCGTAACCTGGAGCAAAGGAAAGAAGAAGTAATCCGTCTTATAGATGGACAGGGCAAGCTCACCGATGATTTGGTGACGCAAATTAGCAAGGCTACAAAAACTGTCGAGATCGATGACATCTATCTTCCATTTAGGCAGAAACGAAAAACTCGGGCATCGATGGCTCGTGATAAAGGACTTCAAGCTTTAGCGGACTACCTGCTTAATTTCCCTTCCGAAGGGAATCTTGAGGAGGAAGCACTACGGTATCTCTCCGATCAGGTTCTAACAATTGAAGCCGCTTTGCAGGGAGCTAAGGACATCATTGCTGAGCAAGTGTCTGAGGACGCAACAGCCCGGCGTTGGATACGAGAATATAGCCGCAAACATGGAGTAATAGTGGTTAGCACCAAAGATGTAAAGACTGAATCACCATACCGTATGTATTATGACTACCAGGAAGCAGTTGCTAAGATTCCTCCCCATAGAATATTAGCTATCAACCGGGGCGAAAGAGAGGAAATACTCAGGGTCTCGATCTCCGTTGGGGTAGAAAAAATTATCGACTTTTTAAATAAACTCTATGTGAAACCTGATATCACCGCTTCTTATGTCACTGGAGCCATAGAAGACAGTTACTCCAGGCTCATTAAGCCATCTATTGAACGGGATCTGAGGAATGAACTAAGTGAAAAAGCGGAAGAACATGCTATAAATATCTTTGCGAAAAACCTGGGTAATCTTCTCCTACAGCCTCCAATTAAAGGGCAGGTCATTCTAGGCCTGGATCCAGCTTACCGTACTGGCTGCAAATGGACTGTAGTGGATGAAACTGGAAAAATGCTGGAGGTGGGAGTGGTATACCCAACACCACCCCAAAAGAAAGTGGCTGAGGCAGAGGCGGTTCTTCTAAAACGCATGCATTGTAGCAAATATGATTAAGAGTCAGAATCTACAAATTCCCTATACTATCGTTAGCGAAGCCGGTGCCAGTGTATATTCAGCATCCAAGCTAGCCGGCCTTGAATTTCCTAACCTGGATGTGTCGGAACGGAGCGCCATATCTATAGCCCGGCGGGTACAAGATCCTTTGGCAGAACTGGTGAAAATAGAGCCTAAGGCAATTGGTGTAGGACAGTATCAGCACGACCTTCCTCAGAAAAAATTGGACGATAACCTGACTGCAGTTGTAGAATCAGCTGTAAACCAAGTGGGTGTAGACCTTAACACCGCTTCAGCATCGCTGTTATCCTATGTTTCAGGGCTTTCTTCTACTGTGGCCAACAACATTGTAGAATACCGCGATATCAACGGCAAATTTAAGAACCGAAAACAGTTACTGAAGGTAACGAAGTTAGGCCCCAAGTCATTTCAGCAAGCTGCCGGGTTCCTGCGTATATATGATGGATGCAGCATTATTGGCGACCACAAAGGAGCAACAGCAGCCTTAATTGTACCGCTTGCGGTACATCAGGAGTCCCCCAAGGGGGAAGTGCCCGGAGGGTTTAACCCGCTTGATGCCACAGCCATTCACCCGGAATCCTATGATCTGGCGATGAAGGTACTTGAAGTTACTGCAGCAATACCTGCGGAAATAGGGCAAGCTTCATTGGCAGCAAAACTAGAAGCGCTGGACATTAAAATCCTGGCTCCAAGCCTAGGGGCAGGGGAGCCAACCTTAAGAGATGTGATTGATTGTTTGCTAAAGCCACATCGTGATCCACGGGAGGATTTACCTCTGCCCATTTTCAGGACTGACGTACTAAGCATCGAAGACCTGGCTACAGGCATGTCCATGACTGGGACTGTAAGAAACGTAGTTGACTTCGGAGCGTTTGTGGATATCGGGGTGAAGAGCGATGGATTAGTTCATCTGTCCGAGCTGGCTGACCGTTATATTCGTCATCCTATGGAAATTGTCTCGGTTGGGGATGTGGTAACAGTACGGGTCTTGTCGATTGACCGGGAACGGGGAAAAGTATCCCTATCCATGAAATCTATCTAAGGGCAGACAGGGGCAGATAGAAGAACCGTCTTCTGTCTGCCCCTGTCTGAAAGAACCTGCCGAATACCAGTCTAGTCCTTCCGTCTATCATAACTCATGCATAGAGTCTCATCTTCTGCTATGCCATTAGACGCGTTGGTACAGGCGCCCACCTGGATACTGGCAAGAGTACATTTACTGTCATTAAAATGCTTGCAGCTGCTGACATTACAACCAATGGCCTGAATCCCATCTATTTCACTCATTCAGAAACCTCCCTATATTTTTTATAGTTTGTGAGCTTTTCTGAAATTTATTCTGCCTGGTTTATTTCATGACAGTCCCTAACTACCGGCAACTCCCCCGGAGACAATAAATGTCATCATATCAGCACTGTTAGAATCTAGGGGCTGAACATGACCGCTGGGAAAAATAAGCAGCTGTCCAGCAAAATTATAGGACTGAGGAACATAGACGGCCACATAATCATCCAGGCCGAAGTTGCTGAGGGATTCGCAGGTGATAAAACCCATGACATGAGCGTGGCTCTCAGCGGAGAGTTTTACCAGTACAGGTTTGTTAAAGCTTTTCTTATCACCTACGAAGGCATTCAGTAAATCCTTCACTGATCCGTAGAGAAGCTTAACTAGAGGAAGTCGGTTGATCAGACTATCTAATAGTATAAAAAGCTTCTTGGTAAGGAAGTTGGATACCAGAAAACCTACCAGGATCAACAGAAGAATGGTGGCAATAAAGCCCACACCTGGTACCACGCCCAGTCCAGGCAGGGGTATTTTTAAAAGCCCATCGATTTTTACAAATAGAATGTAGAAGATGTAAAGGGTCAGGACGATGGGGACCATGAAGAGTAATCCCCCAGAGAAATAATTGATTAGTTTTTTCATGAAAAGCCTCCGTTCAATTTATTCGGTTTATAAAATTCAAATAGATATTGTAGGATATAATTGCTTATACCAATTATATCCTACAATATCTGTCGGGAGACAAAAAAGGAATGGCATGGGGACAATATTTTTTATCGATTCATGTATACAATTATTTGCCAATATGAAATAATAGATAAGTATGTTTGCAATAAGCTATAAAATTAGCAATATTGGGTAAATATAAAATCAAGAAATCTAATAATAAAGGAGAAATTGAAGTATTGAAAACATTTGATGAACTGAACATTGAACCTCTTATCCTGCAGGCAATAAGCAATATGGGATTTGAGGAACCCACTCCTATACAGGAAATGACCATCCCCATAGCCATGATGGGCCGCGACCTGATTGGAAGGGCCCAAACTGGAACAGGGAAAACGGCAGCCTATGGTATACCCCTAGTGGATAAATGCGAACTTGATTATGAGCAAATCCAGGGAATTGTGATTACACCCACTCGTGAGCTGGCTATGCAGGTAGCTGAAGAGCTCAATAAGATTGGGCAGTATAAAAGGATCCGGTCTATACCTATCTATGGTGGGCAGGATATAGATCGGCAGATAAGAGCACTAAAAAACAGACCCCATATTATTGTTGGGACCCCAGGCCGACTGATGGATCACATGCGCAGAAGAACCATCAAGCTGCAGCAGATAAAGATGGTGGTTCTGGATGAGGCTGATGAAATGCTCAATATGGGCTTTAAAGAAGATATTGAGGAAATACTTAAACAAGCTCCACAGGCACGGCAAAATCTACTTTTCTCGGCTACCATGCCTCCACACATTCAGACTCTAGCTCGGGAGTTTATGAACAACCCGGAAATAATTCATATTGATCCTCGAGAGGTAACGGTAGCCAATACTGAACAACAATACATCGAAACACCAGAGAATCAGAAATTGGATGTTTTATGCCGTTTGCTCGATATTCAGAATCCAGATCTGGCAATAGTATTTGGCCGCACCAAGCGCCGGGTGGATGAAATTGCTGAAGCTTTAAGCAAACGTGGGTATTCATCTGAGGGCATTCACGGTGATTTGAGCCAAAACATGCGGGATACGGTAATGCGCAAGTTTAAGACCGGAACTATTGATATTCTAGTGGCAACCGATGTAGCCGCTCGAGGACTGGATATCACTGGAGTCACGCATATCTATAACTTTGATGTGCCCCAGGATCCGGAGGGTTATGTGCACCGCATTGGCAGAACTGGGCGTGCTGGAGAAACGGGCTTAGCTACCACTTTTGTTACTTCACGCGAAATAAACCATTTGAAATATATAGAATCGCTTATCAAACATAAGATAACCCGTAAACCTATGCCTACTGCAAACGATGCTTTGGCTGGTTTACAGCGGGTAGTTGTTGATAGTCTACTTGGAACTGCAGCAAAGGAAGATATTGGGCAATATAAAGGACTAGCTGAAAGTTTATTAGAAGAACATGATTCGATTACCCTGCTAGCTGCAGCCCTGAAAATGTTGACCCGGGAACCTGTAGATAATCCATTGCAGATGTTGTCCAGTGCTCCCCCAATCCCATTAAAAAGTCTAGATAATTATAAAGATCCGAAAAAAGGCTTCCGGAGGAAGTCTAGCCCTCCGAGAAACTCTAGCGGCCCCAGAAATCCTAGAAAAACCTATTAGAGTAAAAGGACCCGCCGAATTATTCAGCGGGTCTCAGATCGTCAAAAAAGCCCAATAGCGGCGTTATTAATAAAAGCCCGTTCAATCAACGTACCTATGTACGCCTCAATCACGGGCTTTTATTAATGCCTTGCTCTTGCGACATCAATTGTACCGCACGCGGTACATCAGTAGTACCCGTAGGGTGAACTTTTTTGCTCGGCCTGACTTTATCGGCACCCTGTGACCCGCCGAATTCATTTAGCGGGTCTTTTTGTATGTTGTTTAATTAGTAGTCTGATCTAAAGAGTAGAGATTGTGGATTAACCAGTTATGACTCCGGAGTAGATAATATTGCGAGTGAAAGATAGAAGATAATGTCGTATAATAATTAAACATTTAATAATAATTTCCATCATTGATTTAAATAAAAAGGTTGGTTTGGGGGAAAGTCAATGATTCGGCTTCCGGTAAGTGAGTTGTTTAGCGGTATGGTGGTTGGGCGGGCCATCATTGATGCTGAACAGCGGGTACTTCTATCTAGCGGGCAGGTTCTGACCGAATATTTCATAAAGCGGATTGGTGACCTGGGCGTTGCCGCGGTTTTTATAAATGACCAGTTGGGTTTGGAAGAGTCACCTCCACCGGTAAGTGATTCTATAATCTTGCAAGCAACTCATACTCTAAAAAGCAGCTATCAAAAGTGTTTGAAAACTGGTCGCCTACAGATAGGAGCAGTAAAGAAGCAAGTGGACTGCATGATAGATGAGTTAATTACTCATGGTAATGCTATGGTAGGAATGGCTGATATTAAAAACTATGATGACTACACCTATCAGCATAGTGTTAATGTTTGTGTTCTGGCCCTCATGTTAGGCATTAGTAAGGGATACAACCGCGCTCAACTGCAAAAACTGGGGTTAGGTGCTTTGTTACACGATATCGGCAAGGTTACAATCCCTATCGAGATTCTGAATAAGCCAAGTGTTTTGAATAGCGAAGAGAGAACAATAATCATGAGCCATACATGGGAAGGCTTTAATATGATTAAAAGCTCTGGACAGGTTTCACTGCTCTCGGCTCATGTTGCTTTGCAGCACCATGAACATATAGACGGAAATGGCTATCCTCGGAAGATAAGGGGAGATTCTATTCATGAATTTGCTCAAATAACAACAGTTGCTGACATATACGATGCTCTGGTGTCGGATCGCCCCTACCGGACTGGCTTTAGCAACCATGAGGCTCTGGATATAATTGAAAAGGGTGAAGGTACGCAAATATCAGCTTCCTTAGTCGAATTGCTTCGCGTCCATGTTAAAATATGCCCGGTAGGTACTGTGGTACTCCTTTCTACAGGAGATACTGCGCTGGTTACAGGAGAAAACACTGCTGACCCCAAAAAACCACGGGTCAAATTGCTGTTTGACCAAAATCAAAAGGCCAATACGTTGCATCATATGGTGGATCTGGCTTCATATGAGACGGTCTCCATTTGTAGAATGTTTTCGACTGAAGATGCAGCTCTTGTTATATCCCGCTATCTAGCTATCCGCAACCTGAAGACCTCTACCGCGTAAATTATTACTGGCATTAGCTGTCTAATAACCGAGGGGACATTTCAGGTTTCCCTCTAATAAGGCCCTGAGGGGTATTGTTGCATTCAAAGGGTTTGATAAGTATTTCAGACCGTGCTTGCTGAAAGGGGTAAATCATAATATTATCTAGTTATGAGGATCAAAATCATCATCATCGCTGGTGATAGGTGAGATATTTGATACTTATTTGTGGTTATTATAGTTGGAAAGGATTAATAAGTGCATCATCTACATAATTTAAAGTTTTTTGTTGAATACGTGAGATCGTTTGGGTATTTAGCCCCGGCGGTTGCCCTGATCTTCTTTACGGTTCAAGCTGCTGTTCCTGTTTTTCCTTATGCGGCTTTGGTAGCAATGGCTGTTATACTATTCGGTTTTAAAATAGGATTTTTGATCTCCATAGTAGGTGCGACACTAGGATCGGTAGTATGTTACTGGTTTTGCCGCAAATTCGGATCTGAATGGTTTAACCGCAAAATCCTAAGGCGTTGGGGCTATAATACCAACCAAATAAATTCCGGGATCGCTTTTTGGGGCATCGTTTTAGCCCATCAGGTTCCGGTCTTCCCTAGCGCAGTGATAGCTGCCACAGCCGCTCTAAGCCAGGTTTCCTTGTGGAGCTTTGTGGTTTCAACAGCTCTTGGATTGATTCCCGCTACCATGGTCTACGGTGGGGTAGGCTTTTATATATTTAGAATACATGACATTTATAAAATTATGATTATTCTAGGTATTATACTACTGGTTATGTTCCTGAGCAAAGGCATAATAAAGAAAAAGTTAGCTCCAACAAAAACGTCTTCTGCAAACGAAGAAGTCTAATAGAGACAGGTTGATATGGGCTGGGTTTTTGCCAGTCTGCGCCACATTATGAATCTTATGATAATAAAAGCATATAATAAATAAATATGCTTGTCCGACCGAACGAGTAAAGTTGGCAGAAAAGGGAGGTTTTACAGGCATGGAGTTGGAACAATGCCTTAATTTCGTGCTTACCAAAGCACAACATAATGTACATCAACTTTTTAAGGCAGAGCTGGCACCGTATGGAGTTACGCCTGGGCAATACGCGGTCTTACGCTGCCTTTGGGATGAAAATGGTCTAACCGCCCGAAAGCTGGCAGACCGACTCTACCTGGATGGTTCTACAATTACTGGCATCCTGGATAGGATGGAACAGAGGGGGCTGGTTGAAAAACTAGTAGATCCCAAAGACAGACGTGCTTTGCAGGTGATGTTAACCGAAACCGGCCGAATGCTAGAAAAACCTCTATCCCAGGCAATTATTAACGCCAATCGGAAGGCCCTGCTTAGTATAGACGAAAAACAGGCCGAGGTTTTAAAACAGATGCTGCAAAATATTGGGACGGCTGAATGAGAAAATAATACTTGGCATACAAATTAATTGTTGACAAACTAAATGCTTCACCCTAGAATTTAGATGCAGGAAGGTTTCCTTGACCCCTAAAATAATAATAGGAGGTAGTGAATGATGCTTCGAATCATAACCTGCTTTAAATGGGTCATCGATCAAGCGGACATTAAGACGTCCCCCGGTTCCCGAGAACTTCTACTGGATAGGGCATCTTACCGGATCAGCGATTATGATCGCTTTGCCATTGAAGAGGCGGTAAGCCTGCAGGAACAGCACGGCGGCAGCACAGCGGCCATAACGGTAGGCTCTCCCGCGGCCCGAAAAAGCTTGAAAGATGTCCTGTCCCGCGGTCCAGAAAAAGCCTACTTCGTCAATGATCCTTCTTTTGACACCCTTGAGCCATCGCAAACCGCATCTATCCTAGCCAGTGCCATCCGTTCACAACTGGAGTACGACCTCATTATTTGCGGTGAAGGCTCTGGCGATCTTTACGCGCAGCAGGTAGGCCCACGCTTAGCAGAGGCTCTGAATATACCAATGACCACTTGTGTTAGTAAGCTGACTGTTTATGGAACACAGATTATTGCCGAACGCAAATTGGATGACGGAATCGAAGTGGTAGCCATACCTCTCCCTGCACTGGTGACGGTTCTACCCGAAATAAATACCCCTCGGATTCCTGGGCTGAAAGATACTCTGGCAGCCTCAAAGAAACCGGTGGTTGATATTAAGGCAACTGACCTGGGACAAAGTTTTGAACCCTGCTTACAGACGATCACCATCCTAGCTAGCTCTATGGAAAGAAACGGTGTGAAATTCAGTGCTGATGGAGCTGATATCCGAAAATTTGTGGAAGTCATATTGAAAACCGGTAACATTAGTTAGAGGGAGTGATATGAATGGCTGGGGTTTGGATTTTAGCTGATAATCGCGATCGAACGCTGGAACTTTTAAATGTCGCTGCTGGCCTGGCTGAAAAGCTAGACACGAAAGTAGCCGCCTTTCTCTGGAATGACTCACAACTGGCAGAGGATTATATCGCTCACGGAGCAGACGAGGTTCTGATCTTACCTTCCCTGGAGGAAGATCAGCCTCTGGAAGCTTATATTCCCACCATTGTTGAAGAGGCACTTCGGCAAGACCCTGATATATTTTTAGTAGCAGCCACAGCCCGTGGCAAAGAAATGGCGGCTCGCATTGCAGGTCGCCTTAACACAGGATTATGCAGCGGGTGTACCGCGTTGCAGTTTGATGAAACTGGGAAGAAGCTAATTATGGAACGATTAGTCTTCGGGGGAGCAGCGGTGCAAACTGTCACCTGTCTAACTCGTCCCCAGATGGCGACTATTGCCCCACGTACCTTTGCACCGGCTGTCCCTTTGGGAGATAGAACTGGGCAGGTAAGGGAACTTGCAGCGGGCCTGCCAGGTCTGGTACGAATTGTTGATCGCAAGCCCAAGGCCAAACAATCGGGAGATGTAAGCGATGCAAAAGTGTTGATATGTGTGGGGCGAGGTCTGGAGAAAGAAGAAGACCTGGCTTTAGTCCGAGAGCTGGCTAATGTTTTGGGTGGGGAACTGGCCTGCACCCGGCCTATTGCTGAGGAACTGCACTGGTTACCTGAGGAGACCTATATAGGCCTGTCCGGGCAAAAGGTAAAACCCGATATTTACATCGGCGTAGGGATATCTGGTCAGATACAGCATGTTACAGGCATCCGTGACGCCCGTCTTATTTGCGCTATTAACCGTGATGAAAATGCAGCTATCTTCGAAGTGTCCGATTACGGTATAGTAGGAGATTTATATTCTGTCCTGCCTGAACTTACCAGGGAATTTAAACGAGCATTAGGGGCTGGCAAGGAATAACCAGTTTATTCTTTGATAGTCCCTCATATAAATAGAGTGGGGTGTTGTTATGGCGGAAGAGAAGTTTACAGCCATTATCGTTGGCGCTGGACCGGCCGGCAGTACAGCGGCCTACTTACTAGCACAGGAAGGACTGGACGTACTCCTAATTGAGAGGGGAGAGACACCCGGCAGTAAAAACATGTTTGGCGGCCGGATGTACAGCTATGCTTTAAATCAGGTTATCCCCGGGTTCTGGGAAGAAGCCCCTTTACAGAGACCAGTAGTCAAGGAAACCGTAAGTTTTATGAGCGGTAAGCGCAGCGTATCCATGACCTGCCAGGATCAAAACTGGCTGCAAACTCCGGTCCATTCTTTTACCCTCCTGCGTGCCGAATTCGATGCCTGGCTGGCCAATAAGGCCGAAGAAGCCGGAGCGATGCTGGCCTGTGGGATTCGGGTTGATGACGTGCTGATTGAAAGTGGCCGGGTGACGGGAGTGCGTGCCGGTGAAGACGAAATTCACGCCGATGTGGTGATTGCGGCTGATGGTGCTAACTCACTCCTGACTGAAAGAGCCGGTCTACGTAAAGCGCTTTTGCCTGGGCAGGTGGCTACCGGGGCTAAACAGCTTATAGAACTATCCGCAGATACGATCAGTCAACGCTTCCAGTTGGAGGATAAGCAAGGCGCGGCCTATCTTTACGTGGGAAGCTGCAGTTCAGGGATGCAGGGCGGTGGCTTTCTATATACCAACCTGGACAGTATATCGCTGGGATTGGTGGTTAACGTAGCCGATTTACAGCGGAATCAATATAAAATTAACGAACTCTTGGAAGACTTTAAATCCCAGCCCCAGATTGCTCCATTAATTGCAGGCGGGCAGGTGGCTGAGTATTCAGCTCATCTAGTACCGGAGGCGGGATTTAACATGCGGCCAGAGCTTTTCGGGGATGGAATCTTAGTGGTCGGAGATGCGGCCGGTTTTGTAATTAATCTGGGTTATCAGGTACGAGGCATGGATCTGGCCATCGCATCCGGTGCTGCGGCAGCTCGAACAGTAATGCAGGCCCGGGCCGGTAATGATTTTTCCGAGCAAGGTCTGAGCCAATATCCTGATTTTCTAAAGCAGAACGGGGTTTGGGACACCATGGAAGCCTATCGCCACACTCCCCTGTTTTTAGACACTCGTCGTCTCTACGAAGCCTACCCACAGGTTGTCACCGACTTAGCAGCAGATGCCTTTACAGTCGATGGCAGCCCCCCGGAGCACCTGCTAGGTAAAATGATGCGCGGGGTAAAATCCAGCTCCATCAAATGGTCTCAATTGGCCGGCGATGCATGGAAAGGGGGACGCTCACTATGAAGCGCTTGAACATCCAGCAATTATTAGCGGGAAATAAATTCCTCGTCGATGATGAAGAACATCATATAACCCTGCATCAAGAAATTTGTGCTACTTGTTCGACCAAACCCTGCATCTTTGCCTGCCCAGCCGGTCTTTATACCCTGAAGGGAAAGCACGGGGACGCTCTTATTGCTTCCGATCTTAAGGAGGGAGAGATAAGCTTTGACGACGCGGGATGTCTGGAATGCGGCACCTGCCGGGTGGTCTGTCCCCATTCCGGTGCCATCGAGTGGCAGTATCCCCGGGGATCCTTTGGTATCATTTATAGGTACGGATAACAGGGTATTAAAATAATAAAGGTTTTCAAGAGGCTATCCCAATATTGAAATGGCTATTGGGATAGCCTCTTCTATAAATTAGATTAAGAAACTAAATTAGTATTAAAAACCATTTCCCATATCTAAATATCCATGTTTCATCAAGAAAAAGGCCATCCCTATTGGTTTGGCTGGGGACCCAAGGCAGGAATAAGACAATATACAGCGAAATAGTACTATATGAGGAGGTGCGCTGTTTGGGTTATAGTAGTAAAATGCGTCATTGGAAGCATTTCAAGCGATATAGGAAAATTATCCGGGTTTTCATGAAATACGGACTGGGTTACTTGGTCAAGCTGATGGGCCTAGACTCACTTTTGCCCCGGCAGAAACGCCAGGCGGCAAAAGACAACGGGCGGGAATCTGAGCGCATCCTGGCGGAGCGGCTCTGCCAAGCGCTAAGCGAACTCGGACCAACCTTTATTAAGCTAGGGCAGATATTCAGCACCCGACCTGATATGTTTGCACCTGCATACATTGAAGAGCTGGAAAAACTACAGGACAAGGTACACCCCTTTTCCTATCAGGAAGTAGTGGAACAGCTGGTAAAGGAAATTGGCCATCCTGACGAAATATTTGCCGAATTTGACCCTGAACCGCTGGCAGCCGCCTCTATAGGACAAGTTCACATGGGAAGGCTGAAAAGCGGGGAAAGAGTCATTGTTAAGATTCAACGTCCTAATATCGAGGAAACGGTGGAAAGTGACCTGGAAATCCTGCTAGAGCTAGCTCAGTTATCTGAGAAAAAATCCGCTGAAGCTCAACGACTGGGAGTAGTAGCTATGCTGGAGGATTATGCCAGGCTTTTGCTGCGAGAACTTGATTATGATCGGGAAGCCCGTAATACTGACCGGATATACCAAAACTTTGCCGATGATGAACGGGTTATAATCCCGCGAGTCTATTGGAAATACACCACTCGCCGGGTACTCACGGAAGACTATATTGATGGGGTCAAATTAAGCGACCTGGATCAAATTACGGCGCGTGGCTGGGATCGTGGCAAAACTTCGAGGCTGGGAACCGAAGCATTCTTAGCACAGATTGTGCTGCATGGTTTTTTTCAAGCTGACCCTCACCCTGGCAATATTTTAGTTGTAGATGAAGATCATATCGCTTTTATCGATTTCGGTGAAGTCAGTGCCCTGAGCGAGAGAAGACTAAATAGCTTGGGTGAATTGCTGTTGAGTATAGATCGCAAAGACATGGATAAGACAGTAGCCACCCTGGAGAATATGGGTATTATTACTGATTCCGTGGAGATGGACGCATTCCAGGAAGACTTTTCAGATCTGGTGGAACTAGTCTCTGCTTCCCGCATTGGCAACCTGGATATGAATCGCATTCGTAAGGATCTCCTGGATATTACCTACCGCTACCAACTGAAGATGCCATCCTATCTAACCTCTTTGATGAAAGCTTTGATTACTGTCGAAGGTGTCGGTAAGAAGCTGGACCCAAACTTTAACTTCCTGGAAGTGGCCGGACCTATGGCTCAAAAAGTGGTACAGGAAAAAATGAAACCTGGAAATATTTATGGATATATGCGCCGTAAATATTATTCGGACTTGAGACCACTGATTTCTCTGCCCTCTAATTTTAATAAATTACTCAAGACTACCGACCAAGGCAAGCTGAATATGAACATACAAATCAGCTTTAGCGGCGGAGCCAAAAGGAGTATGACCAAACTCATAAATCGTTTGAGCGCCAGCCTGATAATTGCTGGTGGGTTGGTTAGCTCAGCCCTGGTTATTCAGTCTAGCCATTCCGAGGTAATAATTAGTCATGCCACCATCGGTGTAATTGGTTTCGCTGTATCCCTATTTGCTCTCATCGTTTTTATTGTTTCATTTTTCCGCTCGTAGTTAAAAAACTTCTACTTATTTCAACGCCATCTACAAAAATTACTTGGTACAATCGTCTTCTATTCAGATATAGCCGGCCGTCTCTGACCTTTTGCAAAATCAGGGACGGTTTTACTTTACCCATTATATATGGCCTGACCATTTAACCACTAGACCTTATTACCAATAATTTGCGTTGCAAAAAAATTAACAAGTTGAAAGTAACCCTTATAGATATATGAATTTTAGTTACTTGAATAGGATAGCTTCCCTTATTTTCAAGAAGATCATATTATATTTATTTGCAAATAAATATGAGGAAAGCTCCTTTGTGAAAAAATAAAACCTTGCAGGAAATATACTACTTTATGGAGAATGCTGTAATTATATCTAATAAGAAACGACGGCTGGAGGAATTTCCAGCTTTAGCTCAGGCATAGAAATGTTATTAGGAAAGGTAGGGTGAATAGACAAATGATAAGGAGAAAAATGGGACAGCTGGGAGCGATAATGCTATTTATGTTCAGCATAACCTTAATCCTGGCCAATCCCGCCAAAGCTGCAGATGCGGTGATCAAGGCCGAATCCGTCCCAACACTGGTATCCCAGTTTAAAGATGTCCAATCCACTGATTCTAACGCCATATTTATTAGCTATTTAGCAGGAAAAGGCATTATAAATGGCTTTCCCGACGGAGGTTTTCATCCAGGTGAAGGACTAACCCGGGCCCAGGCCGCCGTAGTTTTGGTAAAGGCCGTCGGGCTAAACACCCCCACAGTAACTGAGACCGGATTTCCCGACGTACAAACTGATCACTGGGCAGCAGCCAACATAGCAGCGGCAACCAAAGCCGGCTACCTAAAGGGATTCCCCGACGGAACCTATAAACCAGAAGATAAAATAACTCGGGCTCAAGGAATAGCCCTAATAATGAGATTATCTGCCCAAAAGGACCGGACTCCCCTTCCCGTACTTAATGACATGGAGCAAAGCCACTGGGCGGCAGGAGAAATGGCAGTTGCTCTGGCAGCAGAAATGATAGGCTTGTCTGCGGATGGCAAGCAAATATACCCCGATGCAGTGATGAAGCGAGGAAGTCTCGCCCGGGCCTTAGGAATTCTGTTGACCAAGGATCCCGGGCTCTATACAGTCAGCCTGGAAGGAACTATAAAAGATGTTAAAGGAGACATTAAACTTACACGCAATGGAGCTACTACCCCACTTCAGAATTATAGCTCCGTATCTTTAGG
Organism: Firmicutes bacterium HGW-Firmicutes-15; assembly: GCA_002840245.1. Taxonomy (GTDB): domain Bacteria; phylum Bacillota; class Syntrophomonadia; order Syntrophomonadales; family Syntrophomonadaceae; genus PHAA01. The sequence continues at coordinate 92,994 of PHAA01000015.1, forward strand.
AGACACCATAATAACAGGAACCAACGCCAGTGCCAGCATATTCTATTCGGATGGCAGTAGTTTACTTATAAAAGAAAACACCGTGATTAACATAAAAGAATCTATCGGCAGAGCCTTTATAAAAAAGGACGGTTCCAGCGGAACCGCAGTAGAGAATGTTGACATAGACCTGAAAAAAGGGACAGTATTTGGAGCTCTGGCTACCAAACATGAATCCACAGAAAAGCAGCAGGCTAGAGCCAACTCCCCCTTGCTGGCATCACTTGACAGCAGGCAGTTTATTGCTGACAGCCAGGCACCTTGGTATCAGACAGCACAGACGAAAAAGGTAAGAATGACAGTGGACATGCCCTGGGGCGTGGCTGCTGTAAGAGGAACCTTTATATTAGTAAGCGTAAATCAAGACGGTAGCTGTAATGTAAGCTGCCTCACTGGAAGTGCTGAAGTAAGCGGCAATAGCGGAAATACAGTACCTCTGGGCGGAGGTACAAGCAGCGGAATTGTCCAGGGAGGAACAGCCGGCCCCGCTGCTTCGATGAGTGCCCAGGATAAACAGGCTTTTGGCAATGTGCAGGACTGGATAATTAATACGGCCTTGCAAATGGATATCAATAGGGAAGCTGGAGTACCTCCGATAGTAGAAATGATACTGGAAATATCCAACCAACCAGTACCCGAACAAAACCAAGTGGACCAAGTACAGAATACCTTGGATGTAGTGCTAAATGCACTGGAATCCAGTGGAATACAGCTTACTGAACAAGTTAAAAACGACCTGGTGAATCAACTAAAAGAATTGGGAATTGACGTACCATCCCTGGAAGGATCGTCTACGCCCTCAACTCCAAACAGTGGTGGTTCTGGTTCGGATTCGGATACCAGCACATCAATTGTTTCAATAACTTACAGTACTGCAGGGACCTATGGGGGTGTTAGTGGGAGTCCCCAGACCATAAACGGAAATGTAGTTATAACCGTACCCGGTGTAACCCTGCAATACATGGTAATTACTGGTAACTTGGTTCTGGGAGAAGGTATAGGAAATGGTGATGTTACCCTCAACAACGTCAAGGTTCAGGGCAATACATTAGTAAATGGCGGTGGCTCGAACAGCGTAGAAATAATTGACTGCGACCTCTATACGGTTACCGTGGATAAGCAGACAGAACCCAAAACGGTAAGAATCGTAGCCAAAGGCAGCAGCATAGTGGGAGCCCTTACCTTGAATTCAGGAGCCAAGCTGGAAGAAGAGGGAGTTAGCACCGGCAGATTCAGCAGTGTTACCCTGTCCAGTCTAATTCCTGCTAACGCGCAAATTGTTTTAATCGGCAGCTTTAACAGCCTGAACATCAACGCACCCGGCAGCACCATCACCCTGGGTGCCGATACTGTCATCCAGCAACTGACCGCCAACGCCTCTGTCACCATAGCTGGGACGGGGCAAATCCAGAGCGCCGTCATCAACGCGGCACCCGGCAGCACCATCACCCTGGGTGCCGACACTGTCATCCAGCAACTGACCGCCAACTCCGCTGTCACCATAGCTGGGACGGGGCAAATCCAGAGTGCCATCATCAACGCGACCGGAGTGGTGATGAACCAGACTCCTGCTGCCTGCATACTGGGATCAGGAGTTGCTAGTGTTAGTATTAACAATCAAACAATCAATAGAACAACGCTCGACGCTAGTCAAATGACCTTAAATACTGTAGTTGGAACAGGTGACAATATCAGCTTCACAGCTTTAGCTGCTGGATCAGTAGTAAAAATATATGATTCAGCTACAGGTGGAACACTATTAGTAGGAACCTTGAGCCAAATAGCAGGGGGATCAGCGACATACACATTCGAGTCTAACTTGGGTTCAGCCGGTAAAAACATATGGGTAACCGTAACCAGTACACCCAGCTTAGAAAGTGCTAGAATTCCAATAGCCGCAGCAGCTGAGCAAGTCGCTGCCGGTAATTTCGAGGGTTATATTGTCAATGCCCAGAATGGAAGCCATGTTTCCGGAATCGTAATCAATTTCCGACTAGGTACGAATAATACGACAGGGGCTGTCGCTACTACAGTTACTACAGATAATTTGGGGCATTATAGCGTGCAGGGTTTGGCAGCGGGGAGTTATACCGGGGAGACCAGTGGAACAGGTTATAGCAACGCTACTTTTAATGCTACCTGCGTTGCTGGCACAATCACCACCGACCAGAACGGAATCATAACACCTGTCTTAGCAGCAGGAGTGACTCGGATAGTGCTTACCTGGGGAGAAAACCCCAGCGATCTTGATGCGCACTTAACAGGTCCAAATGGGGATTCAAGTGCCAGGTTCCATACCTATTATCCTGAAGATAATAAAAATTATGACTACAACGGGGAACACTATGTTCAATTAGATTTGGATGATACAAATAGCTACGGCCCAGAAACTACCACTATTTATCACCAATCAAGTGGAGATTATATATTTTCCGTTCATCACTATTCTGGCAGCGGGAGTTTAGCTACTTCCGAGGCTCAGATAAAGGTCTATCGGGGCAGCGATTCAGCAGTAGCAACGTTTAATGCCCCCAACCAGCAGGGACTTTGGTGGACGGTATTTAAACTAAACGGCGATATCATTACGCCCATTAACTATATGTCTGATAACTTTGAAGCCGGATTGCCCGAAACAAACAGCAATGCGACAATATCGGCCGGAAGCCTGGCAGGAGAAGTGCTTGCAGGAACGTTTACAGGTGGAGCGGATATAGCAGCTAGTTCAGCTTTAACCGTAACAGTAGCAGATGCAAACAAAATAGATGCAACCTTAGTACTAACAAAAGGAAATGGAAATTCAACAATTAAATATATTAATAGTGCACAA
>PHAA01000053.1 GCA_002840245.1 Firmicutes bacterium HGW-Firmicutes-15
TTCTACTGGAGCCTTACCCATTTTTAAGGCAAGATCTTTAATTGCATCATAAGTTGCCTGGCTGGTAGCAGCGCCCCGGATGATTTCAACCAGTTTCATGGCTGGTACTGGATTGAAGAAATGCATACCAATCATTCTGTCAGGTCTTCCGGAAGCAGCCCCAATTTCAGTTATGCTCAAGGCTGAAGTATTGGAAGCCAGAATGCACTCGGGCTTACAAAGGGAATCTAATTCTTTGAATATGGCTTTCTTAATTTCCATGACTTCAATCGCAGCTTCAATGACCAAGTCACAATCAGCAGCAGCAGCCATGTCAACGGTGCCAACTATTCTTGCTAAAATAGCATCTTTGTCAGCAGCTTCCATTTTACCCTTTTCTACTAATTTGGTTAGGTTTTTGGTAATTCCCTTAATACCATTGTCAACAAACTCTTGTTTAATGTCCCTTAAAACTACTTGAAAACCTGATTGAGCAGCATTCTGTACGATACCTGCTCCCATAGTACCTGCACCAAGTACCATTATCTTCATCCTGAATTCCTCCTCTAAATAATCTGATATTTTTTTTGTTTTCTAATCTCTCTCTACATCTACAGTCCTCAATAAACAAACTTCTATACTGGGTTGAAAATTCCTCCTTTGTCGTAAGTTTTTTGCAAATATTTTTGGATCATTTATCCCAATATTTTAGAGTTATTTGGTATACTAATTCGCCCCTAAAAAATACGCTCTATAATACTTTGGCCAGACCGCTATAAACGCGCCCATGAGGTGTATCTACAGTTACCAGCATATCATTCTCTAATATACTAGTAGCATCGCGAGCCCCCACAATTACCTGTATTCCTATATTTAGCCCCATTATAGCTGCATCGGAGGTTAATCCTCCTTCCTCCGCAATCAAGGCTACCACCCTATCCAGGTAGCTGACATAGGCACTATGGGCTCCACGGCATACCAAGATGTCCCCGACCTGGATTTTCTCCAAATCTTCATCCTCCAGTATAATTCTCACCTTGCCGCTGACTGGTTTTACACCAATGCCCATTCCTTTCACTAATATATCTCCTACTACGTGGACTTTTAAGAGGTTGGTGCTCCCCGAAAAACCGGAAGGGCTTCCGGCGGTCAACACTACTAGATCGCCTTTCTGTATATAGCCAATTTCCAGACACCGGGTCAAGGATTCCTCAAATAATTCATCGGTTCCATTAGTCTCTTGGGTAAGAACCGGATGAACGCCCCAAACCATAACTAGCTTATTCATGACCTTTCGATCTGGGGTAACCGCTATAATATCAGCCTCTGGGCGGTACTTAGATACCATCCGCGCTGTCGTCCCGGTACTGGTAGCGGTAACGATAGATGAAATGCCTAAGCTGGCCGCCGTTGCACAGGTGGCATAACTGATGGCATCAGTAACCGAGGAAGTTGATTGCAGGCGCTTTCTCCTCAAGATCTCCTGGTAGGGCAGGACCTGCTCAGTCCTCTTTGCTATCCTTGCCATGGTTTCCACCGACTCCACCGGATATTTCCCGGCTGCAGTTTCCCCAGACAGCATAATCGCATCCGCTCCATCGAAAATTGCATTGGCTACATCTGAAACCTCAGCTCGCGTAGGCCTAGGGTTATTGATCATAGAATCCAACATCTGGGTAGCTATAATAACTATTTTGCCGGCCAGGTTACATTTTTCAATGATGGTCTTCTGCACCAGAGGCACTTCCTCGGCGGGAATCTCAACCCCCAAATCCCCGCGGGCCACCATAACTCCATCGGCCACCTTAATAATGTCATCCAGATTGTCAACCCCACCCTGGCTCTCGATCTTGGCTATAATATCAATATGCGCATCCCGAGACTCCAATATGCGCCTAATATCCCACACATCCTGGGCATTTCTAACAAAAGAAGCTGCAATAAAATCTAGCTCTTCATCGATGCCAAAATGAATGTCTGCTATATCCTTTTCACTAAGAAATGGCATGTTTATCCTTACGCCAGGCACATTAACACCCTTTTTCTCGCCCAATTCTCCGCCGTTAATTACCTGGCAGATAATATCTGTGGCTGTAGTCTCCAACACTAAAAGGTTTATTAGCCCATCGGAAAGCAGTATAGATGTTCCAGCTTTAACCTCAACAGGCAATTGAGGATAGCTTATTTCGACTTCATGCTCATCGCCGGTTACGGGACGAGTGGTTAAAATGAAGGTCTGACCAGCCTGTAGTCTTACTTTCTTATTCTGCAGCTTACCTGTTCGTATCTCTGGTCCCTTGGTATCCAGCATAATTGCCAAGGGAAGATTCATTTCAGCAGCAACCTGGCGTATATTGTCTATTCTTTTCTTATGTTCAGAATGTTCTCCATGGGAGAAATTCAGCCGCGCCACATTCATCCCATTGTGAACCAACTGAGCTAGCTTTTCTTTATCTTCACTGGCCGGCCCAATCGTACAGATAATTTTTGTCTTGCGCATATGTCACCTCATATCGAAAGCATTTTAGCAATCTCATACATTTCTAGTTCAGGCATCCGCTTCCCATTAACCACTTTCTGAAGCGGGATGGAAAAAATCCTGTCCCCCTCGCCAGCCACCATGACATTACGTTCACCCTGACATATAGAATCCACCGCATGCTTACCCATACGGGAAGCCAGAATTCTATCCACTGCGGTGGGAGTGCCACCCCGCTGTATATGTCCCAGGATGCTGACCCGGGTTTCATGTCCGGTCTCTTCCTGTATTTTATCCCGCAGTTCCATAGCCGAATAAACCCCTTCTGCTACAATTATAATGCTGTGCAGTTTACCTCTTTTTATGCCTTGATTAATCTTCTCGATAACCTGAGTAAGATCAGGTTTAATCTCAGGAATCAATACTGATTCCGCTCCCCCAGCCACCCCGGCAGCTAGAGCAATCTCACCGCATTCCCGACCCATAACCTCTATGACAAAAATTCGACCATGACTACTAGCCGTGTCCCTTAGTCGGTTGATAGCATCCAAGACCGTGTTCACCGCTGTATCAAAGCCGATCGAAGCAGTATAGGGTACATCATTATCAATCGTAGCTGGTATGCCTATCACATTTATCCCCAGTTGGCCAAACTCATGACCCCCACGCAGGCTGCCATTTCCCCCTATGACCACCAAATTCTCTATGCCCATGGCACGGAGCAAGCCCCCCGCTTTTTCCCTTCCCTCTATGGTTCTAAACCCCTCGGAACGGGAAGTCTGTAAAATGGTTCCACCCCGGTGAATAATATCAGCTACCGAACCCGCAGTCATCTGCTCTATTTCTCCATTAATAAGCCCCTCAAAACCCTGGTGAACCCCAAAAACCTCAACCCCTCTGAAGACAGCGGAACGAACTACTGCACGAATTGTAGCATTCATGCCAGACGCATCTCCGCCACTGGTTAAAACTGCCAGTCTTTGCAATGGGTCACCCCCAAATGTAAAAAGTTCTTATTGTCGCTTGATTCCCTCGCTCATAGTTGTTCCATAACGATGAATAATTTCCGCATTACCTCTGATTTTCATAGCCGAGGTATGTTCCGTGAACTGAACCACTAGAATTTCTCCACGATCCAGCTTTTCTGTGTGGTGAAATTTAGTGTCCATTCCTCGGGTTAAGCCGATAATGGTCACCCCATTCTCCAGTGCCTTGATTACAATATAGTCTTCTCCCAAATATCCTTCGTTCATGCATTTTCCTCCTTATTTAAAACATCCCTTAGTTAAACCACACATTATTCTTACCATACATTCGGATCAGGTTTTTCTTCAAATCCAGTCTACTGTCTACATCGAACTTTTCATCCAGAACCAGGATCTTTTTGTTGGGAAGGTGCAAACACACCTCCATTTCACCCGGATACTTAGCCAGGATATTTAGCAATTCCTGCTTGCCCTCTGTGTCCGTTTTCTCATAAGGCAAACGGATATGCAGTTCCTTTAAAGAACTGCTTAGTGCGAACACCCGGCGCAGAGTTATTTTAGCCTGCTCATCGCGCCGATCTACAAATCCCTCTATTATAATTGGATTATCAGGTATAATGTGATTAATAAATTGCCGGTAAGCTGACGGGAATATCATCACCTCAATACGACCGCTCAAATCCTCTAGATGGAAACGCGCATAAGGATCACCTTTACGGCTAATTTTTTTGCTCAAATTAACCGGCATGCCAGCCAGTCGTACGTACTCTTCGCCGCCATCTTTATCCAAAGCTGCGATTTCTTCCGTGGTCACCATTTCAATGGTTTGTCGATACGAATCGAGCGGATTAGCCGATACATAAAAACCCAGAACCTCCTTCTCCCGGCTCAACCTATCCCGGCTCTCCCATTCACCAGTTACAATGAGCTTCGGTTCTTCCACCATGCTGGCAGTATCGCCAAAAAGTGACATCTGGTTCCCGTTATCTGCCTGTTTAATCCTGGAAGCCAGACTTATACACTCATCCATAATGGAAATAGTCTGTTTCCTGGTCTTACCTAGAGAATCAAAACAACCGGCGACGATAAGATTTTCCACCATTCGTTTATTAATCTGGGATAAATCAATTCGCTGGCAGAAATCAAAAAAGGACTTGAATTTGCCTTCTTTTCGCGCTTCCACAATGGTTTTTACCGCATTTACGCCAACGTTTTTGATTGCCCCCAGTCCAAATCGAATCCCTCCCGCCCCGACAGTGAAATTCTCAAAACTCTCATTGATATCCGGGGCCAGGATAGCTATCCCTATTTTCCGGCATTCTCTAATATAAAATACAACTCTTTCCTGATGATCTATAACACTGCTTAAAAAGGCGCACATATATTCCACGGGATAATGGGTCTTAAGATAAGCGGTCTGATAGGAAATCATAGCATACGCGGCGGAATGGCTTTTATTAAAACCATAACCGGCAAAACTCTCCATAAGATCAAAGAGGCGAGTTGAAACATCCTGGCCAATTTCATTTTGAGCCGCCCCTTGGACAAACTTATTCCGCATGGCAGCAAGTTCGCTAGCCTTTTTTTTACCCATCGCGCGCCTTAACACGTCAGCCTCACCCATAGTGAAATTAGCCAAATCACTAGCTACCCGCATAACCTGTTCCTGGTAGAGAATAACCCCATAGGTTTCCTTTAATATGTTTTCCAGGAGTGGGTGTATGTACTCCAATTTCTGACGCCCATGCTTGCGGTTGATAAAATCCTCCACCATGCCGCTGCCCAGCGGACCGGGACGGTATAGAGCGATGATAGCGATCAGATCCTCGAAACGATTTGGCTTCATTTCGCTCAATATCCGTCTCAAGCCATCACTTTCCAATTGGAAAACGCCGATGGTATTAGCAGATTGCAGCAGTTCGTATACCTTCTCATCTTCCAGAGGTAAATTATCTAGATCTAAGGTCACACTACGTGTTTTTTTAATTATCTCGACTGCCCGGGCTAAAACCGTAAGCGTTCTCAAGCCTAAAATATCCATTTTGAGCAATCCAATGTCCTCTACTGTTTCCTTGGCAAACTGGGTTATAACGTGTCCATCCGTTGTCTTCTGTAAAGGCAAAAGCGAACTCAGAGCCTCCCGCCCGATTACAACTCCAGCAGCATGAACGGAGGCATGGCGGGGCATACCTTCAATCGCCCGGGCTATATCAATTATTTGGCGAGTATCATAATCATTGGCATAGGCCAAAGCCAAATCGGCTGAAATTTCCAGTGATCGATCTATGGTAACACCCAACTCCGCTGGAATCATCTTGGCGATCTTATCAACATCCCCGTAAGGCACATCCAAAGCCCTGCCTACATCGCGAATAGCAGCTCGAGCCGCCATAGTTCCGAAAGTTATAATCTGGGCCACCCGTTCAGAGCCATAGCGTTCAATGATATAGTTAATGACCTGATCCCTTTTCTCGAAGCAAAAGTCGATATCAATATCCGGCATGCTCACTCTCTCCGGATTCAAAAAGCGTTCAAAAAGCAAGTCGTACTTGAGTGGATCGATAGTGGTAATCCCCAACACATACGATACCAGGCTGCCTGCTGCCGAGCCGCGCCCCGGCCCTACCGGAACATCATTGGCCTTGGACCAGTTCACCAAATCCTGAACAATCAGAAAATATTCCGCAAAGCCCATTTCGTTAATGATTTTGAGCTCATAAGCCAAGCGTTGCGTGATGGATTCTTCAGCCTGAGGATACTTATGAGCAAATCTTTCCCAGACCAGTTGACCCAGAAAACTTTCCGGGCTATAGCCTTCCGGTATAGAAAAATAGGGAAGATGAAATTCCCCAAAAGAGAAATCCAGATTACAAGCCTCAGCAATTTTAAAGCTGTTATCGGCGGCATCGGGCCGAGTCGCAAACAGCTCCCGCATTTCGTCTGCACTTTTTATATAAAACTCACTGCCCGTGAAGCGCATCCTTTCCTGGTCTTTCACCACCTTGCCAGTCTGGATACAGAGCAGAACATCATGATTGGCAGCATCTTCCTTGCGAATATAATGGGCATCATTACTGGCTACCAGAGGAATCCCGGTTTCATCGCTCATCTGAAATAGCGCCTGACACACCTGTTTTTCGCTCGCTAGACCGTGATCCTGTACCTCCAGGTAGAAATTGCCCGGCCCAAAAATCGCCTCATATTCCCGAGCTAGTTTCGTAGCCCCCTCCACATTTCCAGCCAGTATCAGCTTCGGTATCTCCCCAACCACACAACCGCTCATAGCGACCAAGCCTTCACTGTATTTCTCCAGCAGTTCCCGGTCTACCCGCGGCTTATAATAGAAGCCTTCCAGAAAAGCCCTACTAACCAGTTCAATGAGATTTTTATAGCCGGTCTGGTTTTTACACAAGAGTGTTAGGTGGTACGGACTATCATCCAGACGGACTTCCTTATCCAGACGGCTGCGCGGGGCTACATAAACCTCACAGCCAATGATAGCTTTAATCCCCTGCTTCTTCGCTTCCCGATAAAAATCAATAATGCCATAAAGCACCCCATGATCGGTAATAGCAATCGCCGGCATACCAAGGCTCACCGCCCTGCTAACCAGTTCCTTCACCCGGCAAGCCCCATCTAGAAGACTATACTCAGAATGATTATGTAAATGCACAAAACTCTTATCCATCTTATTCTCCCTATTATTAAACAACTTTGACACCGGGGGACTGTTCTCTTGTGTCACCCCCTCCACTACGCTGAAAATCTGCAAGCATGGCCGCTGGTTATTCTCATCAGTTCCTCATAACTTATAGGCAGAGCGGTATGGCCTGTGCCCGCTGCGGCATAAACAATATCATAACGTTTTAAGCTCTCATCAAGATAAATAGGAAGCTCCTGACGCAAGGCAAAGGGACAAACCCCGCCAATATTAAAGCCGGTTACTTGCAGAACCTCGTCCGCATTAGCCATCCGCACCTTTTCACCTACGGTCTCCTTAATGGCTTTACTATCCAGACGTACATCCCCTGCCGATACCACCATCAAATACTTATCTTTTTTCGTTTTGAATAGAATTGACTTTGCAATTTGCCCCACTTCCGTACCTAGTGCTTGGGCCGCCAGAGGCGCAGTGCTAGTGTTATCTTCCAAGACAATAATGCTAAGCTGCGGGTTCCTCTCCTGTAAATAGGCTTTTACCCTTTCTATTTCCTGCATAATAAATCTCCAACCTCTTTTATCTCATATTTAGACTTACCCAGCCATATCCACTGCAACAATTATAACCCTTATAAATAAGAATTGGCCAAAGAAAACCCGGTTTATAAAAAACCGGGTCAGCTGGTGTCTATTATCCTTGCTGGGCCTCTTCCTTCTCCTGTTTTAGCCTCTGTTCCTGAAGCCTCTTACGCATGATGCCACCTACTCTTCCACAAGCAGCGTTGGTAAGAGATTCCCATCCATCACTCTCGACCTGCTCCCATATGCCAAGCTCTTTAGCTATCTCCATTTTTAAGCGATCTCGTTCGGTCAAGACCTGAACTTTCTTTTTACCCTTCCTTTTAGTAATGTCCGTACACCTCCAGCCTTCTTTATCTAACCATCATTTGGTTATTGAATACAGACAGGCCGTACTCACATCTATGCTATCCCAATAACTTTATGAATATGCACGAAATTTTTTTCACCACCCACTTGTAAAAGAAGGACTTTATGGTAAAATATAGAAATTAGATATATGTGAAGATGAATGAAAGAGGGGGAAGCAAATGTTTGCAACGTTTTTAAACAAGGAGGATCGCCATAGCCTGGATTTATCCGCCTTCATTAACTACAACCCGGAACAACTGATGTTCTATTATTATAAGTCCTGGATAAATGTCAGCTTGGATACCTACCTGCAGATGAAAGAATGGTTAGCAAATGGTTATGGCAATAGTTCCAACCTTGAAGCCTGGTTGAATTTGATCGAAGTGGAAATGAACATTCATTTGGATTTGTTAAGTCTGCAGGAAAATGAATATCTGAATTCTATCGGTCCATACTACTATGGCCCTAGCGACACCCAGTTTTATTTTTCCAAACTCTACACCATAGAACATGAAGCTCTCACCTCATCTGATTTTGCATTTTTATTTAATTTTCATAATATTCCACATGCAAGCAAGGACTTGCAGAAATATTCCTCCTCCCGGAAAGTCGCAAAAAAGAGCGCCCGAAACAAGGACGAGCTAATCCGGGATATTACTATGTGCGTCTCTAGCCTGGAGCACATTGAAAATTTAAGCCGGTATAGCCGCTATCTTAATATCCTTTTGGAGGAGCGAAACGCTATTCTGGCAGCCAATGACATTTTACCCCCTGAGCCTACACCAGTGCCGGATAAGCCATTTAAGCCCGAGGAGCCTCCTTCTAAGCTCAACCGCTTACTCACTATGGGTATACCCAAAAGAAAACAGCAGGATTATCAGAAAAACTGTTCCGACTATAACCGCAATATGAAAATTTACTTTATCAGGTGCCGTGAATATGAAAAAGCCTGTGATCGCTATAAAGATGCTCTGCAAGACTGGAGTCAGTATCGACAGGGTTTTATGAAGAAATGCCAATACGACCTCCAAGAGGCTGTCGGTAAACTAAATGAGGTAGAAGCCTTATTAGACATCTATCACAACATAATCAATAAGAGTTTTGTTCATTCCAACTACCAGAAACTAGAGACCCTGAACTCTTTCAAGCGTTATCTGCAAACCGGTCGCGCTAATGATATACAGGATTGCATGAACATTTATGAAGAAGAAAGACTATGGACTGAAATTAAAGCTAGTCAAGAAAGAATTGAAAACACTATTCATTTCTTACAATGCGAAAACGATGCACTTAGCTTAGCCAGTGAACAAACGGCCAGACTCATAGCCAGCGCCAGGGAGTGACGTGAAACAAAAAAGGGGGACGGCAAACAGGGCAAACAGGGGGACGGTTCGAGACCACTGAAAAAGTCCTGTTAAAGCACAAAAAGCATACCCGCCAATGGTATAATTAAGTCACCACAACAAAACACATACCG
>PHAA01000054.1 GCA_002840245.1 Firmicutes bacterium HGW-Firmicutes-15
ACAACCGCGGCAACGGCAAAGGCGGCGGCATCGGCGCAGTCGGTTTTGTACCGGAAGCCTTAGGCGTTTCCCGCCAGGTCTTGGATAATGACTACATGCTCCACATTGCCCTGCTTGATGACAGCGTGGCAGCAGAGATCGAAGAGACCTTTATCAAACCGAACTTTACAATAGATAAATCCGAAAAGCTTGACACCTTGGGTGACTATCAGTCCATTGGCCTGGAAGTAAGACCGCCGGATATCATGCGCTATTTTGTGCGCGTCAAGGACGATGTACTGGATGCCTTCATCCAGGAAAAGGGCCTGACCTCCATGGAACGGCGCGATGCGGAAGATGAGTTTGTGTATCAGAACAGCTTCAAGATCAATACCTGGTATTATGCCTCGCTGGGCGAGAAAAAAGCCTTTGTCATGTCGCATGGCCGCAATATGATGATCTTAAAAATTGTGGGGTATGCCGAGAATGTGGTGCGTTATTACAAGCTGGATGATTTCAAGGCGCATGTCTGGCTGGCTCACCAGCGCTATCCTACACGCGGACGTGTCTGGCATCCAGGTGGTTGCCATCCTTTCAGCGCGCTGAACGAAGCGTTAGTGCACAACGGCGATTTCGCCAACTACCAGTCGATATATGAATACTTGAAACAGCGCAATTACCATCCGCTGTTCCTGACCGATACCGAGGAAGCGGCCCTGCTGCTTGACCTGTGGAGCCGCGTGTACAAGTATCCGCTTGAACATCTGATTGAAGCCATGGCGCCGACCTCGGAAAGGGACTTCGATATGCTTTCTCCTGAAAAGCAGCAGCTCTACAAGGCCATTCAGACGCATCATGTGGGCGCCTCACCCGACGGTCCGTGGTTCTTTATCATCGCCAGAAATGACGTCAAGGATGGCCAGTTCCAGCTGATCGGCATTACCGATACCGCCATGCTGCGTCCTCAGGTATTTGCCCTGCAGGAAGGCGAAGTGCAGGTGGGACTGATCTGTTCGGAAAAGCAGGCCATTGATGCTACCCTGATCTCGCTCGTCCGGGAAGATGCCCGCTTCCGGCCCATTGCCGACAAGTATTGGAATGCTCGCGGCGGCAGCTATACGGACGGCGGCTCCTTTATCTTCAGCCTGAAGGATAGCGGCGACGCCAGCGGCAATAAAAAGCTGGTCTGTACTGATAAATTCGGCCGGGTAATTGAAACTCCCCAGGATAAAGAAATATGTGATGTTGCCGAGCCGGTTAAATCCAATGCGGCCTGCGAGGCGATAGAGGGAAAGCTTCAAGCCTTTTTTGCTGAAAAAGATCCGGCAACAGCCACCCGGAAAATAGTGGCCTATATTCAGGAAAATATGGTTGGATTCGATGCCAACAGCCTTAGGTTCGCTGCCCTAACCATCAAAAAGCATACGGATGAAAATGATGACTGCAAGCAAACCGCGATTGACAGTCTGACTCTTTTGAGCGACTTGCGCTATAATACCGGCAAGATAAATAGAAGCTCTCTCCAGCATGTCATCAAGCTCGCTCTGGATGCGATTTTTGATGAAACCACCATGATTGAGGGGATTTCCAACTCCCGCTTCAGCCGGATTGATTTTGCCACGCGAGGGGAAATCCGCGCCCCGCAGAATAACGAGAAGATCCTGGTTATTGATGCAGAAGCCTTTGAACCGGAAGGCGATCTGTGCGATGCAGTGCTGATTGTCAAAGCCTACAAACTGGGCTGGAAACGCTTTATTGTTTACAAGTACCGCGGCCAGCGGTTTACCGGGTGCGGCTTCGGCCCGGCTACTCAAAGCGTGCGGATAGATGTCTATGGCTCTTCCGGCGATTATCTGGCCTCCGGCATTGACGGCATGGAAATCTACGTGCACGGCAATGCCCAGGATCAGCTCTGCCAGATTATGAATGGCGGTAAGCTGGTGGTCTACGGCGATGTCGGCCAGACCTTCATGTACGGCGCCAAAGGCGGCACCGCCTATATCATGGGTAATGCCGCCGGACGGCCGCTGATCAATGCCGTAGGCAGACCGCGCGTGGTTATTAACGGTACGGCACTGGACTATCTGGCGGAATCCTTCATGGCCGGCGATCCGCTTAACGGCGGTGGGTTTGTCGTCTTAAACGGCATCGGCTTTAATGATGAGGACGGCTCTATCCAGGAATATGACTCACCCTACCCGGGGTCTAACATTTTCTCACTTGCATCCGGCGGCGCGATCTATGTCCGTGATCCGCAGAAAAAGCTGGTTGAAGAACAGCTTAACGGCGGTGAATTTAATGAAATCAGCGATGCGGACTGGGATCTCATCCTGCCGTACTTAGAAGAAAATGAAAAACTCTTTGCTATCAGTATAGATCGACTTCTCACTGTGGATAACAAAAAGAAATCCCCCCAAGAAGTCTATCGCAAGATAATGCCTAAAAAGGCTGCCGCACCGGTAAAAAATACCGACGGCCTGAGTGAGACCTTGTAAATAAGGACACCCCCCGGGTGCGAGCTCGGGGGGGGAATATCCATTATCGAAGATCTGGCTATCGTCAAGAAGATATTGCAACATTATTGGTGAGCGATAGCGAACACCGGTGGTACCCGCAGGGTGATACATCTGAATCTGTGGGGCAGCTCTTTGCCATCCGTAGCACCGCTGCACTAGTCCATCCTTGGACGTCGCAACTAAGAATCATGACACTCCTCCCACACCTTCCATTGACATAAAATATGCCTGTATGACAGCTCCGCTCTCGATCGCTAACAAAGAGAACCTCAGCAAACTTACAAGCACCTGAAAAGGTGCATCAGTAGTACCCACAGGGTGAAGTACCCGTAGGGTAAAAGCTCAAGAGGTGTCTTATGAGGAACTTCCTCAGCTCAGTTTTGATGAATTCTCTGATGATTATGTCATACCAATGCCGTTTGAAGATGAGTATTCGCAATGGACACCTTATGAGGATTGATTCAGCAGGCTTGTAAACAAATATATTGACGACCTAGACAATAACTGGCTATGAGGATTATTTCACGGCAAGAGTGTGAATTTCTTATAGTCTATTTAACCATGCCCATATTTTAGATAAGGGTCTGCCGGTCAGTTCCATCTGCAGTAATAGTCAAGTAGTCAAGTTAGACTTAGTTTTAGATACCATTAGAAAAACGGGGGGGTTTAAAACATTGATTTTAGGAAAGAGCAGAAGCATACTTTATTTTACAGACTCTACCCGAACCTGAAGAACCTGATCTTGACTGGGACGAATAACCAGTAATTATATGCCTGAGCTGGGACTGAAATCACTTTAAAACTGGGGATGCCTCAGTGCCGGGAGGCATTCAAGTCTATGTATGGGCTGATGGGTTACAATTTCTATTTTCTTGCTCTGGAATAAATAATAAGAGAGATAAGAGAAAGTAGACTTGCTAAGAGTATTCCATAAGCCAAAGCATCTTCAAAAAACGAACTTGCTATAATCGCAAAAAATATAGTTAACGCACTAAGTCCTAAAAATAACGTGCCATAGTTCCTAGTTTCTTTCATGTAAAAGCTCCTTAATATAAGCAATTTATAAGGGTGCCTTTTATTTAAGACACCCTTATTATATAAATCTAAACTAATACAGTCAAATTACCAACATTGGTACATACAATATCCAGCTATACCCTCAAAACCAATAAGAACTGCTGCTGCACAAATAACACAACCTGGAGGATTAGGTAAATCAATACAAACCAGCGTACACGTAGCTCCTACCATTCCTACAAGAAATGCCGGAACACCTTGAGATAGTAGACAATTTCTCCAGCAATCCCAAAAAACATTTTTTGCGGACATATGAAGATTCACAGTTTCCTCTGGGGTGAAGTTAGTAGTAGTACCATCTGGATTTACTTTATATCCACTAATAATTTCCCCATTTTTTTGTATTGTAAGGCAAAATATTTTTGCACCATTTTGCAAATAGGTACCTTCATATATTTCACCGGTCTTATTATATACAAACGCCATTGTTTGTATTAGAGTACCATCTTTTTTGTTAAAAAGAGCCGAAAAGAAACTACTACGTTTCACACCAGTATTATCAATTATTGGTATCGATGCACTAATAATACCGTCACCCAATGCTGCATCAAGGTCTTGTACTAATATATTATCTTTATTCAATTGATATTCCGCGCTAATCCCTTGAGAATCTGCTAATTTGATTAAAGAATTTTCATACTGTATAGCATCTTTACCTGTAATTACTGGAATTTGCTTTATTGGAGATGACTTCGCAGTTGACGCAGCTGCAAAACCCATTATCCCTGGTGATGCCAATATAGCAATGGTTAACAAAGCGGCTACAAGCCGATGCCAAGATTTCTTAAACACCTTAATCATTCTTAATCCCTCCTATGTTTATTTTTCCTTTATTTTGGTAGATTACATCCAGACACATCAAAACAAAGATTAAGTAAAACAAAATGTCTGTTGTTAGACATGGCCAGCAGATGCTACGACGTATTTGCAATGTCATTAAAAAAGATGTAACGGCAGCAAAAATCCCTGTAACGCCCAAGCATACATATTGAAACTTTTGCATTTTTTGAGATAAGTAATAAATAAAAGCAACAGTTGATGCCCCAACTAACGCAAGGACAGCTAATGTAAGCTGACTTACCGGCAAACCGATAGCAGCGATACCGCAAGACAAACACGTTGCGCTTCGTTTGAGCCAGATAACGTAGACCGAAAAAGCGATGGTTACAGCCAGCACAATAGCTAAGAGTTTTTTCAATGCAATATAACCTCCTACCTCATTCACCTTTACAGCAAATAGACTAAAATAAAACTGATTTGGCCTTTGCTCCACAAAGGCCGGACTTTTTTCCTGGCTTAAACGCCATTACTATTTACCCCTCCATTTTTACCACCTTCCTCCAAAATATGTTTTTGGTGGATGCTATATTAATTACATTTTCCCAACCCATCTCCTGCATAAACTTCGCTAAATCCCGCTTCCATGGCCTGAAATCCCGCTTTGAGGGCCTGAATATCCAAAAAGTAAAAAGGTAATTGAGGATTTATGTTGAATTAATAATAATAAATAGTAAATATGGATACCCATAGGAGAATATATGTTTTCATTGCCGTGGTACAGTATTATTTTAATTTCCATACCTCAAACCATTTTGATCATTAAATTGGGATTTGAATTATTTAACCTGCAGGTGGATTTTAGGAGATGCCTGACAATAGCTTTGCTGGTGGGTGTCGTTACCTATTATCTAAGAAGAAGCTCAATATTAGCGGTGGGGCATACAGTATTGTTAATTATCATTATTACTGTTTTTGTTACCGTGATTAATAAAGGCGACATTCTGGCTAACCTGGCTTCAGTCTTGCTAGGATCAATGATGATGGGGGTTATTGAAGGGGTATGGTGTCCACTATTTTTAAGTCTGACATCCCATTCAATTGAAGATCTGGCCCTTTATCCATGGCTTAATATAGCAGGATTTACACCCATTTTATTGGTTACTTTAATACTCTATATCTTAATACGAAAATACAACTTTATTATTTATAACTTGGACCAAAAAGGAATATAAAAATGGGCAAAAACCGGGGCTTAATAGTATTGTTTACGTTGCTTGTTCAAAGCCTGATTATTATTATGATGAATCACTATATACTTTCCGCACAGGATTTAAATGCCTTAAAAAGGTTTTTACCCTGGTTTAATATCATAGTTCTTATCAATTTCGCGTTAACTATGCTATCTATAAAACAGCTTGAAGAAGATGTTGAAATCCGTACCGAAATTAATTTGTTAAATAAACATGTCATGGAAATTGAATCTCTAAACGTACTTTTACACTCTCAGAAGCACGAGTATGCAACACATATTCAATACATACAATCCATGGCTTATATCCATAAATATGATGAATTAATGGAATATATAAATGTCGTGGCCAAGGAGTACCGACATACAGAGAACCTGATAAATACAGGACATCCTACAATTACTACCCTTATTAATACCAAGCGTAACACTGCTGAATCGCAGGGTATAGAATTTGTAGTAGCAGTAAAATGTGATCTTTCTAAATTAACTATCC
The DNA here is from genome assembly GCA_002840245.1 of Firmicutes bacterium HGW-Firmicutes-15. GTDB lineage: Bacteria > Bacillota > Syntrophomonadia > Syntrophomonadales > Syntrophomonadaceae > PHAA01. The sequence goes on from PHAA01000054.1 coordinate 6,098, forward strand.
CTCCATGGGATTTGAATAGTATACTGGAAAATTTAATTAAAAATGCCATGGAAGCAGCTGTTGAAGATAGCCACCCTCGGGTTGCTATTGAGTTTATCCACCAAAAAGATCAATACGTTTTTTACATTACCAACAATGGTGCTACCATACTTGATAAGAACACAATTTATGAACCCGGTTGCACTACCAAAGGCTCTTTATCCAGAGGATATGGACTATTTGTGGTTAAGAAATTAGTAGATCAATATGGTGGAGATATTGAGATAAATTGTGGCAAGAAAACGCATTTTACAGTTAAATTGCCGGATGGAGGCTTAATGGATGATAAGTTCTATTTGCCAAAAGATAGCAGAAGCCTTGGGTAGGAAACTAGATGGTGATAGGGACCAAGTTGCAATACATGCTTATGCGCTGGAAATTCTGCTGGGAAGCATAATTAAGCTTACCTTGATCATTATCCTAGCTATTCTATTTGGCATCCTAAAAACAGCCCTGATTTTCGTGTCCACTTTCGCTCTATTCCGCTGGCTGGGTGGAGGGATACATTTAAGCACTTATTTAAGGTGCTTGATAATGGGTCTATTTATGGTACTGGGTATGGGATATGTGGCTACCTTACACATAGATAAACTTTATTTAATCTGTCTTTATCTATTATCAGCATCAATAGCTATCTATGTCATTATTCAATGGGTACCAGCAGGTACTAATAAGAAAAAGGTCAACGATATTCAAAAACGATTAAAGCAGAAAAAAGAAACCCTTTGCGCTTTACTAATATGGAGTATATTGGTGCTTGTTTGTATTTGTTATAATCTTTATTCGTGTGCATTGGCAGGCATTCTGGGCTCCTTATTAAGTTTCTTTTTTATGATGCCAATGGGTTATCAATTTATTGGTACCTTGGATGATTTATTAATAACAGTTGGTAAAGGAGGTGGAGAAGGTGTTTAAAAGACTGCAGAATTTTATGTTAGTCAATTTAGGGGTGATGTTAATCGTTGTTGCTGGTCTTGGTCTTGATTCCAGATGTATGTGGACTATGTATGAACCCGATATACCAGAATGTTTGAAAAGGTAAGGAATGAAAAGTCCTATGGATGTTTTAGTTCTTGAGGATGATGCCTATACCCGCGAGTTTTTCATCATGTTATTGCATGATGTTCCGGGAGTAACCAATGTTATGGATACTTCCAGCAGTAAAGATGCTATTAATCTGGCTCAATATCACCATCCTGATTTGATTCTATTGGACATTGAATTGATCAACGATGATTTAAATGGTATGGAGGTAGCAAAACAAATTTATAGTTTTGATCAGGAAGCTTATCTGGTTTTTCTTACTGCACATTCCCAATATGCAATAAGTTCCTTTGCAGTTCATCCTTACAGTTATATTCTAAAACCTATTGTTATTGAGGAATTTAAAGCGATAGTCAAGGAAATTGCCGATAAAATAAAAGAAAAAGATATGCAAAGTGATCATGCACTAGTAGTTGCATTTGGACATAAGAGAGACTTCATCCTCAAAGACGATATTGCATTTATTTCGGTGAGTGGTAAGCAGACTATTATTAATGCTAAAACGGGTCAATGGGCAACCTATAAACCGCTGGAAGAACTCGAAAAGCAGCTGAATCATGATTTCGTCAGGGTGCATAGATCATTCCTGGTAAATATAAAACAAGTTAAAACTATAAAAGAGGTTTATGACAGAACCTACGAAATTGAACTTAGAGATTATCCTCAGAAGATTCCCATAAGTAGGAACGCGTATAGAAAATACAAGCATCGTTTTAACTAAATACCGTCCCTGTATTATAGTCTTCGCTAGATTTCCGAAGCTTTGCCTATGGCGAAATATAGTTTATGTGTTATTGATAGTTTTATCGTCAATACTAAATTTAAACCCTTTAAAAGGAAGTTTGAGAATTACGTCGTAAAAAAACTCTTTAGTAATACTACTCTTAAACCGATACCAGTTTTCATGCAATCGGTTACATTGTATGTAAATAGGCGGTTTATCGACACCTTTCCCACAAGGTAAGCATAGGGGAGGCATAGACGCATATATTGACTAAAGTAAATGCTCGCAAATTGGGTTTACGAGCATTTTTTAAATCCAACAATATCTCATTGTGTTAGATTTATTCTAAAGTCTTTTGAGTAATAGATGGTACCATTCAGGTAATAGTTAGAAGAGAAAATGATTTAATAGGTCGGTACGCTTTAGGTAATAGTCTGTCCTTCGCTAGCTGGAAATGGCTAATTTCCGTCGTTCCATCCAAAATCGGGTTTTCCGATCTTGGATGGAACTTATTCATTCTTTTTCAGTAAGATCATTTCTATTTAAAGTACTTCCGGTGCCTGACACCAACTTATCAACATATGTTAAATGTTTTGACTTATAATTGTTTTTCCACATTTCTTCCGCCATACATCACACGAAGAACGTGCACCGTACAATCTGACTCTCTTGTAATGTAAAAAATAAGAAAATTACCGACGGGGAAGAATCGCACTCCTCTTGAGGACCAAGGTTCTTTCTTGTATGGCGCATGTCTGTTTGGCATGGTGCACAATTTTAAGATTTCCTGCTCAATTCTATCACACAGGTTGACAGCTGTTTGCGGTTCTAATAATTCAGTAGCAATATAAGAAAAAGCCTCCTACAGATCATTTTCCGCAGCAGGCGTAATAATTATCGCGTACTGTCTCATGCATTCAGTCCTTTTCGAATATCAGAAAATACTTCTTCCGTAGGACGACCTTTGCCTGCCAAATAATCAGCATACCCTTTCTCTAATTCTGCATTAAATTCTACCTCGGTCATGGTAGCGACAGATTTAATTTTAGCCGGTGCTAATCTTAATTCAAAAGGTATCGCCTGATTAATAACCACTTGCTTTAAGAAAAGACCTACAGCATTTGACATTGAGATTCCCAGACTATCAAACACCTTTTCCGCCTGTTCTTTTACATCTGGTTCAATGCGCACATAAAGATTCGATGATTTTGGCATGAAATCCACTTCCGTTCTCATTCTTTTTAATACTATAATATGATATTGTGCGTACAAAAGCAATTCAAATAGTCCATCTGCCTATTTAGCGGAAAAAACATCTTTGAGCCTTCGGTACAGATGCACAACCGCGGCAACGGCAAAGGCGGCGGCATCGGCGCAGTCGGTTTTGTACCGGAAGCCTTAGGCGTTTCCCGCCAGGTCTTGGAT
>PHAA01000016.1 GCA_002840245.1 Firmicutes bacterium HGW-Firmicutes-15
TTGGCTTTAAATTCTGCTGTGTAGCGATTTCGTTTTTCCATAATCATAGTTTAGCTTATTTTTTAGTTTTATGTGTCTCACTCCCTGGGAGCATTATAGTTGGTTAGCCCAACGAGGCATGATAGATTTTGCTGGTTCAACAGTTGTACACTCGGTTGGTGGATGGGCTGCACTAATGGGTGCCTATTTGCTTGGGCCTCGTTTGGGAAAATATACTAAAGAAGGTAAACCTAATGCTATTCCAGGACATAGTATTACCTTGGGTGCCCTAGGTGTATTTATCTTATGGTTTGGTTGGTTTGGATTCAATCCTGGTAGTACCCTCTCAGGAACAACTCCTGATATCGGGCTGATAGCTGTTACAACTAACCTATCAGCTGCTGCCGGTGCAATTATGGCAATGATTACCTGCTGGCTAAGATATGGTAAACCAGATGTATCATTAACATTAAATGGAGCTCTGGCCGGATTGGTAGCTATTACCGCTGGATGTGCAGCTGTTAGTCCTGTTGGCGCTATGATAATAGGCCTTTTATCTGGCATTATTGTTGTATTAGCTGTAGAATTCATTGATAAAGTATTGAAAATTGATGACCCTGTCGGCGCAGTCTCGGTTCATGCTGTGTGCGGAGCATTTGGTACTGCTATGGTTGGTTTACTGGCTATTGATGGCGGCCTTCTGTATGGCGGTGGGACTGAACTATTAGTTACTCAGCTGATTGGTATTGCCGCAGTATTTGCCTGGACTTCTGTGCTCGCTTTTATTGTTTTCTCAGCTATTAAAGCAACTGTCGGTCTGCGTGTCACCCCAGAAGAGGAAGAAGAAGGACTCGATCTTGGCGAACATGGGATAGATGCTTATGCAGACTTTGTTACCAAAAAATATGCTCAAATATAATAAAAATATAAGAAGATATATATTAAATCGATTAAATATATTTTGAGCTCCTTAATATCAAATATCCAAGAACAAGAAAACGAGATTATAAACTCTCGTTTTCTTGTTCTTATTGGGTTCTTACAACTAACTACTTTTCCATTCTTGCCATTACGTTGATATCGACCCGCTTACCTTCAACCACATAGACCACCATTTCAGCAAGATTGGCAGCATGTCACTACCAGCGGCTGCTTTACGGCAACTAAATACAAGCACTTTTTTCTATGTCCAGTTCATCTTATCAAGAATATCGGCTTTTTCCATAACCTCTCTGGCAAGTTCCATATTTTATTCACTCAATGGATTAATCTTTGAACCAACTGCCCCCAATAAACTCCCTCAAAATTGAATTGGGCGGTATATTGACAGGCTCAATAGTTCTGAAATAACTTAGAAATCTAAGCAAGCGCCTAGCTTCTACATGCTCGGGGTGTTCACCGCTGATACCTTCCAGCAGCGACTCGGCATAGGGCTTTAATACAGACAACTCATATACCAGTGAAGAGTTGAACATTACATGAGCGTTTTCCTGAAAAGGAAAAATGTTTTTTTCCTCGCCCCTGCGCACCGAAGGCCAGCACTTGATGGTGTCCAACGCAGAGTAGCCTCTGGTTCTGCTATCTCGGATAATCCGGCGAATAAGGCGGCAATCTGTAGTAGGTATGCGGTTACTGTAATCCAGGTTTAACGGAGTCAGAGCACTCACATATATTTTAAATTTCCGGTCCTGAGGTATGCGCCAGGTCAAGCGATCATTTAGACCATGGATTCCCTCAATAATAATGGGCTCTCCCGGTGGCACTTTAATCATTACGCCTCGCTCTTCACAACAGCCTTTTTTAAAATTATATACCGGAATTTCCACTTCCTCATTATTGATCAAACGGCTGAGATGGTCATTAAAAAGGTCCAGATTGAGTGCTTCCAGGGACTCAAAATCATAATCACCGCTTCTATCCCTGGGTGTATGACATCTATCCACAAAGTAATTATCCATTGAAATAGAAACTGGTTTGCGGCCATTGACCCGAAGCTGAATCAGCAGACGTTGGGCAAAGGTAGTTTTGCCGGAAGAAGAAGGTCCAGCTATTAACACCAACCTGATCCCTGGGTTATTAAAAATAGAATCGGCGATATAGGCAATCTTTTTCTCATGCAGGGCTTCATTTACCCTGATAATATCATTAATATCGCCTTTTTCTATTAACTCATTTAATGCAGCCAAGTGTGGGGTTTGAAGCATCTCGGCCCAATCCTTGGCTTCATGGTGAATTATGCTCAGCTTCTTCTGCTCGTGGTAGGGTTGTAAAAGGTCAATATCATTCTTTTCAGGTGTTCGCAGAACCATACCAGGAGGGTAGTTAAGCAGCTTAAATTTTTCCAGCATGCCAGTACGATATACCATATATCCATAAAAATATTCCTTAAAACCATCCAGTTCATATATATGAACGTTCAACTTGTCTCGGTATTCGAGGAGTTTCACCTTGTCACCCTGCCCCTGCCCGGCAAATATCTGGCAAGCCTCATCTCTATTTATAAGGTATCTGTGAATGGGTAAATCACGTTCCACAATTTCCTGCATCCTCTCCTGAATCTGCTGAATTTCTGCATCCGTGCTAGTTTCATGTAGGAACTCGCAAAACAGTCCATTGGACAAGGTGTGCTTGATCATCAGGGTGCGTTGCGGAAAAAGATCCCGGCAGGCCTTGATTAGTAAAAATGCCGCACTCCGGCGGTAAATCCTCAAACCCATCTCCACGGTAATATCTACCAGTTCAACTTCACAATCAGTTTTTAGACTATAGTTCAAATCCCGTAAGGTATTATAAATAATTCCAGCAACAATGGGGTAAGGCCACTTCTTTTGGATGCTAATGCACAGATCACCCAGCAATGTTCCTGCAGCAACCTGGTAAGATCCTGCCCCTTTAATCTTCACTTCAATTTTTGTAGTTGCAATAGCCATAGTAATAAGTCCCCTCTTTTCTTAATGCTATTATATACTATTTGCAACCCCTAATCATTCGCTGAAAAGCCAGAGCCAGCAGCTTTGAATAATTTAACCTTAATTTCAAAAAAGTTGGGGCTGTATAAGCATTTTTTCAGAATTGATGGCTAGAGGTTTATCATGGAGGACACCAACCCTTAAGGTGTTTTTTCCTGCAAGATAGAGTAATTAACTGTTCCTGGGCTGGCTGTTATGCTCACTACCTCAGCGCCTGTGCCAGCCATCAAAACGTGATCTGCCCCAATCATTAAACAGGCCTCAAGTATTCCGCGTATACTTGAGGCTCCGAGGGGAAAATGTATTCAAATCCATATTGATATAGTCTTTACCATCATCGCTTGTTTTGTATTGCCTGCATTTCTTAAACGACTAATTATTTAATGGAGGAAGTCCATAAAAGTCAGGTAAGATAGGCGGCGTTTTGTTTTTCACCAACAATGCGGAATCAAGTTACATTAAAGGAATATCAATTTTATATTGGTAGAGCAAATCAAACTTACCTTCGGTGTAATAAACAATTTTATACTTTTCGTTGCTATCTAATTTAGGCAGAATATCAACATAAAGACCTTGTTCCCGGTCTACTATGCTTCTGGCTTGGGCAGATATATTTTGTCCATTTTTATCTATCAAATGGAAGAATCCTGTAATGGGGGAGACTACACCTTTTTTTGTATAATAGACTCTGGTATCTATACCCGAGAAATCTACTTTTTCGATTACCAAGGAACCTTGGCTGGACAGCTTAAGTTCTATCGGTAGATTTTCTATTGGTACACCTGCCGGGTTATATGGAATTTCCGGTGCATTATCTGTATGACAGACAGGAACGAGGGTTAAGAACCTGCTGTCTTTATTGCATTTAATAAATTCAAAACTATTTTCTACACTTTCAACGCCACCCATGATTGATGCCGGCAGGACATCTACTGGATTTCCTTGATCATCGAATAGAGCAAAATCACCAAATGTTATTCGGTCTTCTCCTTTAGGAGTTGATCCGTATTTTTCACTTATGAGTATCTGGTTACCGAAAGGGGTAAAGGATACCTTTTCTATTTTAATGTTGTGTTCGCGGGTGGGATACTTTATATAAGCCTCTTTATTTACCGTTACCACTTTTGTTGCTTTTGTGGCTGCTTCTTTGGAAACACTGAGTTTAAAATCCCATTGGCCTTTTTTTCCACATATTTCATTTGCCAGGAATTCAATATTAAATTCGGACGGCAGGCTATCCCTACTGATATCTGCCCTTATCATCCCCTTAAGACGGCCTTCGGGCGTTAGATAAGCATCATAATTATAACTGTCGTTGTTAGATGGAGACTTTTCTTTCCCGTTAATGATAATTTGCCCGAATAGGCTCCGTGGAAAGGTATCCTCACCCCTTCCCTTAAAAGTCTTTTCTACATCTCCTTCAACAGTATAAAACAATACTAGAAAGTTATCGTCACAAGCTATACTGTCTATGCTTACACTGACTCCGTTATCACTTATGGTTTTGCTAACCCCGATGGAGTATTTTTCGTATAACCCCGCATCGTTACTGTAACGCTGTCCCGAATTCCCTTGAAAGTATTCCACAATACTACTAACCAGGGCAATATCCTTGCTGTAAACAGTCATTATCGGCAACATTAATAAGGTGACCGCAACAGCTACGGCAATCACTGATCTTTTGCGTATTTTTCTGTCCTGGGGAAGGTCGTTTAAGGTTTGCATAATTTTCGCTTCCAACGAATCCGGTATATCTACCCGTTCTTTTTGGGCCTTTTCCTTCAGAAGAATATCAAAATCATCCATAGAACTTCCTCCTTATTTAAATTGAATTACCCAATATATCCCGCAGTTTTCCTTTGGCCCGGTAAAGCCTTGATTTGACTGTTCCTTCGGGGACATGCAGGGTTTTTGAAATGTCTTTTAGACTCATATCTTCGTAATAGAAGAGTATTACTACAATTTTTTGATCATCCTCAAGATAATTCAGGGAATTTGTGAGTTCATCATCATTATGTTTGTCCTCATATGTACCTTGAGCAGCGATGAATTCACTGGTATAAATTTCCTTAGTTCTTTTGCGGATTATTGCATAGCATTCATTAATCAGTATCTTCAGAAGCCAGTGGCTAAAGTTTTCGTTTTTTCTGAGTGAATAGATCTTTGCATAAGCGTGTAAAATTGCTGCACCTATTGCATCCTCCGCATCATATTCATTTTTCAAAATGCTCTTGGCAATCCTGTACATGGAATGTTTATTCTTATGTATCAATCTACCAAAAGCTTCACCATCACCATTTTTAGCCATTGGCACGTCCATATCTACCAGTTGTTCATGCTTATAATCCATTATTGCCTCCAAGTTGCTCTCACCTCCTTTACCTAAAGATGAGAGAGTGCTATAAAAAGTTCCATAATAAATGAAAAATATTTTTCAAATTGCATACTGTGCTATCAACTCTACCATATGCCGGTAAAACCAAAGTAAATTAAGGAGCTCTTGCGGTTATGAATTCAGATTATTGCGTGATTAAAACCAGAAAGGCCGCTCCTCAGAGCGACCTTCCTGCGAAAATGTTTAGTTCTTCCTCTTACAATATCATATCTACCTGAGAGAAGCTTGAATTTTGGCCTTTAACCCCATCATTATCTCATCTATCCTAGTGTTGACCTCGGATTCGGTTAGAGTTCTTTCGCTGGACTGAAAAGTCATTTTAATAGCCATGCTCTTGCAGCCTTTAGGAACCTGTTCCCCTGAATAGATATCAAATACCACCGTGTTTTGCAGTAGCTCTCCGCCCCGTTCCCGAATGACCTCTATGGCATCAAAAGCCTTTACCTGTTCATCCACAACAATAGCTAGATCTCTTTCTACTGCCGGATAGCGGGTAATCTGTTCCATCATTACCCTCTGATGAGATAATTCATAAAGGGTATCAACGTCCAACTCGAACGCACAGGCACGTGGTTTTATGTCAAAGTTCTGCCTTACTAAAGGATGTATCTCTCCAATGATTCCCAGAATTTTATCGTTGCTCTTAACAATAGCGGATCGGCCCGGATGGTAACACTGATCATTAGCTTCCACCCACATTAAGTGATCGATGCCCAGCGAGCAGAGTAGGTTTTCCAACACCCCTTTGAGGTAATAGAAATCCATATCTATTTCTTGCTTTAGCCAGTTCATTTCCAGTTTGCCGGCTACAACCGCTCCTAGTTTCAGCGTTTCAACCGGCAATCCTTCTCCTTGAGGATAGAAAACCGATCCCATTTCAAAGAATGCCAGGTTGCTGTTTTTCCGGGCCAGATTGCGGCTCACTGTGTCCAGAATACCTGGCAAGAGGAGGGTACGCATGACGCTCTGTTCTTCCGATAAGGGGTTAGCAACTCTTACTATATTTCTTAAGTTGCTTTCTGAAGGAAGTAAGAGCATATCAAAATAGCGCGGGGTGATAAAGCTATAGTTGATAATCTCATAGCAGGTGCCGGTCATAAGCTGTTTTAGACGATCTTTAAACTTTTGGTAGGCGGTAAGCCCCCCCTGAGTAGTATCCCCGCAGGGTAAGGTAGCTGGTATCTGCTCATAACCGTGCAGACGTGCAACTTCCTCAATTAGGTCTACTTCCATTTCAATATCCGGCCGGTAAGAAGGAATCGTAACCAAAAGATTACCCTCCTCTTCATGCCACTTGAATTTAAGCTTCTCAATGTAATCCGTGATTTGAGCCGGGCTGAGGCTGATGCCCAGAAGATAGTTAACCCGCTCCGGCCGTAAAACTACTTGCGGAAGCGGTTGCGGATCTGGATAGCAGTCACATATTCCGGCCACAACTTCTCCTTCACCCAATTCTTGCATCAAAGCTGCCGCTCGATTCACAGCATAAATTAGTCCATTAATATCTGAGCCCTTCTCAAAACGTATAGAAGAATCGCTCCTCAATGCCAATTTCTTAGAAGTCTTGCGGATGCTGGTACCTTTAAAGCAGGCGGACTCTAAGAGAACATTAACTGTATGATCAGTAATTTCCGTATTTTGCCCACCCATGGTACCCGCTATGGCAACCGGCCTGCCATTGTCGGTAATGAGCAGCATATCGGCTTCCAGTTCACGTTCCACATCATCTAAAGTAGTTATTTTCTCGCCTGCCATGGCCCGGCGCACCACAATCTTTTTGGCTTCCCCCAGCAGGTCGTAGTCAAAGGCGTGCAGGGGCTGATTGCTTTCCATCATTACAAAATTAGTAACATCTACAATGTTGTTAATGGGGTTTATTCCGCAGCTAAGCAGCTTGTTCTGCAACCACTCCGGTGATGGTTTGATCTTAATATTTTTGACCATACGGGCTGTATACCGTGGACACAGGTCAGGATCAGCAATTTCTACTGAGATATAGTCATGGACGTCTTCCTGGTTTTCCTGCATCTCTATTTTAGGTATAGAAATATCAGTACCATTTAAAGCGGCAATCTCACGGGCCAGATTTATTACTCCCAGGCAATCGCCCCGATTGGGGGTTAGATCCAGCTCTAAAATACTATCATCTGCACGCTTCTCTACTCCGTCAATAGCAATCCCAGCCATCGTCAGGCGATGCGCCACCTCTTGCGATGTCCAGGTAAAATTCACATAGTCTTTTAACCAATTTATCGAAACTCCCATGTTGTCACCTCCTAAAATTGTGTAAGAAATCTTTTATCATTATCAAAAAACAGGCGTAAATCATTAATGCCGTATTTCAGCATGGCAATTCTTTCTATACCCATTCCAAAAGCAAAGCCAGTTACTTTCTCCGGATCATAGCCTCCATATTGCAGCACCCGCGGGTTTACCATACCAGCGCCCAGTATCTCCAGCCAGCCAGTATGAGAACATACCCGACAACCCTGGCCCTGGCAGTGTACACAGGAAATGTCCATTTCCGCGCTGGGTTCGGTAAACGGAAAAAAGCTAGGACGGTAACGCACCCGCACCTCCTCGCCAAATATCTTCTGGGCAAATAGCATCAAAGTCCCTTTCAAGTTGGCAAATGTAATTCTTTCATCTATCAGCAGCCCTTCCACTTGGTTAAACATGGGTGAATGGGTAGCATCGTCATCCTTGCGGTAAACTTTTCCTGGAATAATGATTTTGACCGGGATTTGCGGAGCTAATCTCTCCATAGTCCTAACTTGTACTGGCGAAGTATGGGTTCTTAACAGGATTTCTTCACTTATGTAGAAGGTATCCTGCATATCACGAGCTGGATGATCGCGGGGTACATTCAGGGCTTCAAAATTATAATAATCACTCTCAATCTCCGGTCCCTCAGCTACGCTGAAGCCCATGCCGATAAAAATGTCTTTAATCTGTTCAGTAACCATACTGATTGGATGCTTCCTCCCCACCTGCAAGGGCAGACCAGGCAAGCTAATGTCTATCCTCTCGTCCTTAAGTTTCATTTCCAGTTCTTTCGTTTTTAGCTCAATAGTTTTTCTATCAATTAGGTTTTCCAGGGTATTCTTAATCTCGTTCGCAACTTTGCCAGCTTCCACCCGTTCCTCTCCAATCAGGTCTTTAAGCCCTCTCAGGAGCATGGTTATTTCTCCTTTGCGGCCCAAGGTTTTAACCTTAAGATCATTTAAGGAATCAAAATCGGTTAGCTCGGCTATCTTTTCTACTGTCAGGAGCTTAATTTGTTTCAACCTATCTATCATATTCCGACCTCCTCTTTCACTTGGTTTAACACAAAATTGATCTCAACAATGCGTCTATTACCCTCTCGTACCATCCCAGAAAATAAAAAGAGCTTTCATCCCCAAGGGACGAAAGCTCTGTTCCGTGGTACCACCCTAATTAACTGGATCAAGGTATCCAATTCTCTTAATGCCAATAACGGCGGCAACCGTAAGAATCTACTGCTATTTCAATCCTCTGCTCACAGGTGAATTTACCTGACTTTCCCCTTAGTCGTACTCTCAGTCTGCGATACGACCTCCCTGGAAGTTTGCCGGCAGGCTACTTGTCCTGATCATTACATTTTGAAATTATTGTATTTTAAGATGTTTATATAAAAGATAATAAATAATGCAACCGGAACTCTCGAAAAGCTGCCATAGGCTTTCGGCTTGATCATGCATAAGTAGTTCACCCTCCGATTTAATTCTGACGAATTAAACTTCACACCAACATACCCCTGGTTCTAAGCCAACCCGGTTCTCTCATAACGCTGTCTTGCTGCTTCTGCAACAATTATAGCACATGCTGCCGCCACATTCAAAGAATCAACTTGGGAATTCATTGGAATTTTAATGAACTGATCACACCTTTTTTTTAATTCATCGCTAGCTCCAGTGGCCTCACTCCCGATAATAATTACCGATTGACCTGGATATTTTAGCGAATAATAATTATTATCAGCATTTAGATCTGCACATATAAATGCGTACCCTTTCTCATTTAAAATATCGAGCTGGGTGTCGGAAACATCACTAAATACTGGTATATTAAGCAGTGCTCCCATAGTTGATCTAACTACTTTAGGGCTGAAAGGGTCTGCACATCCCTTGGTCATTAATACCCCTTCTACTCCAAGTGCCCAACAGGTTCTAAATATGCTGCCCATATTACCCGGATCCGAAACCCGATCCAGTAAGATCAGCAAACCAGGTTTATCCACCATATCTAACCACGACCATACCGGTGTTTTCATAATAGCGGCAATTCCCTGAGGGGTTTCAGTACAGCAAACATGGCGCATAAGCTGAGTACTTACCCTATAAGCTTCCGGGGAGAGTAAATCCACAAATTCCTTAAACTCTTCTACCCGGTTTTCATCCACAAATATGGCTTCCAGCAATTCGGGCTTCTGAAGAGCCTCTGCGACTGCTCGCTTACCTTCCACGAGAAACATTTTTTCGTCGTCCCGATGCTTTTTTTGCTTTAAACTAGCGGCCAGTTTTACATGCTTGTTGTCCTGGGAAGTAATCAGCTTCATTAAGCATCACTCTCCTGTAATATAACTTGGCGTCAGACCCAATTTCGTGGTGGATATAAAAAAAGCATGGCTGTATAGCCATACTTTCCTTAATAAACTTCTTTTAGCAACAGAAACTATACGGTCTTTTTAGCAACATCAGCCAGTTCGGAAAAGCCCTGGGGATCGGTTATCGCCAGATCCGCTAGAACCTTGCGATCGACTTCTACCCCGGCTATCTTCAGGCCATGTATCATCCGACTATAAGTAGTGCCGTTGTTACGAGCGGCAGCGTTGATACGAGCAATCCACAATTTGCGGAATTCCCTTTTTTTCATCTTTCTATGGGCATAAGCATAGGCCCCTGATTTCATAACCTGTTGATTGGCTACGCGGAATAATTTAGATTTACTCCCCACATACCCTTTGGCTAACTTCAATATTTTTTTATGTCTTCTGTGAGTCGTAACCCCACGTTTTACTCTTGGCATAAATAAGTCCTCCCTTTATCTATTTATAAGGAATTAATTTGGAGATATTTTTCTGTTCTGCTGCACATACCAGGGTGGATTTGCGCAGTCTTCTTTTTCTTTTGGGACTCTTGTCACCTAGTATATGACTCGCAAAAGCCCTAGCCCTCTTTATCATACCACTGCCGGTTTTTTTAAATCTTTTTGCCGCGCCGCGGTGGGTTTTCATTTTTGGCATGGATTAATCCTCCTTCGAAATATTTTCTAATTTAGGAACCAATATCATAACCATGTTCCGTCCTTCTACTTTAGGCTGTTTTTCAACCGCAGAAATATCCGATAGCTCCTTGGCTAATTGAATACACAGCTTCTCTCCCAGTTCCGGGTGGGTGATTTGTCTGCCCCTGAACATAATGGTAAACTTAAGCTTGTCTCCGGCAGCTAAAAACTTCCGGGCGTTCTTGGCCTTCACCTGAAAATCATGTTCTTCAATGTTAGGCCTCATTTTCACTTCTTTGATAGAAATTATCTTTTGCTTCTTACGGGATTCCTTTTCTCTTTTACTCTGCTCAAACTTAAACTTGCCATAGTTCATCAACCGGCATACCGGCGGTTTAGCTGATGGAGCTACTTCAACCAAGTCAACCATTTTTTCCTCAGCCATTGTCAAGGCTTCACGAATCGGTACTATACCCAGTTGTTCGCCATCTTCACTGACCAACCTAACCTCTTTGACCCGGATATCCTCATTAACTCTCCAATCTTTGCTGATAAGAATTTCACCTCCTGAAAATATAAAAAGCGGGTTACAAAAACCCGCTTCCAAACACAATAACAGACCTTTCGCTTATGTCCCTTTAATTTTTCACACAAGCAATATTCACATCTGTTTACTGATGACCTTACGAACCTTGGTTGTAAGGTGAGAAGCAAGGCTCCTGCTTTACAATTACTAAAAAATTGTAACATACCCTTAATAAAAACGCAATCTTTAACTATCTAATAATTTTGTCGGTAATCTCAGTTTTAATCATAGCGATAAATTCATCCAGTCCCTGAGCTCCCAGGTCACCTTCTTTGCGATGGCGCACGGCAACAGCGTTGGCTTCTATTTCTTTATCGCCTATAACTAAAAGATAAGGTATTTTTTGTAGCTGCCCTTCCCTTATCTTGTAGCCTATTTTTTCACTGCGTTTATCCACTTCAATCCTAATACCTTCATCTCTTAACCTGGCAATTATGGTTTCAGTGTAATCATGCTGTCTTTCGGTAATGGGCAAGACCCGCACTTGAACTGGAGCCAGCCAAGTCGGAAAAGCACCAGCAAAATGCTCAATAAGTATACCGATAAATCTTTCCATACTTCCATAAATTACCCTGTGAATCATAACCGGACGATGTTTTTCCCCATCTTCACCGATATAGGTAAGGTCAAACTTTTCTGGCATTTGGAAGTCCAGCTGGATGGTTCCGCACTGCCAGGTGCGATCCAAAGAGTCCTGCAGGTGAAAATCAATTTTAGGGCCATAGAAGGCTCCATCACCTTCGTTAATTTTGTAGGGCATAGATCTTTCTTCCAAAGCCAGTTTTAATGCATCAGTAGCCATATCCCAGACTTCCTGGGAACCCATGGAATTTTCAGGCCGGGTGGATAGTTCTACATGATAGCTGAAACCAAACTGTTTGTAGAAAAGGTCAATCAGGTTCATTACGCCTTTTATTTCATCAATAATCTGCTCAGGAAGCATAAAGATATGGGCATCATCCTGAGTGAAGGCGCGTACTCGCATAAGCCCATGCAGGACTCCAGACATCTCATGCCGATGCACCAAACCCATTTCGCCGGTTCTAATAGGCAGTTCTCGGTAGCTATGTAAGTTCTGCTTGTACACTAGTATCCCACCAGGGCAATTCATAGGCTTGATCGCATAATCCTCTTCATCTATTTTAGTAAAATACATATTATCTTTATAGTGATCCCAATGGCCGGAACGATGCCAAATTTCAGTGTTTAATATTATCGGAGTACGAATTTCTTGATAACCCGCCTTCTGATGCTGTAGACGCCAGTATTGTTCCAATTCGTTTCTTAAAACCATCCCTTTGGGCAGGAAAAACGGGAATCCCGGCCCTTCATCCAAAAGCACAAACAAGCCTAATTCTTTGCCTAATTTGCGGTGGTCGCGTTTTTTAGCCTCTTCCAATTTGTTGAGATAATCGTCCAGCATTGCCTGTTTGGGAAATGAGGTAGCATATATCCGCTGTAACATTTTATTGTTTTCGCTGCCCCGCCAATATGCTCCGGCCAGACTCATAATCTTAACCGCTTTAAGTTTACCGGTGGAAGAAACATGCGGACCTTTGCAGAGATCTACAAATTCCCCCTGCTGGTAGAGGCCAATCACCGCATCTTCCGGTAAATCCTGAATCAATTCTACTTTGTAGTCTTCATCTCTATCTGCGAAATACTGAAGAGCATCTTTCCGTGACAGCTCTTTGCGCACAAATGGGTAGTCACTCTTAATGATGCTTTCCATTTCCTTTTCTATCAGTTTAAAATCTTCGGGTGTAAAGGTGTGGTCGGTATCGAAATCATAATAAAACCCTTTGTCGATCGCAGGACCAATCGCAAACTTGGTCTTCGGCCAGAGCCTTTTCACCGCCTGAGCCATAATATGAGACGATGAATGCCGGTATACCAGGCGTGCTCGATCATCTTCAAAATTGATTATTTCCAATTCGCCATCCTCGTGAACCATCGCATTCAAATCGGTAATCTGACCATTAAATACAGCCACCACCGCAAACTTCGCCATTTTGGAGCTGATGCTTTCGGCAACCTGCAGCAGGCTGATCCCTTCCGGGTATTCCCGCTGGCTTCCATCCTTTAATCTTATGTAAATCATGTTACACCTCCTGAAAATTACGCCTATTTACTTAGTAAAACTTATCCATTACTATCTAAAAAGAATATCAGATTTTGTATCTTACCGCAAACTAAAAGGCTGCGAACCACGTCCCAGCCTATTCCAATTCTCATATAATGTTCAATTTAACATCTACAACTATTCTCTATTTATTAATCTCGGTTGGTAATTCTGCCATCCATCTTTTTGTTTGCAAAGCATCGCTCACAGCCATTACACTCGCTTATTCTTTCTGCAAACACATTTTTAATTACTTTTACGGTTTCACTTCCTGAATGACCGCTATTATGTAACACAATGCGATTAGGAGCAACTGTTATAAGAATACTAACTAATACATCATCCAAGCTTATCTCCCCGCGCGTTATATCATCCATATAATAATTAATATGATTTTCTTCAATCCTGACCCCGTTACCATCCCAGAGAGAAAAACGCCCCATCTTGTCCGTTAGAATATTTACTTCTTGAATCATGGGAGCTTGAGTATCCACAAAATATCTTAGAAGCTTAACAAACTCGTTATATTCCTTTTCATTCCTTAACTCTTCACAGGCTAAATCGACCGCAAACTTGATTTCGGTCAAATAATCCTGCATGCAAAATTGGATGAACCCCTCCATAACTAAGGTGTGATGGTAATATATATAATCCAAAATTCTATGAGCTATTTTGTTCTTACGACCATAATTCATCAACAAATTTAGGCTTTCATTGGAATTGCAACGTTTAAGAAAATCTACTGCTTTATCCAAAACGAATAATTGATCACCTGATGATATATGGCGGCCTTTTTTGATAACTTCCTTCCAGGTCAGTTTTTTCTCCCAATCCTTCACAATATGCTCGGCTAAAAACTCAGATACTTGATGCTTGAAAATATAAATAATATCTTCTTCTTTATAATGGGGTTCAATTTTATCACCCTCTAGTCTCAAATCGATA
Source organism: Firmicutes bacterium HGW-Firmicutes-15 (assembly GCA_002840245.1). Classification (GTDB taxonomy): domain Bacteria; phylum Bacillota; class Syntrophomonadia; order Syntrophomonadales; family Syntrophomonadaceae; genus PHAA01. The sequence continues at coordinate 14,244 of PHAA01000016.1, forward strand.
AATAAATTATTAGCATTCTCATCAGTCAACTTATTTACCCACAAAGAATAGCCGTGTTGTTCTAACCAGGAAAACTTCTCGCGAAACTGCTCCAGGAAAGGAGTGCTGTCTGCGGCCGTAGTAATTTGCAATTCATAAACCATATTCGGCCTCCTACTTAATGCTTACATTATTATATGTGAGGCCATTTTTCATTATTCAGTAATAGCTATCCAAAATTTGTGCAAATAATTCACTATGAAGCTTATAATATTCCATGTCTTTCCACTAAGTAAATGTGAGACTTAATAAACCATATTACCTGAATCGAATATAACTAATCATCACCTTTATCCGTAACAAATACACTTACGATTTCAGGATCAAATTGGGTGCCTGCATTTCTAATTAGCTCTTCCTTAGCCTCGAATAAAGACATGGCCTTCCTGTATACTCGATCATTGGTCATGGCATCAAAGGCATCTACTACTGTTAGTATTCTAGCGATAATCGGTATTTCTTTTCCCTTTAATCCTCTTGGATAGCCCATTCCGTCCCACCTTTCATGGTGGCTTAGAAGTTCATCAGCAATATTAGCAAACTCCGGTGTCATACTTACAATTCTAAATCCACTTTCAGAGTGTTTAGTTATTTCCTCAAATTCTTCTAGGTTTAATTTCCCCGGTTTGGATAAAATACCATCTGAAACTGCTATTTTCCCTATATCATGCATCACTGACAAAACTTTTAGTCTTTCTAACTCCTCATCACTTAAACCCATTTTCTGCGCTAGTTCATTACTTAAAAATGCTAATCGATAACAGTGTTCCTTGGTTTCAAAGGTTTTTTCATTCAATATTCCTAAGAGAGAAGTTATTAGGTGACTTCTGCAGCTCTTACCCTCCAATAATTTTTTGCTATACATTCGTTTATCACTTAACATCATTATTTTTTTAATATCAGTATCCAAGTCTTCTTTACAAGCTACTCCTAATGCAATGCTGACTCTTATCCCATTAAGTTCTACCTCATCACATTCTTTCAATATTCTTTCCACCATATTTTGAGCATGCTTTTCAGGAGTCCTCGGCAGAAGAATCACGAACTCATCACCACCAATTCGGGCTACTATGTCTTCCTCACGAGTAACTTTCTTAAATATTTTACAGCTCATCTTCAATAATTCATCACCTGTTTGATGCCCAAATGTATCATTTAATAATTTCAATCCATTTAGATCAGCCATAATTATACTCAAAGGCAAACAACGTTCAGTGTCTAATCTCATTAATTCTTCTTCAAAAAATGCCCGATTATATACACCGGTAAGACTATCATGGAAACTTAAATACCTAATTTCCTCTTCATTTTCTTTGCGTTTAGTAATATCCATCATACTAGTCAGCCAACACTGGGTGTTTCCAATATCAATACGGTCGACCGTTAAAATACCAGTACGCAATAAACCATCCTGTCCTCTTATAGCTACTTCAAGATCACATGCTCTTCCCTCATCTGCCATTTTCATAATAAATGCTATTTGTTCCTCATCAAATATATTTAAATCACTTGTTGTCTTTCCTATTACTTCATCCCTGTCAAAACCCAATGTATCTAAAAATGAGGCGTTTACATCAACGAAACGCCCATCCTCTATCCTTGAAATTGCCATCAATACCGCACCAGAATGGAAAGCCTTGGCAAATTTTTCCTCAGACTTCTTAAGCCCATCGTTTGCTATATCTAATTTGCGTTTTTCATCTCTCAATGCTTCATTTCTCACTAACAGCCAATAAAATACCAGCATCAGTAAAAACAAAGCCAATATAACCGTGACCGCCTGAATTACATGAACATATATGGCACTATTCCATGTTTTCTCGTCATAATCCATTCCCAAGACCGCGATTATTCTTCCTGATTCAGGATCATTAATGGGCATTAGAATACTAATCCAGTTTCCCCAGCGATCGCTTACCGAACCTGTAATTAAAGCTTCACCATTGACAAAAGGCTGTATGTAAGCCTGATTAGCTTCAGTATACTCCTGCCCAGGCGGAGAGTAATCTTTGGAGTTAACTGGTTCCGAGTCAACCATAAAATAAAGCTTCTCATCTTTTTGAGTATAAAGATAAACAAAACGGATATTCTTGTTGACTCTTGCAACTTCCATTAGACTAGCTTTTATATGCTTATATTGCATTTTTTCTACATCATCAGGACTAGCTTCCAGATAACCTAAGGCTTTATCCTGTAATAATGTTTTTGTTGTTCTAGATAAGGTTAATGCCTGTTCCGAAACATTATTGTAGGCTACTATCCAAGTAAAACGAATATATATTGCCCCTAAAATAACCAAAGCAATCAAATACAAGATCTTAATCCTTGTTTTCCCAGCCTTTTTAATTAAGTTTAAAATTGAGGCCTGGTTAATTATGCCCAAAACAATTATTCCTCCATTTTCCGGTTTCATAGGTTTCATAGGTGTCATAGGTGTGTCTAGCTGGTCTAGTTTCGGAGTGCAAAGTATGGCCAACCCACACTTAGTGTGTAAAAGCCGTAGGCACATTCTTTTCATCATTTCTCAACATTATACTACAATCCCAAACATTCCATATATAGTCTTTGACTTTACTTTCGCACATGACCAAGGCAAGCTTACCAGAAACGCAAAAAAGCCGGGATATCCAGCCATTCCTCCAGCTCCGCATACAATAATGACATAGTAATACCTATTCTTTTTAAGCAGTTATTGGGACTTAATTCAGCCTTCATTCAGAATTGGTACTTACACTAAGGGAAAATAGAGTGGGTGTATAAAAATGCAATTGAAAAGAGGAAGCGATATAAGTGAAGGGATAAATTTCGATAGCTATAACGATAGCACACAAGCCCTGCATATAAAAGAATGGGTGAACCAACAATCATCTCAACAAAATGACAAGTCTAAAAAGCATTCGTTCAAAGAAGACCCGCAGAATCTCTCGGCAGAATCTGATACAGCATTCACCCCTGGCGAAATAAATCCCAAACAGCATACAATTATGTAATAGTAATGCTGTTATTCATAGCACTTAATTTCATTTTTTTGTTGGCAAATGCGAGCTATCGGCAGTTAACAGTGCAGACAAAACCATGAAGAACTGCGATTGTTTTGCAGCTGGTTTGGTAATTGAAATAGGCACTTTTGCCTTTGGATTATATGATCTGGGTGAAAAAGCCGCTGAATGAATCGGTGCAATCGGGGCAGTGCACACACCTATTTTCATATTGAGATCCTCCCTTGCTACAATAGTCCCTCATTATATAATGCGAATGGTGAACGTTAATTATGGGGGTACAAGTAAGCGTTATTCCCTATTAACTGCGTGCTCCTATGTTATCCTGCCCATGCAATTCTTTGTAAGTTTGCTCTACAAACTAAATAGCTAGGTAAAGCTGGGGTCTCCCCCGGCCCCTATGCTCGAAATAAATAACCGAAGCGAGCCCCAGTCTTTATTCGCAATCTTTTAGCAATGTCGAAAAGAGCTAATTGCTTCGCATGATAAGCAGCGGGAAACTTGTGGGGATAAAAAAATACCGGAGCCTTTAAACTCCGGTATTACTCATTTCTTATGGTGGGTCGTTTGGATTTGGACCAACGACTTCTTCCGTGTCAGTTATAAATTGGGCTTATTTGGGCTTAGTATATATTTGCAAATGCCCATTATATTAGGATTTATTTTTTCTGCTTTTGCAAACAGTTGTACGGTTTTGGCCTTATTTTGATACCCTTTGTGGGCAATTTGGTAGGCAACTTTTCATCTAAAGGATTTATATCATCCTTTAGTGAATACTAAATATTATTCTTTTTTTGGGGGTGTATTTTGGCGGCAAGAAAAATAAATACTGATGAACCAGCCTTTAAGAATTCTGATAAAGATGTTAGGTTCGAACCAGTTGTTGTTTATGGGAACCAAATTGACGAATTGGATACGAATGGCAAATTGATAACCATCATTCCTGCTCAACCTGGAATTTATGCAATATTTGGAGTATTTGATGCAATTCCAGATGAAGAGGTTTTATTAGGATACGACATTCCCGGTATGTCCTCGCCGGACTGGAATGAGGTATTGAATGAGACAACCTACGAGTTAGGATATTTCGAACTACCTAATGGAGAAATGGGCCGTTCAATTATGTTTGGATATCCCAATATAGAGGTTATGAAAGACAAAATGTTATGATGATATGCATAGTTTAAGAATACGATTAGAGTCATGTTCACCACCATTATTCAATTTATTGCGCACAGCCGGGGCATATCACCCCGGCTTTTTACTCCCTTAGAGCCTCCAACTGGTCAATGTTCCACAGCTGCCTGATCTGCAATTCTTTCTTCTACCGCGTCAGCCTAAGCTCCTCGCGCGGATCAGCGGCCGCTTCGATTTCACGTTTTACTTGGTCTATTTCTGCCAGGGTTGCGGTTATCGATTGCTGGAGTTGTTCGCAGTTCATAATTATATCACCCAAAAATTATAGCAGAAAATATTAAAGAGGCCGAAGCCCCTATTTGCAATAGTTTAGGCAGATTTACATTCCTCATCTGTAACTTCAGCTTGACGTTTTAACTTTGAAAGCAATGGATCATATACATCCTTTTTTTTATGCGGATTAGGGAGTTGTAATTTCACTGTACCCCTAATCATAAAAGATGGATGGGGTCCTTGTCCAATAACGGGGCCTTTAAACCCTAATGATTTCAGGCATCGAATAATATCTGCCCTACTCATCGGTTTCAATAAATTCACTTCCTATCGTGTTTAAATCTATTCCATTTAAGACAGGAAGTGGATCATTATCTTTAATCTTAAGAAATAACCATAACTCAAGGGCCTGGCGAAGCTCTATTATACATTCTTGTAGCGTATCTTCATTTGCCCATACTCCAGGGCATGAAGGTATTTCACAATATATACTACCATCATCTAATTTTTCTTCTGTGACTTGCTTCATGGCAGCTAGCATAAAAGAAGTTAGAAGTCCATTTTGGGACATCAGTAACTCTCCACCATGCTGAATTACCCAATCAGATTCTGGTAGCAAAATGGGTTCGCTTTTTATATTTTTTGCCTCTTCAGCTTTATCCAAATTCTTTTTATCCATTTGGGCCTCCGCCGAAACTTCTATTATTCCATTGTTATTATTGGTTACGGAGTTATATTCTAAACTGAACCTATCAAAATTCCCCAAATATGAGTCTCTTATGATCTTTTTCAGTTCAATGCCCTTAAATGTATATATTGATCCAGAATCTATTTGGGAAATACATGTTATTACATTTGTTTGTAGCAAAGGCTTTGTAAATGATTCACCCGAAGGCATTGTAAATGATGCAGTTTCAGCCCATCCGCTTTCATACCCTATATAAAACTGCCCAAAATGATATTCATCTCGTGGTACACAAACGGCATTCATCAATTAATTTCCTCCACAAATTGAATGTTTTCAATTTTCTGTTCCAGTTTCTTAACAGCATCACGCATTTTTTCCAAGCCAGTAATTAAATCTTCAATGTGATCAATATTCATTTCCGTATTAATCTTTTTATCTCGGCCTCCATCTGAATACTCAAGTATTAGATTAACTGAAACAAGGTTAAATTGACTATTAACTCCAGGCTTAATAATAGGATTCATGGAAATTGATTTTAGAGGGTTAATAACAGGACCAGTAAAAAACCTATATTTCCTTATTAATTTATCGGTTACTATTGCATTTTTAACTATTGAAATTCTATGTAAATAGTCTGAATCCCCTTGGTAATCCATAGTTGGTAAATGAGAAGTTTTTAGAAGCATAACAGTGATCTGGACAATTTCATTAATAATTAAACCTAATTCATTTGGATCTATATTTGTCGGATTTGGAAATTCGCTGTTAATTTGTAGGCTTACCGAATCATTTTGAAAAGTAAACTTAGCTACTTGTTGCTTTAATAAATCTAGTAATGTCCCTATAGTATTTTCGAATATTGTGTTATTCATATATATCATCCTGTCTAATTTCTTCTCTTGCATTTCATTCTACAGAAGTATAAATTTTCCTGCAACAAGTTTCACTTATTTATCAACTTTATATACCTTACTCCTACAAAATATGTCATAGTTTTACACTGGTTGAACAAAAAAATGGGGCCGAAGCCCCCTGGTTTACACAAACCCTAAAAATGATAGTAAACAGCCCCATCAAGGCCAGTTGCCGTTGTAGACATAGTTGTCCCCTTTCCAAGAGCAGAATCGGCTACGTTGGCTATAGACACACCGATTACCCCTGCAATAAGTGACCCAAGGATATTAACCAGATTTGAGCTTATATCTCCCCGGTGCCAATACATAAACAAACAAAAAGACAGCATTACAAGCATGCTAACCATGGGGGTTGAGACTCTCTTTTCCTCCAGGGAGACTAGTTTTTCAAGTACATCCAATTCGCATCACCTCACTTCCCGGGCTTTACCATATCCCAGATGGCATTCATCTGGGTGGCCATGCCAGGTATATGCTGGGTTTTGTAACGACCTGCTCCATTGAGCTCTCGTTCTTGGTAAGGGTTATTTGTAGGAATGAGATAAGATTATTTGTCGCCGCGGTGTTGTTTTCAATAACCTTTTTAATCTCATCATTTTGATCGGATGGATATCAATTTTTGCTTGGCCTTTACTTCGTAATAAATCAATGCCCTTGCCCCTGAGGTAACCAGGCACTAGTAAGACTATAGCCGCAACACTTAATTGACTCCAATCAATGTTTGGCAACTCCCATCTCCCTTCTCCAATAGAAATAGCCGCCCATCTCTGAGCGGCTTCAAATTAGATATTTTGATACAATTTAAAACCTATATATTGAATATTTTGTGTTTCACAAACCGTGCATAATCTTTTGTGATTATCAGACTATCAATAGGCCCTCCACAGGTTGCGACTCTATCTTCAAATCTTTGATATTTTATAACTACATCCACAAGAAACTCGGAAAAATCAAGTGCATCTTTTAGCGGCATCAGTGGAAAATTAAATTGAGTAGGTATATTACCATTAAGTAGTTTTTCTAATGCCTCATACTCGCCATTAAAATTTACTCTATACAAAATATCCCCTTCCGGAGAAGCGTTATTTCTCTCGCATCCTCCTGGCCAAATTGAATATACATAAGGTTCTTCGTCTCGATACCCGGCAACGAAAAAACTAAGTTCATGTCCTTTGTAAGTTTCAATTAATCTGCGATGGAGTTTTTCTGCCACATCGCTTACGGTATCATCCTCATCAATGTCTTCAATTTCAAAAATCCTTATTACATCCGAAATGGTTCTCCCATCAATGATAGCAGCTCCGCAAAATGATATCCCGACTTTGGTTTTTGTTAATAAAAATAGCTTCTGCGAATTATCGGAAATTGCAAATCGATCAACCATTCCATTTGGATAGTTCTTCTGCCCTGTTAATCTGCTGTCTGCTGCCATAGCTATTCCTTCTGGGACACAACATACTGTAATGATAGACATTTCTTATTCCTCCCTTAAATGGAATAATACCACTAAGAGAGGGATAATTCTCAATTAATTTTGAAAAAAGGAAGTATTATATTCCTTTTCCAGATCTAAATTTAGAGTTGCCCACCAAAATACCGGGGCCTTTAAGCCCCGGTATAACTGATTTCTTATGGTGGGTCGTATTGGATTTGAACCAACGACTTCTTCCGTGTCAGGGAAGCACTCTCCCGCTGAGTTAACGACCCATAATTAATTCTATGTTTTTACTACGTTGAGATCTTAATTAACCACTTCTGAATACTACCTGCCTGTAACATTATATAGCGATTGAAGGAATTAGTAAATGGTCAAAACTATTTAAGTATAATTTCTTTGTTATGCAATACTTCTAAAAATTTTGGCACCAACTCAGGATCAAATTGATGCCCGGCACACTTCTCTAGTTCCGCTATAACTTCATAAGTAAATAAAGCTTGCCTATAAGGCCTGTGATTTGTCATAGCATCGTAAGCATCAGCAATAGCTAATATGCGGCATTCCATCGGAATTTCTTCCCCTTTAAGTCCTAGGGGATACCCTTGTCCATTCCACCATTCGTGATGCTTAAGAATCCAATCAGCCACTGGCACGAGGTCAGGTGCAGCCATAGCAATCCGATAACCAATTTCACTGTGACGTTGGATTTCAATAATTTCCTCGGGAACAAGAAAAGTCGGCTTAAAAAGAATGCTATCTGGAATTCCAACTTTTCCAATATCATGAAACTGGGCCAGCAGTTGTAAATCACCAATCTTATTCTCCGGCAAACCAATGGCTATAGCTACCTCTCTTACCAAATGCCGCAAACGGTCTGCATGCCCCTGGGTGATAAAATCTCGTTCTGCTAATGCTTCCATTAGCGTATGTACTATGGCACTACGTGAACTTTGCCTGTGTTGTAATTTCTGACGATACATTTTGTCATCTGCTTCCTTTAACAGCCCATTCATTTTATTGGAACCATTTGGATCAACAGCAAATCCGATTGATAAACTTAAAGGAAGTTCTGGATTAGCTATATTATAGTTGTCAATAACAGTCCTAATTCTTCTACTGAATGATTCAAGTATTGATTCATTAACATTAGGAAGCAGAATAACAAATTCATCGCCCCCAATTCTAGCTATCACATCACAACTACGAAATGATTCTCGAAGAATGTCCGCAGTCGCACTCAAAAGTCTATCTCCATAATTATGCCCCAGAGTATCATTAATAAGCTTTAGTCCATCTATATCACACATAATAATTCCAACGGAATTAAGCCGTCCGTTAATTAAACGATTCATTTCTTCTTCAAAATAGGTACGATTATACAGATTTGTAAGTGAATCATGCATACTATAGTATTTTAGGTGATCTTCCGTCTGCTTGCGTTCAATAGCTCCTGCCAGGACATTGGCAATAGATTCCATAAAATGAATATCATCACTGGTAAACACATGTTTTTCATTAGAATATATTTCCAGGAACCCAAGTGCTTGGTCAGCGCCGCTAATTAATGCTGACATTCCGCTTATTATTCCACGATTATTAAGTATCTCTGGTATTTTGAAATCCGTTTCGTTTTGTAAAGATTCAAAAACTACTGACTTATTATAAAAGCGAGTTAGTTTTGTGTATTGATTGGAGCTGTTTATAGATAATAGGGTATCCATTTCAGTTCCTTCCTGACATACCCCGGCTTTAATTTCTAAAATGTCCTTGTCATCAGAACATGCCAGTATTATGCAGTATTCAACTTCAAGCGTATGCAAAACGGATATAACTGTCTCATTCATTAATTCATTTAGATTGCTATTTGCTAATGCTTTTTGACCAACTATTGCCACAACCGCCTGCTGATGAGCACGGGCTTGAAGTTGTGCGGTACGTTCATCCACACGCTGTTCCAATTCCAGGGTAAGAGCTAACAATCCACTATGGGTCTGAGCAAGTTCATCGCGTAGATTTTCTATAGTTGCATCAGATTCCTTTAATTTCCTTATCAGATCATCATTATTCAATTTCCTGCTTTCCCCCCAAACTAATAACGCACTCTATAATATATCATCAGACTATTATACCCGGCATCTCTCTTCAAAAAGACTTTTTCCTGTGTGTTGTAGAGAATAAACTATCTACTGACATCTTCTGAACTTTTAACCACAACAACGGTAGCATCATCATCTTCCCTGTCAAGGTTGTTTAACAAACTTTGTGCAATAAACATTGCCGACTTATCTTTTAAATCAGGGAAATCATCCCATTTCCAGTGACTTTTCATACCATCTGAATGCATCACCATAATATTTTTAGGATTCCATGAATTTTGTATAACCAGAGGGTTCGGTGCATTAAATCCAATCACCCCACGGCGTACAATAATGTTCAATTTTTCTTGATTTTCAAACACTCTGGTTTCAATATTGCCGATGCTGGCAAAACTAAGCTTTTCTAAGCCCCATTCGAACTTCGCCAAAGCCATTACTACTCCCCTAGTGCCTCGGCAAGCTCTTCCTACTCCATTAAAAATTGCTGAAACGGGCTGATCAAAATGGTTTTCTATATACTGCCGTGCAGTATGAGCCGCCTTATGTGCTAATGGTCCATGTCCAAGACCATCAATAACTGCCACCAGCAGATTTTCACCCCATTGTTTAATAACATAATCATCGCCATTCACTACCATCAAGGGATGAGCACGGGTTGCAACACCAACCTCCAGGGGACATTGCTCAGCACTCTGAACGTTATTTTTCAGCCATTTCTTGCAGACTATCTGGGTTCCTTTTCTCAATCCCTGTACTGATATGATATTAAATTCATCCATAATTCGATTCACCGTACCGAGGCCAAATCCTAAACTCCCTGCAGTCGAAAAACCATCAGTAATGGCTTGTTCAATGTCCGCTATTCCAGGTCCATTATCATTAGACTCTATTTTCAACCCTATTCTTTCTCCATCAGATATTGAAGTAAAAATAAGCGTTCCAATTTTCGCATGTTTATGTAAATTGGAAGCCAACTCACTGACAACCAAAACAATCTCTTCACTTACCTCTGGATTAAATCCAATTGCACATGCAATCTCTCTGGCCATTCGTCTTGCCGCACTTATGTCACTGGCATGAGAAACCTCGAAAATATTTCGTTCAGGCTTCAACTTAACATCTCCTCAAATATTTACGTATGGTAATCACCGTACCTTCTCCTTTTTGGGATTTGATTTCCATATCATCCATTAAGCGCTTAGTCCCCGGTAATCCCAAACCTAATCCTCCTCCTGTTGTAAATCCCGCCTGCATAGCCTCTTCGATATCAGCAATGCCCGGCCCATGATCCTCAAAGATTAACTCAATACCTGTATTACCATTTACTTCGCATGTCCTCCAAATCATAGTCCCCGAACTAGCGTACAGGAAAATGTTTCTGGTAAGTTCAGAGGCTGCCGTTACAATACGAGTTACGTCTGTTACCCCAAACCCCATCTCAGTGGCGACATTCCGAATCACTTTTCGAACTGAAATCATTTCGTTCTCTGAATCTATGCTTACCTCGCAAGCATCTCTCCCGGTCATCATTTTTGACCTCCTGGCCTAAAATCAGCTACCATATCCAAAGCAAGTTCAACATTCAGAGCAGTTCTAACATTACCTAGATTTAATCCCAACTGTATAGCTGTAATAGCCACACTAGGCCGCATACCTGCAATGACAGTATCCCCACCCATAACGGCAACCATTTGAATAGTTTCGGTGATGGTTCGAGCAAAAAATGAATCCAGGGTCTCAACCATTGAAATATCGAGAATAACTCCTTTCGCAACGCACTTTTCCATGGACTCCAGCACATGCTCTTGTAGTTCTGTTATGGTGTTATCATCAGGATCAGCCGGAACTGTAACCAAAAGAGTATTATATATCTTTATAACTGAAGTGTTTTTAGCTATCAACCGCTCAATCCCCCTATAACTCATTATTGTTTTTTATCTGTAGGCCAAGTTTTTGGAATGCTACTTGGAGCCCTGCCGCTAAAGACGGTCGTGTAACAACGCCGTTAAGATTAATTCCTAAATGTACCAGCGTCTGTGCAATTGCAGGCCTTACACCCGTTAGTATTGCTTGTCCCCCCAGAAGTTGTACAGCACTAATGGTGTCAATAAGGTGCTGCGCGGTTCTGGTATCAATTGCCGGCACCCCTGTGATATCCACAAGGGCTATTGGAGAATTTGTTTCTACAATTTTATTCAGCAAGCGTTCGGTAAACTGCTCAGCGCGCTGACTATCAAGAGTCCCTATTACTGGTGCTGCCAGCACGTTATCCCAAATCTGCACAACTGGTGTGGAAATTTCCATAATTTCTTGGGCCTGGCGAGTAATAATTTCTTGATTTCGTTTGCGTTTGGTTATATCATGAATAACCGCTTGGATCAACTTTTTACCACCATACTCAACTATTGTTGCCGTTGATTCGGCGGGAAATGTCCTGCCTGATTTGGTTAGAACCAATATATCATTTAAATAAGTTGACCCCTTTTCATATAATTCCGCCAAACCGCCTTCAATTCTTTCAGCCTCTTCTTGCGGATGAAGATCAATAAACCTCATGTTCAAAAGGTCTTCTTGCAAATATCCCAACAGAGATTCAGCTTTCCTGTTTACTTCTATTAAATCACCTTCAAATTCCGCCAGAACTATTGCATCACTAGAATAATCCATTAATGCACGGTATTTAACCTCTGAATCATGGTGGGCCTGCTCAATACGTTTACGCTCACTTATATCCCTCAGGATTGCTTCAACCCCAAAGGGTTCTCCGTTTTTCATAATGAGATGGCTGTTTAATTCCAGGGGAACCACTCTCCCATCCTTGGTCTTAACATCCAATTCATATACCGGTAATAATTCATTATTCATAAGCCTTTGCTTTATCTTTCGGGCTTCCTGAAGGGACTCTGGTGTTATAATCTCGGCAATATTCATACCCAAAAATTCCTTAAGGGTATATCCAGTAGTGGTTTCTGTTATCTTGTTGGCCCAGGTAAAATTACCTTTTAAGTCTTGGGCCCAGATGCCATCGCTGGCATTTTCAAAAAGGCCCCGAAATCTTTCTTCACTTTCCTTTAAAGATTCAAAAATAGCATTGGCTTCAGTCGCTGATTTTTTCATTTCACTGACTTGACGTCTTAGGTCCTCTAATTCCTCTAACAGTTCTTCTTTTGATTTTTCTGCTTGCATTGAGCTCACTCCATTTCGATATATTTGTTACCATCCGCATGTTACCCGCAATTCACAATTCCCATATTACTACTATTGCAAAAGCTAAATACTTTTGTGCAATGAATACCCAACAAAAAAACTAATTAGCATTTTGTTTTATTGTAGTCTATATTTCATAATTATTGGAATGTTTCCGATACATACACCAATTATTTAAGTCGTCTTTCGACTTAGCCATTACAAAATACTCATATTCGAGTCTAAAGCACATAATTTTCCTGTATGGCTAATATACTTCTAAAAGAACTAAACCCCAAGCTTATCTTTACCCATAACCCTGAGGAGGTATATTTTGATACTATTACTGAAGAAAAGAACGCTGGGATTCATGGGCACCGGTCTATTTCTGCTATGTTTATCCTTCGGCACCTTCGGCACCTTCAACGTCGCTTTACATCCCAATATGAATAAATGGAAACAAGAGAAGCTGGTCATTACGATGGTGAAAACCTCCCAAAAGGCGGTAGCTTTGACTTTTGATGACGGTCCCGATCCAGAAAAAACACCTGTATTTTTAGATAGTTTAGAGAAGTATAACGCCCATGCAACATTTTTTGTAATAGGCAATCGGGCTGAAAAACAGCCTCAGATACTCCAAGATATGGCAAAAAGGGGTCATGAAATTGCCAACCATAGCTATAGCCATAGCTATTCACGATTTAGCAGCAATCAAACAGCGATCTTTAAGGAAGAAATCGATACCGCTGCTGCCTTAATTGAAAAAATCACTTCGCAAAAACCTGTACTTTTCCGCCCACCTGGAGGATATCTGTCAGATAATCTTGTAAATCTAATCAAGGATGAACAATTAACAGTTGCCTACTGGACCTGGCAGCAGGATAGTAAAGATTGGAAAGTCGGTACCAGCGGAACTACAATTGCAAATCATATTATAAATAATATTAAGCCGGGACAGATCATACTTCTTCATGATGGGGCCAGCAATGGCCTAGAAACAGCTAAGGCAGTAGATATTTTGCTGGATAAACTAACCAAGGAGGGTTATCAATTCGTTACTATGAGCGAATTAATAAAATTAGAAAATAAGGAATAAAGCCGGTTTTCAGGAAATAAAAATATAAAAACATAGGATAGGGAGGTAGGATTAAAAAATGCCTAGAATATTTGGATTTTATGAGCTTAAAGCCAGAACCAAGATCGTCCTTATAGCACTATTAGCAACTATACTTTTGACCAGCAGCGTAGTATATGTCCAGGCCTATCACAAATTAAAACCGGTCTATGAAGTTAAAACAGACAAAAAGGTAGTTGCCCTTACCTTTGATATTAGCTGGGGCAATAATACCCCTATGCCAGTTATAGATATCTTAAAGAAAAATGACATAAAATCCACTTTCTTTCTATCCGGTCCCTGGGTAAAACAATACCCGGAGGTTCCTAAACGAATAAAGGAAGACGGCCATGAAGTCGCGAGTCATGGATACCGCCACATTAATTTAAGCAACTTAAGCAAAAATGAAATAAAAGAAGAGATAATGAAGGCACATAATAATATTAAGGAAGTTACTGAAGTTGATGCTAATCTAATTAGAACCCCCAATGGAGATTTTAATGACCAAGTAATCGAAGCTGCCCATGAGTGTAACTATGAAGTGATACAGTGGTCAACCGATTCTCTGGATTGGATGAATCCAGGTGTAAACAGTATAGTCGATAGAGTAAGCAAAAAGGTTCATCCGGGAGATGTCATCCTGATGCATGCCAGTGACACTTGCAAACAAACTATCGAAGCACTGCCGATTGTTATTAAAAATCTTAAGGATCAAGGATACGAATTTGTAACCGTTTCTGAGCTACTCAAACTAAATGCACAATAGATAAAATATCACACCCTAAATTAGGAATAAAAATATAATATTAGTCTGGTTTTTCTTTTATGTCTAATGTTAGCTGATTGGACTAAATCTAGGATTAAAATCTATAACTGGGATAATTGGCAAAAAGGTTTAATGATAAAAATTTAGGATTGGTAATTTAATAAAAACATTTTTTAGACCTCCGTATAGAGGTCTTTTTGTTTAGCTCTGCTAGGGTATACCGTTTTCTTACGTTTCCGCATAGATTAACTCAGCAGTAAGAACTATAGTTGAGGCCCTGATTACAGCCTAACTTTCATATTTTCGACTGTGCCTTTGTAGTTGAAATTAACGAAGACTTTGCTGCGAATCTTGACCAATTTAGCTACATACACTATAATGTGAACCTATATAAAGACGATGATGGAGAGAGTAAGCCTTTTCGAACCTTACAGCGAGTTAGGGATAGTGTGAGCCTAATAAGTATTAGAAAAATGCTGAAAATCACTCCTGAGTTGCATGCCCAAAGTATTAAGTGCCTTCCTGGGTACTTTGCGAGTAAGTTATGACGGCTTTCCACCGTTAAAGGGAACGCATATGTTGGTATGTCGTAATAGGTGGTATGATAAAAGGTAAAGCTTTCGTTCCTTTTGCGGAACGAAAGCTTTTTTGTACTTTACGCCTCCAACAAAAATTAAAACTTGGGAGGTGGTCAGGCTATGTGCTTAGCCAATGCAATTGAAGATATTTCCGACATTAGGGAAAACTATATAATGAAAGGAAATATCAAATATGTCAAACGCAATAAAACCTGTAACTACTACGGAGAAGCCTGACTTCATAAAGATGGAGCACAATATCCTGAACTTATGGCAGGAAGAAAACTGCTTTGCCAAGCTGGTTGAAAAGAATCAGCAGCATCCGCCATTTCGATTTCTCGATGGTCCTATTACTGCCAATAATCCAATGGGTGTTCATCACGCCTGGGGTCGAAGCATTAAGGATATCATTTTGCGCTATAAGGCCATGAACGGTCATTCCTGCCACTATCGTAACGGCTTTGATACCCAGGGCTTGTGGGTAGAAGTTGAAGTGGAAAAGGAACTGGGATTTAAAGATAAAAAGGATATTGAAAACTATGGCATGGCGGCGTTTACAAATAAGTGCGTGGAAAGAATAACCCGCTTTTCAGAAATAATTACGGAACAATCGAAACGACTGGGTCAATGGATGGATTGGGATCATTCCTATTTTACCCACACCGATGAAAACATCGAGGGTATTTGGTATTTTCTGAAAACCTGCGACGATAACGGGTGGATCGTAAGATCACACCGACCTATGCCTTGGTGTCCTCGCTGTGGAACCTCTTTGTCCCAGCATGAAATGTCTGGTTCGCACGAAGAAATAACCCATACCGCAGTATTTGCAAAGCTTCCGGTCATAGACCAGGGATTCGAAATACTGGTTTGGACCACAACCCCCTGGACACTTTCGGCCAATGTAGCCCTGGCAGTAAATCCTGAAATTGATTATGTGATCATCAACTATGAGGACGGGAAAAAGCCCCTGCTTCTTGCTAAAACAGCCTTAAAGCATATAGACGGGAGAAAGGAAATCCTGCAAACCCTTAAAGGAAGCGAACTGATTGGACTTCAGTATGAAACCTTCTTCCCATTTCTGCCTGTTCAGCAAGAGTTGCTGCATAAGATCGTGGCCTGGGAGGAGGTTGCCGCAGATGAGGGCAGCGGTGTCGTTCACATTGCCCCCGGTTGCGGTGCCGAGGATTACGATTTAGGTAAAAGCCTGGGCTTAGCAGAAATATGTCCAATCGATGAGAATGGCATCTTTTTACAGGAATATGACTTCTTAAGTGGAAAAGTAGCCGGTGAAGCTGCTGCAACTGTTTTTGACCGGCTTGAGAGACAGGGCAAGCTTTTTAAAACTCATCCATATACCCACAGCTATCCGGTTTGTTGGCGCTGTAAGACGGAGGTGCTTTTCAGACTGGTTCGTGAGTGGTACATCCAAACTGAAGCGATAAAGCCAAAGCTTATCGAGGCTGCCAGCCAGGTTCGGTGGGAGCCTGAATATATTGGCAAACAAATGACTGATTGGCTTAACAATATGGGTGATTGGAATATTTCCCGCAAACGGTTCTATGGTTTGCCTTTGCCTTTCTATCCTTGCGAAAGCTGTGGGAAGGTTACGGTTGTAGGCTCTAAGGATGAACTACGTCAGCTTGGGGGTGAGGAGGTAGATAAACTGCCTGAACTCCACCGTCCCTGGATTGACGAGATACAGATTACGTGTCCTCAATGTGGAAAAAAGGTCTGCAGAGTCACGGAAGTGGGAGACGTTTGGCTGGATGCAGGCATTGTTCCTTTTTCAACCCTGGGTTATTTTACAGATCGTGCACAGTGGGAGAAAAGCTTCCCGGTTGAGTGGGTTACGGAAATGCGTGAACAAGTACGACTGTGGTTTTATTCGTTATTGTTCATGAGTGTTACCTTAACTGGGAAAGCGCCTTATGAGCGAGTCCTGGCCTACAACAGTGTTGTTGCCGAGGACGGTACCAAGTTTTCCAAAACCGGCTACATGATCAAATTTGATGATGCGGCTGAAACCGTGGGTGCAGACCCCATACGCTATCTCTTTGCCGGGGCTAATACATCCAGTGATGTGCGTTTTGGTTTTAACCTTGGTGATGAAGCACGGCGCAGGTTACTATCACTTTGGAATATATATACCTTTTTTATGACCTATGCTGAGATTGTAAAACCAGTGATTGACCCAGCAGGAGCTCACGAGAGTTCAAATATAACGGATCGGTGGCTGGACAGCAGAATCAAAACATTTGTCAAGGCTGCTACCCTCAGTTATAACAATTATGATACGGTTACGGTAGTTAAAGCATTTGAAGCCTGTACTGACGATGTGTCCAACTGGTATATAAGGGTGAACCGACGTCGATTCTGGAATGGTGATCAACTTGCCTATGCATACTTGTATCGAGCCTTAAAAACCATCCAGCAAGTGATGGCACCTATTATTCCGTTTATGACGGAGCATATATGGCAGAACATGGTGCGAAAATATGAACTCAACACGGTTATCTCGGTTCATTTAAGTGATTTCCCCAAAGCTGAAGATAGTGATGCTACTATCCTTGATGATACCAGTCTGGTACGTAAAGTTATCGCCATGGCATTAAAATTACGTAACGAGAAGCAGTTGAAGGTCAAGCAACCATTATCGGTTCTCTATGTCGTTGCCGAACAGCAGCTTGCGTCAGCGCTCAACGCAATGAAAAACATCGTTTTGGACGAGTTGAATATGAAAAGCATCGTCTATCTCGATGATCGGGCTGAGCTTGAAAGCAAACGCCTGCGGATTAATTTTCAAACCGCCGGAGCATTATTAAAAGGTGATTTGCCGATGGTAAAAAATCTGCTTGATAATTTAACAGATGACGAGATGCAATCGCTTATGATGGACTATCAAGCCGAGGGAAGAGTGATGCTAACAGGCTACGCGCTTTCTTTAGATTCATCTTGCTTTACAGTAGAGGCAAGCGCCAAACCTAATCTTGCCATCACCACTGATGGTCAAATGGTCATCGCCATAGACACTCGATTGACACCTGAATTGATTCGAGAAGGTGCTTATCGCGATCTTTTGCGGATGTGCCAAGTGTTTAGGAAAGAATCGGATTTTCGTATTGAACAAACGATTAAGCTTGCTTTATATAGCGAAGATAGCTTTATGCAGTCAGTTATATGTGAATTTAGTGAGAGTCTATGTTTCGAGACACTGGCGGACAGCTTATCAACCTCAAAACAAAACTATAGATATTTAAAAGAAGTGAATATTAACTGCTACAAGGTTACAATTGAAATGGAATAGCGATGTTAGCTGAATTGGAAGAGGCGCAACAGAATAGGCAAAAAAAAAGTGGAGCCATTTAAGTTCTCACCTTAAATGGCTCCGGCTTATTGTTGGTCTGTTTCATCATCATCAATGTGTTCTAGACCAATGTCTCTAAGAATTTCATCAATTAATTTCTTATCCATTCTTTATCCCTCCTTTCCTTCCCTTCTTATTTTACCCTAAACCCATTCTATTCCCATTACCTTAAATTTAGAATAATAAAATGATAATTTTCTGTTAAGATCAAGTTAATTCTTAATATATTTATCATCGGGAGTTTTTGCAACTTGGCCTAGTTTTTCCAAGCGTTGCAGGTGCTTTAAAATCATCATCTTATGCCAAAATAATACATGTTGGTTCCTTTGCTCCCATTCGTTGATGAAATCTTGGGCAGCAATATCGTCAATACTCCTAGGTGCCGTAAGATAATTCAGTATCTTCTCTTCTCTTTGCAGAGCAATATCAAGATATGCTAGAAACAAATCCTCTACCCCAGAGTCAAAAACCTTTCTATGTGAGCTTACTAATATTTGCGGTTTAAGAGCTATTAATTTGTAAATGGAATGTATGATATCGTCCAAATCGCAAAATTCATTTCCATACCAGGGACCGCGTGGGGAAACATCCAAGTCAGCTGAAAAAAGAATACTCTCCTGGGGAAAGAAAAAGGCATAATGCCCCGGAGAATGTCCCGGTGTATGCACGGCAGAAAAAGATGTTTGCCCCAGGTTAAAAACATCGCCATCTTTAAATACACCGGCCAGTTCAATGGCCTGAAACCCCAGTTGTGAAGGCACGTCATCTGGTAATTCCAAAAGCCTTTCCCAATTTTCATTTTTTTGTCCACCCATTAATTCCTGCCAGCGTTCATAACCCGTCGATTTTTTATATAGAGCCTCATCCTGGAAGGCCCACGCCTCTTCTCTACCTGCCATTTTCCTGGCATTGTTGAAGAAGCTAACCCCATTAATATGGTCGAAGTGGTGATGGGTGAGCAAAAGCAGTTCAATTTTTTCAACCGGGGTCGACGCATAGGCACGTCCACCCGAACCCGCATCAATCATGGCCTTCACTTCGTCGTCTATGAATAATGAGTTGCTATATGGAAAAACGGCTTTGGCCTCCGGCCTTACCACCTTAATGTGTTTCGTCAATTCTATTATCATCCACATTCCCCTATCCATCAGGAAAAGCATTTTAGCAATAAAGTCCGGGCGTAAACCCGGACTCTATCTATTAAACATTAATCCAATTTATCAATCATTTCCAGTACCATATCAAAAAAGTAGTGCATATCTTCCTTATCATTTACTCCTGCTTTAAAACCTATCTCCGGAAATCTTCCCATTCCATTTATCTTGACGTTAACCAAATACATGGCTTGATCCATTTCTTCTTCCATACTCTCCAGGTCCATTTCGTCCCATTCATCTTCCTGAGATTCATCATCAGTCAACTTTGAACCATTGGGGCCTGGAATCTCATCGCTGTTTTCTACAATCTGAGACACTATCCACATTACCTCGGTTAAGTTCATACCAAGTTCTTCGCTCAAATGCAATATTTCATTGGCAACCGGTGTAATTTTTAATAAGTCTGAAAGATTAACCGGATCTCCTTTCCCCCATCTATTTTTCATAACATCACCTCCGCATCTTTTTGCCATAGGGCCCTAGTCTTGAGGTCACTGTTTAATGCCCACAATTCATTGTACTTCATCTAGATAAATTATATGTGAAGACGCCATGAAAAAACAGTCTATTTTACTTGCGGCCAAGCATTAGGGGCTATCAAGAAATAAACGAGGTAGACTATTCCGAGTATTTTTAGTGCTAGACAAGGCCTCAAAGCGCAGTCATACTGGACGTATAACAAGCTTTGATAACGAAGTATAGCGCTAAAAATACCGGAGTAAATGACTAGTTTATTTTTTGATAGTCCCTTAACCAACTGCAAAATTAAACTGCTCATCTAATCACGCGTATGCACAAGTTACCTGTAGATTACAAACTATAGCATGAAAATTAAATCATTGCAACACTTGGGGCTAAGCGCGAGAAGTGGTAAAATGTAGAAGTATCCTGTACAACAAACAGGTACTTGATAAATAATACAAGCGAGGATTATACAGATGCGTTTATTTAAGAAAAACCAGCCCGAAAGCGATCAGATCTACGTCGATGAAAATAAGAAAATCCGTTTATTAAGAATCAACTTCGGCAAAGAAAATATCGAACAGTTTAAGACTGGAATCAAAGATTTCAAGAATAATTATAAACAGTATCTTAAAGAATTCCATTGGCGCCAAAAACCATTTCTGTTTGCCTTGCTGGGAGGGCTGGCGGTTGGCATCACTCTCTCCTTTGTAAGGTAAGCTAATCTTACTCACTTCATTATATAACCCTGTTTGAAACTCACCAGCTCAATCCTGGTTATAGTTAGTACGCTGTTGGCGGTTTACTCCCGCCCGGAATTTGTTATAAGTTTATAAATCTCTTGCTCAATCCGAAGAATATTTTCATTGTGCAAATTTCTTTCTTTATGAGGAATATCGATGCTAATTATGCCTTTGACTACCCCGGGTCTTTCGGTTAAAACATATATCTTCTCACCTAGTAGCAGAGCTTCATCTATGTCGTGAGTAACGAAAAATGCACTCCGCTTATCCATCAGCCATAAACTAATAAAAGCCTGCATTAAGGCTGTTTTCAACTGCAAATCCAATCCTTTAAAGGGCTCATCCATTAACAGAATATCTGCCGGATAGGCAAAAGCCCGGGCGATTGCTGCCCTTTGCTTCATTCCCCCACTCAGCTTGTCGGGATAATAATTCTTAAAATCCCTAAGTCCGACCATATCTACATAGCGGGCAATAATTTCAGTTCGCTGACTCTTGCTCAGGCGATCCTTTAGAACGAAATCGATGTTTTCCTCCACCGTTTTCCAACGTAAAAGCCTGGTCTCCTGGAACAGGTAACTTATGCTTTTGTCTTCGAAACCAGATATTTCACCCTGGTCAGGAGGAAACACCCCAGAAATAATGTTTAATAAGGTAGTCTTGCCGCAGCCTGAAGGTCCCAGTATACAAATCAGCTGATGTTCTTCCAGACTCATACTGAGTTCTTTTAGTACATATAGATCGCCAAACCTTTTATGTATATTGCTTAATATAAATGCCATTCACTTTAGCCCCACGTCCTGAATTTATTTTCCAAGGTATTAAGTAGATACTCAAAAATAAAACTTATAATAATCGTAACTACAGTCCAGGCGAAAACCTGGGCAGTCTCCAAATTGATCTTAGCAATCATAAGGTTGGTTCCGACTGCAAAAATAGGTTGGCTTAAAATTTCTGCGGCTATGATAACTTTCCAGGTAATCCCCATGGCATTAGAAGCTCCTGCCAGCAGGTAAGGCAAAATAGAAGGTATATACAGTTCAAATACAATGCGCCGAATTTTGACCCGGTACATGTGTGCCATTTCCAACAATTGTTGGTCAACATTCTTTATCCCAGCCACAACATTGCTATAGATAATTGGAAATATCATTAGAAATGTCACAAAGATAGGCACTATGTCGCTTTGAAACCATATAATCGCCAAAATGACTACAGACATTACCGGGGTGGTCCTAATTACCGTTACCCAGGGTTGGAGCAGCCAGTAAACAGGCGCACTAAAGCCAGCACAAAATCCTAACACCAATCCCGCCGCACAGGAAATCAAAAACCCTATCAGCCCCCGACTCAGGGTTGCTCCTACCGAAGGCCAGAAATTATGAGCACTAATAACCATCCACAGTTTAACCAGGGTTATCTCCGGAGAGGGCATTATTATTTCCTGGTTCAAGAAGACAGCTAGAAGCTTCCATACTAGCAGAAGTGCTAGTATGGAAGCCAGAGTGAGCAGCTTATTTTTGGTAGTAGAACTTAGCATCCGGCAGTTTCCCTCCTATAGAATCAGGAGAAAAGTCCAGGAGTACCTGCAGGTATTTCTCTATCGCTGACTTCGCATCTGTGCTGCTCATATAGCGCAGATTACATCTGGGGATGGCTGATCCTGCAATATCAGCAGGTATGCCTATATCATGTTTGGTAACCAGTTCTCCCGCTGCAACAGGATTCTTATTAACCCAATCAATGGAGTTAGCATACTCCTGCAGGAATTTGTCCACTATATCGGGATGTTTGCTGGCAAAATCCGCTTTTACCACCAGACAGGTCTGGGCAAAAGGAACGTCAGCACCATTAATTCGGGTCCACTCCTGCTGCATATCCAGGGCTAATTTCATATTCTTATTCTTACTGAGTACAGTAGACACCCATGGTTCAGGCAGGACGGTGATTTTGCTATTACCCGCTATAGCCATCTGAGCCTGTTCTACCGGACTGGAAATATACTTAAGGGTCAGATCCTTTTCCGGATCTATTCCATTTTCACTGAGCAGATACCGAAATACCACATCGTAGGCAGCACCTTTAGAGGCTGTATCAATCTGTTGCCCCTTCAAATCAGCCCAATTATTAACAGTAACTCCATTGCTAAGCACATACATGACTCCCCAGGTATTCATAGCCGCAATTTGATAGCCAACCCCTTTGTTATACAGATTGGCGGCACTATTAGTCGGAATCGTGGCTATCTCTATTTCCCCCTTCAGTAACTTAGGATTAAGCATATCAGGGGTTTGTTCAACCAGGTAATCAACCTTTACATTATCTCCCAAAGAAGGCTTATTCTCCATCATCTTGATCATTCCTACTGCCGTAGGCCCTCGCAAGACTGCTACCTTAAAGCTCACTGTCTCTGTGGGAACTGCTTTCTCAGCATTGTCCTTCTTGACGGAAGAGCAACCCACGACAGACAGGACAAATAGACCCAGCATCAACCATACCCGGATCTTCCTCTTCATAATCCTTCTCCTTTCCAAATACCCCTACTTTATTCAGCAATACATGTATAATTCGGCACTATTCCTAAAATTACCTTTTTCCCAGCTGCATTTTGCTTAACTAGATTAAAACAAACTTCCTTTTGAAAAGCAACTTGGCTTTAAATAAGATTAATCTTTCCTATGCAATTTTTGGTTTTTCGGTATTTTTCATATATAATAATGAACTATAGTAAAATAAATAGCCTTTAAATATGTTGAAGTGAGTGATATTTATGGACATGATAATCGAACCAATAAAAAATCTTGAATCAATAATAAGCATACCGGGAGATAAATCCATATCTCATCGAAGCGTGATGATTGGGGCTATCGCTGCTGGGATTACGGATATCGAAAATTTTTTACCGGGAGAAGACTGCCGAAGTACGGTGCATTGTATTCGGCAATTGGGCATTGAGGTTGAGGAAATTAGCCCCACCCATTTACAGGTTAAAGGAAAAGGGCCAGGCGGCTTACAAGAACCTGAAAACCACCTGGATGCAGGAAATTCCGGCACCACTATCCGTTTGCTCTCTGGGCTATTGGCCGGACAGGATTTTTTTTCAGTCTTAACCGGAGATGCTTCGATTCGCAGACGACCAATGGCCCGTGTCGCAGAACCCTTACGACAAATGGGTGCACAGGTATGGGGACGCAATGAAGGGCGTTGTGCCCCACTAGCTATCCGAGGAGGCCATCTAACCGGGATAAGTTATCACACACCAGTAGCCAGCGCCCAGATAAAGTCCGCGCTTCTTCTGGCTGGCCTGTATGCCGATGGGGAGACTGCCGTCACTGAACCCGCACCTTCTCGAGATCACACTGAAAAAATGTTACAAGCTTTTGGAGCCAACATTAAAGTAAACGGTCTAACAACCGTGGTCAAAACCAGTTCCTTAACAGCTCGTAATGTAATAGTCCCTGGGGACATTTCTTCAGCGGCCTTTTTCTTGGTAGCAGGAGCAATTATTCCTGGGTCGATAATAACCGTAAAAAATGTAGGTTTGAATCCTACCCGTACTGGAATCCTGGATGTACTTGAAGAAATGGGCGCCA
Source organism: Firmicutes bacterium HGW-Firmicutes-15 (assembly GCA_002840245.1). Taxonomy (GTDB): domain Bacteria; phylum Bacillota; class Syntrophomonadia; order Syntrophomonadales; family Syntrophomonadaceae; genus PHAA01. Next base: position 38,794 of record PHAA01000016.1, read on the forward strand.
AGATAACAATTACTAACCAGCAGGAAAGTTCCGGGGAGTTAATGGGAGATATCACCGTAGAGGGGCAAGCTTTAAAAGGGGTCATCATAGCTGGTGATTTGATTCCCCGCCTAATTGATGAGATTCCGGTTTTAGCCGTAGCTGGGGCAGTAGCGGAAGGTAAGACCATTATTAGGGATGCCACCGAATTGAAGGTAAAAGAGAGCAACCGCTTAAAAGCAATTGCCACTGAACTTACCCGCTTCGGAGTAGATATTCAAGAAACCGATGACGGCTTGATAATAAAAGGTCGTCGCAACTTTAAGGGAGCAGTCTGCAATTCCTACCAAGACCATAGGATTGCTATGGCCTGTGCATTGATGGGCCTCGTGGCCTCCGGCCAGACGGTAGTGAGAGGAGCGGAATGTATAGACATTTCTTTCCCTGGTTTTCAAAATGTTTTGAACAGCTTATATATATAGGGGCTGCCTTAGTTGGATTTGGCACGTATATGTAGTTAATTGATAGGAGTGGAAAAATGGTGAGGGTTGAACTGGGTGAGCGTAGTTATGATATATGCATTGGGGAAAACTGGCTCCCAAGACTGGGGGATTCACTAAATTTTGTCCCTAAATCTTCTCAAATGATAATGATATCGGATGAAAATGTGTTTAATCTGTATGGTTCCCGGGTGCTGGAAATACTTCGAGATGCAGGTTTCAAGGTCGAATCGGCAGTAATAGCCGGAGGAGAAGGGTGTAAGAACCTGGCAACCTCATCCTGCCTATACGAGCAAATGATTACAGCAGGCCTCGATCGGAAATCCACCGTGCTGGCACTTGGCGGCGGTATTGTTGGTGATATCGCCGGGTTTGCAGCAGCTACTTATATGCGAGGTATTGCATATATTCAAATTCCCACCACCCTTTTAGCCCAGGTGGATAGTAGCGTCGGCGGAAAGACTGGTGTAAATCTGCCCCAAGGTAAAAACCTGGTGGGTGCATTTTACCAACCGGGGCTGGTTTTCGTGGATGTTGCCTTCATCGAAACCCTACCTGAAAGAGAATATTTAACAGGTCTGGCCGAGATTATTAAGTACGGAATTATTTGGGACAAGGATTTCTTTAAATATCTCGAAGAGCACTGCGATAGAATAAAGTCTCGGGACAGCGAGTGCTTAATGCATATTACTTCCCGATGCTGTTCTATTAAAGCTGAAATAGTGGCCCAGGATGAAACCGAAAGCGGTCTCAGAGCCCTTTTAAACCTGGGGCATACCTTCGGCCATGCCTTTGAAGCTCTGACCAACTACCAGATGTATACCCACGGCGAGGCGGTTGCGGTTGGAATGATATATGCGGCCCGGCTGGCTCATCACCTGGGCATTATTCCTTTCGGGGATTTAAACCGAATTGCGAACTTGATCAAATTTTATGGCTTGCCTATTTCTTTCGGTAATTTAAAGAGCCAGGATATTGTGGTGCAGATGCGCAAGGATAAAAAGAATATCGGTGGCAAAATCCAGCTTATCTTACCCACGGCTATAGGTGAAAGTAAAATTTTTAACGATGTAAGTGAAGCCAATGTAGTCATGATCCTCGATTTGGATCGCTAAGGTTAATAAAGAGCTTGCACTGTTTTTTTCTTTGTGTTAGACTTCATAGTAATTTCATTGATATTAATGACGATGAAGGAGCAAAGTAAGTTAAACTCAGCTTTTCAGGGAGAAGGCGTCACCGACTGTAAGCGCCTTTAAAGTGTGATTAACCGAAGTTCTCTCCGGAGTTGCAGGTTGAATTCCCCTTTAGGGGATGTGTAGGCTGAGCCGTAGACTTCCAACGTTAACAGGAAGAGGGTATCGGAACAGTAGTTCCCGCACCTTTTGGAAAGAGCGGATTTGCATATAATGCGGATCAACTTGGGTGGTAACGCGGTAAGCGAGAGCTTTTCGTCCCTTGGGATGAAAGGCTTTTTTGTTTTATGTGGTAAGGAGAACTGTTTCCCGTACTTTAATGAGTGGGTCCCTCTAGGGATCAATCAGGGTGGTACCACGGAAGCCCATAGCTTTCGTCCCTTTGTGGATGGCAGCTATGGGCTTTTTTCTATTTTTCAATATTAATTTGAGGGAGGAATTACTAATGGTAATCGTCATGAATATTCAGTCAAGCAAGAACGAAATTCAAGCAGTCAATGAAAGATTAAGCAATCTAGGTTTCAAAACTCAGGCTATCCAAGGGGTTAAGCGAATTGTTATCGGAGCAGTGGGAGATCAACATACTGCGGATTCTTTGCGGAGTTTAGAACAAATGCCGGGGGTGGAGAAGATAGTTCCCATAATGAAGCCTTATAAACTGGTCAGCCGGGAAGCAAGAGAAGAAAATACCATCATTAATGTGCGGGGAGTAGTTATTGGCGGAGAGTCTGTAACTATCATAGCAGGGCCTTGTGCAGTTGAAAGCCGGGAACAGCTGTTAACTGCGGCCCGCCAGGTTAAGACCGCGGGGGGCCATATAATAAGAGGAGGAGCTTTCAAGCCACGCACCTCACCATATAGCTTCCAGGGTATGGAGGAAGAAGGCTTAAAGATATTAAGAGAAGCCTCTCTGGAAACAGGTTTACCGGTTGTTACTGAGGTAATTGATGAACATAGCCTCAATCTCTCCATGGATTATGTAGATATCATTCAAATAGGAGCTAGAAATATGCAGAACTTCCGCTTGCTTAAGGCCGCCGGACAAACGGATAAACCCATTCTATTAAAGCGTGGTATGTCTGCTACTATCGAAGAATGGCTTATGGCTGCTGAATATATAATGTCCGAGGGTAATGGGAAAGTCATTCTTTGCGAGCGTGGAATTCGAACCTTTGAAACAGCTACCCGCAACACCTTAGATTTAAGTGCCGTACCAATGGTTAAAAGGCTCAGTCATCTGCCAGTTATTGTTGACCCTAGTCATGCTACTGGTGACCGGCAACTAGTTTTGCCAATGTCCCTGGCAGCTATTGCATCGGGAGCAGATGGTCTCATCTTAGAAATGCATCCAGAACCAGCCAAAGCTCTCTCTGATGGACCACAATCTCTTACACCGGAAGATCTGCAACATTTGATGACTCAATTGCACAAAATTGTCCCCGCAGTGGGCAGACACATAGCAAAGCATATTATAGGATAGAAACATGCACAGGTGGAAGGCGATCAGGAGAACCGTCCCCCTGATCGCCCCCTATTCACTCTCAATAAAGGAGCAATGACATATGAAAAACAAAATGGCTTATCTGGGACCACGGGGCACCTTTTGCGAAGAAGCGGCTCTCCGCTACGCTAATGAACATTATTGGGAACTAGTTCCGTACCCTTCCATCAAATCAGTATTCGCGGCTGTTAACCGGGGTGAAATAGATTCCGGCATCGTGCCCATAGAAAATTCTTGTGAGGGAGCGGTCAACCAGACCTTGGACTTGCTGGCCTACGAATACAATTTAAAAGTATCCGGCGAAGTTGTTATGCCAGTAAAGCAAAATCTATTAATCCGGCCTAATCTAGAGCTAAAAGAAATATCCCGTATTCTTTCCCACCCCCAGGCTCTGGCACAATGCCGAAAATATTTGTCCGCAAATTTTGAAGACATTGAGTTTATGGACGTCGCCAGTACTGCAGAAGCCGCACGGCGAGTGGCAAATTCTGCTGAACCTTGGGCAGCAGTAGGAACCGAGGGGGCTGCCCAAGCTTATGGGCTGGTAATTATAAGCCCAGATATTCAAGATCAGCTTAATAATGAAACCCGCTTTATAATCATCTCAAAGGATAGCAGCACCTGTGCAAGTAGTGACGGTTCTTGCTTGCACGCCGAAAATACTAAGACTTCCCTTTTGCTCTATTTACTGAACACACCTGGAGCATTATTTCATGCCCTAGAGCAGTTCTATTTACATGATATCAACCTGAGTAAAATCGAATCCCGACCTGCCCAAACCAGAATCGGAGACTACCTATTCTTCATTGATATTGAGGGGCATCAACTGGAACCCAGAGTTAAGGAAGCCCTGGAGGGTCTGAAAACATTAGCTCATGATGTACGAATACTGGGATCATATCCCTCAGCAACTGGCAGAGCTAATTGTTTGAACGAAGTCATATAGCTATAATACTAATAGTATGTAGAAATAAAGAATAGGAGGACTGCTTATGCCGTTCATAAATGTGAAGATGATACAAGGACGAACGCTGGAACAAAAACGCGAACTTGCTGAAGTTCTTACCCGTGAAGTGGTGCGCATCCTGAACGTGAAACCAGAGGTAGTGGAACTAGTAATTGATGAATATCCTAGCGAAAACTGGGCAAGCGCCGGCAAGCTATACTCGGATAAATAGTATCATGACGGTGCCAGAAGGCACCGTCCCCAATTTTCATCATTAATCAGGACAATTACAGAGCAGACCATATATATGAAATAATTAATGGGAGGAATATTTATGCCATTCATCAATGTGAAGATGGCGGTAGGACGTACACTGGAACAGAAACGCGAACTTGCTGAGGTATTGACCCGTGAAATGGTCCGTATCCTGGATGTGAAGCCGGAATGGGTTGAACTTGTAATTGATGAATATCCCCGCAAAAACTGGGCAACTGCCGGCCAAATACATGCTGATAAATATGGCCCGGGCTGTGGCTCCCAAGGTATAGAAGAAAAGTAGTTAATAAATATATGATTAGCCGTTTGCCCTCTCAAATTAGCCAAATAATTTCCAACAATATTTACACCAATCTGAAATCACAGTATCATTATTTTCAATATTATCAAACCGCCATTATTATGGGCTTTTCAACCCATCTTGAATCAGTTCTATTCATCTCCTAAAAGAACCAAATAAATTAGCTTGACACTTGGTATCACAAAAAAATACACTTAGTAAAGTATAGCATTGTGCTAAAAATAACAAAGAGTGGGGAGAGGATAATTCGTATGGTCAATATTATTGTCAATGGCATCAGCGCATCGGTTCCGGACGGTTATACCGTAATGCAAGCTGCTGCAACAGTCGGATTTGAGATCCAGTCACTGTGTAGCCACCCCGACCTAAAAGTGAAGGACAACTGCAAGGTATGCGTGGTTGAAATCAATGGGGAAATGAAAACTGCCTGTACCGAACTGGTAGCCCCAGATATGGTTATAAAAACCTTCACGCCCAAAATTATTGAAGAAAAACGGAAAAATCTTAAGAAAATTCTATCCGTTCATCCCCAGGATTGCCTTAATTGCGCCCGCAGCTTAAATTGTGAATTGCAGTCCTTAACTGACACCCTGCTTATCCGGTCCTCTGAGACCAAACCCCTTAACCTTCCCAAGGATACATCTACTCCATCTTTGGTTCGTGATCCCTCCAAATGCACCCTGTGCGGTAGGTGTGTTGAGGTCTGCAACGATATCCAGACAGTAGGTGCCCTGGAAATCAAGGACGGAATACCTCAGACAGTTGACGGTAAACTTCTAATTGATACCACATGTGTATTGTGCGGACAGTGCGCTCTAGCTTGCCCGGTAGGCGCCATCATTGAAAACGAAGAAATCGACAAATTCCTGGCTGCAGTAGCAGACCCGGATATGGTTGTAATCACCCAGATCGCTCCGGCAGTTAGGGTAGCGGTAGCGGAAGCAGTTGGTCTACCCACCGGTTCTTTGGAAATGCTTAAATTTGTGGCTGGTTTAAAACAACTTGGTTTTGATTATGTTTTCCATACTAACTTTACTGCCGACTTAACTATTTTAGAAGAAGGCAATGAGTTATTACAAAGGCTTAAAACAGGCGGAACCCTACCCATGATCACTTCCTGCAGCCCTGGATGGATTAACTTTATTGAAACCTTCTATCCTGAACAACTGGATCACCTGTCATCCTGTAAATCTCCTCAGCAGATGTTTGGCCCTTTGGCCAAGACTTACTGGGCTGAGAAAATGGGTATAGACCCATCAAAGATTTACTCGGTATCCATCATGCCCTGTACCGCCAAGAAATTTGAAGCAGCTCGTCCAGAAATGAACTCCAGCGGTTACCGGGATGTAGACCTGGTTCTTACTGTACGTGAAGTAGGCAAGCTGTTCAACATGGAGCAGTTAGACTTCAATAAACTTCAAGACGGCAAATTCGATTCCTTACTGGGAGCATACACCGGCGCAGCCGTTATCTTTGGTGCTTCCGGCGGAGTTATGGAAGCCGCTCTCAGAACCGTTTATGAAGTAGTTGTCGGAGAGACCCTGGAGGATGTAAACTTCACTATGGTGCGTGGTTTCGAAGGAATGAAAGAAGCTGAAGTAGACCTGGCAGGAACCAAGGTAAAGGTCGCCGTAGCCAACTCCTTGGGTAATGCCAGAAAGATTATGGACGAAATCAAAGCAGGAACCTCCCCCTATCACTTTATCGAGGTTATGTGCTGTCCCGGTGGTTGTATCGGTGGCGGTGGTCAGCCCATCCCTTCAACTATAGAGAAGAGAAAAGAAAGAATTGAAGCAATTTACGCAGAAGACGCTGGATTACCGATACGCAAATCTCATGAGAATCCCGAAGTTAAAGTGCTTTATGAAGATTTCCTTCATGAGCCCCTGGGACATAAATCCCATGAACTGCTGCATACCCACTATCATCCTCAAAAGCAATAATCAATATTTATAAATAATATTAGCAATATAGCAGGAGCCCGAAAGGCTCCTGCTATATTTGTTTTTCTGCTAATTTAAAATTACCCGGCCAACTTCCCTGGGTCTTCCTTTTCCTGCTTAGCCCACTGCTCCCCGAACTCGTCCTTCGCCATCCGTAAAGCCGCTTCAAGCAAACCTTTTATCTCATCCGGATTAGCTTTAATGCCTCTTTCTAGAACTCTAGCTACCAACCATGTTGCAGCCTGTTCATACTTTTCCTGTCCGTGCTGGTCTTTGTTAACATGCTCCACGAATCTGATGGCCAGACTGGCCAGTTCTTGTTTCGTCTCCAGCTCACTCTGGATCTTCCTCATTTTCTCTAGACCCAATTTCCTGCGTAGAAGTTCAATCATAATTAAACATAAAGCTGGAACTAAAATGCCCAAAGCATTATAACATAGCTCAATAAACTCGTTTTCCATATAATATCCCTCCTAACTAACAATGACCGTTTTGCTAGAACTGTCCCAGCCTACCTGATGTCCGAGTGATTCGGCCAAATCCCTTACCGGTGCAAAAGTACGGTTATCAATCAAGACTCCATTAATAACTGCATTACTAACCACAATTCTAACTTTTCCTGCGGTAACCCCAGTTGATGGTGGTTGAACCAGCACGGTATTGGTATTGCTGTCCCAATCAATTTGACTCCCCAGAGCCTGGCCCAGTTCACGTACTGGAGCATAAGCACGGTTCTCAATTATAATACCCAGGATAAGAGTCGTGCCAACGCGAACGTTCACCTGGGATTGAGTTGGTACTGGTTCAATAGCAGTTAAATCCGCAAATAGCCTATTCCATGGAAATAGGGACCCGGGATCGTCGGCTCGATTAACAGAATCCAGGCGATAATGCCCTATAATGTGATCTTGATCTATCGGTATATTCCATCTGGACGTTAATTGTTGGTGTAACCAGAGCGTTGCCTGTAATTGCTGTTCAGTAAGAGCTTCACCTGTAAGTGCTTCATGTTCAATCCCTAGGGTATAATAATTGGGATTTGTTCCATCATAAAGAGACCAATTAGCTTGATTTACAATACCCGCATGCCAGGCTGTATCCTCATCCTTAACCAATTGAAATATATAGCCAGTCTTGGTCACCAAGTAATGGGCACTTGCCTGGGCTGACGGGTTCTGCAGCCAGCTTAGGGTCCCAGGCATAAGCCCCGCGGTAATATGGTTAACAATAGCTATAACTTGCCTTCGATTTCTACCTGTTCGGTAATTCGGACTCGGTGCCCACGCAATATTCATAGTCCTCTCTCCTCACACTTGTCTTGTACCATAATATGTATTTTCAGTCAGAATGGTTCTCCTATTCGTTATCCAATGGATTAAACATTTAAATAGAAAAGCTGCCATAAACACGGCAGCCAATAATAATTCCTATAGTTTTTTCCTTACCAACTACAAAAAGAAGAACGCAATTGCAATTATGAAATAAGCTGCTACCAAAAGTGCACCTTCGAGCCAGTTTGATTCGCCGTCCAAGCTTATGAATTGGGCGATGAGAACGGCTAAAGCAACTACTACTATTTCATTGTAGTTAAACATCATGGTCATAGGAGTACCAAAGCCAAAGCTTAAGAAAACCAATACCGGAGTTATCAGCATAGCGATCTGGGTACTGGAACCCACAGCGATTTCAAAGGAAAGATCCATCTTGTTTCTAAGTGCCATGGTTATCGCAGTAAAATGCTCAGCGGCATTACCAATGATAGGAATAATTATAATGCCGATGAAAAACTCCGACCATCCCAGAGCTTCTGTTACCGGCTCAATACTACCCACCAAAAATTCACTTTCCATAGCAATTAAGACAGTGCTAACTGCCAGTATAAAGATTGCCTTCCCCTTACTCCAATGAGAAACTTCAGCAGTACATGTATCATTTTTACGTTGCATGGCAAAAAACAAACCGACAAAGTATAAAACGAGCAAAATGGAAGCAACTGCCAAACTAAATCCCTCCAAGGCATGATGCTGTTTTTCCCCCTGAAAGAATACCGCTGGAATAATAAGGGCAATTGTGGCTAGGAACATCAGGCTGGTCTGGTTATTAATATGAACGCGGTCGAATTTTTGTTCTCCGTTTTTTATGCCCCCTACTAAGATAGATAAACCTAAAACCAGCAGAATATTCCCCAGAATACTGCCGGCAATAGACGCCTTTACTACATCAAATAAACCGGCCCGCAAGGCAAAAATGGTTATAAGTAGTTCGGTGGCATTGCCAAAGGTAGCGTTTAGCAATCCGCCAACCCTTTCCCCTGCATGACAGGCCAAGCTTTCAGTAGCTTCTCCCATTATCCCCGCCAAAGGAATAATTGATATGCACGCAGCAAAAAACAAGGCCAATTCATAACTGCTAATCTTGAAGTATATACTGAAAAGAATGGCCGGCAATAAGTAATACAAATACTTTCCTATTTTAATATCCTCCTCGTAATACTGACCAATCAATAAATGATTGCCAGCAGTTTAGTTTATAGCATTCATCCTCCAAAAACAGTTTTGGAGTGTCGGCAAGGTGAAATAGAAAGTACTTCCCTCGCCGATTTTCGATTCAACCCAGACCTTTCCACCATACAGTTCAACAATCTTTTTAACAATAGTAAGCCCTATACCAGTGCTTTCATATTCATCCCGTGGCTTCAAAGTTTGGAAAATAGTAAATATCTTTTCAAAATGCCTGGCTTCAATGCCGCATCCATTATCCTGAATACAAAACTGCCAGAATTCCCCATGGGATTCACAAGATATTCTTACTTGGCCGTTGGCTTTGTCCATGTATTTAATGGCATTGCCGATTAAGTTCTCAAATAACTGCTGGATGCGAGTTCGGTTCAACATTAACAGTGGCAATTGATTTTCGATAATAATCGAAATATTGTCAGGTGGTGTCAGCATTTGTATTGCTTCCGTTACTATATCATTAAGATTTATCGAAGTATCATCTTCCTTATAATAGTTTATCCTAGAATATCTCAGTATCCCATCCATAAGATTATGCATTCTTTTAGAACGGTTCATTAACATAGCTAACTGTTCTTTGCCCTCTTCATCAAATTTATCATAGTAATCACGATAAATCCATTCTGCTAAGGATCTAATACCACGCAATGGAGCTTTTAAATCATGGGATACTATATAGGCAAAATCTTTTAAATCGCGGTTGACGGATTTCAATTCCTTCATAAGAGCCTGGCTTCTTTTTTCTGCGTCTCGGCGTTCAGTGATATCCTCCGCAATACTAGCGAATCCAGAACTGCCATCCGGGTTAATTATTAGGGTGTTATTCCAAAGCATTGTCCTGTGTTCACCCGATTTGATTTTAATTTCACTTTCTCCATAAGAGGGAGCAACTCTTCCTTCCAGGCTCCTATTAATTATACGCATATCGCGTTCACGAATATCCTGGGGAACAAAGGTTTGTCCCCAATCCCTGCCTATAACCTCTTCCCGTTTCCAGCCTGACAACTCCAGTAAAAAGTCGTTGCAAAAGGTTAGGCGACCCTGATTATCTAATATTCCAGCTGCCAGCTTAACATTTTCCAACATATCGCGAAACCTTCGTTCTGATTCTCTGAGGGCTTCTTCGATGTGTTTGTGCTCATTTATATCTACTGATATACCAACATAATATAATGGATTACGAGCTTCATCTCTAACTGGAGCACCACTGCAGGTGTACCAGCGCCAGCTTCCATCCCGGTGTTTAACCCGGTATTCCACACCTTTTTGGGGTTCACCGGTAAAAACAACCTTTTCAAAAAAACTTGTACACAAGTGAACATCATCCGGATGAACAAATACTTCAAATGAACATCCCTCTACCTCCGCTATTTCGTGACCAAGCGCTTCTGTCCAGCCGGGGGAAACAAAAATGAACTTTCCTTCCGGAGACAGAGTAAAGATGACCCCATTAGCATTTTTCATGATAATTCGTAGCTCTGCCTCGTTTTTTCGTAACCTTTCCTCCATCATTCGCTGATGAGTAATGTCTTTTGTCACAGTAAGTATATGTAGTTGTCCACCCATCTCTATTGTCTCCGCTGAAAGAAGAAATGTTCTAACCTCACCAGATTTAATTCTAAACTTGATTTGAAGGTTACGAATACTCCCCTGTTCCTGGATTTGTTTTAGTATATAATCTCGTTCTTCCCCAGATACATAAGTCTTTAACTCGTGAACAGTATGCCCAATGACCTCATGGTATTTATATCCCGTAACTTTTAAAAATGCCTCATTTATTTCGACATAACACCCATCTCTAAAATTCGTGATCATCATTGGCTCAGGGTTACAAAGAAAAGCCTTAGAGTACTTCTCTTCTGATAATCGCAATGCGGTTTCCATCTGCAAAGACGCGGTTTCCAATCTCTCAAGCTCAACAATTCTCTGACGAAGTTTAGCCAGCTCAGCTATGAGTTCCTCTTCAGTCTTGTTTTCATCCATTATATTGAATTCCTCCTTGGCGATTACAATCATTACAAAATATGCAACATACGTGCTGTCGGACAATGTATATCGTGATGGAGGTTTTTTTCCTCTAATACAATTTTATGGTTACTTTTCAGATATTCTTTACTTATTATTTAAAATCCTTTATGTGCGAGTATTTTTTTAGGATAGCTTCCGATAACTTGAACCGAAAATAATTAAATTATTTCCTCAACCTGCTCCATTGGAATTTCAAAATAGACGTTTCTATTGTCGAAGCGTGATATAAATTTTTTTGCTTTTATTAATCGCAAGTCTCAATATTCAAAATCAAATCCATATTGAAAACCTGTATATAAATACTATTATGCAAAATTTCATGCCATATTTATGGAAATACCGGAAAAAGCATTATTTTTTTGGTAAATCCACCAATAAAAAATAAATACTCTATTTAAAAAGCTATTATCAAAGAACTCATATTTATTGCTTACTTTTATTATTTTTTTGCAGGAACGAAGGCTGGATTTGATAAGCTTTTTATAAAGCAGAAGCGAAAGGAAAGTAGGATGAGCTGGCTTTCATTTGTTAATGTTAGGAGGGTTCCTTCTTATTCAGTCGGTAATCAAGGGTGCGACGTGATATTCCCAGGTAGCTTGCCGTCCGGGTTATATTCCCATTTTTTAATTCTATGGCTTGGCTCACTATACGGTCAATAAAGGCATCCAGCGGGAATTTTTCGGCATGTAATTCAAATTCACTTTCCGGGCCAAGAATAAACGTTGAACTAGACACCGGGGACGATATGTTCCTATTATGATCAGCTTGAACTATTCCCAACTTCAAATGATCGAGCATTAAAATATAGCCATCGTACATTAAGCTTGCCCTCTCAATGACATTTCTCAATTCCCTGACATTTCCCGGCCAATTGTATTTCAGAAGCTGTTTTTCTGCTTCTGGGCTGATAGACCGAAATTTCTTCCCTTTTTCAAAAGCAAAACGAGATAAAAAACTATTTGCCAAGGGTAAAATGTCTTCACGATGTTCACGTAGCGGCGGTATCTGCAGATGAGCTGTACTCAAGCGGTAGTATAAATCGCGGCGGAAACCTCCACTTTCCACACTATCTTTGATGTTTAGATTACTAGCACATACCAGGCGCGCATTAAATTTGTGCTTTTTCAAACCTCCTATCCGGTAAAATTCCTTTTCCTGTATAACCCGAAGAAGTTTGGCTTGGAGTTCAGGTGGCATTTCCGTAATTTCGTCCAGGAATAAGGTTCCTCCTTCGGCAAGATCCAGTTTGCCCTTCTGTCCACGTGGTAATGCCCCAGTAAAAGTTCCCGCTTCATAACCAAAGAGTTCGCTTTCAAACATAGTACTTGGTATAGCAGCACAGTTGATATCAATAAAAGGAGCAGTACTTGGCTTTTGACCATAATGAATGCAACGAGCCATTATCTCCTTGCCCGTGCCGGTCTCTCCCTCAATTAAGACCGGCACATTAGGCTCCCTATGCAAAATCCATGCCTGGGCATAAAGTTCCTGCATAAGCGGAGATACTATAACAAGGTTACCCGTACCAATTATCTTGGCATAAGCCTCCTTTACCTGTTCCAATTCACGCTTGGTTTCTTCAGTAACAGCCTCAACAGTTTCTTCGAAATGATGAGTGAGGACTCGATTTTGTCTTTTCAAATCCTGGTGTTCTTCCACCCGTTTTAAACATGCTAATAGTTCCTTAACATTCACTGGCTTAAGCAAGTAATCGTAGGCACCGGCACGCAATGCTTCCACCGCAGTCTGTATTTGTGCATGAGCAGTAAATAGAACCACGTCACTTTCGGAAAGAGGAACCTGCTGCTGAATATGCTCTAAAAGCTCAAGTCCTGTCCAAACAGGCATACGAATATCACTTAGAACCAGGTGGAAATCTTCTGCCCGGAAAGCCTCCCAGCCTCTTTTACCATCCTCGGCCTCAATAACTTGATGTCCTAATTTTTCCAAAAAGCTAGCTAGATAGGTCCGACTATCTTTTTCGTCATCAACCAGTAAAATTTTCATTTACTAATCCTCCCTATGAGCAATATCGGTTCGTCCTTTTTCACGAATAAGAATATCAACATCTATTCTTTCTCCCTCCAAATGGGCAATTCCAAGCGGAAGGTAACACCTCTGCCATTATTATATGAAATATTTCCCCCTAACTTAGAAACAATTGCTTGAACAATGGACAACCCCAGTCCTATACCTTCTCCTCCCTTTCGGGTGCTGAAAAATGGATTCCAGATATGCTGTCCTACTTCGGGGCTAATGTTAGGCCCGTTGTTGACAATCTCCACGATAATCATTTCCTCATCCTGAATGGTATCACATCGTATTGTCTTTTCGCCTTGCTCTAGTTCATCCAAAGCATTTATGGCATTTATTAACAAATGAATAAATATCTCTTCCAAGCGCTGTATTTGCCCCCGAACTCGAGGAAGACTAGCTGCCAGCTGCAATTCCACTTCAATATTATGACTTGCCAATTGTTCTTTTAAAACCATCAAAACTTCTGATATTACTTCGTTCACATTACAAGGATAATAGTCTTCTTCCACTACAGCATTGGCCAGCTTCCTCATATTATTAATAATATCGTTAATACGATTAGCCTGGTTAGAAATATTTAACAAGGTAGTTAATAACTCCTGAAGCTCCAATTCCCGCCCGGTTTCCTGCCAGTATAGCATGCCATCAGCCAAGACTTTTATAGCATTCAGAGGTTGTGATATTTCGTGAATTACTCCCGTTGTTATGGTACTCAAGGTCGTCATCTTAATGGCTTCAGTCTCATAATGGACTCGTTGTTCCCTTTCCTGCATATATTTAAGATGTTCACTTCGCTCAAAAATTACTGCTTCTTCAACCCTGCTTTGTAGTTCCCTATTTATCATGTCTAGAGACATAAATAAAACTATCGAAATGAATAGAACTAATAGGGCCACCTCTAACAATCCCATGTTATTTATATCTTTATGGGCACTATAGATGGAAATTAAAATAATAACCATTATAACCATAAACAGAGTCAGCAAACACTTCCAAAGACTAATTACTTTGGAAGTGTTGATTTTTGGCCACCTAGATATATACCTAAGTTTCCGTATAATGCTTTCTGAATAATTGTGTTTTCTCCCTGTTTCTTTCATAATAGTTGCCCCATCGCTATCACTAGCAAAAGCATTTATATTGCAGCTTGCATTTAAATCCCATAATCTCTAAATATTTTCAATAATAACTTACCATATGCCTAATCATAATTCCAGACTAGCAAAATTTGATTACGGTTGTTTTTCATAGATGCCACTTGAAACGATTTATTTCCAATGGCTTATAAGCCCTACCATAGTAGGACTTATAAGTGTCGATAAAGTCAGGCCGAGCAAAAATGTTCAAGAGCAAGGCATTAGTAAAAGCCCGTGGTTGATGCGTACATAGGTACGTTGATTGAACGGGCTTTTGTTAATAACGCTGCTATTGGGCTTTTTTGACGGTCTGAAGCCCTACCTTAGTAGGGCTTATAAGTATCAAAAAATTATAATTTTGGTTAGGAGCAAAAGCGAACTGCGAACCTCTCCTTTTATTACATTTCCTATTAATATTACAATATATCTTCTGTGATTACGTGTTTCCGTGGTGGTATGGCAATCGCCTCGCCGTCGATTACCATTTCGCCTCTTTGGTTGTGACAGGTGGTTTTAAGTCTCACCCTCCCAGCTGCCATTAATTCTACCACCTCAGTCCGAGCTTTTATCGTATCATTTATAAAACACGGTCTGATAAATCTTAAATTTTGAGATTCGTAAATTGTCCCTGAACCGGGCATTTGGTTGCCAACCACGTTGGAAATTAGACCCACCAGCAACATACCGTGTACAACCCTAGTTTTAAAATGCCCCCTGCTAGCACGCATTTCATTTACATGTAGCCAACTAAAATCCCCGGTTATACCTGCATACAGATACACATCCGTTTCGGTAATGGTCTTCTCTACATAGGCCGAATCTCCAATTTTTAGCTCATCAAATATGTTTTCAATCATATACTAACCCCCTCCTTAAAATGCGTCTCAACTAGGGAATCAGTTCATCGCGGAAACTAATTTTATTTCCATATGATTTGAATATTTCAGCCCAAGAGTTCTCATTTTTAAAATAAAAATCTTTTCAAGGCTTAACTAAATCAGGAACAACAATCTCGTCCTTGGAAAAAATCTTTTTTCGCTACTGCTAAGGATCTTTTCAGGTATTTTATAACTTTTAGCTTAAAATCTATTTATTTTCGCTGATTTTCTTGGATAATGCCTCAACCTTTTTATTCAAATCATCAAAAAAATTATAAACTGGCATATCAACATTATCGAAGCTAGTGCTAACCGCCTGCTGAACCATTTGCTGCATCTGTTTTTGATTGTTTTTAACCTGTTTCATTAATTCGTCCATTACCTTGTTGCTTTCCTCGCGAGCAACCCTATTTTGTTCTAAATACTTCTTAGCCATTGTCTCAAGCTGTTCCTGACTCCAAGTTAGACTGCCTAAACTCAGCTGCCACATATCCCAAAATTTCTCTATCATATTATCGTTCATAGTAAAGGACTTCCGTAGATTCTCCTGAGCCTTAACATTAACTTTCTCTGTCATTAATAAATCCTCCCTTTCATTACGTTCGCTCATAAGTTTAAACAATAACAACTTATGCCTACAATATAGAGATATCACCCCTTTCAATAGCCATTCGCACTTTCGAAATCGATAGTGTAAGTTAACTATTGATATAAGAAGCATAACAATAATATATGCAATATTTATGCCGACATTTATGTGCAAAATTTATTATTGAATTAAACGCTGATATACTATGGACAAATCAATATTTCCATCATTTCTACAAAATGGCAAGGAAAATAATGTCTCTAATCCATTTACAAAAACGTTACTTTCTCCTACTATTCACCTAATTGTATTACATAATTGTAAAATGTCGTTCTGGATGGTAGTGTTAGAAGATAGTACAGTGGTGTTTACAGAATCCCGACAATCCGGAACCCTGAGAAAGATTAATTGGAATTTTATGATTCAAATCATAGTAGTCGTTGGCATCTATTCACCGATCATCACTGGCAGTTCTAATCGAAACGTAGCTCCATCCCCATCGTTATTATAACAAACTATATTTCCTCCTATTTTGGAGACAATTGAATTAACAATAGCTAGACCTAGACCCATTCCCTGTCCGCCCTTCTTGGTAGTAAAAAAAGGTTCCCAAATATGCTTAAGCACTTCCTCACCTATGCCAGGTCCGTTATCTGAGATCTCTAAAATTACCTGCTCCCCTTCCTGTCTAGTCCGACATATTATTAGCTTAGGGCTTTGATATCGTTCATTTAGTGCATGCATAGCATTAATAAGCAGATTAGCAACAATTTCTTCTAGGCGCAGTGCTATTCCCCTAACCATACAAAGCTTGTCCTCCAATTCCAATTCCACTCTTATGTCATTGCCGATCAATTCCTGCTGCAGTAATTTAATCGCTCCGCATACAGCTTTGTTTAGATCGCACGGATAAAACTCCCCTTCTTCAGCAGCATTGGCTAAATCTCTCATATGCATGATGATATCATTAATACGCTCAGCCTGAGTAGAAATGTGTTGTACAGCCGTCCGTATTTCCCCTGAATCTATTTCCCCTACGGTTTCATACCAGAATAACATTCCATCTGCCAGTATTTTTATCGCATTTAAAGGCTGGGATATTTCGTGCACTACCCCTGCTGACATAACGCTCAAGGTCGTCATCTTTATAGCCTGTTCTTCATATTGAAGACGTTTTTTTCTCTCCTCCTGAAACTTAATCTTTTCACTAATATCTATAACAACCGCCATAACTCTATTTGATTCAGTACCCGGCATAATATTAAACCGAATAAGTACAGGAACTACGCTACCGTTTTTATATCTTACCTCAGTGTGCATAACAGCTGTCCCATCACGAAAAACGATAGCCATTTGTTGCTGTAGAGCCAACTGTGCTTCGTTTGAATTCCTGGCACTCATTTCACTTAACGTGGATTGCTTCAATTCTTCTAGTGAATATCCGGTTTCCCTACAAGCGGCCGAATTCGCCTCCAGTACACCAAATTCATTGGCCTCCACAATTAATATAGCATTGTTCGTCGCTTCAAAGATGGTTTGGTAAATTGACACACTATTAGCAAATAACTGTTCAGCCTTTTTTCTTGCCGTGATTACCTGAGTTATTCCTATTACTCTTAATGCTTTCCCTTCACTGTCCCAACTAACAACTTTACCACTATCCATTACCCATACCCATTCTCCGCGCATATTCCTTATTCTGTATTCCGCAGAATAGGACGAAGTCTCTTTTTTCATATGTGAGGAAATAGCTTCATAAACTAATGGCCAGTCTTCGAAGTGTATCCGATTTTCCCACTCGCTGATATGACCCTTAATTTCAATCCGCTGATTCCCAGCCTTGTTAATATTACGATTATTATAAACAAGTTCTCCCGTTGAAACGTACCAATCCCACATGTCTGCCCTAGCTCCCCACAACGCTAGTTTCAGACGTTCTTGACTAGATGAGAGTTCAGCATTAATATTCATTAAATTGTGCTGTGATTTTTCTAGCTCTCCTGCCAATGATTCAACTTCTTCGTAACTGCTCTGCAAATCCTGATAGGCATTCTGAAATATATCCTTGTGCTTTTCGATCTCCTCTTGAGCCAACCTACGCTCTTCCAATTCACTAGCCAGTGCTCGGACATGTTTTCGCAACTGCTTTTGTAGTGAGAGGTTCCATAACATAATAAGTGTTAATACTACTCCCATTATAGCAATAGCTATTTTTACATTTTTCCATAAGTATATTAGTAGTGATACTAAAATAGCGTTTCTCATTAAAGTAGCGGCTATCACCAAAAATAGAAGTAATACTGCCGTTATAGTTATAATATAATATAAACTATGCTTACTATCGGTTCTCTTAAACATCCAGCCCTCCTCAACACGATATGGTTAGACCGGATAGGCCAGCTTCATCTACAATATTTATGGTCGTTAGAATAATACTTTCTTTGCGCGATATATAAGTTTTTTTCATTAAACCTCCATATTGTTAACGCTCACACACTTTTCAATGTATGAAATATGGGGAATATTGTCAAGTCCCTATTTTCTTATGGTAATTTACCGGGAATATCCAATTATTATCTAATCCAAATTATTTACTTACATAGTTAGTTTTGGGGCCGTCAACTGCGAAAGTTGAGGGGCAAATCAAAATTTAAGCAAAAAATGAAAATGCCGAAGGTCTTAAACCTGCGGCATTTCCTAGTTTGATATTGGTTCCCGAGACCGGGGGCGAACCGATATTGGGCTGTTACCTAATAGAACTTTATAAAATCATCAAATTAACCCGTTTTATTAGATTGCTATTGGGTCTTAGGGTTCATTTTCAACATGATCATATTCATTTCAGTTTTGAAGCTCGTAATTGGTTTACCCTGAGCAAGCCCTTGAGCCACGGTTTTGATAGATGCAACTGTTTTCATGTCTGAAGTAACTTTTACGGTATAGCCGGACTCCATTTTCATGACTCTATCCATTACGTTTTTCTCAATTGCGGTCGATTTCGCTTTATCCATATTGGCATTCAGGTCCAATCCTATATAGATGACATTGTCTGCAACTACGGCAACCGCCTTATTAACCTCCATAACCTTACTTGCCTCCATGGCTGCTTGGTTAGCTACTTGCATGGCGGAAGGTTGAGCCGGTGTGGTTGCATTGGGAGTAATAGGTGTGGTGGGAGCAGGGACAGCAGGCATAGGATCAGTCGGCACCGGTGTGGAAGGAAGGGGTTGCGCCGGTTTCTTAGCCGCACTGGAACAACCTCCAATCATCATGCTGCTGCCGATTAATAAAGAAATCACCATAAGTCGAGCGAACTTTGATATTTTCACGAAACCTACCTCCTATATATTGTTACATTTATTATTTCTAAATCTTTAAAAGCTATGCAAAGTGGGATAGCAGAAAGGATGTTGACGATTATCATGATAGTTATTGGATTAGTACTAATAGCCTCCACCACCAGGACACCCTAAGACACTGAAACAAAAAGCAGATTGGCTATTTAGAAGAGATGAGCGGTTCACATTCATTTGAGAGCCAATTTTCAAGTAGTTGGTGCTTGCTTATCCAAACCAGTTTCGGATGTTCTTGAGTGTATTTTTTCATGCGGGCTTTTTTCGGTGAACGGTAGAGCAGTATGATTAGCTTTTGTAATACGCCCACTGAACGAATAAATAGCGTAGTAGGCATTTCTTGAACTTGGAAACCTAAACGTTTCACTCCTTGATTTATCAAAGTCAATCCAACAAAGACCTTGATACCTTCGTATTCAGGATTACTGGCCACATAGCTTGCCAGAACTGGTAATGATCTTCTTACCTGGCGCAGAATATGAATCCCTTTATTACCAATATCTGTTTCCTTATCCTGCAAGCGGATACTGTCGAGGTGTATTTCTCCTACCAGGTCTCCATTTTGGGCCAGTAATTGCCCAGTCTGCGAATAAAGATTGGGTCCTTTATAACGGTTCCTTGATAAACGAAACACATTAGTCGAGCTAATTCGCTCTACCTTGTATAGTATCGCATAAAGCTGTTCCCATTTCGTCCAGATGTTAACAACCAATTTGCGCCACACGGACCACTGGGGGAATTCCAATGCCACCAAAGGAAGTTTTTTATCCTCAATAATCTTAACGCAGAGCAGGTCAAGAGCATTGAGAGTGTTTACGGGAGCACCCTTTTCGCCCCCTGCATCATGTAAGAGAACTATCGAACCTTCCTTCGTATGATTAAGAATTCGCGATATTATCTGTTCCGGATTACGTCGAAACTGCCAATCATGGCCCTCAGCATTCCATAAAACAGCATGCTTCCGGCGGATTCTTAACCAAAACCAGGTACTTAGATTAAAAGTACCCCAAGGTGGGCGAACCCACTCTACCACTTCTCCGGTCAAATTTTCCAGAGTAGCTATGCATTCATCCCAGTCCTTCCATGTCTCCCATGGTGACATGAACCAGGCAAACCGGTGATGTTGTGAATGAGCGCCCAGATAGTGTCCCCGAACGCGGATTAGTTTTATTAAATCGGGATAAGTGGCAGCTTTCTCGCCGACTACAAAAAATGTAGCTTTTACCTGATATCGGTCTAAAATGTCGAGTATTTGTGGCGTAATATCTGGATCTGGACCATCATCGAACGTAATTGCCACCCCAGGAGTATACTGTCGCTTCCATGTCCCTGCCCCTAAATAATGCAAGAAGAAATCAGGAATAACAGTATAAATCGCCGCAGCCAAAATTAGTCCAAAGAGTATCATATATCCCCAGCCCATTCAAATTTCCTCCTATAGGCTTTTCTCAGTTTTCTTTAATAAACTTATCTATACCAAGGACAAATAAAGGAGCCACTAAATCACCTGACTTGTACACTATTTGTTGATTCTTCCACCAACTCCAACATGTGTTGCACTGCCCGATCCGCTGCGTGTCCAGGTAATGCATTAGCTGCTGCATGCCGCATAGATTCCATTTTTTCCGGGTGCTCTAATAGGGAGAGTAAAATCCTCTCTAATTCTGTTCGAGTATTGGCAGTTCTCCCGGCTCCAATTCGCTCCAGAAATGCAGCATTTTCCTGCTCTTGGCCGGGAATTGGCTTATAGATAATTATGGGTAATCGTTTGGTCAATGCTTCTGAAACCGTTAAGCCTCCGGCCTTGGTAATTACTATATCGGCTGCGCTCATTAACTCATCTACATTCCTTACATATCCATACCGTACCATGGGATTACGTGCGTTATCAATTACATCATCCAGAGATTTATACAGATGTTTATCTTGCCCGCAAACCACAATTGATTGCGAAGGGATTAACGTACCTGCCAGAGTTTTACATAACTCCCTCAATTCACTTAATACTCCATAGGCCCCTCCCATAATCAAACACGTGGGGAGGTTGGGCAGTAATCCTAAGTTAGCCATGATCTGAGACCGATCTAAATCACATTCAAACTTAGGACTTACCGGAATCCCGGTTACTTTGATGCTTGCCGCGTTTATACCCATGGAAACAAAACTATTATAGATATCAGTAGAACCTACAATATACAAGTCCACACCTGAATGGATCCACTGGTTATGAACCGTATAGTCTGTTATTACTACCACCAGAGGTATATTCACTATTTTTTTCACCTTTAATCGGGCTATTACGCCGGCTACGGTAGGATAAGTACATATAATTAGCTCAGGTTGAAATGAATGTATATATTCTAAATATTTGCTATGGCCCGTATTATTTAAGAAACGCTGCAATATAGAATCTGATGAAATTCTAGCCGTACCGTAGTATAACCTCCCCCAGATTTTAGGAGTGCGTTTTATCATTCCAATATAGAAATCCGTTAATATAGCATTGAAATTTTTACTTAGTATTGCCCAACAATCTAGATGTTTAACTTCAGCAGAAGGATTGATTTTGCGAATTGATTCGATTAGTGCCTCAGCCGCCCGAACATGCCCTGCACCGAAAGTAGCAGAGAAAATCAATACCCGCAGGTTCTTCATAAACCACGCTCCTTTTACACTTAACCATGTTTTATTTCAGCAATTCGATTTAACATCATTTATTTACAAAATGCAAAACAGCTGATTATACAAAATCCATAGCTATCTTAAGGAAGTAATGAAAGAAACCCGCTGTAGTGCGCTGAGTAAGCGGGAGCATATTCGCTGTCGCTAGATGATAGCCCCTGACCGAGCTATCTTTTACCAGCGAAAATAAATCGAAGGATGCCCGTGCATTGGCCACGACCCACTCTCCAGCATTTTCCATATTATCATTATATAAACCACCTGCAAAGACCACATAGTCTTCCACATGCTTTTCAGCCCATCTCTCATAACTATGATGTCCTGCTAAGATTACATTTCTGGAGTGATAAGGTACACACAGATCCTGAACCAAATGAACGGCGGCACCAAGGCAGAAAAAAGCCTTTTCAAAATGAAGCTGCTTCAGACAGGTTCTGGCCAGCGCGAAATACCGGGTGCATTCCTCTGCAGCAGTAGGCCAGCCACGAAACCCTAGGCCTGTAACTGGATTGTAATAGTGGCAAACATTTTTCCAACCTTTATCGGCCCAAGTAGCTCCGTCATTAATCTGTTCCAAGTATTTGGATAGTAATTTTCCTTCCTTAAGCCAACCGTCATTTATAAGGATTTCGATCGCTGCCTGGTTGCAACAGCTATGCACTACTTCAATCTGGTGGTCAACCAATTTTTGAAATGGACTAGTAGTGGCCAGTATTATTTTTGCAGTCGTCATATAAGACGCTGTTGTAACTTCAGCAAAATTCACCAATTATCCTCCCCCAGTTAGTTGTTATATATTAATAATGGCATCTAAATATAAAGTTCGTATAAAGCTAGTCTAAAAAATGTATAAAGTTTCCACCCCATGTTCCTCATTTATGTTATTTTATGGAGTCGTATAGGTTGATGATTTTTATGATTCCTATAAATTTTCTCAAATATAATAAGAAATTTTATAGTGAACATTCCTGTATTCTAGCCAATATCCATCATTAGATATAACGAAGCATATTTACTAACCATACATTATTGTGTTATGTTTCTATTTTTTCCATATTTTCTCGGCAAAATTGAATGGGTTTCATAAGGAGGGCTGTAATTGAAAACACTTGTGCTTAGAAGGCCTGTAATAGCGGTAACCGGAAGTTCAGCTATCAATTTTTTAAAACGCAGAACATTAACCTATTTACCTTAACGTTTTCTTAAATAATAAATAAACTATGGCCAATATTATGGCAGATATGATAACTAGGTCAATTATGTGAAACCAGGGCTTGATTAATTGCCAGTTTTCTCCCAGCATCAGCCCAACATAGGTTAAGAACAAACTCCAGATGAGCGATCCTGCAAAAGTATAAATTGTAAAATAGCCTATGTTCATTTTGGCAGCTCCGACAGGTAGGGATATAAATGTTCTAACTCCTGGCATTAATCTGGTCAGAAATACTGTGGAATTACCGTACCGGGAAAACCAATGCTCTGCCTGTACTAACCTGTGATGTGGTAAGCCAAGATATTTTCCGTATCGTTCGATAAATGCACGTCCACCAATTAGCCCTATGTAGTACGAAACTAAAGATCCAACAGTTCCGCCCACAGCTCCGGCAATAGCCACACCATAAAAATTCAATGTTCCTTTATAAACGAGGTATCCCCCAAAAGGTAATATAATCTCGCTTGGCAGAGGAATATTACAGCTTTCGATAGCCATACCGATTCCAATACCCCAATAACCCATTGAGGCAATTAACTCAATAATTTTTATAGTCACAGCGGTAATCAATGCACTTAACAACGACAATTCCTCCAATTAGGTATTACATCAGTTGTTTGTTTGCTGCTGTATCCTATTAAGATGCCCAACAGAATACCCCTGCCTGCTAATAGCTAAGCTCTATTATTCTACCTCAATACTTACCCTAAGCAATGATGAACATTACCAGATGGTGTATTTTAGCAGTCAGCTAAACTAGGAAAGCAAAGGTAAAAAGTTGTACCTGCTGAACTGGTTTCTACGTTAATCCTGGCATTGTGACGTTTAGCAATGCCATAGCATACTGCCAGCCCTAAGCCTGTTCCTGTCTCCTTAGTGGTAAAGAAGGGCGTACCCAATTTTTCCAATACTTCGGGCTCTATACCATGGCCTTGGTCACCTATTGATAACACTACGTTGTCTCCTTCTGTAAACGTCTTTATAGTCATTGTCCCACCTGAAGACATGGATTCCAGCCCGTTATGAACCAGATTAAGTATTAATTGGCGGATTTCTTTCTCATCGAGGAGCAACTCAGGTAAATGCTCCATTTCAAATCTAATACTCTTATCTTGGAAACTGGCACTGGCTTGAACCAGTGGCAAAATGTTTTTCAATATTGAATTAAGCTTTTTGGGTATGAGTTCTACCATCTTGTTTTTAGCCAGAGAAAGGAATTCTGTGATTATGGCATTAGCTCTATCAAGTTCTTCGATCATTAGATTCAGAAATTCTTTATCTTCACTAT
This sequence comes from Firmicutes bacterium HGW-Firmicutes-15, assembly GCA_002840245.1. Classification (GTDB taxonomy): domain Bacteria; phylum Bacillota; class Syntrophomonadia; order Syntrophomonadales; family Syntrophomonadaceae; genus PHAA01. The sequence continues at coordinate 63,153 of PHAA01000016.1, forward strand.
ATCTGTCCTCAAACATTTGCAAAAATCCCCGAACAGATGTCATCGGATTCCTGATTTCATGACCGATACTAGCCGCCATTTCTCCTACTAGATTAAGCCGGTCCAAGCGCAGCATTTCAATCTCCATTTGCCTTTGTTCGGTTATATCCGTAAACGTGCTGAGTATACATTCTTCGCCATCAATATCGATTCTTTCTGCAGAATATATTCCTAGTCTTTGTTCGCCCGTTGTATTTCGAAAACGCACCTCTAGATCACGAACTACACTACCCTCAATAAGCTTTCGTTTTACTAAATGACGTTCAGTTGGGTTCACCCAAAGGTCTATTTCCAAAGATGTTCGACCGATTATCTCTTCATGCTTCAAACCAACAAATCGCAGAAAGCTATCGTTTACATCAATAAATCGTCCATCCTCAAGAGTAGTTATGCCCATTGAGATTGGGCTGGCATTAAAAGCTTTAGTGAGGCGTTCCTCTGTCAAACGCAATGACTTTTCAATCCGTTTACGATCACTAATGTCTTTCCCCACACAAAGCAGAAGGGATTCGCCTTCCATGTTAATTATATCCACCGAAAGCAGTATAGTTAGATTCCTTCTACTCTTAGTGTAAAAACAAGTTTCTAAGTTATGAATAATACCCTGTTCCTGGACTTGTTTCATTAATCGATATCGTTCTTCTGGAATGACCCAAAGTCCAATATCCTTTACACAGTGCCCAATGATCTCATGTCGTTCATATCCTAATATATACAAAAAGGTATCATTCACTTCAATGAAACGCCCTTCTTTTAAAGTGGTAATCGTTATTAAATCAGGAATACAACGAAAAGCCTTAGAATATTTCTCTTCCGACAACGCTAAAGCCTTTTCCGCCTGCTTGCGATTGGTAATATCACGACTGCAATAAATCACCCCCGAAAACTGGTTATTTTCATCAATAATAAGATTGCCTATGGTCTCCAACCATACGTAATGACCGTCCGCATGTTTTATACGATACTCTAACTTTCTCGATGAATACGAATTTGATTTTGCACACAACTTATTAGCATTAATTAATTTTTCCACATCATCCGGATGAATTAAATCAAGGACTGATCTTCCCATTAGATCCTCAGGCAAGTACCCAAGAATACTCATGTGTGATGGAGTAGCATATTCAATAATTCCTTTCACATCAGTGCTTCGGATCATGTCCATCATATTATCCGTTATCTTACGTAAATTCGACTCACTCTTATATAAGGCCTCTTCTGCCTGTTTACGATCAGCTGCCAATTGCTCTTCCAACTGCTGAATATTACGATACCGTTCTTCCTTTTTTGTTTCAATTATTCTTAATTCAGTAATTGTCTGCCGCAATTCCGACAGCTCACTTATGAGTTGCTCTTTTGTCTTATTTTCGTCCTTCACAGGGAATGCCTCCTTGGCTAAACCTTTTTTATCATCATTTGGTTTTATATATCTTCACTTTATAACAATAACCTATTACTGTTGACAGATATTGTCGAATATGGTGCAGTATCCAGTTATTTTTCAACACCGGTTACTGAAACCCATGGTGTAGCTTGGTGAAGAGGGAGGGTGAGGTATTCCCGAGCAAAAATGCGCACAAGTGGGGATGCTTGTTGCGGTTATATTGGTGTTTTTGTGGGTTTGCTTTTTAAGCTTACTAAAAACTTCCTACCCCCATGGCCAGATTATCCCAGAGTGCTGTCTCTACCATTTTAGATTCAATGTCATCACATTCAATCAGTAGAAACACCTCTGCCAGGGACTGACAATCCCTATAGGGCGTCGTTTGTTGCGAATAGACTCAGGCTGTTTAGTCTCCATTGGTAATACCTCCATAATTGACATCCCGTGCTATGACTAGGTTAAGCAACCATTTTGTGAAAAGGGCAATACATATAAAGGTTGGAAACGAATAATAATGCTTCCAGGAAATGGGCTGATAAAGGTTAAGCTTTGATATATTGTTAACAAGTAGGAACATATTAATTCGAGGCATTTAGCTGCCCGAAATACGGCGGGAAGAGTGTGACTGTTGGGTAGACCTGGGTTTGACAGTTGTACCTTATTATATTCAGATATAAATTTCAACATTTGAGCCAGAAAAGAAAAATACCGAAGGCCTTAAACCTTCGGTAATTCCTTGCTTGATATTGGTGCCCGAGACCGGGGTCGAACCGGTATGATGTTGCCATCGCGGGATTTTAAGTCCCGTGCGTCTGCCTATTCCGCCACCCGGGCATGATATTCTGCAAACTAAATCCGGACATTTTATAGTCCGGTGCGAAATTTAGTGTATCAAATCTAGCGGTATTTTGCAACCCCACCGCAAAATAAAACCTGGTTTATTCTCGGTAGAATTTGCTAGATTTCCCCATAATCTTTGGAGGAGATGATTTCTTCCACTCCTTTTCTTTGCTCTGAATTGCCAATTATTATTAACTTGGAGTTGGCTTCTATTCTGGTCTCGGGGGTGGGATTGTAAATCCAACTAAGGTCAGCGTTTTGAACTGCTATGGGGAAAAGCCCAACTTCACCCCAGAAATCGATGTCATCCAGCTTCCTGCCAATCATTCTGCTACCTTCTTCAATCGGAATCTCCTCTACCCTGAGGTTTTTATCTTTATCCCGCAGCATAATGTCCAGAAAACTAACTGCTGAAGGTCGAACCATCTCTGAGGCCATCCTCATTCCGCCAATCTGGTTGGGGGATATTACTGAATCCGCCCCGGATTTCCTAAGTTTATCTATCATTTTACTACCTTTGCAACGGGAAACAATACGTAGTTTCTCATTTAATTGGCGACCTGACAAAGTGATAACCAAGTTGTCTTTATCCTCAGAAACGCAAGCTATAAGGCCTTTGGCTTTACTAATACCTGCCGACATTAATATCTCGTCATGTATGGCATCACCCTCAATAAAAAATATATTATCACCAGCAAACTCTTTGCGCATCTCTTCCAGTCTGTGCATATCATGATCTATAGCTACTATAGGACGATTCGTTGAAATAAATTCTCGAATAATATGAATCCCTGTTTCACCGCAGCCGCATAAAATAAAGTGGTCGTTTAGCTTATCAATCATTCCTTGCATTTTATCCCTCCAAAATATGTTTAAAAGATTTCCTTCTACAATTACTGCTGTGAAACTGGAAATAAAGTATAAGTAACCGCCCACCCCGCAGATAATTAAAAACATAGTAAAAATTCTTCCGGCCTCAACATTAGAGAAGTTGATTACCTCTCCATAGCCTACGGAAGCAATCGTGATAAGAGTCATGTAAGCACAATCAGTCCAACTAGCTTCCCCTGCAGACAAAATACGATATCCAACCATCCCCACAATAATGACCGCTGCAAGTAAGATTACAGCCAAAATTATTTTCCGTTTTAACTCATGCAAGACTGTTCCTCCAGATCAGTATTTAATAAAGCAACGATACCAAAATAATCCACAAACCTATATTACATTATAATTTATAACCACAAATATAAACATCCCTCTTATATATAAAAGGGATGTTTCGAAATTTCTTTAATATGGAGGGCGGGACCGGATTCGAACCGGTGAATGGTGATTTTGCAGACCACAGCGTTAGCCTCTTCGCCACCCGCCCTTATGATTTTCGCGCAGGATTTATTATACTATCTTTGGTCCTCCTTGGCAAGCAAAAGAAAATACTTAAATTCCAATAATAAATAAAAAAAGCGCTACACATTGTAACGCTGCTCTAACAATGGAGCGGAAGACGAGATTCGAACTCGCGACCCTCGCCTTGGCAAGGCGATGCTCTACCACTGAGCCACTTCCGCTTATAAATGGTGCCTCGAGGCGGACTTGAACCACCGACACGCGGATTTTCAGTCCGCTGCTCTACCAACTGAGCTACCGAGGCCTGGGTTATTTAATCTTCAAAAACAATAATTTGGCGAAGCTGAAGGGATTTGAACCCTCGATCTCCGGCTTGACAGGCCGGCATGTTAACCGCTACACCACAGCTCCGCAACGAAATTTATTATATCATCAGCATGCAAACTAGTCAATGAATAAATCGAATTTATCGCATTTGGTTGAAACCGATCAAAAAACTGTATACTATGGAATCCACAAAATATTTATATAACTGCTTATTTATCCTCGTGATTCAATGCCTGCTTAATGCTATACTTTAGATAATACATTTGAATATTGACAAGAGTGGGAGCGGTATATATATGAAATATCTACTTGTACTTACTGATGGTATGGCTGATTATAAAATCGATAAACTTGGCAATAAAACCCCATTACAATTTTCTCAAACGCCCAATATGGATAATCTGGCTGCAAGTTCACTAATTGGCCAGGTGAAGACCGTGCCCCTTAATTTTCCACCTGGAAGTGATGTGGCGAATCTATCCGTAATGGGTTATGATCCTCGCCAATACTATACTGGCCGCTCCCCCTTGGAAGCTGTAAGCATGGGGGTTGAACTGGGCGCTGGGGATTTGGCCTTACGCTGCAATCTAGTGACCCTTTCCGAAGAAAAAGACTACCGGGATAAGACTATGCAGGATTACTCGTCAGGGGAAATTACCTCTGCGGAATCCGCTCAATTGATAGAAGCAGTGAAAAATGAACTCGGCAGCGATATTTTTAACTTCCATGCCGGCATCAGTTATCGCCACCTGCTGGTGTGGAAAGACGGGATTGATAAAACTCTGGTCCTTACGCCCCCTCATGATATTTCAGATCGTAAGATTCTGGACTATCTCCCTGCTGGTTCAGATGGAAGCTTATTGCTGAATATTATGGTAAAAAGTGAAGCGATATTAAAAAATCATCCCATAAACCAGGCTCGAATGGAGAAAGGGCTTAATCCGGCTACTTCCTTATGGTTCTGGGGCGAAGGCAGCAAGCCCGCTCTGAACAGTTTTAATGATAAATACCAACTCCAGGGCTCAGTGGTATCAGCTGTTGACCTGGTAAAAGGCTTAGGGATTTGCGCTGGACTAACTCCCATTAAAGTAAATGGAGCAACCGGAGGTATTATCACCAACTTCGCTGGAAAGGCTAGGGCTGCCCTGGATGAACTAAAACGGGGTCAGGATTTTGTTTACCTGCACATCGAATCCCCTGACGAGGCCGGCCACCAAGGCGAATTAAAAAAAAAGATTTGGGCTATTGAACAAATTGATCGGGAAGTAATAGGTCTAGTAATATCTGAATTGAAGGATTTTGATGATATTCGGGTTTTGGTTCTGCCTGATCATCCTACTCCCCTATCGCTTCGCACCCACACCAGCGACCCGGTGCCGTTTATGTTATTCGATAAGAATAATCCCTTAGATTCAGGAATCATCAAATACGATGAAGAAACTGCTCTCCAGGGCCGTTTCTTTGATAATGGGTACGAATTAATGGATTACTTTATTCTCGGCAAATAAGGTCTGACAAGGAACCGTCAGCCGTGCAAATGGTTACATAAGGAGGTCTTGGTGGTGATTGAAGGTATTAGCCATTTAACCTTCATCGTAAAGAACCTGGAGCGGGCTGCAACATTTTTTAAAATTATCTTTGATGCCCAGGAGATATATTCAAGCGGAGAAAAAACGTTTTCTTTAAGTGCAGAGAAATTTTTCCTCGTGAATGGTTTATGGATCTGCGTTATGGAGGGAGATCCGCTTGCTGAGCGTACCTATAACCATGTTGCTTTCCAGATACCTGATGATGAATACGAGATATTTGAAAAAAGATTAAGTGATTTAGGCTTGGATATGAGGCTCTCCCGGCCCCGGGTGGAAGAAGAAGGACGTTCATTATATTTCTATGATTTTGACAATCATCTCTTTGAACTGCATACCGGGAAACTTTCCCAAAGGCTGAAGCGATATCAGCGCAAAGCGTAACCGGGAGGACAGTCCCCTGGTTACGCTTATTCTTTATTTCCTTAGCGATGCAGATGCAAGTACTCCAGCACCGTCTCCCCCATGGCCTCTTTTGCACTTACCGTATTATGCAAGACTGTCCGCTGATCCAGATCCCTGATGCCAGCCGGAATGGTGATGCCCGTATATTCCGAAAGTATCTTCAGAATAGCAAACTCGTCATGTCCCTCTATTAGTTCTGGCTTGAGAATGGCCTCGGCTACACTCTTACCAAACTTGAAAGGGCTGGCAGTTGAAGCAATGATGGTTGGAGTTTTATCGCCTGTGTTCATGACATATTTATCATAAACATTACGTGCCACCGCTGTGTGAGTATCAAGCAGATAGCGATCCTCTTCCCAGGTATTACGAATTGTCTGCTGGGTCTCTTCGTCGGAAGAGAAATCAGCCCAAAACAAGTTGCCTATCTTATCAATGGTAGTATGGTCAACCTGATATTTACCTTCTGTTTTCAACTCCTCCATCCAATCAGATATTGCTGTAGCATCATGGCCTGTAATTTCGTAAAGCAATCTCTCCAAATTCGATGAGATCAAAATATCCATAGAGGGAGAAAGAGTTTTTGCAAAAGTTCTGTTTCGGTCGTAAGCCCCGGTGCGTATGAATTCAGTCAAAACATTGTTAGCGTTGGATGCACAGATTAGGCGGTTAATGGGCACACCCATTTGACCTGCATAATATGCCGCCAAAATGTTACCGAAGTTGCCTGTGGGCACTGCCACATTTATTGCTTCCCCGCTTTTCAATTGCCCGCTCACCTGCAAATCAATATAGGCGGAAACATAGTAAACAATCTGCGGCAGAAGCCTACCCCAATTTATAGAATTAGCCGAAGACATCTTCATCCTATGTTGCGCCAGGGTTGCTATGAAGGACTGGTCAGCAAATATTTTTTTAACTCCATTCTGAGCATCATCAAAATTACCTTCCACAGCAGCAACGAAAACATTATTTCCGGTCTGGGTTATCATCTGCCTTTTCTGGACCTCACTTACCCCATCCTGGGGATAAAAGACCATAATCTTCACCCGGTCTATGTCCTTAAATCCCTCTAAAGCCGCCTTCCCCGTATCCCCGGACGTGGCCACCAGTATCACAATTTCGTCTTCTTCCCCGGTTTTCTCCGCGCTGGCAACCAGCAGATAGGGCAATAGCTGTAATGCCATATCCTTAAAAGCACTGGTTGGTCCATGCCAAAGTTCTTGAATGTAAACCCCCTCAGCAATTCGCACCAGGGGAGCAATGCGCTCATCATCAAAACTCTGAGCATTATATGCCCCATTAACACAGTTTTTTATCTCTTCGCTCGAAAAATCCTGCAGATAGTAAGCCAGTATTTCACAGGCTCTTTCCTGGTAAGTCTGCCCTGCCATCTTTCGCCAGTCCAGTTCAGATATTTTAGGCACGAAATCAGGAACAAATAGTCCCCCATCCGGTGAAATGCCCATTTTTATAGCCTCTGCCGCAGTGATTGAGGAACACTTCCCCCTGCTGCTAGTATATTTCAAATTGCTAACCCCCTTATAATAATACCCTGTCTAACGCTTACATTATTCTATAACGAAAACGCATCCGAATAAAGTGCTGCCCGTAAATAAAATATGAAATCCACCTTTTCATATTTTATCTATAAGCTTTCCTGTAGAGAATAGAAAAATGAAATGATTTTGTATATCATATAAAGAGCATGTACGTTAGCAATCAAAAACGGCCATGCTTTAAATAAAGGAGGAAACCAACATGGCTCAGTTAATTGTCATAATCCTTATTGTGGTTCTGGTCAAGCTGCTCGCGGATTATTTCAAACCCATCATTCAAAAAAGCAAGCCCGCTCAGAAAGGTGATTTTATTGATATCAGCGAAAAATGGATAAATGCAGATGAAATGCCTTACCGAAAAAATGATAACCTCTTGGACAAGCGTGAACTAGCTATTTTCCAAATGTTTCAGACCATTCTGAATGAAAGTAGTTATAGCGTTTATCCCCACCTGCGCTTGGCTGATCTTCTGAAGGTACCCGCTGATACCCCAAATCGCCAGGAGTATCTATACCGAATAAAGGAGCGCAGCCTGGATATGGTGGTCTTCGAATCAATCCAGCTTATGCCCGTGCTGGTTATTAAGCTGAAATCGCAGGATGATGGAAAGAAACAGCAGATAAATGACGATTTTACCGAGAATGCCCTGAATACGGCCGGTCTGAAATCCATGAACATAAGCTTAAATAGCCCTCCCACCAGAGAGCAACTCATTGGTAATCTACAGGGCTTAGGCTTAAAACTGTGAAAATCTTTCTTGCTGTAAGCTTCGGTATTCTTCTAGTGCTCATAATATGGTTATGGGTGATTATTGAACGGCGGCTTTTTCCACATAAATCCACCCAAGCATTCTGGGTTTTGTCCAACTTACCATTTATGAAAAAAGCGGAGGGATATTTTTATGCATCCCGCCCGGATTGGTATCTTAAGCCTGTATCCTGGCCCTGGTTCATGAGTCGTTTTGTAGCCCATGAGTCCGCTGATACTTATCACGGAAGTTGATCACCCAGGATGATGCCTCTAAATTGATTAGCTTGAAAAAACCGGTAATATTAACCGATCTGGATCATGTGATTCCTTACCCGCTGGCTCGGAGTATTATTCTGCAGAATCCGATACCCAGCCTGGCAGTTGTACAGTGCCCCTGTCGGGCCCAAAAAGAAGATGCCTGCCTGCCTCGAGACGTTTGTCTGGTTGTCGGCGAGCCATACACATCCTTTATTATTGACCATCAGCCTGATAAAGCCAGAAGGATTAACGTAGAGGAAGCTCTGGAAATTATTGAAGCCGAAGAAAAAAGGGGCCATGTCCATACCGCATGGTTCAAAGATGTAATGCACAACCGATTTTACACCATATGTAATTGTTGTTCATGCTGCTGTCTGGGAATGAAATCATATTTTCGAGGTGTACCGAGGCTAGCCCATTCGGGTTACAGCCCATTTATTGATCATGAGGCCTGTTCTGCTTGTGGCAGCTGTGCTTCTACCTGCCCATTTAAGGCAATTGAAGGCGATGGCGATTTTCCGGTGCTTAATCAAAGCCTGTGCATGGGTTGTGGTCTCTGCGTCTCCCACTGTCCCAGCGATGCGCTTAAACTCATTCTTGCTCCTCATAAGGGGATACCGCTGGACATTGAACGACTAGCTCAATAAGCAAATGGAGGACAAAATGCAATTAACCAAGATAAACGGCAATACCTATTACATACCTGCCCCCACCAACATAGGGGTATTTCAGTTCAAGGATAAGTATACCCTGCTAATTGATACCGGCGATAATAACCAGCAGGCCCGGAAAATCAGCGAAATTGTCCAGAGTAACAACCTAAACATAAAATATATAGTAAACACCCACAATCACATCGACCATGCAGGCGGCAATGTATTCTTTCAGGAGCACTATCCCGGAAGCCTTTTCCATGCTTCTGAGGATGAAAAACTGTTCCTGGAGAATGCTTACCTCTTCCCCATGTACTTGTATGGTGGCAGCCCTGTTAACGAGCTATCCCGCCATTTCCTTAAAAGCAAAAAGCTCAGAATTGACGAAGTAATGACTGCTGGGACGTACAAAATTAATGATGATAAATTTGAGATCATTCCGCTCTCCGGTCATGCCCGAGGGCAAATAGGCATCGGTACCCGTGACCGAGTATGTTTCCTGGGAGATTCCCTGTTTAGCCGGGAAATAGTCGCCAAGTATTCCTTCCCGTTTCTCTTCGACATCGATAAACAGCTAAATAGTTATAAAACTATAGAAGAACTGGACTATGATTATTTTGTGATAGGACATGCCTCTCAAATCTTCAGTCTAACTGAAATCAAAGATCTGGTTAAATTCAATCGGGATAACCTGAATTATTACCTGGATCTGGCCTTAGATCTCTTCACCCAACCCCATACCCGGGAGGAAATGCTCGAAGAAATATGTATTCTAGAAGAACTACAGCTCGACTTCAAAGAATATTATTTCTCTCTATCTACTATCGGAGCTATAATAGCCTATCTTCACGATCAGGAAGAATTAAAGTACCAAATAGAAAACGGCAAACTATATTATTACAAATAATAGCTTGCCGCTCAGTCTAATCTTCCTATACTGGGATAATATTATAAAACTAATTTATCCAGTGTTTGGGCTAGCTTCAAGTAGTCTGGTTTGCTCAGCTGAGCATCTGCACCCACTTTTTCTCCCTTATGCAGTAATTCCTCAGTGATAAGTGATGAGAAAATAATTACCGGAAGCTGTTTCAATAAAGGATGCTCTTTTATCCTCCTGGTTAAATGATGCCCATCCATCTGAGGCATTTCAATATCAGTTATCACCAGTTGAATATCTTCACTTAACCTATCACCCTTATCGCGAGCAATTTCCTCCAGGTAATTCCAGGCCAAGGCGCCATTTTCAAAGAAAATCAGGTTCGAATACCCTGCAATGCTCAGAACTTCATTTAGAAAAGCCCTTAACGTGTTCGAATCCTCGGCCACCACTATACGTTTATCAGACCGTTTCCGAATCTCCAACTCCTTTAAATTGCTTGCCTGAAATCCCAAGCTAGGATTAATATCAATAACAATCTTCTCGAAATCAAGAAGGAGAATAATACGCCCCTCAATTTTCACAATACCGATAACACTGGTCTCGTTTCCTTGAGAAATCTCTGATGGTTTTTCGATTTGCTCCCAGGAAATTCGGTGAATTCTTTCTACACTATGCGCCCGGAAGGCTAGCTTCATTTGATTAAATTCAGTAATGATGATCTTATCATCTGCTGAATTCGCAGATGGCGAAAAAGATAAAAACTTTGCCAGGTCAATTAGAGCAATTACATCGCCTCTTAATTGAATTAAACCCTCGAGGCAGGGATGAGAATTTGGCAGTTTAACAACAGAAACCGGACTGATTATTTCGCGTACCTTTATTACATTAATACCAAAAACACTCTGGTCGATTCCGAATTCTACTATTTCCATTTCATTGGTTCCACTCTCCGTTAATATCCCCTTGGTATCCTTTTCAGCCATAGTATATTCCTCCTTTTTACTGGGGGTAAAACACTTCTCAACTATTCCAACAGGAACTTAACAAAATAAACAAATATATCTATATGAATCTAACCTTAATATTTGACATAAATTACTTTATTCCTTTATTTTTCAACATCTTTTGTCGCGCGAGCTCAACAATTTTATAGGAAACGATAGCGCCTAAGCAAAAACCACTCCTTCTTTTTCATAAGAAAAAAATGAAGTGGTCATAAGTTATTTAACCGCCCTGAACTATATGGATTTGGCGATTTCAGCCAGCTTTTCTGCTAAATTCGCCATTTCCATTATAGACGTAGTGACTTGGGTGGTTGCAGCAGCTTGTTCCTGGCTCTGTTTGACGCTATTGTCAGAAGCGGAAACAATCGATACTATTTCTTCCTCAATTTCTACTGTGAGACGACCGATCTGATTTGCGGTATCACGGGATTGCTCAGATAATTTACGTATCTCGTCTGCTACCACACCAAAACCACGACCGTGTTCTCCTACCCGGGCTGCTTCTATGGCAGCATTTAATCCCAACATTTTAGTCTGGCTGGCTACATTTTTGGTAAAATCAAGAGTCTCATTAATCTGTCCTGATATTTTTTTAATTCCCTGGATGCTTTGGGCTAAACTCAATTCATTGGTGCTTATCTCATCAGCGGAAGCTGCAACCTCTTCGGATATACTCGCAATCTCCTGAATATGGGAACTAAGCTCGGTAGCCATCTGGTTCAGTTGATGAGCCGAATTGCGCGGCGTGCCAATACCAAAAGAACCGATTATTTCACCTGTTTCGTTGTCAACCAGGGGGATTCCTATTATCCGAAAATTACCATACTTTTTGGTATGCTGCTCGTATTCCACTTTTGATTTGGCTTTGAGAACCCGCGAGCCAGCATCGCCTTCCCGCAGCTTATATCCAATCTGCATTTCTTTTATATCAAACTTGTCTGAAGCTAAGCGATTAATCAGATTTTTGGTATCGGTTAAACCAACCCAGGCTCCTTCTGGGTGAGATTCGACCACCAGCGGAGCTACCATATCAAAAGCTGAAAAAACCGGATGAACCTTTGGTATGAAAAGCCCACAAGTGCCCAGTAATTCACCATCATCTGATAATACGGGCAATACCCATATCTTTGATCTTATTCCATAAACATCTTCACTAACGATTCCGATTACTTCCTGGCATGTATCAATACAGCGCTGGACGTAGCCACCGGCAACTATTTTTTCTCCTACCCTGACTCCTTTAATTTCTATATCCTTGTTGCAGACAAAATCATAAGCATTAAGATTTGTAGTGAAAAATACTACTCCATCGGTGTAGGTTCTGGATAGGAAGGTCATGGTATTGCGAAAAGATACCATCTTGTTCATATTAGTCAAGCGCTTTTGGATGGCGTCGTGCGCTTCGGTCATTATCATCATAGCACTGGCAGCTTCGGAACCCACTACCACTGTCCTTTCCTGTTTCTTGGCATAGATGGTGTTTTGTACATTGGCATTACCGGTAGCTTCTATTACCATGTCCAGCCCTGGTTCTTTTAGCAGCACTTCCAAGTTGTCATATACCCTAACCTTGAGTTTACGAGCCATTTGTACACCTGGTGCGTTCTCATTAATATCGCATATACCTATGATGTTAAACTGCTCAATTTCTCTAAAAGCATTTAGTATGGTTGCTCCGCCTTTGCCTCCTCCAATAATCGCTATATCCATGTTCTTAAGTCCTCCCCCCGTATTCTATAAGTCCTTACAACAAGGTTATTGAGCCCTCGGCTATCCTGGTGACGCATGTTTTAAAATCAGGTAAAATCATGCTATTTAATGAGAGCAGCAACACTGTAGTAAATTTTCAGAAAAACCCCCACAATTATATTCTACATAAGTATTCCATAATTTACTACATTTTATTTTAGACTCCTAAATAGCTATATCTTTCTACAAATTACATATGTTGGACTTAAGTATTAGGAAAATAGAGTGAATAGCGTCAGAGAAACCTGCTAATCTTCAACAACAAAAAAACCACTCCTTATTTTCCTTAGAAAAAATGAAGTGGTCATAACTACTCCGATTTAATACTCAGCTATAATTAACCCTCTTAAAATTTAAAATACCCCCATATTAGAGGCAAAAAACAGTGCTTTCTCCCTGCTTTCATATTCCTTAACTAACTTATAACACGATTGTTTACTAGACATCTAAAATGTTTAAAGCCTGTGGTATACAAGCCACCATTTTATCATACACCATCTGTAATGTGCTATGCTTCAAGTCTATAGAGGTTATGCCAACATTGTTATAGCTTACTATCACCACAGTTTTATTGTTTGTTAATTTTCTAGCCATTACTGTAACACACTTGTAATAGTCCTCTAATTCGGCATAGCAATATGCAGGGTAGAAACAATAAACGTCCTTTCCCTGTTTCTCATATTTAGTCCTGCCAAATATAGATTTTAATAATGCCTCAATTTCTTTTTTGATATCATCTAAGTTCTTTTCCACTGTATATTTCTTCAATTTTGTTACCTCCTACTACATTCTACATGCTTATCTTGCTTTAGCTTTGATGCTAAATTGTTTTAGCTAACCTAAACCGTCCAAAAGCTGACGGAATTGCCTGACCGGATATTGCTGGATATAATGACCATATCTTAGTAAAGGAAAAGACGCT
>PHAA01000017.1 GCA_002840245.1 Firmicutes bacterium HGW-Firmicutes-15
TTAAGGATCTAAGAGGACGGTGCTTCTTGGCCAGCTATCCCGTCAACTTCTGGACAACAAACACCGTCTATCTCTGGACATTATGGATTGGCTTTAACACTAAATCCATAAGTACTTCATATTCTTCGCTATGTCATTACATAAGCAATTGAACCCATTAGAAGCAAACTGCATTAATATTTATCGTATAAGGTTCAAAGTCATGATGGTTTGATGTCACCTTTCAACAACAAAACCACTCCCTTTTCTCATCTGCAAAAAATGAAGTGGTCTAATCTCATGGTATAGCGGTCTCGAAAGTCCACTATGTTTTTCCAGGGTCTTAAAAACCTTTAAAACCCCAATTTTTCGGTAAATGGTCGGAGTGACTGGATTCGAACCAGCGGCCTCTACGTCCCCAACGTAGCGCTCATACCAAACTGAGCTACACCCCGACGCAAGGAATATTCTATAACAGAAAGGTTTTTTAGTCAACTACCACCCTGAATGGACTTAAGTTGTTCTACAACTTCCCTCTCAAATTCGTTTTGAGGTGCTTCCTGAGCACATAACCCAAAGCTATTACCGCTATAGTAATTATGGACATGATAATGACGGCTTTGTAGTCTTTTTGATGAATACTGGCTCCTATAAATGCAGATCCAATTAGGCCTGGAGTTCTTGCTACTAGCGATATCACAATAAACCTTATCGGCATTATGGGCGTTAGCCCAGCAATATATATCAAGGTATCTTTGGGGAATCCAGGAACTAACATCATGATAAAAATAGCTATTTCAGCTTTGCTGCTATTCAACATTGCCTTAAACTTCTCGATTTTTTCAGGATTAACAAATACTTTTACGATTGGATAACCAATGAACTGGGCTGCATAAAATACAATAATAGTTCCTACAATCGTACCTATCACCATATAGATACTGCCAGCAAGAGTCCCAAATACGTAACCACCGGCTATCTGCACTACTTCTCCGGGAATAACAGGTATTAGAATATGAATAATCTGAAAGCCAATAAATACCAGAACACCTTTATTGCCATAAGACAAGATGAATTCCCTGAATCTATCTCTATTACTTATGATATCAGTCATTAGGGGCACATATTTCACACTAAAAAAGACCAGTACACTAATAAATGCAACGGCCAGTAAAATATGCCCCCAGGGTAACCTTTTATTAGAAATGTCCATCAATCCTCCATAAACTATATGCTTCTTTTAAACCAGACCAGCACGCTGCCTTACTCTCTGCAAGGAGGATTCCGCACCCTGCAGTATATCTGCCTGATCCAAGGTTAAAAACTCCCCTTTTTCCATTATAATTTTACCATCAATTATTGTACAACATACATCCTGGGTTTGCACCTGGTAGACCAATTGAGCATACACTCCGGCCGCACTAACCGGGCAAGTATGCCATTTATTTATATCAACGACAACTATATCAGCTTTTTTACCTTCTTCCAGGCTGCCTATCTGTCCCTGAAGCCCCATAGCCCTGGCACCACCCAGGGTAGCCATTTCAAATACCTCTTCGGCAGGCATCACAGTAGGTCCCCAGATAGGTTTCTGAATGAGGGCTGACATTCTCATCTCTATGAACATACTCAGATTATTGTTAGCGGGAGCCCCATCAGCCCCCAGTGATACATTAACCCCTCGCTTAAGATATTCCGGTACCGGTGCAATACCGGAGGCCAGTTTCAAATTGCAGGATGGACAGTGAGCTACATTTACCTTAGCCGTTGTCAAAAGATTCTGTTCTGCTTTATCAACCTGAATACAATGAGCTAAGATGAGTCTTTCATTAAGTAATCCCAGATCATTAAGGTAAACGATGTTACGCCTTCCCCGTTCCCTTATTACCAGTTCGATTTCATCTTTGTTTTCCGACGCATGTGTATGCACCGGAACCTGGTACTCATCAGCCAGTTGTTTAACCTGTAGCAGCATTTCTTCCGAGCAAGACGGTACGAATCGAGGACAAAAGGCATAATTCAGGCGTCCATTTTCCCGTCCATGCCACCTTTCCAGTAAATCTACGCTTTCCTGCAGGCTTGTAGTAGTATCTTCTGTCAGCAGAGCAGCATTACCGTTGCCATGATCCATCATGCATTTGCCTCCCAGGTAGCGAATACCCGCTCTGGATACAGCTTCAAAAATGGCGCTGGTATGCCTTACAGTACCCATGTCGATAACAGACGTGGTCCCACCTCGAAGAAGCTCGCCACAACCCAGGAGAGCTGAGTAATACAAAGAATCTTCATCATGGGCCGCCTCCAGAGGCCAGATTCTTAAATTCAACCAATCCAGCAGCTGAAGATCATCAGCCATACCGCGAAACAATGTCTGACACAGGTGGACATGGCTTTGAATCAAACCTGGAATCACCAGTTTTCCTCTGGCATCAATAGTTTTATCTACTTGCTGGAACTCCACATCGCCTAACTGGCTAATCTGGTCATCCTCGATCAGGATATCACCCTGAATTATCTGCCGCTTGGCATTCATTGTAACGATAATGCCATCCTTTATTAAAATCTTCATAATAAAATCCTACTCCTTTAGTAAAACAACCGTATCTAGTATGAAGCCCATTGATCCATTATTTTCTAAAACATTACTACCCTAAAGCTTATTATAGAACAAGCTCCCCTAACTTATTAATTAAAGTTCGTATCCCCGCTCTTGGTGCTCCTCCCCCAGGGCTCAATCCATTCAATACACTTGATTATCTCCAAACATTATTCTATAATGTCTATAGTTTAATTAACTTATTAAAGGTTGTGTTTATGTTATGGATATATCAGAATTATTTTGGAATGCTTCATTGGAAGAACTCAAATGTGGGTATATAGAAGAAAAGAATCATTATATATGTCTGCTTTGTGGTAAGTATTTTGAGAAAGGAATTGTTTATCCTGAGGACGGAGTAATGTATGAATCTGGTAGGTATGTACGGGTTCATATAGAAAAAACACATCACTCCGTGTTTGAATACCTAATCCATCTGGATAAGAAACTTACCGGTCTTACCGACCATCAAAAAGGCCTTCTTCAGCTTTTTTACCAAGGAAAAAGTGACAAGGAAATCCAAACAGAGATGGGAATAGGCAGTGCTTCTACCATCCGTAACCACCGTTTTGTGTTAAAGGAGAAAGAGCGCCAGGCTAAAACATTTTTAGCTATGATGGAGCTTTTAAAAGAAAAGGACAAATATGCGCCAGCCTTTTTAGAGGTTCCTAAAACTGCCCGGATGGTAGATGACCGTTATAATGTCACTCAGGAAGAAAAGGAAGCGATATTAACAAAGTACTTTCCTGATGGCATAAAAGGACCCTTAAAGACCTTCTCCCGCAAAGAAAAAGATAAATTAGTCGTCCTGCGGGAGATTGCCCAGCGATTTGAACTGGACCGCAGCTATGACGAGAAGGAAGTTAATCAGATATTGAAAACTGCTTATGATGATTACGCTACCTTAAGAAGGTATTTAATTGACTACGGTTTTCTAGATAGGAAAACTGACGGAAGCCAGTATTGGCTTCGGAAATGACTAGGGGGATGGATAATGGATATGGATCGAAAAAAAGAACTGAAACAACAATACCAGGAAATTAAAATAGATGCCGGAGTTTATCAAATTAGAAATACCATAAATCAAAAGATTTTAATAACTAGCACCAGGAACCTCAAGACTATTAATGGTAAATTATTTGGATTAAAAAATGGTAGTTTTCCAAACAAAAAGCTGCAACAGGACTTGCAGAAATTCGGATCAGAGGCCTTTGTTATTGAAGTTCTAGAGGTTCTGGAGAAGAAAGAAGACGCTTATTTTGACGAGAAGGATGCTTTAAAAAAGCTGAAAGAAAAATGGCTGGAAAAAGCCCAGCCATTTGGAGAGCGTGGCTATAATTGAATTTCTTAGGCATCCCGAATAGCATGGAAGACCGGAATCAGACTCTCATGATCTTGCACAATATGCAATCCGGCCGTGATAAGCCCTTTGCATAAACTTTCAACTAAATGCCTGCGGTATGTGAATCGACCTGAAACGTCTAAGTGTGGCTTTTAGGTCGATACTTTTTTCATATCCAGCATATAGCCTGAGCGATTATATTACCCCGTTTATCTTAAATAGCTCAATATCTTCTGCCGTATAGCCTGCTGCCAATAGAATTTCCACAGTATGTTCCCCCGTTTCCGGAAAATTCAGCTTTATCTCCCCCGGGGTATCCGAAAATTTAATGGGCAATCCGCTTAAAAACATATCTTTACCTGAGCCCCTGAAATTTTTCATCTTTATTATCATATCTCGATCCACTACCTGAGGGTGCTCACTCATTTCTTCCAGGTTTAGAACTGGAGCCAAACAGATGTTAGCATCTATGAATGTTTCTAACCATTCGGCCTGGCTTTTTTCTTTCATGACAGTTCTGATTCCAGCTATCATTTCCTCCTGCACTTCTTGTTTCCACTGATCATCAACGTATTCGGGTTTGCCTATGCGCTCGCAGAATTCCTCCCAGAACTTGGACTCTGCCGCTCCCAGGCTTATATATTTATTATCACTGGTCTCGTATATCTGGTAAAATGCAAAAGCTCCAGTTAACAAAGCATTGCCCCGTTCTGGCATTACGCCAGTGCCTGACCATTCACCTAAAGTATACGCCAAGAGACTAATCGCTCCATCCATCATGGAAACATCGCAAAACTGGCCTTGGCCTGATTTTTGCCGGTTTATCAATGCCATAAGAATAGCCATAACCGCATACAAAGAACCTCCAGCTGTACCCGCCAGCTGTAATGTGGATAGGGCTGGCCCACTATCCTTTGTCCCGGTTAAACCAGTTATTCCCGCCAAACTCAGAATGTTAATGTCATGTGCCGCCGTATGGCTCAAAGGACCGGTTGAACCGAAACCATTAAGGGCACAATAGATGATGCGCTCATTAATCTTCTTTAGAACATCATAATTAAGGCCCAGCTTATCCATAACCCCAGGCCGGAAAGCATCCATTATCACATCACTGTCTACCACCAAGCTTTTGAAGATAGCTAGGCCTTCCTCTTTTCTTAGGTCCAGGGTAATACTTTTTTTATTTCTATTAACCACATAGAATCTAGCACCCTGATCATCAATAAATGGGTGTGACCAGCGTCCCCGATCACCGTTATTATTCTCAATTTTAATAACTTCAGCCCCATAATCAGCCAGTATCTGGGTGCAAAACGGCCCTGGCAACAAACTGGATAAATCTAATACTCTAATGCCTTCCAAAGGCAAGCTCATACTAATCCCCCCATTTTTAGATTTTCGTTTAGAAGATAATAGTATTTTATCATGTTATATCAAGGGGTTGTCACAATATCAAGCCATCAACTGGAGGTAAAATCTATAGAGTATAGGCGCTCCCAGGAAATCACCCTGAAAGCTCCCTTCTTATTCCAAATCGTATTCCTAACATATTAAAAAGGAGGTATTTTTTCAGTTAGTATATATTTCTTTAAAAATCACAAACATTTTCGGTAATGGCGCCTCTCGTTAAATGAATTGGCCTCCCCTACCATCGCCGAAGCGATTTCAGAAGGGCATAGGTAACACCAGAACCATTCCGGGCATCATCAGCAACAGGGGATGTAGTTATGCAGGCTGTAAAGTGATAAACCTTCCACTAGCATGTTGCAGAAACGCTTTGGAAAAAGGTGATACTTATGTCCCTAATCAAAATTGTTGATACACCTTAAGAGAAACCCCCTCTCAAATATTTATTTTTAATTAGAATGATTTTTATATATAATCAGTTAAGCAGCTTAATCGTAATATTTGACATATAGGTGGTATACAATGAAGATAATTATTATTGGTGCAGGAAAAGTGGGTTTCAGTATGGCCCAATTGCTGTCCGGTGAGAATCACGATGTGGTAGTGGTTGAACAATCTCCAGAGCGGCAGCAGATTCTGGAAGAGACCTTAGATGTTCAGGTTGTTAGCGGGAGCGGGTCGTCTACGTCGGTATTAGAGTCCGCTGGAGTACACACTGCTGATATGCTTTTGGCGGTTACCGAGTTTGATGAACTGAATATGGTAGCCTGCTTACTGGCCAAAAAATATGGAGTAAAAACCACTGTAGCGAGAGTGCGCAACCCAGAGTATCTGGAGGTCAAGGATTTTTCTCTAAATAATATCATGGGCATAGACTTAATAATAAATCCCGAACGGGTTACAGCTCAAGAAATCGCTGAAATTGCCAAGCATCCAGAAGCTCTGAATGTTGACTACTATGCTGATGGTAAGGTTCAGTTGATGGAACTGGAATTGAAAGACGACTCGCCTCTGTTGAAAAAAAGAATTAAAGACCTGAAGACTTCCGTACCCTACAACATTGTATCCATAGCTCGTAAACATCGAATGCTAGTACCGAGCGGGGATGATGTCTTACAGGTCGGAGACCATATACATCTAATGGCTCGGACTGCTGATATGAGAGAGGTTGAAAAGCTCTTGGGCTTTTATTCTCGAAAAGTTGAGAATGTTACGATTCTGGGAGGAGGTCGCACTGGCTATTATCTAGCCCAGATTCTAGAGCAAAATAAACCTGCCATGAGTATTAAAATCATCGAGAGAGACATTACTAGAGCTCGGCAAATATCAGAAAAGCTTGGTCACACCTTGGTTATTCATGGGGATGGAAGCGATTATCAATTGTTGGAAGAAGAAAATATAGTTTCTTCCGATTTGTTTGTAGCTGTAACCGATGATGATAAGATAAATTTGCTGTGTTCCTTGATTGCCCGCAATCTGGGAGTAAGGAAAACAGTTTGCCAGGTTAAGCGAACTGACGTAATGCCCCTGGCAGAGCAAATCGGAATAGATACCATATTGAGCCCCCGTCTGCTGACGGCTGGAGCAATCTTGAAATACATGCGGGTTGGAGATATCATCTCCGTTACTCTCTTTGGCGAGGAACGGGCAGAGATGTTGGAACTCCTGGCTCAACCAGGAGCAACTGCTGTTAACAAAGAAATTCAACATATTAAATTTCCTAGTGGTTCGGTGATCGGAGCCGTGGTGCGCGAAAACCAGGTTATTATACCCAATGGCAGCTTTATAATACAGCCTAATGATCGCTTAATGGTATTCTCTTTGCTGAAAAGCATTCACAAAATTGAGCAACTCTTTCTTAACGGGAGCAAAAAACATTGATTAGGCCAGCAGTTATTCTCGGCAATATGGGCAGAATTCTATTGATTATTGGCGTTGCAATGCTTAGTTGCTTGGCATGGTCGATAGCCTATCATGAGAATGTTACTAGCAGCATCGCCCTAGCAGCTTTCCTAACTATTTTCACTGGACTTATTTTAGTATATGTTTGTCCTAAGAAGGAAAGTATCAACTTTAAAGAGGGATTTCTCCTGGTTAGCTTAGGGTGGATTGTGGCCTCGACTTTTGGCTCACTGCCTTTCTTGCTATCCGGTTACTTGCCGTCGTTCGCTGATGCTTGGTTTGAGACCGTTTCCGGTTTTACTACTACCGGCGCCAGTGTAGTACAAGATGTAGAAGTCTGGCCACGAGGCTTGTTGTTTTGGCGCAGCCTCACCCAATGGCTAGGGGGCATGGGAATTATTGCCCTTTTCCTAGCCATCATTGCTGGTATGGGGGCAAGGGCCAACCAATTGTTTAAGGCCGAAGTCCCGGGACCCATCTCTGATAAGATCAGTCCCCGTATCCGCGAGACCGCCCGTAAGTTATGGATTACCTACGTTATAATCAGCCTTACCTGCGTCATAACTCTTTGCGCCCTAGGAATGGACATTTTCGACGCCCTCTGTCATACCTTTACAACCATGGCCACAGGAGGTTTCTCCACCAAAAATGCCAGCATTGGTTTCTATGCCAGCCCTTTGATTCAGTGGACCCTTACCCTGTTTATGTTTATTGCTGGAGCTAACTTTACGCTTCACTTTCTAGCCTTTAAAAAACGCAACCCCTTAGCTTATTTAAGGGACCCTGAATTCAAACTATATACAGGTATTGTGCTTCTGGCGTGCTTTTTTGTAGCTCTTAGTCTTAATAGTCAAGGGATAGGCACAGGCTGGGAAGAAACCATAAGGCTAGCCTCTTTTCAGGTATTATCTATCGTGACAACCACCGGTTTTGCCACTGCAGATTTTAACATCTGGCCCAACTTAGCAGTCGGAGTACTTTTTATGATGATGTTTGTGGGTGGTTGTGCCGGCTCAACGGGAGGTAGTATAAAACCAGGTCGTTATCTCATCATTTCACTTAGTACGGTCAACGAACTAAAGAAGATGGTTCATCCCAAGGCAGTTTTGCCCCTGCGATTTGGCAATAGATTTCTCAAGGAATCCCTGCTTATTAATGTTTTGCAGTTTTTCTTTCTCTATATGGGGTTTTTAGCTCTAGGAACGATAGTCCTGGCCGCACTGGGTCTTGACATGTGGAGTAGCCTAACTGCCGCAGCAGCTTGCCTGGGCAATATTGGACCAGGGTTTTCCAGGGTAGGCCCAACCCAAAATTTCGCTTTCATACCTGACAGCGGCAAATATATTCTAAGCATATTGATGCTAGTCGGACGATTAGAAATTTATCCTATTCTGGTATTATTCTTACCGGAATTTTGGAAAGAATAATACCCAGGTTGGACATACCTATCACTATAGATAACCTACCCTTGATAACTATCCGGCCTCTTTTTCAAGATTAGCCCCCGTAAACTGGCTGTTATACAGGTCGGCATAAAAACCGCCTTGAGCTATGAGCTCATTATGGGTGCCTTTCTCAATAACGCTGCCGTGATTCATAACCAGTATTAACCCTGCATCACGTATTGTGGATAGCCTATGGGCTATCACAAAGCTGGTTCTTCCCTGCATCAGTGTTATCATAGCCTTTTGAATATAGACCTCAGTTCTGGTATCTACGTTACTGGTAGCTTCGTCCAGAATGAGGATGACCGGATCAGCCAAGATAGCCCGAGCAATCGTCAAAAGCTGTTTTTGCCCCTGCGAAATATTTGAGGCTTCTTCATTTAGTATGGTGTTATAGCCCTCAGGAAGGGTTCTGATAAAGTGGTCGGCGTGAGCCGCCTTGGCCGCCCGAACAATATCTTGTTCGGTTGAACCATCACGACCGTAAGCAATATTGTCCCGTATAGTACCATTAAACAGCCAGGTATCCTGAAGTACCATGCCAAAGATACTGCGCAAGGCTCCCCGTTCTATTTCCCTAATATCTACGCCATCAATGGTAATTTTCCCACCATCTATTTCATAGAAACGCATCAAGAGGTTTACCAAGGTGGTTTTGCCTGCACCGGTTGGGCCCACAATAGCAATGGTCTGTCCTTGTTTTATATCGATATCCATATCCTCTATGATGGTGACACCTTCCTTGTAGCCAAACTTGACGTTTTGAAAACTGACATCGCCTTTCGGAAACTTAAGGACTTTCGCATCATCACTGTCAGGTATTTCTTCAACCTCGTCCAGGATTTCAAATACCCGTTCAGCTGAGGCAATAGTGGACTGGATAACGTTAGCGATATTCGCTGTTTGTACTATGGGCTGAGTGAACTGCCGGGAGTATTGAATAAATGCCTGAACATCACCAATGCTAATAGTATTATTGGTTACAAAAATGCCCCCGACCACGCAAATCAATACATAGCCAATGTTACCAATAAAGGTTATTAGCGGCATTATAATACCGGAAACGAACTGGGCTTTCCAACCTGCATTATTGAGCCTTTGGTTTATAATATCGAACTTCTCTATAGACTCATCTTCATGTCCAAATGCTTTAACTATTTGGTGACCAGTGTACATCTCTTCCACATGCCCATTGAGTTCACCCAGCGTCTTTTGCTGCGCGGCAAAGTATTTCTGTGAACGGGATGCCACCAAACTTGTGACCACAACATAAAGGGGTAAGGTCACCAGTGTAAGCAGAGTCAGCATGGGGCTTATGGTCAACATCATAATAACAATCCCCACCAGAGTTACTATGGACGTAATAAGTTGAGTAAGACTTTGCTGCAATGTGGTCGCTATGTTATCGATATCGTTGGTAACCCGGCTTAATATTTCGCCATGGGTGCGTGAGTCAAAGAATTTAAGCGGTAAACGGGCCAGCTTGCTGTATACCTCTTTACGCATATCATAAACAGTCTTTTGGGCTACACCTGCCATTATATATTGCTGAATATAGCCAAACAAGGCACTTGCCAGATAGAGACCAATTAAAAGCAGCACAATTTGCTGTATATAAACGAAATCAATATGCGCACCCGGTACATGCTTCATTTTCATCATAAGACCTTCAAACAGCTTGGTGATGGCCTTACCCATTATTTTAGGGCTGACAATGCTGAATATAGTACTTAAAATAGCAAATATTAACACCGTAATAAGGTGAAATCTACGGGGGCGCAAATAGCCTATTAACCTTTTCAAGGTACCTTTGAAGTTTTTGGCCTTTTCCACTGGTCTTCCCATGGCTCCCATTGGGCCTCCGCCATGACCATCCCCAGGTCTTCCAATCGGTCTTTGCTCTCTGCGTTCTTCACTCATGCTAACTCCTCCTCGGAAAGCTGGGAGTACACAATCTCACGGTATACTTCACAGCTTGAAATAAGCTCTTTATGAGTGCCTATTCCTGCAATCTGACCTTCCTCCAAAACGATAATCCGGTCTGCATCCATCACAGTAGCTACCCTCTGGGCAATGATAAACACCGTTGCGTCAGCTATTTCCTTTTTTAGAGCGGCACGCAGCCTAGCATCAGTTTTGAAATCCAGGGCGGAGAAGCTATCATCAAATATGTATATTTCGGGTCTTCTAATCAAGGCTCGAGCGATAGATAGACGCTGTTTCTGCCCCCCTGAAATATTAGTTCCTCCCTGCGCTATTACGGAGTCAAATCCGTCTTTCATTTCCAAGACAAATCCTGCTGCTTGGGCAGTTTCGGCAGCATGCTTGACCTCTTCATCAGTGGCATCATCTTTACCGTAGCTGATATTTTCAGTAATTGTCCCGGTAAAGAGAACCGTATTCTGGGGCACAAGACCAATTTTAGCTCTTAGGCTTTCCTGAGCCATTTCCCTGATATCTACGCCGTCAACCAAAATGCTCCCATTATCAATATCATAAAAACGGGGTATAAGATTTATCAGTGTAGATTTACCCGAGCCGGTACCGCCAATAACAGCGGTTATCTCGCCGGGTTTAGCGCTGAAGGAAATGTTGTTTAGGACGGGCTGTTCTGCTCCCGGGTAGCTAAAGCTAACCTCCTTAAACTCCACAAAACCTCTCTGACTGTCAGCAATCTTAACCTGCTTGGGGTCGTTGATTTCAGGAACAGTATCTAAGACTTCGTTAATTCTTACTGCTGAAGCAGCAGCCCGGGGTACCATTACAAACATCAATGAAACCATAATCAGTGAGAACATAATCTGCATGGCATATTGGATAAAGGCCATTAAGGATCCTACCTGCATACTGCCATTATCAATACGGATGCCTCCAAACCATATAATAGCGATGGTGGTGAAGTTCAACGCCAACATCATGATTGGCATTAAGGCAGCCATTATTTTATTGACCTTGATAGCGTTGTTGGTAAGGTCGGCATTGGCATCATCGAAGCGTACCTTCTCGTTCTCTATGCGGTTAAAAGCCCGTATAACTCTAATACCTGTAAGCCCTTCCCGCAGAACCAGATTTACTTTATCTAATTTAACCTGCATCAACTTAAACAGCGGTATACCCATCTTCGCGATAATACCTATGGCCAGAGCCAGGATTGGTATTACGACTACCAGAACTAACGTCAGTGGTTTATCCTCCGATAAAGCCATAATGACACCGCCTATCATCATCAAAGGTGCACTGATCATCATACGCAATATCATAATGGTTACCATTTGAACCTGAGTAATATCGTTGGTAGTTCTGGTAATGAGGGTGGCAGTACCTATCTTGTTGAATTCGTGCAATGAAAAGCTCTCTACTCGAGAGAACACCTTGCTGCGAAGAATAGTACCGAATCCTACTGCAGCTTTCGAAGATAAAAAGGTCGCCACAATTGAACAGACGGTACCTCCCAAAGCGAACAGCAGCATTAGTCCTCCAATCCTTATAATGTAATTGGTATCGCCATTAACTATGCCTTTGTCAACAATATCTGCCATCAAGGTAGGCAGATATAACTCAGAAAGGGTCTGGGCAAATACGAGGATTAGAATAGCTACGATAGAGACCGTGTATGGTTTTAAAAATCCGAATAATTTAATCAATAATTAGCTCCTTTTCCTTATCTCGTTCTAATGCAGATTTGATATCCCCAATACTTTATTTAATTTCTGCAGTCCTAGTCTCAGATATTCTCTAGTTTCAATCAAGAAGCAATGGTATATGTAGGTAATTCAAAATAGGGGGACGGTTTAATTAAACCGTCCCCCTATTTTGAATTACCATTTTTCAACTAGACCTTTTCCCCGCCTGACCGTCCTTAATCAACCTTATCCAGCCCAAATTTTTCATGTAATGCTTGAACTGCGGTTTCGATTTCACCCTCATCGATGATGCAGGAAATTTTTATTTCCGAGGTGCTAATCATGTGAATATTAATATCCTTATGAGCCAGGGCATCAAACATATTGGCAGCAACACCGGGGTTACTCTGCATTCCTGCGCCCACGATGGATACTTTGGCTACATCCGTTTTGTACGACATCCCTGAAGCACCTATCTTCATTACAATTTCGTTAACTACAGGTCTCGCCCGGTTAAATTCGTTGCTTTCAATGGTGAAAGCAATGTCATTACGATTATCCCGCATCGCGCTCTGAATGACCATGTCCACATTAATGCCCTTATCAGCAAGTGTTTTAAATATAATACTAGCTACCCCGGGCTGGTCAGGCACATCAAATAAGGCAATCCTGGCAACATTCAAGTCATGGGCTACTCCACTTACAATTCTTTGTTTT
The DNA here is from genome assembly GCA_002840245.1 of Firmicutes bacterium HGW-Firmicutes-15. Classification (GTDB taxonomy): domain Bacteria; phylum Bacillota; class Syntrophomonadia; order Syntrophomonadales; family Syntrophomonadaceae; genus PHAA01. Next base: position 13,012 of record PHAA01000017.1, read on the forward strand.
TCCATCTTAGCAACCTCCGTAATTATCGTTCCGGGATTATTATTAAAACTATTCCTCACTTCTACATCCACATTATAAAGCATAGCAAATTCAGCTGCCCTGGGCTGCAATACCACTGCTCCCAGGCTGGCCATTTCCAACATCTCTTCGTAAGATATGCTGGATAGTTTTCGTGCATCTTTAACAATACGAGGATCTGCAGTGAAAACTCCATCCACATCAGTAAATATCATACAGCGGTCTGCCTTCAGCTTAGCCGCCAATGCAACAGCAGTTGTATCTGAACCCCCTCTCCCCAGGGTAGTAATATCTCCCTCCGGGGAAAGTCCCTGGAACCCAGCAATAACGACCACCTTGCCTGTATCTATCTCCTGTAAGATCCTGGCTGGCTCAATATCCCTGATACGGGCTTTACTGTGCTGTCCATCGGTTTTTATCCCTGCCTGCCAGCCCGTTAATGATAGGGCCGGGCATCCCATTGCTATTAGACTTAGAGCAATAAGAGCAGCCGATTGCTGTTCACCTGTGGATATTAGCATATCCAGTTCCCGGTATTTTAGATTCTCGCCGACCGACCCTGCCAGTTTCAGTAAATCATCAGTGGTATCTCCCATAGCGGATACCACAACCACTACATCATTACCCTGATCTTTCATTTCAACAATTCTCTCGCATACGTTTCTCATTTTTTCCACTGATGCTACCGAACTGCCACCAAATTTTGTAACGAATAAAGCCAAAACGATTCACTCCCTAAATTTCCATAATCAATTAACCCTCTAGTCTGACTACATTATTAATTTCTCCTACAATACTCATGCCCTTAAGGACCGTTAAGGAATCCTGCAAATCCTTCTCCTTTACTGTATGAGTAATCAATATCAATTCCGCCATATTCTCCCTGCTGGTCTTTTGTAAAACTGAGGCAATACTGACGTCATTATTGCCAAATACTCCGGCAATCCCGGCCAGAACTCCAGGACGATCTGTTACCGTCATACGAATATAATACTGAGCATTAAGTTCACTTATGGTCAAAATCACCTTTTCTTCATAGCAGGTACAACCTATACGGGCACTGGTATGGTAGGCCATATTCCGTCCCACTTCAATAATATCTCCTAATACCGCGCTGGCAGTGGGCATTTCTCCCGCTCCTCTGCCATAGTGCATGATTTCGCCTACCGCATCTCCGCGCACAAAAACCGCATTAAAGACATCATTAACAAAAGCCAAGGGATGATTAAATGGTATAAAGGCCGGATGCACCCGCGCTTGTATCTTTCCATCCACTTCTTTAGCGATAGCCAGGAGTTTAACTACATATCCCAGCTCACGAGCATACTGAATATCCCGTGGAGTTATAGCCGTAATACCTTCTACATATACATCATCTAGGGTAACCCTGCTATTAAATGCAATTGAAGATAAAATAGCAATTTTTCTGGCGGCATCTAAACCACCCACATCTGCAGTAGGGTCTGACTCAGCATAACCAAGTGCCTGGGCCTCATATAAAACCTCGTTGTAATCTCGGCCTTCTTGGCTCATCTTGGTCAATATATAGTTGGTGGTCCCATTTAATATTCCTATTACTTCCTCTATATGGTTACCGGCCAAAGACTGTTTTAAGGGATATATGATAGGTATTCCCCCAGCAACACTGGCTTCAAAATAGAAATCCACATTATTAGCCTGAGCCGTATCAAATAACTCTTTGCCTTTTATAGCAATCAAATCTTTATTAGCCGTAACAACATGTTTCCCTTTATTCATGGCAGCTGTAATAAAACTGTAGGCGGGTTCAATACCACCGATTAATTCAACCACAATATCTATAGCATCATCGTCAATAATATCTTCAACCCGGCTAACAATCATACTATGGTCAATGCCTATCTGCAAGCATTTCTGTTGATCTCTTTCCAATACCTTTTTTATCATAATTTCTGCACCGGTCTTTTTAGCGATTATTTCCTGGTTCTTAGCCAGTAATTTAACCACTCCCCCGCCTACTGTTCCACAGCCTAACAGGCCTATATTTATCATTTTATTTACCTCCTAAATAACGAGCTCCGCAATATTACCTGCAAATCTATAAAACATGTAATGGCAGGTTCTGACGGAAATTATAGCACTTGCCATTCAGGGTAGCAATAGCAAGGACAATCCTTCTAGCTTCGCTACTATCAAAATAACATACCTTCCATCATACACCTTGCTTGACAATTAGATTGCGGTTCCCATTATATCCCGCAAAAAAAAAGCCGACCCCTGGCCGGCTATAATAGCTCTTTTCGAAAATATACATTTAGATAATAATGCATATTAGACCGCCGCTACCTTCGTTAACAATCCTTTGCAGAGTATCCTGAAGCTTAATCTGAGCATTTTCGGGCATACGGTGCAGTTTGTTTTGAATCCCTTCTCTAACCAAGTCATGCAGGGATTTACCAAATATGTTGGACTCCCAAATCTTGGCGGGGTCTTCTTCAAATTCATCTAGCATGTAACGAACCAGTTCTTCGCATTGTTTCTCAGTACCGATAATAGGTGTTATCTCAGTAGTAATATCTGCTTTAATAATGTGCAAGGAAGGTGCTTTGGCTTTTAGTTTTACCCCGAAGCGATTTCCCTGTTTTATCAGTTCCGGTTCTTCCAGAATCATCTCTTCCAGCCTGGGAGTAACAACTCCATAACCTGACAACTTCACTTCCTCCAGAGCTGAAGCTACCTTATCGAACTCTTTCTTAGCTACGCTTAGATCTTTCATAAGACGCATTATGTCTTGAGATCCCTGAACCTTAAAACCGCTGACCTCACTTAAAGATTGGTAGAAAAGCTCTTCCGGAACAGTTACATCAATAGCTGCCGTACCTGTTCCCAGGTTCATTTCCTCCAGGCTTACATAGCTGATATTGGGAATATCCGACAATCTTTCAATCGCTTTATCAATATCCCGAACCTTCTTGATATCTCTCAATACCTCGCGTATACCTGACTCCATATCTGCTCTGAGCCAGTAATCCTCATCCAATTCGTCAACCCAAAGAGGTAATTTAATATTAACTTCTTGAACCGGAAATTCATAGAGCACCTCTTCCAGGATACTCAGTATCTGCTCTGTAGTCATCACGGCGCTGTCTACTGGCATAATAGTAACCTGATATTTAGCGGCTAGTTCATCCACCAGGGACATAGTTGCCTTCTCATAAGGATGGGTTGAATTCAACAATACTAAAAATGGCTTCTTTAAATCCTTCAGTTCCTGGATAACTCTTTCTTCGGCTTCAACATAATTGCTGCGGGGAATATCACTGATGCTGCCGTCGGTAATCATTACAATACCGATAGTGGAATGGTCGGTAATTACCTTCCTGGTTCCTATTTCGGCCGCTTCTTCGAAGGGAACCTCATAGTCAAACCAGGGAGTTTTTACCATTCGAGGTTCTTCATCTTCTTCGTAACCTAGGGCGCCATCTACTGCATAGCCTACACAGTCAACCATTCTTACTTTTAAGGATATGCCATTTTTCGTAAAAATTTCGACTGCTTCGTTAGGTACGAATTTTGGCTCAGTGGTAGTAATCGTTTTGCCAGAGCCGCTTTGAGGTAGCTCGTCTTTGGCCCGCTCTCTTTCATATAGGTCTTTAATGTTCGGCAACACCATCAGTTCCATGAATCTGGTTATAAATGTTGATTTGCCTGTTCTAACGGGGCCTACTACTCCCAGGTAGATATCGCCTCCCGTTCTTTCAGCGATATCGTCTAAAATATTATTTCCTTCCACTTCTCTTTTTCCCTCCCTCGGATTAAGACTTTTTAAAAGGCACCCTCCCTCCGAATTAGGATACCCCTTACAAATGGGCATTCGGTCTATAACACTATAAATATATTTATAGATATCCGGTAATATAACCAGAAAAGAAAAAAAGTGTGATATTTACCACACTTTTTACCAACGTTTCAGGCGAGAACTGGTCCAGCCCTATGTAATTTCTTCGATCTCATGCTTTTTTTGTCGCTCCATTAGATTCCCTACCCCTTCCCGAGGATCTCTGTTCTCATATAATACCTGATAACAAGCTTTGGTGATTGGCATGTCTATACCCATCTCTAACGCCATTTTATGTACCACTCTACAGGTATGAGCTCCTTCCACAACCATTCCAATACGAATCAAGGTCTCTTCCAAGCTTAGACCCTGGCCTATCAATTCTCCCGCCCGTCGGTTGCGGGAATGCCTGCTCCCACAAGTCACAACCAGATCGCCCATGCCACTTAGTCCGCTAAAGGTACGGGGATCACCTCCCATGGCTGCACCCATTCTAATAATTTCTGTCAGACCTCGAGTCATTAAGGCGGCCATCGTATTATCCCCATATCCCAGTCCGTAAGCAACGCCTGCGGCTAGGGCTATGATATTTTTTAGGGCTCCGCCTAACTCTACCCCTGCAACATCAGGGTTCGTATATACTCTAAAGGTAGGAGACATAAAATAGTCTTGCACTAGGAAAGCCGTATCATTACAACTTGCAGCTACCGTAACTGCGGTCGGTATTTCCCGGGCTACTTCTTCAGCATGGCTGGGACCAGATAATACCGCAAACCTTTCCCGAACTTCTTGTCCCAGTATCTCTTCAACCAACTGGCTCAAACGCATGCCCGTAGTTATCTCCAAACCTTTGGCAGTATTAACAATACATATATCCTTATCAAGGTATTTTTCAATTGCTACAAGAACCCCTCGGAGTGCCTGAGAAGGAATTGACAATACAATAAGGCTCGCTCCTTCTATAGCAGCGGCTATATCTATCGTAGGTGTAACCTGATCCGGTATAATTATGCCAGGAAGGAATTGGACGTTCTCACGGCTCTTCGCCATAAGCTCTACTCCATCCTCAACTCTCCCCCAGAGAGCAACTTGCTTGTCATTTTTAGCCAGCAAAGCAGCCAAGGTGGTTCCCCAACTGCCAGCTCCTAGTACACATACCTTCTCCATATCTACTCTCTCATTTCCCTTCCCATACAGTTGCCTTTTCATTGATCTTCTTCTCTGTTCCTTTACGAAGACGTTGTATGTTCTCCCTATGCCGGAATAATACGATACCGGAGAGAACAAAGCCCATTATAATATATGACCAGGGTTGGTGCATAAACAAAAGCATTAATGGTAGTAGAGCAGCCCCACACACCGATCCCAGCGAAACATAACGGGTTACAGCAATCAGAGTAACAAATGTAAGCATTATGATGAGCATAACCGATGGCATAAGAACCAAAAGTAACCCGGCAGATGTGGCAACTCCTTTTCCACCCTTGAAGCCCAGAAATATCGGCCAGCAATGCCCTACTACTGCCATACTTGCACACAGAGCGGCCAATATCTCCCCTCCGAAATGCAAGCCCAGCCAAGCTGCCAGGACACCTTTTAAAAAATCTCCCATGAGAGAAGCTAGGGCAATCTTAACTCCGAGCGTTCTGAGTACATTAGTAGCGCCCACATTTCCAGTACCTTTAGCTCTAATATCAACCCCTCCCAATAACCTGCTAAAGATATAGGAAAATGGAATTGAACCTAACAAATAACAGAACAGAACCAAAAGAACTTCCTTCATAGAATCCTCCCCCCCACTACTTTATCTTTCTTCTTTCTCATCGCGCTTACGAAGCACTAATCTTATAGGTGTTCCCTCAAAACCAAAATTCTTACGCAACACATTATCCAGATGTCTCATATATGAAAAGTGTATTTTGTCAGGATGATTAGCAAAAAAGATGAAGGTAGGCGGCGCAGTCTGCACCTGGGTTGCATAATATATCTTCACTTTCTTCCCACCACCGCCAGGTAGCGGATTCAATAACATTGCTTCACTGATAACCTGGTTTAGCTCTGATGTTTTAATCCGCCTATTATGTTGTCCAGATACAAAATCCACCAATTCCAGAACTTTGAAAATCCTTTTCTTGGTCAGTGCTGAAATATACAAAATCGGGCAATAGGCTAAAAATTTAAGATCTTCTCGTATGGCTTTATCAAAGGTATTCATGGTATGCCCGTCTTTTTCGATAAGGTCCCATTTGTTAACTACAATAATATTGGCTTTGCCCTGTTCATGCACATACCCGGCAATTCTTTGATCCTGCTCGATTACTCCTTCGCTGGCATCCAGCATAGTCAAAACTACATCAGCACGTTCCACGCTCTTTAGTGCCCTTATTACGCTATATCTTTCTGTTGCCTCTTTTATGCGAGATTTTTTTCTGATACCGGCAGTATCAATCAAAATGTATTTATTGCCTTCGTACTCAAACGGGGTATCAATAGCATCTCGGGTAGTTCCTGGCACATCGCTGACGATAACCCGTTCTTCCCCCAGAAGAGCATTAACCAATGAAGATTTTCCGACATTAGGACGACCTACAATCGCAATCTTTATCGCATCGCCATCTTCCTCATATTCCGAAGCAGGAGCAAAGCGTTCGATAACTGCATCCAAGAGTTCATTGATATTTCTGCCGTGCATAGCTGATACCGGGATTGGTTCCCCTAGGCCTAGATTATAAAATTCATAATATTCCAGTTGTTTGTCGAAATTCTCTACTTTATTAGCTGCTAAAACTACAGGCTTTTTGCTCTTACGTAGCAAATTGGCCACCTGTTCATCCTCAGTGTTCATTCCGTCATGGGTATCTACCACAAAAAGGATTACGTCAGCTTCTTCAATTGCTATTTCAGCCTGAAGCTTAATTTCTCGAGTAAAAATGTCACCTTCATCAAAGCGTATCCCTCCGGTATCAATGATAATAAAATCCCGTCCTGCCCAGTCTGAAATGTCATAGAGACGGTCACGGGTAACACCGGGAATATCCTCAACTATCGCTTTGCGCGCCCCTACCAGACGATTAAACAGGGTTGATTTACCCACGTTGGGCCTGCCAACTATTGCAACTACAGGTTTTCCCATTTGTATTCCTCCAAAATTTCCAACTAGTCTACAAGTATCGCTTCTATAAGGCTGCGGGCGCTGCCATCGGCTATGCGAATGTCAGCCTGGCTTTTTTTCTTTATATCCTCCAACAGGGTATCGTCCAGCAATACATCCTGCCCTTCTCTAAATAGGACTTCAGAAATAATAACTCTTTTGCCTTTATATGATTCGCCCAGAGTCTCTATTATATCATTGCCGGTCAACAAACCAGTTACAGTTACTCCCCCGCCAAAAAAGCGGTTTTCTACCGGAAGCAGCTTTACTGACAAGCCCTGCACCCGATTAAGCCTGAGAACAAGCTCTCTAAAGACCTTCTCTGCGGATTGCCCAATGATTATATATGCCTCGCGCTTACTTACGGCCGAAGGTAGAGATGGTTCTAATTCCGCAAACTCATCTTGTAAGATTCGGGCTAGGCCAATACCGTTTTCAATCTGGCAATAATCATCATAATATTCAGCCTCCGGTAAGTCAAAGTGTGCCCGCAAATAGAATTCGTCGGCTAAGTATACGAGGCCCAGGCCCCATTTTTTTCTGAAGCGTTGCTGATAAGCTTCCACCGTACGAATCGTTTGGCGGGCCTGTTCCTCTGTAACCGGGCTAAGCGCAGGAAGTTTATCCCTATGCCCGGTTAAACCTACTGGCACAATCCCAACTGAAACAACCCCAGGATATAAGCCAGCTAATTCCTCTAGGGTTTCCTTCAAAGCCTCTCCATCGTTTAATCCTGGGCATAGGACAATCTGGGTATGCACCTCTATCCCAGCCTCTTGAAGCCTCTGTAGGTCTTGCTTGATACTTCCGGCCTGCTGGTTCCCTAACATTTTCTTTCTCAAATCAGCTTGGATGCAATGTACCGATACATAAAGAGGACTAAGACGCATCTCTATTATTTTTTGCCAGTCGCCTTCGGAAATATTAGTTAGGGTTATAAAATTTCCATATAAAAAGGAATGTCGATAATCATCGTCTTTTAAGTAAAGGCTTTTGCGCATATGAGGCGGCAGTTGATCTATAAAACAAAAAACACAATGGTTACGGCATGATTTCATGCGATCGAAAACCGGTTCCGCAAAATGAAAGCCTAGTTCTTCATCGAAGTCTTTTTCAATCTCCAGAGACCATATTTCCCGATTTTCTTTTTCTATTTCTACTACTAAATAATCATCCTGGGAATAAAACTGATAATCAATAATATCATTTATAGGATTACCATTTATAGAGAGCAATATATCGCCTGGAATTATATCCATCTCCTCGGCGATACTACTTTGCCCAACTTCTTTAATTCGTGCTGCCACCTTGATTTTCACCGTCCCGGTAAAGATTTACGAAATAATAGAATCAGAGATAAATACCATGAGCTCTAGTATAGTCTTACTAAGCAATTATCCGCTAAAAAGCCGATATTCGCAAGGAATTCAAATAGGTCTGACCTGCAATAATGCACCGCCAGACCCGATCAAAAGTCTCTTATATTTGGAGCTAAGTTGGGTATTTACCTAGTTACCATTTCTATTATTCCCACGTATTTTCACATATATTAATTTTACTTAAATACCAATATTGTTGATGTTTGATTAATATGTCCTATATATTCTTCTCCATATGTGGAAAATCCTATGGTTGGAATGTCTGTAAGAATCTTTCCATAATCCTCGGTTTTACCTTTTTGTTCCAGTTCAAGAGTTCTCAGAATACAATGAAAATCAATCATTCCGGAAATCTGGCCAAGCTCTTTTAGCTTAGCTTGAATTGCCTGTTTGGTATCGCTGACAATATCGGTGGATTCAAGTAGGGAGACCTCCATACCTTCCAGAATATTACAGTAAAAAATCATATTGCTGCCATCAATCCTTTGCGGACTTCTAACATATATTTCATCACCATAGATCAATCCTACCGGATTGCTCATAAAATAGTTGGCTGCATCTTCTACTGCAATTCCTAAGGCTTCAGCATAAGCTTGTACTGCGGGGATATTATCAAATTCTATGATTTCTCGCGCTTCTGTATTAACTTTTGTTGCCACCAGTTTGTTTTTTAAAGCTTTGAAACTTTGGGTTTTGATTATATCGAAACCTGCCGTTGGTTTAATAACTACCAATAATGCAGCATCTGTATAGGCTTTTCCATTTGCATACAAATATGTTTTGGTGAACTTTAGATCATCACCGGCCGACCCACCGATGAAGGTAATATTGGTTTTATCACCAATTTTGTCCATTATTTTCTCTTCGCAGCCACTTAATCCGTCCACCAAAATTATCCCGACATATTGATTGTAATCAAGATCAGCCATCGATATTTGAAAATGTTCCTTAAATGAGTCGAACGCCTTTCCAATATCACAATCTGATTTAACATTTTCAATAATTTCAATCTTTACATCCTCAATTGATTTAGAATCAAAAGCCATCACCACAATCGAGTTTTTCAGCATTTTACCACTTATAATTTCACCTGCTGTAGAACATCCAAATATTATAATCGAACCAAAACTTGCATAAAGAGCTGAGCTGAGTAAGTCTGCATCATAGTTTGATGATGCAAAAAATATTATCATCTTCGTATCAAAATCCCGCAGTTGCTTTTGGATTTCTAGTACAGCTTCATCAACGCTGCTTTTTTCGGAATATACCGATTTGATATTCATACTCTCATATCCTCCATTCATTAAATAGTTACGTTCATTTCCTTGGCTAAAACTGCAAGCTTTTCAATAACCACCGGATCATCTTCTGATGCACTTGTATACTTTTCCGGATTGATACCTTTCATAACCATTTTTGATTTTGTCAGGGTAGCGATTGCTACATTGCCATTCGATCTTTTTTCTACAATACTGTCAATAATAATTTTGATTTTACCAGCCATAACGTTGATTCTCCTTTCATATTTTTATAGTGGTTATAGGATTTCCGAATACAATTTATCGTCTTGCGAAAACATTCAACTTATGGGATGCTTCTAAAAGTTTGTCGGCGTATTGTTTTAACTGAGGTGCTATATGTGTATATGTCGAGATTACTGAAAAAAACTGACTAATGTTTTCCGCTATTCCTCTGGAACCTTCAGATACTTCTTGAAAAGTCGTAGTAAGGTTATATATGCTGGTTGATGATTTTTCAGCATTTTGGGCAACCTCATTGGAAGCTGTTGCCAATTCCGAAGCTGAACGTGCTATATCTTTTATGCCTATTGATGATTCATTGATATTTCTGGCTGCATTTTGAGCATTCCCAGCAACTTGTCCAATTTTCTCCGAAATATTATTTACTCTTTCCGCCGACTTAACAACTTCATTTGATATTTCACTGGTGGTTACATATTGTTCAGTAACTGCTGATCCAATGGTGCTCGATATTTGAGTAATTTCCTCAATAACTTCATTGATCATGATGACAGCGGCTACTGCTCTAGACATGTTTTCTTGCATATTATCAATTTGTTGGCTTATCTCCTCGGTTGCTTCAGCAGTCTGGTTAGCCAGTGCCTTCACTTCACTCGCAACAACCGCAAACCCCTTTCCTGCCTCTCCTGCGCCGGCAGCTTCTATAGCGGCATTCAGTGCCAGCATGTTCGTCTGATTGGAAATTTTATTGATTACATTTACTATTTTACCAATTTGTCTGGCGGAGTTATCAAGATCTTTAATTATGTTATTGGTGTCTCTGGCCTTGTTTCCTGCATCTGATGTTATACTGATCGAGCGCTCACAATTCCGGTTAACTTTATTTAGCGAAACATTCATTTCTTTTACAGAAACCACTATACTACCTACTGAAGACGAAACTTCTTTAGCAGAACCAGCCACATTATCAATGCTTTCAGAAATTTGTTCTACCAATTGACTAACCTGTTCAACTCCTGATGAAGCCTGTCCGGAAGCCGATGCCAGGGTTCTAATAGTAACTGACATTTCTTCAGTTGCAGATGCAATGATAAAAACGTTTTCCATCACATCTGAAAGTAATATAGAAGTACTTTCAATATTTTTCTCTATATCACTAGCATTCGTATTGACAATATTGTTTTTTTGATTAATTTGCTCATTTAAATCGTTCAACGAATCGGATACCTCAAGAATACCTTGGGAATAATCGTTTAATGAAATTGAAGTATCAGTTGCCGAATTGACCATTTCTCCGACTTTTTTTATAACACTTTCTTTGCCGTTCATAATGAGGCCAAAATCTTCGTTTTCATCTTGATCAATGTTATTGGAATAATGATTATTATCAAAACATCTTTCATAAGCCTCTGATATTTTGTGAATTGATAAATTAATTGATCTAAATACCTTAATGAAAACTAAAACATGTAATCCAGAAAATAGTGTCAGCAATATTAAAAACAAAATAATATGTTCTCGTAATAAAATGAAAGCAACGATGGTTAATAAATAAAGAACACCTATCATTAATAACATCAGGGCTTTGGGTTTTAACATCCTATTGTATTTCCTGTCCATATATTTCCCCCCATGCTTCAAAATTCTACCGGTCCGTGCTTTCATGGCTTTCAAATTTTAAACTGCTTGACCAGTAATCTGGTTAATCCCTATCGATTTTCAGTTAAAAAACAACAAGGAGTCAATTTACACGAATAATATCCTAAGAACCAACTCAGTGTTTTCCGCTTTATACTTTTTAGCTATATTTTTAAGCTTGCTTTTATGGAGAATCAAGTATTTTGGTCCATATATCGAAAAACAGTGTGAATTTATGTATTCGTATCCCACAGAAGCAAGCTGCGATTTGATCTTGCCTGAAATCATATTAGTAAGCTCATTAATTGCATCACATATAGTATCTGCTCCCAATTCCGAAACTGGAATACCACTAAATCTTGATACCATAGTATACGCTTCTGCCGTCGGCATACTAACTATGAGCATGGCATTTTTCGGTCCGTTCATAAAATATACTCCTGATACACATGCATCAGTGATATGTATTTCCTTAGAGTCCGTAATCTTTACTTCACTCATCGAGATGCCTGCCATTGTCTGCATCACGTCATGCACAGCATTGAAAAGGAAAATGCTTTTAAATTTACTTTCAATTTCGTTATTATCCTCGTTATAGGAAGAATTTACGTTGTTCATTTTTCAATTACACCTTCCCTCCAAGACATAACCTAATTTTCTTAATTAGTTCTTCAGTTTCAAAAGGCTTAAGAATATAATTGGCTACTCCCAACTGTATAGCTTGAACTATAGAAGTCTTTTCACTCTCAGTTGTAACCATTATAACGGGAATTTCTTTATAAGCACTGCCAGGTGCCTTAATTCTCTTTAAGAACTCTATCCCATTCATACCTGGCATATTCCAATCAAGCAGAATCAGCCTTATCTCTTTGTTTTCTCTTGCCAGAACCGAAAGACCCTCCTCTCCATCGGAAGCTTCCAAAATTTCATAGCCCATTAATTTCACACCTTTGCTTATCATCATGCGAATAATGGCCGAGTCATCTACTGAAAGAATCTTAATACCCATCCGCTGTCTTCACTCCTTTAGCTTGAAGTATAACCTACGTCATTTATCTTACAATCACACTTTCCCTTCAAGACATACACTTATTTTCTTAGTCAGTTCTTCAGTTTCGAACGGCTTAAGTATATAATTAGCTGCTCCCATCTGTATAGCTTGAACTATAGAAGCCCTTTCACCCTCGGTTGTGACCATTATAACTGGAATTTCTCCATAAATGCTGCCCGGTGCCTTAATCCTCTTTAAAAATTCCATCCCATTCATTCCTGGCATATTCCAATCAAGCAGAATCAGTTTTATTTCTTTGTATTTTACTGACAGAACTGAAAGTCCCTCCTGTGCATTGTGAGCTTCCAATATTTCATAGCCCATGTTTTGAACACCTTTGACTATCATCTTACGCATAATGGTAGAGTCATCTACTGTAAGAATCTTAATACTCATACACTGTCTTCACTCCTTTAGCCTTTCGAATATGACATCCATGTAGGCTTCTATTTCGAATTTATTTTGAAGAATCGCCAACGATTTCTGAAGCGTTTGTTTTAGTGTATAGATAAATTTTGCAGTATATCGTTTAACATTATCAATTAACATATAGCAGCCAAAAGTAATCCAGCCCCCTTTTCACTTAGCCTTGAAATAAATGCCGTTTTTATAATGCTCCATGGAAAAATACAAGTTGTAATCATTTAATAGCTCTGAGCTCCCAATAAAGAAAATTCCATGGGGATCAAGGGACATATTTATTTTATTTAGCATTTCTTTCTTAAGTCGTTCCGAAAAATACATCAACACGTTCCTGAAAAAAATTAGATCAAACTTTTCAAAGAACTCGTTTATAAGATTAAACTGTCTAAATTGGATGGATTCTTTAATCCTATCATCTATCCTCCATATTCTCCCTTTGTTCTGGAAATACCTATATTTGTAATGATCATCCAGTCCCCTAAGAATAGAAATATTGTCGAATATTCCGGCCTCAGCTGTTTGAAGAGCTGTTCGGGAAATATCGGTGGCTAAGATCTCAAAGCTGCTCAATTTGATATCCATAAAGCCCTCCCTCTCCAGGTAATTATCTATGCACATAGCCACAGAGTAGGGCTCCTGACCGTAAGAACAAGCTGCACTCCAAATCCTAACCTTATCCCGACTTCCGTCCCTCAACTCTTTAATATAAGTTGGCAACAGCAATTCCTCTAATATTTGCCACGGAGTCTTATCCCTAAACCAGAAGGTTTCTTTGATAGTAACTGCTTCTATCACAAGGTCTACAATTTCAGGATCATTCCAATAGCATATCTTTCGATAAAGATCATCAAAACTCATAAAATCTGATTCTTCAAGCATCTTAGACAACTTACTTTCAAGCAGAAATGCTTTTTCTTGCCCTAAAACAATTCCACATTTATCCTCAATTAATTTCTGGATCATTAAGAATTCCTTTGAGGCAGTTGCACCATTCACCTAATGCTTTCCTCCTCTGTCTAAAGAAATTTGGCAAATGCGTAAAGCGATATCATCCAAATCAGCCACCTCATCCGACAATCCAGCATCATATACACATTTGGGCATTCCATAAACTACACAAGTAGCTTCACTTTGAGTAATACAGTAACATTTACATTCCTTTTTCAGTTCTGAAATTCCATAAGTACCATCATTGCCCATTCCAGTAAGAATAACCGCCAATATATTCTTCCCCCGATATATTCTGGCAACAGATTGAAATAGAACATCCGCTGAGGGTTTTACACCGTTTACATGGTTAGAATCTATAAGGCGAATTATCTTTCCCGCTCCTTCAGAATTCTCAACGATCATATGCTTTCCTCCGGGCGCAATAACGATATGGTCATTTTTTATAATATCTCGGTCTTTTCCTTCACTCACATTGACCAAATTCTTTTTATCTAATGATTGAGCTAACAAACTTGTAAATTCCGGCGGCATATGCTGCACAACTAATATTGGTTTATGTATACCAGCTGGTAACTTATGACAAAGCACATCCAAAGCCACCGGCCCACCGGTAGAGGAAGCGATCAAAATCAAATCCACGTTACCCCAAATTTCAGTATTCTGTACATTTTGGTCCATTTTTTTATGAGGTACGGTATTTTTAACAGCTCCGTTGCTCAAGGTATCCTCTCTGTATTCAGAAGGCATAATTGAGTCGGAAAAATTGGAGTACTTTTTTAGTATTATCTGGATAAACAGGCTTTGTAAATGGGTTCTAATATCGTTCGATTTTTTTTCCAGCTCTCTTTCAGGTGGTTTCTCAATAAAATCAAACGCTCCTTCTTTGAGGAATTCTAACGTTAGGGAAGGACTGTCCGGTTTATCATTACTCATTATAATGACTTCAATATTTGGATAATTATTTTTAATTAATTTAATAATTTCTATGCCCTTGCTGCTTAAAAGCAATATGTCGATTAAAATTACATCAATATGACACTGTGTTAACCACTCAACAGCAATGTTAGAATTAGATGCAACATGTTCAACAATACCATATTCCGTAGCGTTGACAGCTTCCGCAATAACCTTCCTAGCTATCACTGAACTATCAGCAACCAATATTTTAAGCCTCTTCAAGAAAAACACCAACCTCGCCTAATCAAATAATACAAATTATGGCCGGGCATGGCCTCATCCCCCCACCACAATAAAATTTCAATAAGGTTTATTCACCATATTTTCAGCCTATATTTTAAATTGCTTAATCAGAATCTCTAATTTCTGCGCAACTTCAGAAAGGGCTTTGGCTAAATCATTAGTTCGGAGAGTGGTGGCGGTTATCTCACTAGACGTGATGCTAATCTCCTGTACATTCCTGGATATTTCATTGGTACCTTTTGATATTTCATAGGTTACCTGTGTTATGTCCTGTATTTTTGCATAGGTTTTTTCTGTATTTATAAGCACTTCGCTGGAATCGATGGATAGAACTTTGGAGGAATTTGCTATGTCATGGACTCCACTCGAGGCTTCAATCAAATTACGGGTTACACTGTGAGTACTGGTTGCGATTTCTCCAAAAGCTTTGGTAATATTTTCAGACTTTTCTGCTGCCATAATGATCGAGTTGGAAATATTCCCTGTAATTGCAGTCTGCTCAGTAACTGCTGCCGCAATGGTATTGGTAATGGCTATGATCTCTTGAATAACCTCATTGAATGTTCCGACTGCTATGACAGCCCCAGACATATTTTGCTGCATTGCTTCAATTTGTTCACTGATTTCATCGGTTGCTTCCGCTGTTTGCTTCGCAAGCTCCTTTACTTCATTGGCAACTACTGCAAAGCCTTTACCTGCTTCTCCTGCACCCGCTGCTTCGATGGCGGCATTCAACGCTAGCATATTGGTTTGGTCGGCAATATCATTGATTACGTTGACAATCTTACCAATTTGCTTGGATGAGTTATTTAATAGTTCTATGATTGTATTTGTATCTTTGGCATTCACTTCTGCATCCTTTGTGATATGGATGGAACGCTCACAATTTTTACTGATTTCATTTAATGAAATACTAATTTCCTTCACTGCAGTTGCAACACTGTTGACAGAAGAAGATACATCCTGCGCTGAATTAGAAACATTATTTATACTGCCAGATATTTGTTCAACTATATCGCTAACCTGTCCCACCGCAACAGATGTCTGCTGAGAAATGGTCGCCAGATTGACTGCTGTATCCGACATGCTTCCCACCGAATTGGTGGTCAACTGCATGTTACTGCTGGTTTCGGATAGGGCTTGGGCCGTTTCCTCGATATTGGCCGCAATCCCCTCCAACGTACTATTAACAATACTAGTCTTAATATTTGTTTCTTCGCTGGTCTCGGATATATTTCCTGATATATTTGATAAATCAGATGTGGATTTGTTTAATACCTGGGTCGCTGAATAAATATTTTTCATAACCGCTTGTATTTCATCAATAAAAAGATTGAAATATTTTTGAATTTCACCGATTTCCCCTCGGGATGTTTCATTAATTTTTATGGTCAGATCATGTTCCTGCACTATTCTCCTTAAAAGACTAATGAATTCTATGGAAGGTTTTATATATAAAAAGAAATTCTTTGAACTTGCCAAGATCACCAAAACAGTGCCGATGCAGACATTAGAAATGATGTAAGGTATCATAGTCTCTCTTCTGATGCCAATGCAAAGCCCTGTCAAAAAGGATATTATTATAGTTAGCGGCAGGACAATCACCATTGTCTTCCATAAATAACTATATATTGTAATTGAATTAGATCTTTTTTCATTGTTAGGCAATACTCTCTCCCCCTTATTTTATTTTCCAACCAAACTATTGTTATGGTTTTTGAGGCAAATTTTAACCTAAAATATTTTATCAGGGTCAATAATCATTAGCAGTCTATCTTTTAGTTTAACAACACTTTTTATATATTCGCCCTCGATTCCTACCACATTTGCTGGGGGAATTTCACATTCTTCCTTATCCAAATCAATAACATCCCCTGGCTTATCGATCAAAAAGCCTATCTGATTCGGGTCGTTGGCTGGCGCTTTTAGTATAATACACGTAGTTCTTTGCAGGTGCCCTTGATCATTGATCCCCATTAACTTGGAAATATCAAATAGCGTAACAACCTGCCCCCTCATGTTGAACAGGCCGACAATATAGGGTTTTGCATCAGGAACCGGAGTGTATTCAACGTTCCTGTTTATCTCCCTAATCAGTGTAATGTTGATTCCAAAAAGGCTATCGTTTATGTAAAAAGACAAAACCTTCCCCATTAAATCACATGCCCCCTTTCTTCCAACAATTTGCCAAGTACCTCCAATAGTTTAATCTTATCAAGCTTAAACTCATACACATCGAAGCCAGCATCCAGCCCTGTTTTTTTTTGTAAATCTCCCGTCATTGAGGTTACCGCCATTACGGGTAAGTTGGCTAGTTGTTTATCGGCTCTGATCCGCTTAATAAGTTCAATCCCATCCATAATCGGCATTTGGATATCACTTACTACAGCGTCAACGTTGTTTTGCTGGAGCAGATCCAGTGCTTCCTTGCCATGATTAGCGATTAGTACTTGATAGCCAGCCTCTTCAAGATAATTTCTCTCCAACTCTTGAAAAAACGGTGTATCTTCAACTAAAAGAATTTTCGGCCGCTTATGTTCGTTAACCTTTTTGATTTTATAATTAACGGGATCAGCCATTTCAAAGAGCTCATATACGTTTATTAAAAGAACAATCTTATCGTTTATTATTGTTGAACCAACAAGCCCTTTAGCACTAATTTCATCGTGGTTTAGAATAATTCTCCTCTGAATGGTATCATGTATTTTCTCAATTAAGATTCCCATTGGATGTTTGACCAGCTTCGGAATAATTATATAGAATTTACTACCGTTGCTTTCTTGCTTGTTTAGCATAAGAAAATCCTCTGGCCGAATAACTCTTAAAGAATCTTGTCTGAAGTTAATGTACTCCTTGTCCCCAATTCTTTGGATCTCACTGGACTCAATTTCCTCAACCCGGGAAACCATGGAAAGATCTATTGCCAGGGTTTCAGGCCCTGTACATTTGAAAAGAAGAAGATTCTGCTGTTCTCTAATATTTTCTACTTCCTCGTCAAGCCTGGCATCGTAATTTTCAATATTCCCCTCATTGAACCGCAGGTTGGCTTTAACGATGATTCCTTCAGGATCTAAAATCATAGCGGTTTTTCCATCACCCATTATGGTTACGCCTGAATAGCATTTGCAATCTTTGATAAACGACGATAATGGTTTAACTAGGATTTCCTCACTTCCATGGATAGCATCAACAGCAATCCCCAGTTTTCTTGAACCGATTTTAATCACCAGTATCCTTAAAATTCCTGTTACGGCTCTCATCTTAAAATATCCTTTAGCTCCTTTATCCGGGTTTTCATTTTCAGAGTTTTGCTGTATGTATCCAAATAATGTTTTCCTTTTTTCTTCCTTCTTTTCATTGGCTTCGGGATCAAAATAGGTTCTTTTTAAATTAAGTACATCTGCCAAGTGAACAATCGGCAGAAGGCCTCCCCTGAGTCTTAACACCTCTGAATTGTTTATATATTCGATTTTTCTCGTCACTTGATCTGGTTTAATTCTCACAATCTCCTGTAAGTTCACCTGCGGTAAGGCAAACCTTTGGTTTTCTACCTGTACAATAAGAGATGGTATAATTGCTAGTGTCAACGGGAGCAGCAACCTGAATGTAGTCCCTCGGCTCAAGGTGGTGAAGATTTCAATAGTACCCCCAAGTTTTTCTATGTTTGTTTTAACAACATCCATACCTACACCCCTGCCAGAAACATCGGTTACCTTTTCGGCAGTAGAAAAGCCAGCTTTAAAAAGTAATTGCAGAACTTCTTGCTCTCCCATAATTGAGACTTCATTACTACTCACAAGTCCTTTTTCGATAGCCTTGCTTTTAATTTTGTCTAAATTGATACCGGCCCCGTCGTCTATAACATCGATATTCACATAACCACCTTCATGGTATGCTTTCATTAGAATGGTTCCAGATCTGGGTTTGCCAAGTTTTTCTCTATCCTCAGGGCTTTCCAGTCCGTGATCAGCTGCGTTCCTTATTAAATGTGTCAGTGGGTCACCAATTGATTCGATAATCGATTTATCAAGCTCGACTTCCGCTCCCTCAAGCTTCAGTTCCATTTCCTTTCCTAACTTTTTGGCCAGCTCCTTGATTATTCGTGGAAACTTAGTGAAAACATTTGAAATTGGCTGCATCCTAGTCTGCATAACCTTTTCCTGTAGTTCGGTGGTTATATGATCAATGTTTTGAAGAACTGAATCTATCCCTGAAATACTCTTTCTATGCTTTTCCATAGCCCTAAGCAATTGGTTTCTTCCTAGTACCATTTCGCTTGCCAGATTAAGCAGGTCGTTCAAAAGTGAAACATGAACTCTTATGCTGTCTTCAACCGTAAGCTGCTGATTCTTTTTGCTTACTGTATCTATTGGCTTTTCAAATTCGGCTTGCTCAGGCATAGCTGCTTTCGTTTCGGTCGCGCTATGATCCTCGTCCGCTGGTACGTCTTTTTCATTCTGCGAATCAATTTCTATTTTCAACTCGTAGATATTCTGTTCCACTATATTTAGGGCTTCCGCTATAAAATCCTTCTGTAGAACCGTTGTGAAATATATCTCTAAAACGATATCCTCAATGGGGTATTCGTTGTATTCAATCGGCTCAGCCGCGTATAGTTTGAGCTCGACGAACTCCCCTATAGATTTAATAAACTTAATAAGTTCAACAGGATTATTACCACATTTAAGGAGATCTTCATTGAGGTTTGCCTTAATCATGTAATAGAAATGCCCGTGTTCAATTGCCTCTTCTATCATACTGCTTTTTAATTTTGATTCAGCTTTTATGACATCTTCATCTTGATACTCAATCAAAACTGATGGTTCAAAAATATTTTGTTCATGTATATTAATTGCTTCTGTCAGAAAACTTTTCTGTAAAACCGATGTAAAATAAAATTCCAGAACAATGTCCTGGAATGAATCTTCCATAGTGCTAGTCAATTCAGACTCGCAATTTTTAACCCAGACGAACTTCCCGATTGATTTGATGCTCTGAATAATTTGAACGGGGTTGTTATCACTTTTAAGGAGATCTTCATTAAGGTTTGCCTTAATCATGTAATAGAAATGCCCGTGACTTATGGCATCCTCAATTATAGTGTTTCTCATCTTTGCCTTTTCGGCAAATCCATCTTTTTTATCAAGAGCAGATTTTTTGTCGGCTTTTTTTGCATTGGTAAAGGCTTTACTATCCGTCTTAAGAAATCGAGATATATTTTCCACATGTTCCGCTATTTCTATATTTTGGCTATTCATGACATCGTCCACCATGACTTTTAAACAATCATTAGCAGCGAGCAATATATCCACCATTTCGCCCATAATTTGTAGTTCTTCGTTGCGGATTTCCCCGAAAAGGTTCTCCATACAATGTGAAAGTTCAACAATCTTTGTCAGATCAAAGAATCCTGCACTTCCTTTTATGCTGTGAACAGCTCTAAATATGGTATTGACATCCTCATGATCAATTAGATCCAGATTAATATTTACCAGGCTATTTTCAACGGTCTCCACATGGACTTTTGCTTCTTCAATAAAACTCTGAATGTATTCTTCGTTTTTCAGCATAATACCCACCGCCTTAAATAATTAGGCTATTAAAATTGGTTAAATAGTCCTCCGCCCAAAGAAATCGATAATATTTTATAATGATGAATGAAAAAAACAGAACCATATTTAGTTTTCTTCCTACCTAAACCTGTCCTGCATAATTTATACATAATTTCCCTATTTTCATTTTTTATTTGCAATATTCTAATTATACAATAATATTTCTACATTAATGTCAATGATTCCTTTATTATTTTAAATATCTGCAAATACAAGAAAATAGGACTATCCATTCTATTTTGCGGGTAAAACCTGATTTACCTGCAAAAAAAATGGATAGTCCTTAAATACGGTACTTTTACATATCGTAAGAAATCATTGAGCAAAGAAATGTATATTGGGGAAGTTGTTTATATATTTTCATAAAATTATTGTTCCAAAAAAGGGTTCAACCCTACATCAATGCATAAGTAAGATTGAATGCATTTAAGTAAATCTGAACTGGCTTTTCAATTCTTCAACCTGTTCACATATGCCAGTTAATTCATTTTTAATCAGATAAGCAATTATGGGGATAACCAGGTAATGGACTATCTTAACACGGCCTATACGATGTAGAAAAAGTAATATCCTCTCTCTCTTTATAAATACCGGTTTAATCATTAAGTCGCGTTCGGTGCAATTCAATATCTCAACCAATTGTTTTATTGATTTTGCTGCCATCAGAACATCGCGTCCTACTCCCAAAGAATATACTCCATTACTTTGTTCGTCATTATCCAAGAATATTGGATACCCCAAGGCTTCACTGCTCCGATCACCCCAAAATTGTATGTCTCTGTAATTATTCGGCTCGGGCTTACCCAAATATAAATGGGCGGCTATAAGCGTATGATGAATCCCAGTGGTACCCAAAAAAAGAATATTCATAATCAGGTCGCCTGAACCTTAAAATCATGCCGCATTGCCTTCAGACGGGTTATTTCTACCAGATTAACCAATTGACTAAATGCCTTCTGTGTTCCCCAGGTTACCACCGGTCTCCCCAACAATACTAATCTCATACGCCGTGAAGTAAATCCCCCTATTTTCATGCTCCAGTTCACCCTATCCATACAGTTGACTACGATAAGTTGATCCTGTTTTCCCACTATTTCAGCCACACCCATTAAGATCGCGCTATATCTGTTTCCCATACTTTTTTTACCCAGGACATAAACCTCATGACCGAATTCATCAGTCCCCATATATCTGATCGAACCAAAATCTACATCGCTGGTTTTATCATAATATGGTATCTCCATTAATTGTTCCTTTGTGGGAGGCCTAGTCTTGTTTAACATCCCCAGGTGAAGTGCTGCAGCGGTTACAGATGAATGGGCCCCCCCGAAGCAATGGTAAATAATTTTCATACTAGCTCCGCCCTCAATATTTAGTTAACTCGAAAAATCACTTAGCTGTAGAGCCACGATTTAGAAGGAAAAAGCCGCCTATTACTGCTCCCACGACTACCAATATTATCAGGATAGTTGTACCAGCTTTTTGATTATTTGGAGAAGCTGGCTTTTTGGCAGGATCAGCCTGACCTACATTTGCTCCTGTAGTGGGTGTTATTCCTAATACAGATGGTAATACATCTGCAAACAATTTAACCCCTTTTTCAGCCGCTATCTTGTCGTTGGTATGCGCTCCCACCTCAATTAACATAGCACGCGGGCTCAAATCTTGATTGTACGAACCTTTGCCAATAAAAATTCCATCTGACAAACCGGGTGCCTTTTTATCCATCACTGCCTTTAGATTTTTAGCAAACTCCATAGTTGTCTTCATAGTGGGATTTGATCTGCCTACCACCAGCTTTACTTTGGTTACCGCTTGACCGTTTACATTAGCTTGGTATTCGCCAGGAGGTACAGCATCGCGGTGAACGTCAATTATAGCCGCAGGTATTTTTTTCATTAAGGCAGCTGCCGTCTTACGGGATCGATTATATGCATTTACATCATGCGGATTATGATTTTCCTTGTTGTAATCCACATTGAATCCTAGCGACTCCAACTGCGTTACAAAAGCTGCCCCCACATCGTATATCCCTCCATTGCCATCAATGCTTTCCTTGCCATCATTGGGTACATAAGATTCATCGCTGTGGGTATGGTAAACAGCTATAGTAGGTTTTTCTCCTTTACTTACTGCCGGTATAGACTGATTCAAAATATTAGCCTGAGTTTGAGAGTCTTCACTTATATCCGGCATGGGCTCTTTGCCCTGATAAATACAGCGAGCTGTATCACCCTTTATCTCTGTCACTAGGTATTTGGAATTATCGGCAGCAATATAGGTATCTCCAGGATAAACTTGTATTCCCGTCTGGTGAATAATATCGAAATTTTCGTTTACCAGCGAAAAATGCTGACCAGCAGGTCTTTCCATCTCTTCTGCTAAGGCAGTGGCACTAAAACCCAGAAGTAAAAGACATATCAGCACGATCCAAGCAGAACGTTTATACATCACCATCACCTCGTTCTTCCTTCTGCTCATCACCCATGGGTTTTTGGGCAGGGGCCGGTTCCGGTTCACGCAAGTTTTTGATTAGTTCGGGTGGCCTATCTTCAGTTGCTGGTCCCCCTTGAATTCTTTCTAGACTTTCCCCAATTAATTCCGCCAGAAGTACAGCCAATATTCCTGATAATATTAGGGAGTCAAATGCTCCGGCACCACCTACGTGTACAATTCCTCGCAATCCTGAGCGTGTCAGGTAAACATACTGAGTAATGTCCAAGGAGAGAACCCCCATAACTGCTGCAAAAAATGCCCCCCGACGAGAACGACCGGCTAGGTAACCTACTACACCTGCTACCAGAGGGTAGATGTAAATAGGGTCAATAAATATCTGTTCCGGTTCCGCCCCCAGATATCTTCCGGCAATAAACAGAGCCAGACCCGTCACTATCGCTGCAATGACGGACCTGACTTTTTCAAAGGCAGTACCCGCCCCCAGCCAAACGTAAACAGCCAAAATAACTGCAATAGACCCGCCCACATTAATGGTTAGCCGAGAACCGAGCGGTATATCGATAAAGCTTCCGATAATTATGGCAGCAATAACCGCTAAAGCTGATTTGTCATTCATTCTAAGCTTATCCAGAACACGGTGAGCGACTCCAAAATAGATTAGAATGGATACAACTACCAGGGCAATTAGGCCTATAGGGAAATTACTCATCTTAGCTCTCATCCTTTCTACATATCAGTTTAAACCGGCGCTCAACAGAAAAGTTATTGCTAGATACAGGATGGAAATAATGCTATAAATGAGCACCGGTTTCAAATATTATATTTCCCCTTTAACTAGTTATTATGTAGACAAAAAATGAGCCCGGCAATCGCTCGCGGCTCATTTTTTTAATTTCATCTTATTCAAAATTTCTTCGAAGTTGAGTTACTTATTGGACCAGATTCCGGGGTCAATGTTCCTGGCGCGCAGCCACTCAGCTGTCTTGCCCAATATCAAAACCGGTTTCGTCCTTATCATGGAGCAATCCCGGGCTCCGCTCATTAAAAAAACTGATTGAAGCTGGTATAATAAACTCTCGATTCTTCTATCCAGTTCATCCTGACCTTCATTTAAAAGGATTCTAAGGAACAATCCCGAAATTCCAACCATATCAGCCCCCATAGCAATAGCTTTAGCGATTTCGGCGGCGGTCCGAATCCCTCCTGAAGCTACTATTCGAACAGGTAATTGCATGGCAGCTATTTCAGCTAGGCTTACTGCTGTAGGTATACCCCAATGATCCAATTGATGCTCAAACATTCCTTGGCGTTTATCCTCTATTGCCAGAAAATTAGTGCCTCCCTTGCCCCCGTTATCAAAAATTCTTACTCCTGCTGCAAATAGTTTTGCCACCGTTTCCTGCGAAAAACCAAAACCCACTTCTTTAGCAATTACTGGAACCGGACAGGCATCAACTATGCGGCTCACATTATCAATAATACCGCGAAAGTTTCGATCCCCCTCACCCATAGCTAACTCTTGCGGCACATTAAAGTGAAGCTGCAGGCCATCTGCCTCTATCATCTTTACTGCCTCACATGCCTGATGATAGCTGCTATTGGCCCCCAGGTTGGCCAGTATAATACCGTCTGGATTCATCTCGCGTACTATAGTAAAACTATCCCTTAGAGCAGGCTCTTCCATGGCTATGGTCATAGATCCAACCGCCATAGCTAAGCCGAACTTATTGGCCATTGATGCTAAAATACGGTTAATATTCTTGGCTTGATCCGGTCCTCCGGTTAGAGCATTAATCAACAACGGGTAACGGATCTTTTTACCTAGAAAATCGATCCGCAGGTCCATTTCTTCTAGATTCAGATCCGGTACAGAATCCTGCAATAGATAGACATCTTCAAATCCACTGCTGGCAGGACCATCAGCAGTATTCATAGCGAGGGACAAATGCTCTGCCTTACGCTTGTTTCTTATGACTGATACCTCCCTGCAATTCGCTTTGCCATATTCAATGCTTCCAGGTCATTTACATTAAGAAAAAGCTCCTCGACCAGACCAAACTTTTCCAACTCATTTCGATTTAATACCAGCGAGTTTAATTCCTCAAATATTCGAATTAACTTCACTTTATTATTTTCCAGACAGTTCGTTAATACAGGCAAACATTTTTTGCTATAGACGGCAGATAAGGGCTGGAGATAAGTGTCGATTTCTGGTACTACGCTGTCATAATCACCTAACTGGCTAAACATATATTCCACCAGTTCCATATTCATGAAAGGTACGTCGCAACCCAGAATGAATGACTGATCATGCCGTGCATGGTATAGACCCGAGTGAATACCACTTACTGGGCCCATGCGCGGATAAATGTCTGTATATACCACCGGGCCGAGTCCACAATATAATTCGGGTTCATTGCTGATAATAATCGTTTCTTCAAAAAGCCCGGCAAATTTGTCAATAATAATATTTATCACCAACCTGCCGTCAATCTCGGCAAAAGCCTTGTTAAATTTCATACGTGAACTTTTGCCACCGGCCAGAATTACTCCGCTTGCTTTCATTAATATACCGCTCACTTTTTCTTAAAAATATGTTCCCCTCATATTTGCACTTTAGGCATAGAAAAGGCTGCCTACCGGCAGCCTAAAACCTTGCCCCTCACCCGCCATTCCCCGCCGCTCTACAGCCTGAACACGAATCGGCAGGGGCTCCTCCTACCCTGGAGGTATTAAAAAAGGATACCAGTTGCTTTATAGTCTTAGCACCACATTTAGGGCACTTTGCCTTATCTTTATCCGCATTGGAAATCATGAGGTCGAATTTATGTCCACATTCCTGGCATTCAAAGTCAAAAATAGGCATGCTTCTCCTCCCTTTCCTTTCTGCTATTGTTGATCTTCCTTCTCTATATTATTCGAGTTATCATCGCCATTTTCCGTTTGTTCTTCTGGAGATTGATCCTGTTTGTCCAGGAAATCCTGAACCTCTTGATCATCGGCTTCAGTGACAACTTCCTTTATAGATAAGCCAATTCTTTTCTCTTCCGGGTCAATACTGAGTATTTTCACCTGAACCTCCTGGTTGACGGTTACCACATCCTGTGGCTTCTCTACCCGACGATTGGCAAGCTGCGAAATGTGTACCAGACCATCAACACCAGGTTCAATTTCCACAAAAGCACCAAAGGGAGCTATTCTAACTACCTTGCCTCCAATAATATCGCCCTCACTATACTTTTCGAGCACAATTTCCCAAGGACTCTTTAAAAGCTTCTTGCGACTGAGCGAAACCCTTTGCTTTTCCCTATCCAGAGCTAGGATGTAGATGTCTATTTCATCGCCTTCATTCAGGATGTTGGATGGGTGGCTGATTCTTACATGATCCATTTCTGATACATGCAACAATCCTTCAAAACCTCCCAAGTCAATAAAGGCTCCATAATCAACAATACGTTTTACCCGTCCTTTAATGGTCTGCCCTTCTTCGATGCTGGCCCAGAACTGCTCTTTGAGCTTGGAACGTTGTTCTTCTACCAATTGTTTGCGAGACAGCACAATCTGCGAACCTCTTTTTTTATGGCGGTTAAATTCAATAATTTTAAATTTATATGTTTTGCCAATATACTCATCAAGATTTTTAACATATCCGTCCTCAACATGCGAGGCAGGTAAGAAAGCCACTACCCCTACATCAACCAGCAGGCCGCCTTTAACACTGCCCACAACGGTTCCTTCCAGCAGACTTCCTTCTTGGAAACCTTCTTCCAATTTATCCATAGCCCTTTTAGAATCAACCTTTTTCTTGGATAATAAAATGGTTCCATCATCATCCCATTTTAATACCAGCACTTCAAGCTCATCACCTATTTTAACCAGTTCTTTGGCTGAATTGACATCTTTAAATGACATTTCTCGAAGAGGAATTATGCCTTCCGATTTGCCGCCTACATTCACCATAACCTCATCGTCTAGAACCTGGACAACTATGCCTTTTATCACATCCCCTTTTTCGGGAGTGGCAATGTCAGCCATTTCAGCTTCCATTTTGGCAAAACTTTCTTCATTGGCTGAATTTTCCTGTACCGGTGTTTCCTGAGCTAAATTTTCCTGGTTTTGCTCCTGAGGAGCGCCGTCATCAAACTCCGTCATCCTATCTAATACCTCCTTAATAATCCAGTCCGGAGTGGAAGCTCCTGCGGTAATCCCCACCCTATTTACACCCGCCAGATATTCAGGTTTTAAATCTTGAGCGGACTGTATCTGCCAGGTTTTCACTCCGGTTTGTTGACACTCCCGTGTCAGGGTTTGGGTATTGGAACTGTTCTGGTCACCAATGACCAGCATTAAATCAACCTCTTGGCATAGTACCCTAGCTGACTCCTGTCTTTGTCGGGTAGCAGAACAAATGGTATTGAATACCCTTATTTCTTGAGATTTTAATAAAAGGGCAGACACTACAGCATAAAAATCTTTCTCATCTTTCGTGGTCTGGGAAATAATACCTAGTTTTTTGAGTCCAGTATATTCGCGAGCTTCATCCGGGTTGGCAATAACGGTGGCTTTATTATCACACCATCCCATTATTCCTTTCACCTCAGGGTGATCCATGTCTCCAAAAACAACTATATCATAACCTTCACCCCTTAGTAATTCGGCCACTGCATGTACCCGCTTGACCAGGGGACAAGTGGCATCTTGGATCGGGCAGCCTTTTTCTTCCGCTTCGCGAATTATCTCGGGAGAAACTCCATGAGTTCTAATAATTACTCCAGTGTCAACATCACTAATATAATTGACAGCCTTTATGCCTTTTTCCTCAAAATAGCGTATGACCCCATCATTATGAACCAGCGGGCCTAATGTACACCAACTGCCATCTGCACGGCTGGCTTCTTCAGCAATATGAAAGGCTCTCCTGACTCCAGAACAAAACCCAGCCTTCTCAGCAAGCAGCACCTGCAATATCATACACCCCGTTATATTAATTTCGTATTCATGTTCGATAATCCTTCTTTATTTTATAAAAGCTGGTTTATTTTATCCATAATATCACTGCTCAACTGTTCTAGAGTGGCAGAATTCACCTTCTGGCCTTGGTATTCATCCAAATAAATAGCATCGCCCACTTTAACCATCAAAGGCCTGAACCATCCCCAGGGCAGATTACAATTGGTTCCTATACAGGCCACTGGTACAATTGGAGATCCTGATTTAAGAGCAATCATAGCAACACCTGACTGGGCTTTCATTTCCTCCCCGGTCTTGTTCCGCGCGCCCTCGGGGAATATGCCTAAAACATGGCCCTCTTCCAATACCTTCAGGGCTCGTCGTATAGCATTTCTATCGGGAGTACCCTTTTTCACCGGAAAAGCATTTAATTTAGTAAAAAATTTGTCAGATATCCTGTATTTAAATAACTGCGCCTTTCCCATAAAATGGATGGGACGTTTCAAAACCAGAGCCACCACAATCGGATCCCAATTGCTGACATGATTGGCAGCGATGATAACCGGCCCTGATATGGGCAGTTTATCATTGCCCTCCGACTTCAGTCCAAGAAAAAAAAATATAAAACGCAGTAATGCCTTAACAGCAGCATATAGCATCCTAACCCTCCCCAATTATGGAGAGTATATGTGCCAATACCTCATCAGCGGTGCGTTCGCTGGTATCAATCACTATAGAATCAACTAGTATTTTTAGGGCGCCTACTTCCCTTTCAGAATCCATTCGATCACGTTTCTGCATATCTTCCTCAATTACATTTTTATCAATATAGTAGCCCTGGCTTTCCATTTCCATTGCCCTTCTTTGAGCTCTCTCCTGAAGTCCGGCAGTAAGAAAAAACTTGAATTCAGCATCAGGTAAAACCTGCTCTCCTATATCGCGCCCATCCATAATAACATTACTAGTCTGTGCCATGTTCTGTTGTTTTTTTACCATTATTTCTCTAACCTGAGGATGAGAGGCCACTATGGAAACCTCAGAGTTAACCTCAGGAGAACGAATCGCGTCAGTAATATCTTCCCCATCACAGAACACTCCCTGAATGCCCGCTCTCGATTCAAAGTGTATATTTATGGAATTAGCCAGTGCACAAAGGGCGGGATCGTCATGTAGATTTATGCCTCTTTGTTGAGCCCTTAAGGTCAATGCCCTGTACATAGCACCGGTATCAATGTAAACAAAACCCAAGTCCCGAGCCAACACTCGGGATAAAGTACTCTTGCCCGCACCAGCAGGACCATCAATAGCAATTTTCATCTCCATACCTACCTAGAAATAGTCTTTTATATTCTAACATAGTGATTAATTATATTAAAGCAAATGAGTATTATTGGCAGAATAGCAAGCTTTCATATTTTGATTGGGTGAATGATTCTTCCGCTAATGTCTGCTGACATTGCAGGTATTTTTATATCCTGGTCAGAGCATTTTTTATTGCAGTTTCAATTCCACCAATATTAAAAATTAGAGCAATCATAATTATTAAAACCAGTATCAGTAGTATATTGTTCTGCCTGCGCATTTTATCAGGATTTTTCTCTTTTTTTCGAGAATACAACCATGATTCGGGATCCTGATCACGTCTTTTTCGCATAGGGTTGTCTCCTTATTATAATCATTTGTACGATTTGCACCTTCGATTTGTATTATAACTAAAAAAGGGTGATAATGGTAATGGTAAAGCACCTTATCTAAGCTACTGATGGCAACCGCCACAGTAATTTGAATGAAAATATTTCTTGAACATCTGTTAAAAATTCGCTAGTCTAATTAGTATATTGATTATCGTAAGGAGTTGTTTTAATTGTCGGAGACAAAAAACTTTAAACTAAATTTCCTAAGGCAGGAACAGCATCTCATGCTCCCTACCCTCACTTCTATTGTTCTAACCCAAAACCTTTATGATGTTTTGTTCCAATACCTGGTCACTGAAGAAAAAGAAGCACAACTCAAGAAGATTATTGACATGTTGGAAAAACATATCAAACGCAAAGACCAGGCTCCTTTTTCCATGCCCATAGCCTCACTGGAATTTTTAGATGAAGGATTAGAAGAGCTGAGAATGTTGAACTGGATGGAGATTCCGGTAGCTGTTTTCCAAATATCGCTGGATGATAATATAGAGGAAGATGCCTACGAGGATGAACTTGAGAAGATCTTAAACTGGATGGAAAATTTAATGATCTTTAGCAGACCTGAACAAAACGACCTGATCTGGGTTTATCCGTTTCATCTAGTGAGATAAGGTGCTGTCAATATTGGCATAGGATACGATATATTAGAAGGAGGCATTAAAGATGGATTTAAAAGGTTCAAAAACGGAAGAAAATCTATGGAAAGCCTTTGCCGGTGAATCTCAGGCCAGAAACAAGTATGACTTTTTCGCCAGCCAGGCTAAAAAGGAAGGCTATGAACAGATTTCAGGTATTTTGAGCGAAACTGCACTTAATGAAAAGGAACATGCCAAACGCTTTTATCAGCTACTAATGGGAGGCTATGTTCATCCCACTGAAGAAAACCTTCTTGCAGCTGCAGATGGAGAGAATGAAGAACATACTGTGTTATACCGCGAGTTCGAAAAAACCGCACGAGAAGAAGGCTTTGATGAAATCGCTGATGTGATAAAAGAAATTGCCGAGGTAGAAGAAGAGCATGAAAAAAGGTATCGCAAATTATTGGATAACATAAAACGCAATACCGTTTTCAGAAGACCATCCCCGGTTAAATGGAAGTGCAGAAACTGTGGTTATGTCCACGAAGGAGTAGAACCACCTGAAATATGTCCCGCTTGTGCTCATCCTAGAGCCTACTATGAAGTACTGGCAGAGAATTACTAGGATAAATATTAACAATGCTTGCCGGTCACTTACTGACCGGCTTCGTTTTCACCTGAATTTTGGAGATAATCTATAGTACCAAACCAATGTCACATCATTAATTTTCTACGAAACTTGACTTTAATAATTGTATTCATGTTATATGCACTTTAATTATTGTTCAAAGTTGTGTATAGTATGGCAAACAAGATTTTATAGAAAGGGGTTTAAACAATCATGTCTATAAAGATTGAAAAAACGTTAACACCAAAGCAAAAACCTAATCAGAATGAACTTGGGTTCGGGGAGTATTTTACTGATCACATGTTCATTATGGACTACACCGAGGGTAAAGGTTGGCATGATGCGAGAATAATACCCTATGCACCCTTGATGATTGACCCGGCTACGATGGTCCTTCATTATGGACAAGCGGTATTTGAAGGACTTAAGGCTTACCAAGCCGAGGACGGACGAGTTCTATTATTCAGACCCCATCAGAATATGGAAAGGATTAACATATCCAATGATCGGCTCTGTATTCCTTCGGTTGATATTGATTTTACGGTTGAGGCTCTTAGGGCTATTGTTAGAGAAGACCAAGACTGGATACCCAAAGCAGAAGGTACCTCATTGTATCTAAGACCTTTTATTATTGCAACAGATCCATACCTGGGAGTGAGACCCTCCAATACCTACCAGTTCATTATTATAATGTCTCCAGTTGGTGCCTACTACCCAGAAGGCATTAATCCTGTAAAGATATATGTTGAAAGCAAATACGTTCGGGCGGTTTTAGGTGGACTAGGATTTACCAAGACTCCGGGCAATTATGCTGCCAGCCTTAAGGCTCAGGTGGAAGCAAAGGACAAAGGTTACACCCAGGTTTTATGGCTTGATGGTGTGGAGAAGAAGTACATAGAAGAGGTCGGTACTATGAACGTATTCTTCGTGATTGACGATGAAGTTATAACCCCGTCATTAGAAGGTAGTATTCTTGCAGGGATAACGCGTGATTCTACCATTGCATTATTGAAAGACTGGGGGGTTAAAGTCACTGAAAGAAGAATTTCCATCCAGGAACTATATGATGCTCATGCCAGAGGCAGTTTGAAAGAGGCTTTTGGTACTGGAACTGCGGCCGTAATCTCGCCTATTGGAGAGTTGAACTGGGATGGAAATCAAATTTTAATCAACGATGGAAACATTGGTGATTTGTCTGCCCGAATTTACGATACTATAACCGGCGTACAGAATGGTTCTCTGAAGGACCAGTTCGGATGGACGGTTGAAGTATAGGATAATAACTAAAGTTAATTAGGGATGGCCGTGGTTTAAAAACCACGGCCATCGTTATTTTCTGTGCAACTAACCCAAAAGACACAGGAACGAAATAACTCCTAGTAGGCGAGCAATGCTTCGCGCATTATTTTTGCACCTAAGATGGAAGTATTGTCACCGATGTCAAACGGGGGTGATATTTCCACCATATCAAAACCCACTACGTTCAAGCTGCTTAGTCCATTGAGCATCTGGATCAATTCGCGTGATGATACCCCGCCAGCCTCCGGTGTGCCCGTTCCAGGAGCAAATGCGGGATCCAGCACATCAATATCTAGGCTTATATATACGGGTCTATCCCCTACCTTATTCTTCACTTCATCCATAACCGACAGGAAACAGTCTAAATACAGGTTGCTAGATTTTGAAGCATACTGCAACTCTTCTCTGGTTCCCGAACGAATACCAAGCTGGAACAGGTTTCTTTCCCCCACTAGTTGCAGAATATGCCGCATAACAGTAGCATGGGAAAGTACTTCTCCTAGGTAATCCTCTCTTAAATCAGCGTGGGCATCCATCTGGATTACCAGTAAATCAGGATAAGTCTTTATATACGCCTTTATAATCGGCAGTGTTACCAAGTGTTCGCCACCAATAGAAAAAATCTTTTTCTTCATTGCCAGTAAGTCCAGGGCAGTTAATTCCATCCTCTTCAGGCTATCGCTCACATTACCAAAAGGTATGCAAACATCACCAGCATCATAAAAAGATATCTCGTCTAGTGAACGGTCTTGATATATGCTGTATTCTTCAACCCCTTCGGATACCTCGCGCACCCGAAAAGGAGCCATGCGAGTACCCGGTCTAAAACTGGTAGTAAAGTCCATCGGCAGACCAATTAGAACCTTATCACAATCCTCAATATCTTCGCTGCTTCCCATGAATATTGCCTTGCGTTCCAGGTATTGTAATGGCTTGTACTGCATTAACTATTCATCCTGTTCAATAATATTTTTTACAAACTGCGGTAAACCAAAAGCCGCCCGGTGTACTTCCTGGGTATAATACTTCAAATTGTATTTATTAACATTTTTCACCTGTTCAGGGTCGTGCTTTTTAGAGCCTACTGTAAAACTCCATAACCCACTGGGGTAAGTAGGAATGCTTGCTAAATATAATTTAGTGAGCGGAAACACTTGCTTAATTCCTCCATAAGCCATCTTGATAACATCGGCATTATAAAAAGGAGATTCGCTCTGTACTACTAGCATTCCATCTTCCTTGAGAGCATCAAAACAACTCTGGTAGAAGTTCTGCGAAAAGAGCTCTACAGCTGGTCCCACTGGTTCGGTTGAATCAATTAGGATTATATCAAAGGTATTTAGATGCTGTTTAACGTAGTCAATCCCATCATCAACCACTACCAATGCTTTGGGGTCTAGAAAAGAACAAGCCAGGTCAGGAAAGAAATCCCGCGCAGCAATGATAACCTTTTCGTCGATTTCCACTAGAGTTCCCTTTTCCACAAGAGGATGCCGTACAACTTCCCGTAATGCTCCCCCATCTCCCCCACCTATAATCAATACTTGTTTAGGGCTAGGATGTGAGTTTAAAGCAATATTGGTAATCATTTCATGATAGACATATTCATCCTTATCAGTAGTCATAACCATACCATCCAGCAATAACATCCTACCGAACTGCTCGGTTTCAATCACCGCTAAATGTTGAAATGGCGTTTGTTCCACCCTTAATGTCTCTCTAGTCTTACAACTAAACCCCAAGGCCGGGGTCTGATATTCAGTTACCCAAAAATCCAATTATTTTTCCCCCTTATTAATGCATAGCGACGCTCTGCATTATTATTAATTCTAAATTATTTTGGGCAGGTCATAACCTGCCCAAAAATTCATATCCAAATTAGTTTAATACCAGAGTGGTACTGCGGCAAAGGCACAGCCGATGTTTTCTACCAGATGTTCACAAGCAGCCACTTTCACTTCCTCTAGTTCGATCCCTCGAATGCGAAAGGCTTCCTCTACCATCTTGGTCACCTGAGCTTCAGCTTCTTTCTTGCTGCAATTCCCTGAAAACTCCATAATAACGCCAAAGCTATCACTTTTTATACCTACACCTACTGCCGCGGAAATAATAGCCCCTTTTTCCGAACTAGTTATGGAGCCATAGGCTATAGGCAATAATGATCCCGGCGGAATGACCAAGTCGGGTTCGAATTGACAACCCGGGGGCAGAATACTGCTTACTCTCAATAGGTTAGTATTTCCAACTCTAGCTTTTAATAATGCTCCATCAAAAGCTGTTAGTGATGTTTCACCCTCTGACGCAGCAGCAGTTACAAAATATTTTTTCGGTAGCGGTAACATTACAAACACCTCCTAGTTAGTTTTTTGGACAACAGGAATATTATATACAAACCTGAGGCAAAAATAAATCAAATTTATCCTTGCCCTTAATCACCTGCTAATATGTTCAAGAAGGTGTCTCAGTAGATGCTAAGAATTATTAGCTTCTTCTAAACTTTTTAAATACTCAAGAAAATTATTTACCGTTTTGCGGCGTATTTTTTGTCGGGGATAAATAACATACAAAAATCTTTTCGCATCAGTCTCATCTAGTTTCAAGGCCTTCATTTTGCGGTGTTCGATTCGTTTAATAGCCCAACGAGATACGATAGATATACCCATCCCAGATTCCACCATTGCCAGTACCGCCTCGGTGCTTCCAGCTTCCATATAAATATTTAAGTCATCTCTCTTAATCTCATGTGCCATCAGCAATTCTTCCACCGCTCGTCTGGTTCCAGAACCCTTTTCACGAAATATCCATCTTTCATTTAGCAAACTGCTTAATTTAAGCTCTTGGTTTGAAGCTAGCTTATGGTTCTCAGGAACAATAACCACCAGCTCATCCTCCAACCATTTATAGCCCTCGACTTTGCGGTTATTAATCCAGCCACCGACGATACCTATGTCTAGTTCCCTTTCTGCCACTTTATTAAATATTTTCTCTGTATCCGCTATGTCCATACTAATGCTGATACTGGAATATTTATCTTTATATATTTTTATTAAATACGGCAGAATATACTGACCCGGTATAGTACTAGCTCCTAGGTACAGACTTCCCTTCCGGCTCTCTGATACTTCTTCCATCGTTCTCTCAGTTTTTTCTACTGCCTTGTAAACTTCACGGGCACACTGATATAATGCTTCTCCTGCTTCAGTAGGTTTTAGCTTGCGACCTGATCTTTCCAGCAGCAGCACCCCAAAAATATCTTCCAAAGACTGAATCTGTTTGGTAACTGCCGGTTGAGAAATCCCAAATTCGTCAGCAGTTCTAGACAAGTTCTGGGTTTCAACTACCCTTATATAAGTTTTAAAAAGATTTAGATTCATTTCAAAAATCCTTCCAAAATTGTATTTACCGCTTCTTGCTCAGTTAAGCCCAGCGACATCAATTTCACAAGTTGCTCTCCAGCTATTTTTCCAATAGCTGCTTCATGAGTTAATACTGCATCGGCATCTTCGGCCTGGAGTTCGGGAATTGATCTAATTCGAGCGTTATCCATAAGGATTGCATCACATTCAACATGTCCTAAACAGGCCGCCTTACCAATCAAGGCAGCTCGGAACAATTGAAAGGAGTTGCCCTGGGCTACCGCCCTGGATAAGACCTGAGCAGTACCGCCGATTCCCTCCAGTAAGATTTGAATATCGGATTCGGCCTTTTGTTCTCCCTGGGTTAGTAAGCGCTCAATGATTTTAAGACTGCCCTTTTCATGAACATGGGCAACTGTAGAGCGTACTGTGTCATCGACGCCCTTAATTTGAATCATCTCTAATTCTGCACTGGCACCTGCTTCCACAGTAATTACTGTAGTAGGGTTCAACACTCTTTTGCCACTATCGCTGCCCTCGCCGTAGTGCTTTTCAAGATATTTCAGCTTTGCTCCAGCTTTTACAATAATCTCATGTATGCCATCGTGCCGAGAAATTGCATGGCTATCATTATGTATTCCGCAACCGGCAATAATGGTAGCATCTGCACCTTCTCCCACAATAAAGGTGTTATATACCTTGTCCTGTAAACCTGCTTGGGTCAATACGACTGGTACGTGTACCGTTTCATCCTTGGTCCCTGGCTTAATTTCTACGATTAATCCTGTACCATCATCATTTGGGCCCACCGAGATATTGGGAGAAGACTGCCTGATGACTGCAGCTCCATTAAGCCTTATATTAAGGGCACCACGAGGTACTTCTTTTATATCAGCTATTGCATTAAGTAATTCCAGATCAAGTTTACTTAATTTCATAAATCACATCCCCCTGACACTGATCACGTACTTTGCATTCTATATCGTCTTTAATTAAATGCCATATTTCCTTGGGGGTTCCCTGGGCAGTAATTACACCGCCGTCAACGACCAAAATCTCATCACACATAGGAATTATTTTTTCATTATGGGTGATGATAACAGCTGTTTTATTGGGATTATTCTTATACCTGGACACTATTAGTCCCAGTAGTTTCTGTATAGTCCACAAATCCACCCCAGCTTCCGGTTCATCGAAAATGCTGATTAATGGAGCCCGCAGTAGTAATTGGGCCATCTCAATCCGCTTAATTTCTCCACCGCTCAAACCGGCTCCCAAATCGCGATCCAGGTAATCCTCAGGACATAGGCCGACATCCCGCAGATATTTCCTAAGATACATTAGATCTGCTTCTGGAGAAGCTATATTAAGAACATTCTTTATGGTTAAACCCTTGAAACGTGGGGGTTGTTGAAACGCATACCCAATGCCCTTCCTGGCTCTTTCAGTAATAGAAAGATCACTAATGTCTTCATCCTCAAGATAAATATGTCCCTTAGTATGCCTATAGATACCCATTATAACCTTGGCAATAGAAGTTTTCCCACCACCATTAGGACCGGTTACCGCATATACTTTCCCCTTCTGGAACTCAATGTTTAAGCCTTTAAGAATCTCTATATTTTCTCCGTTATCATTACTGACCTGCATGCAAATATCTTCCAGCTTAAGCACAGGTATCACCTCCATTTAGCTTAACAGGTACATTTTAGCATAACCAAGGATTATAAGTCTAATATTGTATAGAAAAACAAAATGCGACCGAGGGGATGTTTCCCTCGGTCGCATTTTTTCAATTCTATTCGTGAAACTTGCCAATTTGCCGTAAACGAAGATAGCGTTGTTCCAGCAATTCTGGTATATTCTGAGAGCATATGCTGTCTAGATGTTTTTTTATGCTATGTTTAAGTGACTTGATGAAAACTGGTGAATCTTGAAGAGGCTCCAGGGCGGGTTCTTCTATCACCTCATCTACAATTCCTATTTCCTTAAGAGCGCTGGCATTCATTTTTAATGCAGCTGCCATTTCGTCGGCTCTTTTAATGTCACGAAATAGAATGGAAGCGCAGGTCTCCGGCGAAGCCACCGAATATACGGCATTGGAAAGCATCAAAATCCGGTCAGCAACAGTCAGGGCTAAAGCACCTCCACTGCCTCCCTCGCCGGTAATAACTGATATAACCGGCACTTTTAACTTGCTCAGGCAAAGCAGTAGTTGAGATATAGCCCAAGCCTGCCCGCGTTCTTCGGCTTGTGTTCCAGGATAGGCTCCGGGCGTGTTAATAAAAGTTAACACCGGACGGTTAAACTTTTCAGCCTCCAGCAAGAGCCGGTGTGCCTTACGATACCCTTCGGGATGAGGCATACCGAAATTATGAATAATATTGTCTGGGGTGTCTTTACCTTTTTGATGTCCTAGCACAGTCACCGCCCTACCACAGAATAATCCTACTCCACCCACGATGGCAGGATCGTCGCCATATAAGCGATCTCCGTGCAGCTCAATAAATTCAGTGAAAAGCAATTTAATGTAATCCCGGGTCATAGGCCTTTCCAGATCTCGTGCCAAAAGAACCTGCTCCCAGGGAGTTAAATGCTTATATCTTTCCTCTTTTAGTTGATTGATACGCCTTTCTACGCTAGCAATTTCGTTACTGAAATCACAATCCAGTTTAACCGACAGGTCTTTCAGTTCGTCTAGTTTTGATTCTAACAGCTTGTATGTAGCCTCGAATTCAAATTTGTTTTTAGGCATGATTTCCTCCTTGATGAACGTTCAATAAGCGTATCAGCAAAGAACGCATCTCCAACCGAGGTTGGACAATGTCAATCATTCCATGTTGCAAAAGATATTCTGAGCGCTGAAATCCAGGAGGAAGCTTTTCTCCCAAGGTTTGTTGAATAACCCGGGGACCGGTAAAGCCAATCAAAGCACCTGGTTCTGCAATTATAATGTCGGCCAGAGATGCAAAACTAGCTGTAACCCCTCCAGTGGTTGGATGAGTAAGTATTGAGATATACAATAGCCCCGCATCATTTAGACGCCCAACAGCAGCACTGGTTTTTGCCATCTGCATCAAGGACAGCATCCCCTCCTGCATACGCGCACCACCCGAACAGCAAAAGATAATAAATGGAAGTGAATTGAAGATAGCCTTTTCCATGGCGCGGCAAATCTTTTCTCCTACCACCGAACCCATGCTCCCCATCATAAAGCGAGCATCCATTGCTGCTAATACTGTCTTAAATCCTCCAATGCTGGCCGTCCCAGTGATAATTGCTTCGGATAATACGGTCTCCTCTTTCGCCTTGGCCAGCTTATCTTCGTATCCAGGAAATTCCAGGGGATTCAGTGTAGAAAGATTAGCATCCCATTCCTCGAAGCTATTCTCGTCACTGATGGAGTAAATTCGTTCCCAGGCAGTTGTTGTAAAATAGTAGCTGCAACGCGGGCAAAAATCGTTATTCTGTATTTTCTGAGCCTCTGATAACCACGCTGAGCAGGACGGACAAGAAAAATTACCCTCTCGACTATCGAATGAAGGATGGTTTTTCTTGGCGCCCGAAAGATCAATATAGTTTTTTTTCTTATATGGAGGGTTAAACATGCTAATCATCCTTTCGAGATGATTTTTCCATCCCAAACATGAGTTCACCCCGACATACTAAATCATTTTGAATATGGATTTCACCCTTAAACCATCCAAAACCACCTTTAATTTTAATTACTTCACATTTAATGGTTAGGCTATCACCTGGAACGGCTAAGCGCTTAAAACGCATCTTTTCAACTCCGGCTAAAAAACCTAGTTGACCCCGATATTTTTCTTGGCTAAAAAGGGCACAGGCTCCAACCTGAGCCATGGCTTCAATCATCAGAACCCCAGGCATAATAGGTCTACTTGGAAAATGACCAGCGAATTGGGGTTCATTTATGGTTAGATTCTTGATACCTACCGCTCTTGCACCGGGTTCAAGTTCGATAATCCTATCTACTAAAAGAAAAGGATATCGATGGGGTAGGATTTGCATTATTTCATTTATATCCATCACTATATCCATACTTACCTCTATTGTTTAAATTTTCTTATTATAAGAACGGCATTATGCCCCCCAAAACCCAATGATTCCGAGGCAGCTATTTCTATATTCCGTTCTCTGGCCTCTCCCCTGACGTAATCAAGATCACACTCTGGATCAGGGTTATCCAGATTCAGGGTGGGAGTGATCAGGTCATGGTTACAGCTTAAAACGCTGGCAATAAGTTCAACCGCGCCTGCAGCTCCCAACATGTGCCCGGTAGCTGCTTTGGTAGAATTGATCGCCATTTTATTACTATCTGACCCCAAAACTTGTTTCAGCGCTTTGGTTTCCACCATGTCATTAAAATGAGTGCCTGTACCATGGGCATTCATATAGTCAATCTCTCCAGCTTTAATCCCAGCTTCGGTCAAGGCAGCGGTTAAAGCGCGAGCAGCTCCATTGCCTTCCGGATCGGGCTGGACCATATGATAGGCATCCGAACTGCAACCGTAGCCTATTAACTCGGCATAAATCTTTGCGCCTCGTTTTAAAGCATGTTCAAGTTCTTCCAGAATAACAATTCCGGCACCTTCACCCATAACAAAGCCATCTCTATCAATATCGAAAGGACGACAGGCTTTTTCGGGTTGGTCATTCCTGGTAGATAAGGCTTTCATAGCACAAAACCCGGCTATGCTTAAGGGGGTAATGGGAGCTTCAGTACCTCCGCTTATCATGATGTCTGCGGCTCCATTCTGGATTATGCGGAAGGCATCCCCAATAGAATTGGTACCCGTCGCACAGGCCGTAACTGAGCAGCTGCTGGGCCCACGGGCTCCAAACATAATAGAAACTTGCCCGGCAGCCATATTGGGAATAAGCATAGGAATAAAAAATGGGCTTATTCCGCCTACTCCTCGCTTTTGCAATACTTGGCATTGTTTCTCAAAGGTATCCAGCCCGCCATTACCCGACCCAATCAAGACTCCAGCTCGATCCGGATCATATTTTTTCAATTCCAAGTCGGCATCCTCTAAAGCTAGTCTGGAAGCTGCACAGGCATACTGAATAAAGAGGTCCATGCGTCTAGCCTCGGTGCGGGGCATATAGTCCTGCGCATTAAAATCTTTCACCTGAGCAGCAATTTTAGTAGGATAATCGCTGGGGTCAAAGCGGTCAATGATACCTATCCCGCTCTTCCCTTCCACCAGCTTCGTCCAAAAATCCTTCACATTATGGGCAATAGGGCAAATAGTTCCCATGCCGGTGATTACAACTCTTCGTGGTGTCAAATTATCACCTCATCCTATGCATTTTCAGCCAGGTGTTTTTCGATGTAATCGACCACATCTTTAACCGTTTTAAGTTTTTCAGCGATTTCTTCGGGTATTTCGAATTCGTATTCTTCTTCTATCAGCATGATCATTTCCACCACGTCCAAGGAATCTGCTTCCAGATCCTCTTCAAAGCGGGATTCAAGCTGGATTTCATCCCCCGAAATATCCTTTACTTCCACGATAATTTTTTTAACTGTTTCAAATACTGACATTATAAACCCTCCTCAATAAAATTAATTAGAAACTAAAAAGACATACCACCATCGACCCGGATAACCTGACCATTTATGTAGGATGCTTCGGGCGAAGCCAAGAAAGCTACCAAAAAGGCTACATCCTCCGGCTTACCGAGTCTACCTACAGGGATTTGTTCAACCATTTTGGCACTGACATCGGGACTAAGCTTATTGGTCATATCGCTTTCTATGTAACCAGGAGCTACTGCATTAGCAGTGATACCGCG
The DNA here is from genome assembly GCA_002840245.1 of Firmicutes bacterium HGW-Firmicutes-15. Classification (GTDB taxonomy): domain Bacteria; phylum Bacillota; class Syntrophomonadia; order Syntrophomonadales; family Syntrophomonadaceae; genus PHAA01. The sequence continues at coordinate 54,518 of PHAA01000017.1, forward strand.
AGGTCCGTATTCCTTAGCTATTGAATACGTAAAGCCTAGCAACCCTGCTTTTGAAGCCGCATAGTGAGCTTGCCCAGCATTGCCACTCATTCCTACTACCGAAGATATATTTATTATTCTTCCACTTCTCTTTTTTATCATATACTTGAGGGCCACCTTTGAACAATAGAAAGCTGACGACAAATTAGTATCAATTACATCATGCCACTGGGTATTGCTCATGCGGATCAGAAGTTGATCTTTATTTATCCCCGCATTGTTAACCAATACATCAATGCCCCCCAGGCTGGCTACGGTCTTTTCTATCAACTCTGTTGCGCCTTCGGGGGTAGATACATCAGCACCGATTATTACCCCTGATCCTCCTGCGGCTTCAATTATACCTAAAACTTCCTGGGCCTGTTCTAAATTTTGAGCTTCATCGCCCTTATTGTAGTAATTTACTGCAACCTTAAATCCTTTTTGGGCCAAGTGTATAGCAATGGTCCTACCAATGCCACGTGAACTTCCGGTTACCAATGCCGTCAGCTGGTTCATATCTCCTTCACCTTCTCCATAAGTTTTTGCAGTGATTTATTATCCTCTATCTGTCCCAATACTCTGGTACGATCAATTTTTTTAATTAATCCCGAGAGACTGGAACCAGGTCCTATCTCTATAAAATAATCAACCTTGGTCATCATGTAGCGAATACTTTGTTCCCAACGCACGGGCGAATATAGTTGCTCCACCAGTAAATTAGGAATATCCAGGGCTGAATTCTCTTGAGCATTTACATTGGAAACAACCCCGGCAACTGGTTCATGGAACCTCACCTTGGCAATTTCTTCGGCAAAACTAAGGGAACAATCCCCCATTAGGGGACTATGGGAAGGGACACTGATGGCCAGCATTTTGGTTTTGGCCCCTGCTTGTTTGAGAAGTCCGGAAGCTTCCTCTACCGCACCCTTTTCACCTGATATAACCAGCTGTCCAGGGCAGTTGTAGTTGGCTACCCTTACTATTCCCTCCACTTGACTACAAATATGCTCAACTACGGCATTATCCATACCTATAACTGCTGCCATAGCACCAGTTCCCAGTGGAACCGCTTCCTGCATCAAAGCCGCTCTAGTCATAACTAGTGGCAAAGCTTCTTCCAGGCTAATTGCGCCTGCCGCTGTTAAAGCGGTGTATTCTCCCAGACTCAAACCAGCCATAAGCTGAGCTGATAGTCCATGTTTTCTGGCTACCGCAAGACATGCCAAGCTCGTTACCAGGATAGCCGGTTGTGAATAAACAGTTTGATCCAACAACTCTTGGGGACCTTCAAAGCAGATTGAACTTAATTTATATCCACTTATATGATCAGCGGTGGCAAAAACTTGAGCCGCTTCCTCAAAGGAATCAGCAAGCTGTTTACCCATGCCAACATATTGGGAACCCTGTCCAGGAAACACAAATGCCATTTTTAACATGGGAAGCCTCCTAATTTATCCAGAATTGCAAGCGCTTCAGCCATGATTTCCTCTACAATTTCCGCGGAGCTTTGCACCTTTTTAACCAAGCCGGATACTTGGCCGGCTAAAATACTGCCGTTTTCCATGTCACCTTCTACCGCTGCCAAAGGGTAACGCCCGGAGCCAAGCTTAATCAGAACTTCTTGATCAGCTCCAGCTTTTTCAACTTTAAGATACTCACGAGTAAAGCTATTCTGTATAGCTCTTACTGGATGACCAGTAGATGTGCCACATACTACTGTAGATCGATCCCTAACTTTGATTACTTTTTCCTGATAAGCAGGGTGAACATTGGCCTCCAGAGCACAAATAAATCTAGTACCCAGTTGAGCACCTTGGGCGCCTAGGGCTAGAGCAGCCACTATACCTCGCCCATCTGCAATTCCTCCAGCGGCAATAATAGGAACTTTCACTTCATCGGCAACCATGGGAACTAAGCACATCGTAGTCATTTCGCCCACATGTCCACCCGATTCTGTTCCTTCAACTACCAGGACATCTGCTCCTAACCGCTCCAAACGGCGTGCCAATGCTACCGAGGCAACCACAGGCATAACCTTTATCCCAGCTTCCTTAAGCATCGCTATAAATGGTCCTGGATTTCCACCACCAGTAGCGACTACAGAAATTCTTTCATGAACAATCAATTCAATATTTTCTTTCAAATAAGGCGAGGTAAGTACCAGATTTACGGCAAAAGGACGGGATGTTATTTCCCTGGCGGTCCGAATCTCTCCCTGTAACCATGATGCTGGAGCATTGCCGCTCCCAATGGTCCCCATACCACCTGCCTCGGAAACCGCTGCTGCCAGCTTTCCTCCCGCAATCCATGCCATGCCTCCTTGGATAATCGGATATTTAATATCCAACAAATCACAAATGCTAGTATGGATAAGCATTTAATCCCTCCCCCAGCGCAGTATAGCACCTCCATATGTAAGACCGGTTCCAAAAGCCACCATAAGGATATTGGCTCCATTTTTGATCGGGTGTTTTTCATTGTGCTGGGCTAAAGCCACCGGGATGGAGCCGGCCGAAATATTACCACAAAGATCCAGATTTATAGCCACTTTTTCCGGGGGCAGCTTCATGCGCCGCATTGCACTTTGAATTATGCGCAAATTGGCCTGATGCGGCACAAAAAGGTCAATATCGTCGTAAGTTAATCCCGCTTTACTCAGCAATTCTGCAGTAGTCTGAGCAACAATTTTAGTGGCGAATTTGAATATCTCATTGCCGTTCATCCTAAGATAATGCAAGCGTTTTTCCACGGTCTCATGGGTTGCCGGCAAGGCTGAACCCCCGGCGGGCATATAGAGGAGTCCTGCTCCGGTCCCGTCGGCGCCAATACTCGTGCTAAGAATGCCGCATTCGCCTTCTGATTTGCCCAGCACCATTGCCCCGGCGCCATCACCAAAGAGAATGCAGGTATTACGGTCGGTATAGTCGATGACCGAGGATACAACATCGCAGCCGATAACAAGAATATTATTTACTTCAGGCGATAGTAGGAACTTCTCCGCCACCGTCAGAGCATATACAAAACCGGTACAACCGGCTGCCAGGTCAAAGGCTGCCGCATTTTTTGCTCCCAGCAAAGCTTGCACGATACAAGCCGTAGAAGGGAATGGCATATCCGGCGAGGCGGTAGCCAAAATGATAAGATCCAGCTGCAGCGGATCTATCTTGGCATCCTGTAGGGCTCTGCGAGCTGCTTCCACTGAGAGGTCAGAGTTTTTGCCCCCCGGCTCCACTATTCTTCGTTCTCTTATCCCAGTTCTTTCAATAATCCATTCGTTGTCAGTATCAACCATCTTCTCCAAATCGTGATTGCTGAGAATTTTATCTGGCAGACAATAGCCAACTCCAAGCACTTTAGTTTTCATTTGCATATTAATACCTTTCTAAGCGTATTTGCTTTAGTTATAACAGTAGAATTATAATATTTTAAGATAATCAACCTGAAAGTACAATACTTGGGATAAGTTTAAACAGTGATAGGTCATCTTGTCAATAAAGTATCAGAATATTCTGATATTCTCGGTGTTTTTATGGTATAATTCATCCGTTCTGGTAGTCATAATAATACTATTGTTGTATCATTATTATGAACGGCTAATATGTATTAATGCAAACTGTACCAGCTCTGCCCAACCGGCTAATGATAGCATATACATTGATAAGGTCAGTTATGCGTATTTCAAACTAGACACTAATGATTATGAACATATAATAATGATAAAGGAGAATGGTATGAGCATCAGACCTTTAAAAGAATTGCAAATTGGCGATTTAATTGCCAGAATTCCCATTGTTCAAGGAGGTATGGGAGTAGGAGTATCTATGGCCGGACTGGCCTCAGCGGTAGCCAACGAGGGTGGCATCGGGGTAATTGCTGCCGCAGGTATCGGAATGCTGGAACCGGATGGTTACACAAATTTCCTTGAAGCCTGCAAAAGACGTTTACGGGCTGAGATTCGTGAAGCCCGCCAGGCAACCTCTGGAATTTTAGGGGTTAATATTATGGTAGCCTTATCTAATTTCGCTGATATGGTTACAACATCTATTGAGGAAGGAATTGACATCATCTTTTCCGGGGCTGGACTTCCCCTTACCCTCCCCAAGTTTTTAGATGGAAACCATAAAACTAAGCTAGTTCCCATTGTGTCCTCTGGCAGAGCGGCTGCTCTCATCTCCAAGAGATGGCTGAACAACTACAATTATCTGCCTGATGCCATCGTAGTAGAGGGTCCAATGGCAGGAGGTCATCTCGGCTTTAAGGCTGAGGAAATTAGTAATCCAGGTTATTCTTTAGAAATGTTGGTTCCCGAAGTAATCAAAGAAATGAAGCCATTTGTAGACAAAAAGCAAAAGGCTATCCCAGTAATAGCTGGCGGGGGTATATATAATGGCGAAGACATCTATAAATTTATAGAGTTAGGGGCAGACGGGGTACAGATGGCCACCCGTTTCGTTACCACTCATGAATGCGATGCATCAATAAAATTTAAACAAGCCTATCTTGATTCGAGTGTAGATGATGTTCTAATTATCAAAAGCCCTGTAGGAATGCCGGGTAGAGCCTTGCGCAACGAATTTATTGATGATGTGCTTGCCGGCAAAAAAACGCCCTTTAAATGCCCCTATCATTGCATCGTAACCTGCGACTATCAAAACAGTCCCTATTGTATTGCCATAGCCTTAATGAACGCCCAGAGGGGTAATATGAAGCACGGATTAGCCTTCGCTGGAGAGAATGTTCACCGCTGTGAAGAAATTACTTCAGTTAAGGAATTGATGGATAGTCTCGTTAAAGAATACCAAGAGGCAGCTCAAAACGCTTAAAGTGCCTGTCATTTCAAAAATTAATTTGCCCAGTGAATCGAATGCCCTCCTACTCTTAGTCAGTAGAAGGGCATTTTTACGTAGAGGGGGCCGTTTCATCTTTACACACTTAATTCCGTGAACTAGGACGTGAAAAAGGACCTCCCCCTACACGCCTACACGCCTTAGCATAAAGTTAAATGATCTATTCCCTGTATTTCTCCCAGCTGGTTTTTCAAGAAATCAACTTGATCTTCGCCCGTATTGTTTATCAGTAATACGTATTTGCCTTGCTCAAGCCACTCTTCCATCAGTCTTTGTCCTTCATCACCTATGCCCATATCGTTGCAAACTACATCCAGCCCACCCTCCGGTGCTTGCGCCGAATCAGCCAGATATCCATAAGCAGGCCCAATGGAAGCAATTAAGCCCAGAGATGGCAGTTCAACCACTCCTGCATCAAAAGGTTGCCTATCTACATTTTGTCCGTTGGTATCGGAAATAATGTTGTCCAGCCAATGTACCTTTTCCTCGTTACCTGTAAATATAATCGAAGCGTGTTCTTCAAATCCGCGGTTTCTTAAATCAGCGAGCACGGATTTGGCCATTCTTAGGTGATCAGCGGTACCTATCATGTTTATTGTCAATTGATTCACTCCATTCTGCCTTGTTTATTCCTTAGCCCTAATTTAAAAATCAGAAAATTATCTTTATAGGTTTATAGTTGGCAATAATAGATATTCTATTCATACCGCTTCCACCTTAACTTTGTCAGCAATTGATCTCCCCAAAGCAACATTAGCATTACCAACTTTAATTACCAGAGGCCCTTTAAACGGATGCCGGGTAATAAGTTGTAATTCAGCACCTTCCATAATACCAATCTCGAACAGTCTTTTTTCCGCCCCTCTTCCTTCTATCTTTAAGACCTTAACTTTCTGTCCAATATCTAAATTATTTATATTCATTAACTCATCAACTCCTTACTATGGTAATAACAGATTTAATAAAAACCCGACCGTAAACGAAGTTGCCAAACCCATAGCAATTATCTTTACCAGATTTTTTAGCCCTAACTCCCGAATTGTCATAACAATAGCCGGCAAACAAGGTAATGATAATGCTATCATAGCTATAGCAATAGTAGCTTCACGAGATGTCAGCGGCAGATTTATCAGAACTATTGGAGCCAGGTAACGCTGAAAAATTGTTATCAGAACTGCCACCAGGGCTTCAGCTGGTATTCCGAAAAGAGCCCTGCTAAAACCATCCATTCCCCGAAAATATTCCAAAGCTCCCGAGTCCATCAGCATCCTTATGCCTATGTTCATCACCAGCAGAAGTGGCAGTACCTCGGTAAAAAATCCTGTAAATCGCATATTAGTCTTGTTAATGACATTACTAATTAACGGAACTCTGAGTGGAGGTAGTTCATATATATATTCCTCCCGAGGTATTAGCCGGCTGAGTATAGAAGAAAGAATAGCAAAAACCAGTAACATCGTTCCAATAATGACTGGCAGAGAGGCATTAAATGCTGCAATGACTGCAGCCAAAACCCCCAGCGTTGCAGAACAGGGAATAACTATACTCAATAGGGTTACAACGATAAAGCGCTGTGCCTGATTCGGCATGATACGACTGGCTACAATCGCCGGTGTTCTGCATCCAAAACCTATAGCTAACGGGATAATTCCTTGACCGGAAAAACCAAACAAGCTGCCTACCCTTTCTAATGCCACTGAATAACGAGGTAATAAGCCCGTGTCTTCCAGTATCGCCATGAAAAAACCTACTACCAGCATTGCTGGCATTATAATGGTAAAAGGAATAATCAAACCCTCAGGGATGGCTTTCGCAAATATGGAACTGAGCCATCCAACCGGCAGAATGTTCTCAATAAATGTTTCAATAAAGAGTCCTAACGGGTGTAAAAGCATATTTATCGGCCCTTCACTCAAATCAATAAATTTTAATAAGGTATAAAACCCAAGATAAGCAATGATGAGTAACAGAAAAGAGCCCAGAACTGGTCTATCATATATCCTTTCAATTTTATCCAGTCTCATTTTTTGCCTAGCACTTACTCTTTTGCTCACCATTTTGGAAGTTCTGCGGGCCTCTTCAGCCCTCTGCAGATCAGCCTCACTCATGCAATCACCAGTATGATCTGAGCAGCGAAAACAATTTCCAGAGCAGTTATGTTCACTATTTAGATTGATGGTATATGTTTTACGATTTTTATCATTATGATCGGTTTTACTGATATTTTTAGGCCCGATATATTCCTCCATAGTTTTAATAAACTCAAAAAAACCTTCCCCGCTGGTAGCTGAAAAAGGAATTACCAGACAGCCTAACCTCTGGGCAAGAAGCTTAACATCAATGTTCATACCCAAACTGCGAACCATATCTATTTGATTAAGTAAGATAATCAACGGTTTACCCAAAGTCAACAGTTCATTCGTTAGAACCAGATTCCTCTCCAGATTACTGGCATCAACAATGTTTAAGATAATATCGGCTTGTTCTTCTTCCAACAATTCTCGTACCACCCGCGCCTCATCAGCAACGGAAAATATTGAGTATACACCCGGCGTATCATATATATAAAACTCCCGGCCAGCAATAATCATCTTGGTTTTACAGGTTTCAACTGAAGTTCCAGCATAGTTGGATACAAATATTTGGCTGCCAGTTAGTCTATTTAAAACTGCACTTTTCCCGACATTGGGATTACCTATAGCAATTATTTTCACGCTTATCACCCCTATCGATACTAATAATCATTATCATTATTCAGTCAACGAATAATTATTTTCTACTGCACTCAGGACAATAAGCGTAAATCTTCAATTGGTGGTTAACAATTTCAAATCCATCTTTTTCCAAGTGTTTTTCCAGGCTATCCAGCAGGCCTTCCTCTACTTCAAATATCCTGCTGCAGGCTATACATAATATATGAAGGTGTTGGTGTTCTGCCTGATCCGAAAGTTCGTATCGATATTTACCCTCATCAAAAATAGTTTTATAAAGAACTTCAATGGCGGCCAAACGTTCCAGCGTACGGTAGACAGTTGCAATCCCTAGGTGAGGCACTTTTTGCCGGGCTTCATATAACACCTCTTCAGCAGTAAGGTGTTCTCCCCTTTTATTCTGCATTACTTCCAGCACTGCTTTCCTTTGCTGGGTCAATTTATATTCTGCTTTTTCTAATCTTTCTTTTATTCCTTGCTCCAACATCATATATCACCCCAATAATGATAATCATTATCATATAAACATTATATGTTATTCCAGCCACTTTGACAATAAATTTATATAAGCATATCTGCCAATTGTGATAGATTTATAGTTACAAATAGTGTTATCCAGTAATTCGTGAAATGTTCCCTAAAGAATTGCCCAGCAACAAAACCGGGCAAGTACGGGTATTCACAAAAAGGTTACCATCCCAGAAAAAATATCCTATTGCAGGTTATTCGCCCTAAATGGCGAAGATATACAAACAGTGTAATTATGAAACTATGATAGGAGGCATGGGTATGACGAAGAAGAGGTTAAACTTGGCCTTGCAAGGCGGAGGCTCTCATGGGGCTTTTACCTGGGGAGTACTGGATAGATTGCTGGAGGAAAAAGACCTTGAAATCACAGGTGTTTCAGGAACTAGTGCAGGTGCAGTTAATGGATCAGCCTTAGTTTATGGACTTTTAACCGGTGGCGCAGAGAAGGCCAAGGAAGTACTTAAATCAGTTTGGTGGGAAAATAGCCAGATGGCTCAATTTTCGCCCTTCAAACAAACCTGGTTGGATCGCTTAGACAACCCGGGTAATATTGATCATAATATGCTATTTGCGATTGGCAACCTGTTAACCCCATTACTTTCGCCCTATCAGTGCAACCCATTTAATTTCAATCCTATGAAGAACATACTGAATAAGGTAATAGATTTTTCCGTGATACAACAAAATGATAAGGTTAAGCTTTTCCTATCTGCTTCGAACATTCGCACATCCAAAGTTAAGGTTTTTCCTAACAATGAAATAACGGTTGACACAGTGCTGGCTTCATCATGTTTACCCACAGTATTTCAAGCGGTTGAAATAGATGGAGAACATTACTGGGATGGTGGATACCTGGGTAATCCTGCTATGTTTCCTTTGTTTGAGAATACCGATTGTAAGGATTTACTGGTAATCCAAATCGATTCTACTGATTATCGCAAACTACCTACCACTCCAACCGATATTATGGATCGAGTTACTTCTATGAGTTTTAATTCCAGCTTAATGCGTGAGATGCGAGCTATTCATTTTGTAAACAAGATCGTAGATAAAGGTTTTGATGATGGCGGGAACCTTCAGAAGATCAACATACACTTGATACGACCGGAAGAAACCATGTCGGAGCTTAATATGTCCAGCAAAGTAAACGCCGCCTGGGATTTTCTTACATACCTGCGTGACTGTGGTCGGATGAAGGCTGATGCTTGGCTGCAAGATAATTATGCCCTGGTAGGCAAGTCAAGCAGTTGCGATATAGAAACTTGCTTCTTTTAATTTATTTAGGTAACCTGATTTTCTTGCTGGAGGTGTAGCATGGATCAATCGAGTATGAATAGATCATCCCTGGTGTACGAGAACATCATTCATAACATGAATGATGGGGTGCTGATCATTGATTTTCACGGTGTTATCACTCTCGTTAACCCGGCGGCGGAAAGGTTATTAGACATTTCCGCCGAAGAAATGCTGCAACGAAATTATTCAGAGATCTTTTTTGAATACGAGGAAAACGATACTTTCAACCAATGTATTTTGGACGCGGTCTACGAAAAAGAGATCTCCCATAACCGCATTGTCGATTATTATACTGGCAATAAAAACAAGTCTCTTTTTCTAACCACCTCATTTTTGCAAAACGGGCCAGATGCCGGAGGCGACCCCATAGGAGTTATTGCGGTTTTCAACGATGTTACCGAAATAACAGAACTCAGGGATGCGGTCCAAGCCATGAATGAAATCCGTAAGCTTAATCAACAACTAGAGTCTAGGAACCAATTTATCAGCCAGACTTTTGGCCGCTACCTTTCCGATGAGGTGGTTAAAGACTTGATAGAAAAGCCCGGCGGCCTCAGCATGGGTGGCGAGACCCATGAAGTCTCCATAATAATGACTGATTTGAGGGGTTTTACTTCTATGTCGGAAAGCCTGGCCCCTGAAATAGTGGTCAACATATTGAATCATTACCTGGGTGAAATGGTGGATATTATCATGAAGTACCGGGGAACCATACTGGAGTTTATCGGCGATGCAATTATGGTAGTCTTCGGTACCCCAGTTGCTATGGATGATCATGCCAATCATGCGGTGGCATGTGCGCTGGAGATGCAATTGGCTATGGATGAGGTCAACTGTTGGAACCGACAGCAGAGTTATCCAACCATAGAAATGGGTATCGGTATTAACTCTGGCTTGGTTGTGGCCGGAAATATAGGTTCGGAAAAACGGGCTAAATATAGCCTTATTGGGAGACACGTTAACCTGGCAGCAAGAGTGGAATCATACACTGTAGGCGGCAAGGTTTTTATATCGCACAATACTTTGGATTTGGCCTCCGCCTCTATTAGCATCAAAGGTAAAATGGAAGTTTACCCCAAGGGTATTCGGCAAATGGTCAAAATCTATGATGTGGATGGTATTGGTGAACCCTACAACTTGTATCTGCCTGTAGAGGTACTGGAAATGGTGGTACTAGCCCGTCCTATACCCGTGAGAATATCACTGATTCATGATAAACAATGCGGACAGGACTCCTTAACTGGACTTATTGGCCGGCTTTCCTTAAAACAGGCAGAAGTTAACTGCGAAGTAGAGTTGGAACCACAGACTGACGTAAAAATCGAAATTGGCGAGGTTAATAAGCCCGCCAAAGCAGGAGACATTTATGCGAAGGTAATGGCTTCACCAGATGGAAGTGATATCATGTCTTTGCGGATAACATCAATCAGTTCTGAGTCAATGGCTTATCTCCTCGGTATATTAGACAGCCAACCGCTTTTATAATAGAAGGCTTTAAACTTTACTAAATGATCAGCCCTGCTGATCAACCTGATTTCTTCTCAATACATCATTGCGATATATCTTCTTCAATGGTTATGTTAAATAAAAAATATTTCGACAATTTCTAAATGGTCCCAAGCCATCCGGCAAGAATGGTAAGACAAATCAAACTGTACTCATGGCACTCATTATGAACACCAGCAATAAGCCCAGGAAAGCCATTGCGATATCGTAATATAATAGCAAGATCAGATGGACTGAATGGCTTCCTCTTTTGAAGCAGAAATGGTGAAAATGCTTGTAAAACCGGCAATGTCAAAGACTTCCTTCACATTTGCGCTTAATGCAGAGAGAACCACCTTTCCCCCAACTTTTTTGGTTTTTTTCGCAGCCATCAATAAAACCCTGAGTCCGGCGCTGCTAATATAGTCCATGCTAGCAAAATCTACCACGAAATTCTTCTCTCCAGCTTCAGTTATCGCTAAAAACTTTTTTTCCAGTACCCCTGATGTGCTTGAATCCAGCCTGCCTTCAATCATTAGCACTGTTGCTTTCTCCATTTTTGTCTCTTTGATATTCACAGATGTTCCTCCTTTTTAGATCACCTTATTTGTTTTTTCATCACCAATATATTCTGGTTAGACTCCCGTCGGTACTCTATTTCGTCCATCATTTTCCGCACCAGGTGAATTCCCAATCCTCCAATCGGTCGCTCTTCAATATCCAAACCGGTATCGGGATCTGCTTTTTCGAGGGGATTAAAGATCTGTCCATCGTCATAAGTTTCAATTACCAGTGTTTCACCCTGCAACGCAATGCGGACAAGGATTTCATGTTCACCGCCCTCTGGAAAACCATAGCTGATAGTATTAGTGAGCAGTTCATCCAACGAAAGGTTCATGTGAAAAACCGTCTGATCCGGAATTTTATGAGTTTCAGCAAACAACTCAATGGCCGCTGTCAATGCTTGAATCTCTTTAAGTTCATTTTTCAACCGATACTCCATTTCCTTTTTGCCAAGATATTGAATAACTAGTATCGTAATATCATCCGATTGATTGGCCCCGTTCACAAACTGCCGAGTACTTTGAAGGATATGGTTGACCTCATCTCTTGCATTTCTACCCTCAAGACCCCTTAGTGCATTTTCCAGTCTTTCTTCGCTGAAAAGCTCCCCATCTTGATTCATAGCCTCTGTTATGCCGTCTGTAAACATGATCAGACTATCTCCCTCTCTGATCTGTACATCAGCACAAACATAGGGGTAATCTTCTACAACCCCCAGTGCCATGCCCGGGATTTTAGCGAGAACTTCTAGTTCTCCATTTTTTCTGAGTAAATAAGGAATATTATGGCCGCCATTACTAAAAACTATATCTCCCGTAGAAATCGTTAAGATACCGAGAAATTCGGTCACAAACATGCCTGATTCATTATCCTCACAGAGCTCGTTATTAACCTGATAAAGAATTTCATCCGGGCCCAGTCTGATGTCTGCTTTAGCCTTGATCAAAGTCTTCGTAACGGCCATAAACAAAGAAGCTGGAACTCCTTTCCCTGATACATCTCCCACCGTGAAGCAAAGGTGATTATCATCCATAAGGAAAAAATCATAGAGGTCACCCCCTACCTCCTTGGCTGGTTCTAAAATGGCAAACAGATCAAATTCTGGCCTTCCCGGAAAAGCAGGAAATATCTTAGGAACAATGCTCATCTGAATTTCACGAGCAATGGTCAATTCACTTTCAATCAGTTCCTTAGTCCTCTGCGTTTCCCGCTCCCTCATCAAGTTATGGATGATAAAAGCAAATATGCCCATCCCCAACGCGTTAGTAAAAATCATAGGCAGGCTGACACTTTGAATAATAGGTAGGATTTGACTAAAAGGCTTAACAATCACCAGGGCTAAGCCCATGTGAAAGGCTTCCATAAGAGCCATAAACACTACTGCTCCAGTAATGCTAACAAACTCACCCTTCCTGTACTGATAAATGAGACCCCCGGCCAGACCTGCAATTACGGTGGAAATCGAACACGGTATATATGTTATCCCACCCAGAGTATAGCGATGAATACCGCCTATGAGGCCCGCTCCGATACCAACCAGTGGACCACCGATAAGCCCCGCAATGGCTGGCCCCAGATCACGTACATTAGCAATCGCACCCATGATATTGATACCGCTCACGGTACCATAGATAGAAAATATTCCAAAAATCAGGATTAGACCAAGTCGTTGGTTTAGAGTTATCTCCTTTTTTTGCATAATCGCTGAATAGGCCTGTGTTCTAGTCAAAACATAGGCTAACACTATAACAACCGACATGTTTTTTACTAGATTTATGAATAACTCTAAAATGCTATCTATGTTCTTCATCTCCCATATCTAATAGAATAGTTGCAATATAGGTTCGGAAAAAATCCGGATAAGTCTCTTTTATGTATACAAACCTCAGTTAATAAAATAAATGAATAGAGCAAACTGTTTCTATAACATTTCGACAGTCTATACCCCATTCCTTCTATCTAATCTCAAATCATTGCTGTTTTCTCATTAGGAACAGCCTCAACTTTAAAAGGAGCAATTATAATCGGACTCAAGTTTCCAATTATAATTGCTCCTTTTTGACATTATTATAATACCTATTTAGTTTCTTTCGCTGCTCCGTACCAGTGCTAAGAATTCATCAAACAGATAAGCTGAATCCCTGGGGCCAGGGGTAGCCTCAGGATGGAACTGTACCGACATTAAAGGCAGTCTTTTATGAACCAAGCCTTCCACCGTATTATCATTCAGGTTAAGAAAACTTATGTCCACATCATCAGCGGGGAGAGAATCCGCATCTACTGCATAACCATGGTTCTGCGAACTAATCAGGCACTTGCCAGTTCGCAAGTCCTTGACAGTGTGGTTACCGCCCCGGTGCCCGAAATTGAGCTTATAGGTGGTTGCCCCCAATGCCAGAGCCAACAACTGATGACCCAGGCATATTCCAAACATGGGCAATAACGGTAATAGCAATTTTATCTCTCGTACTGCATAGTCACAGGATTCCGGATTGCCAGGGCCGTTGGATAAGACGAGACCATCGGGATTTTGAGCTAGGATTTCTTCTGCCGTGCTTTCTGCTGGCATAGCAATTACCATGCAATCCTTCCCTACTAGTGATTTTATAATATTCCTCTTGGTTCCAAAATCCAGCAGTACTATCTTCGTAATTCCTGAGCCAAATACTCCATTTTTTTTGCGACTTACCTGTTTAACCAGATCAGTATCCAGCAAACCCTTGCCTTTACGGGCAACTTCCATCAACTTCTCCTGCTGATCCAAACTGGAAGTGATAACGGCACCCATGGTACCATTCATTCGCAATATCCTGGTGATAGCTCTAGTATCGACTCCTGTTAGACAGGTTATTTCGTACTTCTCTACAAATTCATTAAAGCTGTACTGGCTTTCATAGTGAGCAGTTAGTTCTGATATCTCTTTTACCACCAAGCCCCGCAGAGCAGGTTTATCAGATTCAAACCCGTAGTCGCCACAGCCGTAGTTGCCAATAATTGGATAGGTAAGAGTCAGTATCTGTCCAGCATAAGAAGGATCGGTAATAATCTCCTGATAACCATTCATACTGGTATTAAATACGGCTTCACCCGCAATTGGCACATTTTTGCCAAATATTTGTCCCTCGAATATAGCCCCATTTTCTAAAACCAGGTAACCTTTCGGCATTTCCTATACTCCTCCTATCTAAACCAAGGTGTCAAGGGACGGTGTTGTCAACAACTTGACACCTCTTCCTATCCATTGTCCATAAAACAGTATACCTGTTTCATACTTATATACCAACATATAATTATTTAATAACGCTATCACCCATAAGGTATTTATCTACTTCCCTTGCGGCAAGCTTTCCTTCCTGGATAGCCCAGACAATTAGACTTTGACCTCGCCTCATGTCACCTGCGGTGAACACTTTTTCCACATTTGTCTCAAAAACCCCATATTCTGCTTTTAGATTGCTCTTGGAATCTCTCTCTAGCTTAAGCTCATCTGGTATGGCATCTTCTGGACCCATAAAACCCATGGCAAGCAGCACAATGTCGGCATTCCATACTTTTTCACTGCCTGAAACTTCCTGGGACACCATACTTCCAGCAGCACTTTTGTTCCAGGTAACCTCAACTGTGTGAACTTCCTTAACCTCGCCTTGCTCATTTCCTACAATCTTTTTAGCGGATATAAGGTAATTTCTTGGATCCTTTCCATACAAGCTTATGGCCTCTTCCTGGCCATAAGCCACTTTAAACTTATTCGGCCATTCCGGCCATGGATTAGACTCTTCTATTCTCTTTGCAGGCGGTTGGGGCAATATTTCAAACTGGTGTACGCTCTCGCAGCCATGCCTTATTGATGTAGCTACACAGTCAGTTCCTGTATCGCCTCCACCGATGATGATTACCCTCTTCCCCTTGGCACTTATATAGCTGCCATCCACAAGATTTGAATCAAGAAGGCTTTTGGTATTGGACTTCAGGAAGTCCATAGCATAGTGAACACCCTTAAGCTCTTTGCCCGCAACATCTAATCCCCGTGCTTTGCTTGCACCTGCGCACAGCACCACCGCATCATAATTATCAACCAACTCCTGGGCACTGATGTCTTTGCCCACTTCAGTAGAGAGCAAGAATTTGATCCCAGATCTCTGCATAATATCAAGTCGCCTGGTAATGATTTTTTTCTCAAGCTTCATATTAGGAATCCCGTACATCATCAATCCACCAGCTCTGTCGTCCCTCTCAATTACAGTTACGTCATGCCCGACTGAATTCAAATAGTGTGCTGCTGACATACCTGCAGGGCCTGAACCTACAACTGCTACTTTCTTGCCTGTTTCTAGAGCTTTTTTTATCGTTACCCAGCCTTCGGCAAATGCCCTCTCAATTATCTCATATTCAAGATTGTTAATTGTAACCGATTCCATTATATAGCCTTCCGTGCAGGAACCTTCACACGGTGCAGGACATACTCGGGCAGTAAATTCCGGGAAAGGATTAGTTCTTATTAACCTAAGGTAGGCTTCCTTCCACTGTCCCTGATAAACCAGCTCATTCCACTCCGGAATAAGGTTATGCACGGGACATCCTGATGTCGTGCCATTTAGCAACACCCCACCGTGGCAGAAAGGAATTCCGCAGTTCATACATCTCGCACCCTGATTTTTTACAACCTCCGGATCCTGTCGCAGTCTTATTTCATTCCAGTCTTTTATTCTTTCTTCAGGAGACCGTTTCTTCGTATCAATTCTTTCATATTCTAAAAATCCACTAGCATTTGTCATTCTCAGTCCCACCTTAATTCCTGTAATACTTGAAACATTCTAATAATTCCCTTCAAATGCAGCCATCAGGGCTTCTTCACCACGTAAGCCTGCCTTATGAGCCTTATCAATATTTTCCAGCATTCTTTTATAATCTGTAGGTATTACCTTGGTGAATCTTAATGAATAGTTTTCCCAGTTATCAAGCACTCTCCTGCCATGAGGACTTCCAGTATAATAGACATGTTTCCTAATCATTTCTTTGACTTCGTTTATTTCCTCTTCGGAAATAATTTTTTCCATCATCACCATGGATTTATTGCAATATATTTCGTCAAAATCAAGAATATAGGCTATCCCACCAGACATTCCGGCAGCAAAGTTTCTTCCTGTTTTACCCAGGATAACCACCTTGCCTCCGGTCATATATTCGCAGCCATGGTCACCCACACCTTCTACAACAGCTCTGACACCGCTGTTTCTCACACAGAATCTCTCCCCAGCGATACCGTTGATATAAGCTTCTCCTGAAGTTGCCCCGTAGAAAGCCACATTTCCGATAATTATATTTTTCTCGGGGTCAAAATCCGAAGCTTTAGGAGGATAGACAATAATTTTACCACCAGAAAGACCTTTGCCTATATAGTCGTTGGAATCGCCTTCCAGTTCCAGGGACATTCCTTTTGGAACAAATGCACCAAAACTCTGCCCGGCCGATCCAACAAAAGTAAGTTTAATTGTGTCCTCAGGCAGTCCATCTTCCCCGTATCTTTTGGAAATTTCACTCCCGATTATTGTTCCTACAACCCTGTCTACATTATTTATCTTTAGTTTTGCCCTTATAGATTTCTTATGATCAAGTGCTGGTTTGCACATTCTGAGCAGTTTTCTCATATCCAGAGATTTTTCGAGCATATGATTCTGCGACTGCGTTTGGAATCGGCTTACATCGGCCCCAGCGTATGGCTGATAAAGAATCGGAGACATATCCAGATGGGCAGCCTTCCAATGCTTTACATTATCTTTGGGTTTTAGTTTGTCGGTACGTCCAACCATTTCATTAATGGTTTTAAAACCCAGTTTAGCCATTATCTCACGCATTTCCTGAGCTACAAATTTCATAAAGTTCTCAACATGTTCGGGCTTGCCAGTGAAATTTTTTCTTAGGTTTTCATCCTGAGTGGCTATCCCTACAGGACATGTGTTGAGGTTACAGACCCGCATCATTACACATCCCAGGGCAATAAGCGGTGTGGTTGCAAATCCAAATTCCTCTGCGCCCAACATGGCTGCAATGACAACATCTCTTCCCGACAGCAGCTTGCCGTCAGTTTCTAACACCACCCTGTCTCTCAACTTATTAAGAACCAGCGTCTGATGCGTCTCGGCCAGTCCCAGTTCCCAAGGAAGTCCTGTATTTCTTATGCTGGTTCGAGGAGATGCTCCGGTTCCACCATCGTATCCACTTATAAGTATTACATCCGCTTTTCCTTTTGCTACCCCCGCAGCGATTGTACCTACACCTACTTCAGAAACCAGCTTGACGTTTATCCTTGCATCCCGGTTGGCATTTTTCAGATCGTGGATAAGCTCAGCCAAATCTTCTATTGAATAGATGTCATGGTGCGGTGGTGGTGAAATAAGATCCACGCCTGGAGTTGAATGCCTTACCCTGGCAATTTCCGGGTAAACTTTACGTCCCGGAAGCTGGCCGCCTTCTCCCGGTTTTGCTCCCTGAGCCATTTTTATCTGTATTTCTTGGGCATTCACCAGATAGTTGCTGGTAACACCAAACCTTCCAGAGGCTACCTGTTTAATCGCACTGTTTTTGGTGTCTCCATTGGCCAACACCTTGAATCTTTCGTAGTCCTCTCCACCCTCACCGCTATTGCTTTTACCACCCAGTCGGTTCATTGCTATGGCCAGGCATTCGTGAGCTTCCTTACTGATTGAGCCGTAGGACATAGCTCCGGTCTTAAACTTTCTGACTATTGAATCCACCGGTTCCACTTCTTCAATAGGAATGGTGTCACCTGCATTGATATTGAAATCAAGCAAATTCCTTAATGTATATATTTCCTCGTCGTTTATCTTTTTTGAATAATCTTTGTAAAGACTGTAGTCTCCTTCCCGGCATGCCCTCTGCAGCAGGTAGATAGATTGAGGATTATAGAGATGAATTTCTCCGTCATCCTTGCACTGGAAATATCCGCCTATTTCAAGGGTGTCAGTATAAGGTGAATTTTCAGCATATGCACTCTCGTGCCTCATTTGATTTTCAATAGCTATTTCTTCAAGTCCTATACCTTCAAGTCGGGATGGTGTCATAGTGAAATACTTATCTATAAGATCCTTCTTAAGACCTAATGCCTCAAATATTTGAGCTCCGTGGTAACTTCGTATAGTTGAAATACCCATTTTAGTTAGTACTTTAAGAACCCCTTTTACAGAAGCCTTAATGAAATTCTTCTTGCTTTCTTCATAATCAAGTCCATTTAGCAACCCTTTTTGGGCAAGGTCCTTGATGGTTTCATACGCTATATATGGATTTATGGCAGTAATTCCATAACCTATAAGAGTGCAGAAATGGTGTACTTCCCTTGGTTCTCCTGATTCCAGCACAATTCCCATACTAGTTCTGATCTCTCTTCTGATTAAGTGGTGGTGAAGGCCGGAGGATGCTAAAAGTGCAGGGATGGCTGCAAGCTTATCATCTACCCCCCGGTCGGAAAGGATAATTATATTAGCACCATCACTTATGGCCCGATCAGCTTCTCTGAAAATTTTGTCCATTGCCTTTTCCATGGCTTTTACCCCTTCTGAGGCTTTATAAAGTATGGAAATTATAGCTGTTTTAAATTTGTCATTATTCAACTGCTTAATTGTATCCAGCTGTTCATTAGTTAGTATTGGGTGCTCTAGGAATATGCTAGCTGAATGTCTCTGGTCGGGCTCCAGCAGGTTTCCGATATCCCCCAGCAGTATGCTGCTTGACGTTATAATCTCTTCCCTTATTCCGTCTATAGGAGGATTGGTGACTTGGGCAAAAAGCTGTTTGAAGTAAAGGTAGAGCATTTGTGGTTTCTCTGACAATACAGCCAACGGCGAATCCATGCCCATTGCTCCAATCGGATCTTCTCCGTCTATAGCCATAGGCTGAATGGTTTTACTTATGTCCTCAAAAGTATATCCAAAAGCCTTCTGCTGTTTAATAAGGTCTTCCCTTACCTTCTCTTCCTTTTTTTCCTTCTCGTGCCCAACGGGCATATCGCTAAGTTTAACGTTATGTCTATTGTTCCATTCTTTATATGGATGTAACATTGATACACTTTTCTTTATTTCTTCATCGGATATGATTCTCTTAGATTCGGTATTTATAAGCAACATTTTACCTGGTTCCAGCCGGCCTTTATATTTTATATTTTCAGGCTTTATGTTAATAACCCCAACCTCTGAGGCCAGAACAACCTTATCATCTTTGGTTACATAATACCTTGAAGGTCTAAGACCGTTTCTATCCAATACTCCGCCTATGACCACACCATCAGTAAAAGCCATCGCAGCAGGACCGTCACAGGGCTCCATTATAAAATTGTTGAATTCGTAGAAATCTTTTTTTTCCTGGGATATAAGTTCATTCTTTTCCCAGGGTTCAGGAATCATCATCATAACGGCGTGCGGGAGCGACCTTCCGGTAAGGTGAAGGAACTCCAGACTGTTATCAAACATTGCAGAATCACTGCCTGACTCGTCGACTATTGGGTAGACTTTAGAGAGATCATCAAAAAGGACTGAATCAATACATTTCTGTCTCGCCTTCATCCAATTTACATTACCTCTTATGGTATTTATTTCACCATTATGGACTATATATCTGTTGGGATGTGCTCTCTCCCAACTGGGGAATGTGTTGGTGGAAAACCTTGAATGCACCATAGCCAAGGCTGATGCAAAATCAAGGTCTGAAAGGTCAAGATAGAAACTTCTAAGCTGTTCAGCTGTAAGCATACCTTTATAGACAATAGTTTTTGATGAAAGACTGGCGACATAGAATGTGCCTCCCTTATCTTCACACATCGGGATAATTGCTTTTTCAGCTCTTTTTCTTATAGTATAAAGCTTTCTTTCAAAATCCATTTCATCTGCTATCCCGACATCCTTTTCAATAAATACCTGAATGAATCTGGGCATAACAGCTTTTGCGCTTGCGCCGATGGTCGTCTTATCAATAGGAACTTCCCTCCAACCCAGGATCTTCTGGCCTTCCTCCTTGACTATTTTTTCGAAGGTTTCCATCTGCGTATTTCTGAAATCATAATATCTGTGAGCAAATAGCATACCTACGCCGTAGCTGCCTTTGGCCGGCAAATCAAAACCCAGCACATCACATTCTCTTTTGAAGAAATCGTGTGGAATTTGGATCATTATCCCTGCGCCATCGCCGGTATTCTCATCTGTTCCGCTGGCTCCTCTGTGGTTCAGGTTTTCCAGTACAGTTAAAGCTTCATCTATAATGTCATGAGACTTCTCACCCTTAATATTAACGACAAATCCCATTCCACAGGCATCATGTTCTAATGCCGGATCGTAAAGTCCTTGTTTCTTTGGCAAACCATAACTTTGCATATGATACACCCCCTATCTGAATTTATAAATTATGTTGCATAGTGATTAAAACTATTTTGTGATAAAAATAGATTATACCCTTCAAGCCAATATTTGGAAATGCAAAGAAGGTCCCCAATACCTATGCGGTATCGAGGACCTCATTATCCTAAATACTATATTACATTATTCCATAGAAAACAGGCACGCCATTGTGCCTCACTATGGTTATTGTAAGGGCATAGACCAATAAATACAAGGGATCAAGGGCAAATATTATGTATACAAATATTAGGGCTCACGCGATAATAAGAACAGATTTTGCAGCGAGGAATTTTTCGATGGGGCAAGGCGGAGAAAGAAGCAATACCGGTATTGCCTGCCTGAGGCTCACTTGAGACAAAATAATTGCGGTAATAACTAACCCTAACATTGGACGGTGTTACATCGACCTTTAAAAAGCCTGAATTCAATAGTTTGTCACAGTTCTGATAAGCATCTGCGAATGACTGTTGGTCAGGAATCTTTCCCGCCGGTTTGGGTCTGCTGAATCGTTTCCCCCAGCCGGGTCTTTTCAGGTCAAATAAGTATTTGTTTTTCCAGAGCCATGATCATGTGTTTGCCCGTGAACTTGTGGACGGGGTGATATATCAGACCATGCATGTAGTCATTATCCAAGACCTGGCGGGAAACGCCTAAGGCTTCCGGTACAAAACCGACTGCGCCGATGCCGCCGCCTTTGCCGTTGCCGCGGTTGT
>PHAA01000079.1 GCA_002840245.1 Firmicutes bacterium HGW-Firmicutes-15
CAGGTTGAAGTAGCGGATATATTTCGCCAGTTTGGCCCGGCCTACAGAGAGTCCCATCCTCTGCCAATACGCATGCTTAAGACTATGAGCGCTATTGAACGTTGCCGTACTGCCCAGTTAGGTGGCCATGTGGACCAATGTGATAGCTGTGGATATTTGAGAATTTCTTACAACTCCTGTCGGAACCGACATTGTCCCAAATGCCAAAGTCTGGTTAAGGAGAGGTGGCTGGCTGCCAGGAAGAGGGATTTACTACCGGTCGAATATTTTCATATCGTTTTCACCATCCCAGATCTACTTAATCCTTTGGCCTTGAGAAACCAGAGGGTGGTTTATGACCTCCTGTTCAAAGCAGCCTCCGAGGCCCTTCTTGCCTTAAGCAAAGATCCTGAGCATCTGGGTGCAGAGATTGGCTTTATCTCGATTTTGCACACCTGGGGACAGAATCTGATGGACCATCCTCACCTCCATTGCCTCGTCCCTGGTGGAGGGTTATCCCTTGATGGCCAGCGGTGGATTTCTTCCAGAGGAGGGTTTTTTATCCCGGTGAAGGTTTTGTCCCGGTTGTTCCGGGGAAAGTTCTTATTCTATCTCAAGGAGGCTTATCGGGGTGGCAAACTAAAATTTGTCGGAGAGATTCGATCTTTAGGTGATACGCCTAAATTTCAAATGATGATGGATGAGCTTTACCGGCAAGAGTGGGTTACCTATTGCAAGCCACCTTTTCGGAGTGCCCAATACGTAATTGAATATCTCGGTCGGTATACTCACCGGGTGGCAATATCCAATAACCGTATTGTTAAAGTTGAACAAGAAAAAGTTACCTTTCGTTGGCGGGATTACGGAGATGACAACAAGAACAAGCAGATGACCCTGGAGGCCTTTGAGTTTATTCGGCGGTTTCTATTGCATATTTTACCGAACAATTTTGTCAAAATCCGACATTATGGGTTACTCAGCAATCGGAATCGAAAAACCAAGCTCAGGCGATGTCGGGAAATATTTGGTGTTGGTTCAAACCGAGAACAGCAGTCAACCGAATCAGTTGGCTGGGAGAGATTACTCTTTGAGCTAACCGGTATTGACCCTCGCCTCTGTCCTTGTTGTAAAAAAGGCCAGATGGTCACCAGGGAAATTTTAGCTCCCTCGGGTCCTGCACCTCCCAGGAAGGTGAGATGGGTAGCTTGATTTTCAAATAGCGGATATGAATAGAGGGTTAAGGGGGAAGAACGCTCTTTTTTCAGGAAATCAACTCTATTATGAACACCGCCTTGAGAAAGATATTTCCCGGACCCTTGAATTTACTTTAGTTCTTCCTAAGAAGGTCATTAGGGAGAGCTTCAATAGCAATTTGATGAACGAAATCGCTGGATTGAATTCCCATAGCCACAGCGGAGCGGCTTCGTTCAACCGAATTGCTTCC
>PHAA01000018.1 GCA_002840245.1 Firmicutes bacterium HGW-Firmicutes-15
GATGTGAAAGCGGTATTTATCATATTGTTATGAGAGGAATTAATCGACAGGACATCTTTTATGACAAAGATGATTATCAACGTTTCATTGAGACTTTAACAAGAATAAAACCTAATAATTTTGAATTGTATGGATACTGCCTGATGAGCAACTATGTCCATCTGCTTCTACATGAGAAAAATGAGGATATTCCTCAAATTAGGGCAATCAGGGGGACGGTTCTGTTGATCGAGTTGAAATAGCGTGGTATTTTTAAAGGAAAAAGGCAGAAGGAATGAAATGTGCTATGCCAAACAGCCCGAGTAAAATGCAGAACCGGAATTTACATATAATAGTTAGAGGAATCAACCGACAGGATATATTTCACGATGACGAAGATCGGAAAAGATACCTTGGTCCGATTTCTAAGAAACCAATTACCCTTCGGATTGGCTGCTCCACAGTCCAAATAGATTGTGAAGCAGCCTTCTCTTACAATTTGTTTTTTCTATTAAGCTAATTCATTATATGCCCCGCATCATCTCAAATGTTCGGTACCAGAGCAAAGGCTCTAACATCAGAAGTATTCTCGCCCACTCTACTCCAACCATTAAAAGCCATATTCCATATATTAAGATTAAGGCTAAAGGCGGCAGCATCATGGCACTCTTTGAGTAGGAAAAGGTCAGATAGGTGAGCTGGATCTTGATGTAGCTTGGCTGGGATAGTGAAACTGCCTGACACGCTCATATCTCCTGTCCGTCCAGTGATATATTTCAATGATGAATTGTTTCGTATAACCTGAAACGAGTACATACCAAAGGTACCCGGGTGTCGAGCTTGGTATAAAAGATTGACTCCTGTATCCAGAACCTCATACTGGACGATACCGCAGTCAGTGATAGTATTGCCGCTGGCAAAAGCCACAGGTGGATCAATAAAAGCAGTCGGTTTGCGATTGTCAAACCGGAGCTTAAAGACAAATACATCGCAGTTTGGGTTTTCGGGGTCTGAACGTACTAAATCGGGATTTACCGTAACTGCATCAACTGTAGTGATTGTATTTAATATATCCGTATTGGATGGCAGCTTGAAAGGAATGTCTGTTCCACCCAAAGAGGCTCGTTTTACCTGTTGTCCTGACTGATCGAAAAGCTCAACTTTGATCTCCAGATAGCCGCTGGTCAAAGAGCGTGTGTCGATGTAGGCATTGATAAGATCCACAGTTGCATCCAAGACATACCAATCGGCATCAGGCTCAGCATCATTATTAGGTGGATTTTTGGGACGGATTTCGAAGCAGTTACTTTGAGCGCCAATGGATTGGGGCCCAAGATGGTAGGGAAGAAATTCCAGCACTTCGGTGGTTTCATTATAATGAGAATAGTGGCGGGTTACCAGATGGGAAGTGGCCAGCCAATCACCTGATCCATTAACCCTATATTTTACACGGTAGTATTTTATGCCTGCATCTAACAAACCATTCGAGAAAAGGATCCTCAGACCAAGCAATCCCCCAAAAGGTCCATCCTGGAAGACGGCCAGGTTTCCGCCCAACCCACTGTTCAATGACGAATAAAGCCCGATCTTGGGATCCGCAGAGCCACTTACTTCGGCGCCGGTTCCGTAGATTTTCTTTAGTGAATAATTGCCAATCGCCACCGGACAAACCCACAGATCATCATCATCTGATATATCATGTTCCTGATGAAAGGCTACCGCCTGTGGGTCAGTTACGACCAGATGGACTGAATCGCCGCTGGGGTGGTTCCAAAGGGTATGGCAGGGTACTGGGTAACGTGCATAAATAATGCGTTCCACACCGTTGACTTGTTGGCGTACTCTAAACCAAAGATCAGGTATGTCTTTGCGATTCCTGCGCAGCCAGACAATACGGGAAAAGGTTCCATCCGGGTTTATAACGGCTGTGCCCAATTTTTCCAGGCTATACCAAGCATGGGGCCACCACAGCCAATATATCCAAGGATACCAACAGATCCAGAATCGGAAGGACTGAAATTTGTCAATTAGCAACCTTCGAAACTGAGCCGTATTCGAATATAGAAGGCTGGACGATTTAATCCCTTCCAAAACTTCTCGATCAAGTAAGGCCGAACGATTTTCCGGAGTCATGCTTTCCAACTTCGCCGCCAGTTGCTGCCGGACTTGCGGCAGTCTAGCATAACGTTCCCGTGAAAATGCCCATTCTTGCGGAACATCTTCCAGTATTTTAATGACATCAATTGAACCCGAGATTGGCGGTCTGGGTCCGGGCGGAGTTCCACAATAGTCGTCTTTCCACCAGGATGGTTTGGAGACCGGATGCTGAATCGGGCGCAAAACAATAGGGGGGGGATCAAAGACAACGTCTATCAGCGTATCACGAATTTTCTCAATGACTGAGTCATGTAGTCTGATGATAAAGTTGATGTCTACATCATATATATCTACTTCTCCAAAAGGAATAGGCAGTTCCTCATCATCGACCAGTTTTGTTACGGATCCGCTAATATAGTAGGGCTTGAATAGCCAGGGGAGCCAGAACGGCTTTTCAATCTTAAATTCAATCAATTTATTGACCGCAGGTTTTAGGAAAACTTTTTTTTGCTGCGGCGAATGATTCGCTAGGTCGGAAGGTTTCTCCACATTTGGACCGAGCTTAATAACCACATTTTCCCGCTTCTCATCCAGAACGAATTCGGCTTTTCCGATCCCCAGTTTGGAGTCATCGATGACAAGGGGTTGTTTATCCAAAAGTCGTCCAGATTTGCTGAAAACATAAGCAAATATCTCTATCTTGCTGCTGCTTTCAGAATACTCCTCCAGGTTTACTTGAACTTCCAGCAATCTCTTTTCGGGCATTCCGCACTCTCCTCTCAATGGATTATTGTATAGATCTATAAATTAAATGCTTTGAAATATTCAACTGATAAAGGTTTAGAAATAAAAATGTAACTTTATTTATCAGCTTTAAATCAAAGCACATTATTGGTGGAGTATTCTCAGTGAATTAAAATCCAATCGTGCTTTAACTAAAATCGAAAAGAAGAAATATAACTCTAATAGAGCTTTGTATTACCTGAGAGAGAAATTACAGTATCTTAACATAAATTCCATCTACTTCCATTTAATTGATGATGTCTCTAGTATAATAATCCCGACAGTAAATACAAGCATTTTTGGCCGAATGGGTAAAAATCGATCCCCAATGGTTATATTTTGTAGAAATGGTGTGGTTTCAATAAAAACAACCGACACGAATCGGACAGGTTTTCAGTGCGCTGTTTGCTTAGTTCAACAAAAAAACCGATAGAGCATTAGATTCCCTATCGGCTTTACCTGATTTTTATAGTTTTTATACAGTGGTTTATCAGTAGTTAAGTGTACCTTTGTTATGCATTTGGGTACCCTTGATTACTCAAATTCGAGTGGAACAAATTGGCTGCTGTTCAGGAGTTTATATTGGGATTATCAGGACAAAAAATTAGTCTAATAAGAAGGTATATTGAAAATAATGAAGAATAATACAATAATAACATGGTATGGAAAAGAGGCAATACATATGGAAAACTTTCCAATATTTATGATCAATTCGGTATTTGAAACCATTCTTCTTGTTCACATAGGCTTCTTATTAATTGGAGTCAAACCGAAATTGAGAGATACTTTTGTAATAGCATTAATTGCTGGAGTGCTTTCTTATATGATTAGATCGTGGTCATTGCCAATTGGAGTAACCGTGTTAATCCAATTTCCAGTTTTGATTGTTTTAACAGCCTATTTTAATCGCTTGCGTATTTTGTACGCTGTTTTGGGATCTTTGCTGGGATTAGTGATTATAGGGCTAACAGAGATCGCTTTTAATTGGATAATTGTTAAAATGAGTGGAATTAGTATAGAACAGGCTTGGGCCCAGCCTTTATGGAGTTTCATATTTACTGTCCCTGAGTTTCTCTTCCTAGCCTGCGTGGTTATAGTTTTGTGTCGCTATAATCTTGCCTTATTTAAAATCGAAGAAAGCAATATTGAACTGGGGGAGCACTATGAACAATACTAATATAAAGAATGTTATAGCTCTCTTGACAGGCGCTGTGGTTTTATTAATCATTGGATTTTGTTTTCAAAACAATCAGAAAAGCACTGAAGTTATATTTTCTTCAGAAATGCTGTTCACAAGTATGTCGGCATTAATGTTTGTGACCGTATTAATTTTATTTTTATTTAGTATTAAACTGTTTACTATGATTAGGCAGGAGAAAACAATCGAATTTCAAAAGTTTTATATTGGACATTTGTATGAAATGATTGGAGTAGTCAAATCCCAACGGCATGATTTTATCAATCATATGCAGATTGTATATACCCTTTTGCAGCTTGGCGAACAGGGGAGAGCCTATGAATATGTGGCTGAGCTTTGTCGTGAGGTACAGATAACCGGGGAAATGCTGAAGATTAGGATACCTGAACTTACTGCTATTCTATTAGCAAAAAAAAATTTGGCAGATGCGCTCGGTATTAAGCTGAATATTGAAGCTGAATCTGACTTAGCCAAAATACAGATTAAACCCATTGAATTATCTTCTATCATTAGCAATCTAGTTGATAACGCGATGGAGGCCGTATCATCTTTGACAGATAACTGCAAAACCGTGCAAATTGGAATATTTGAAACAGCACATAATTTTGCGTTTGAGGTTTCAAATTCTGGCTATATCCCACCGGACGTTCTAAATAAGGTTTTTGTCGAAGGTTTCTCCACTAAACCTGATAAAAAAGATCATGGAATAGGTTTGGCATCAGTAAGGTACCTGGTGAAAAAAAACCGGGGTACTGTTGAAGTTAGCAGTAATTTGAACGAGATGGTAAAATTCAATGTTATCTTTCCCAAATAACATTGCCATTTTATCCTGGAAGCTTAGAACTGTGCAGGTGGTGAGAAAAAATAAGCTTAAGAGTATTAATTGCTGACGATAACCCGGATTTTTGTAGATACTTGAAAGGTATTATAGAAGCGGTGCCGGATTTCACAGTAGTTGCCATGGCCAGTAATGGTAAAGAGGCTATAATCTTGAGTCAAGCCTATCAACCCCAGGTGGTGTTTTTGGATATCGAAATGCCAGAAATAAATGGAGTTGAGGCAGCCCGGGAATTGGCTAAAACGCAGCCAGATATATGCTTCGTCTTTTGCACGGCTTACCCCGATTATGCTCTGCAAGCATTCGAGCTTTATTCCTTTGATTATATCTTGAAACCAATAAATGAAATGAGAGTTAAAAAGACACTTGAACGATTAATGGCAAAAATTAATGGCGAGCAGTTATCCGGGAATCATTCAGCGTTAGGCATATTATTCGATACGGATAACAGGCAGGTATATATCAATTCCAATGAAATAATGTACATTGAAAATAGCAAGCCGAAAGTAATTATTAAAACTGAAAAGCAAATATATCTAGCCCGTGGAACCCTGCACAGTCTGGAGATTAGACTAAATCCCTACGGTTTTTTTCGCTGTCATCGCGGTTATCTGGTGAACCTGACCAAGGTAGAGGCGCTGGTTCCCTTCGGACATACCTTTCAGATATGTCTCCAATCAGGGGATACGGTATTGTTAAGCCGAAAACGAGAAAAGATCCTGCGAGATAAACTCAAAATATGATGGGATGAAATACTATTCGGCATCATATATGACCATTCGGCCAAAATTAATTGCAATAAATATCTAAAATGGTATAAATAAACCAGAATAATAATGGAGAGGAGTGAAATCTATGTTTAGGACTAGACTTCTGCAGGTAGCCTGCGCATTTCTATTAGTCATTGCCAATTCTGGAGTTAATACAGCTTGCTGGTATTTATGGTACCAGCCCAAAATGCCTATTGAATAAGTCTGTTGGTGTAAGGAGGGGGCGCCAAGAATTGCTTGGCGCTTCCATGTCTTTAACAACGTTATCCAATTTAGACATTGGCATTCATTCGTTTTCCTATTTAGTGGAAATGACAATCTAATGCTATTTATTTAGATAAGAATTGATAGGGAATGACAAATAACTCCTTGCTATATAGATTAAATTGATTAAGGTGATAAGATTGAGCATTCATGAATTATCGACCAGAATAGCTGGTTATATCGCACAAGAAACACATAAAGACTATAGAATCGAAAACCGGATGTCCTTCGGACTGGAATTATTTCTGGGGACCTTAATTAAAATCTTCATTATTACAATTTTGGCCTATTGCCTGGGAATACTCAAGGAGACTTTGGTAATTACCATAACGGCAGGTACTTTACGGTTGGCTTCAGGTGGAGAGCATTGCAGCGAATACTATCGTTGTCTTGTTGGTGGAACGATATGTTTTCTGTTGCTTGGCTGGGGGGCAAGAAGTCTAAATCATCTATTGTTTTATAGCAGCATTGATAGCATTGTCTTGCCTTTGACGATAATCTTCCTGATTACTATATCCGCCCTATGGAAATATGCGCCTGCAGACACTGCAAACAAGCCAATTACTAAGGAAGACGAAATAGCAAAATACAAGAAGTGGTCATTAATAATGGCAACTCTTTTTTTCGGAATGGCAGTTTTATTTTCGAGAATAGGAATGCTGAGGGAATATAGTTTGATAATAACTATTGGTGTGCTTGAGCAGACATTCACGGTAACCCCTTGGGGGTATAGTTTTATCCGGTTTATCGATAATATGTTAGGTAAAGCAACTATTGAGAGCCAAGCGTAAGGGGATGTTGTGTGTTATCTTATGATGTAATTCTAATAATTGCAGCGGCTATAAGTATAATTTACTATTATCATATAGCTTCTTCATCAAAAAAATATTTTCAAATGACAATTCAATTATTCTTAATGGGTATTATTCTTTGGATTAGCCCAAATCTTAGCAATTATTTTAATTATGATCCTTTAAAAATTGCTGGTTTCATCTTGTTCGTCTGTGGTATAGGCATTTTGACAATAGAGAGTTTCTTTCATGGGCTACGTGGCAAGAAGTAGGTTGAAATAATAAATGCAGGATTGGAAACCGGTTTAAGCCGGCTTTCGGCACAGGAACCGTATTTGTTCGAAAAAGAAAACATGTTATGTAATTAGATTTCTCTGGGTGGCAGGACAACATCCGAAGTCCCCCATTTGGAAATCAGGAGGCAAGCGGGGACGCTCCTATTGCGTAAAAGGAGTGTCCCCCTTGGTCTCTTAGCTGTGGGTCTAAGTGTCTAGGTCTATCCTCGCAGCTTTTATTCAGCCTTTTGCTCGGCAAAATGCTCCTTCACAAAATCAGGCGCATCATCTTCAGAAAAGCCTCCCCATAAAATATTACCGTTCTTGAGTACAAAAAACATATTATAGGTCGGCTGCTCAACAGACGTATAATTGCGCAAACATAATTCTAGTTGGTCTTGATCAGTGATTTTAAGAATGCCAGGCTCTTTTTCCAAATCCTGAATAAGTAACTGCAGGGTTGGTATTACCTTAACCCTACTTTTTGCCATGTCTTTACCAGTATTAGCAGCGTTTCTTTCTACAATGGCGTATACAATATCTTCACCGGGAATTATGCGAGCCTGATTATATAGACCGTTCTTTTTAAGCCACTGTTCGAAATTAGCATATGATTTATTCCAGCTCAGGTTATAAGCCTGCATGTTATCACCATGATTCTCATAACTATGCTTATCATTTACAAGCATTTCGATGTTAGCCCACCCAGGTCGATTGCTGGTCATCTCTTCATAGGTCTGATTAAGCGTATCTTTCTGCAAGGCATCTATTGCCTGTTTAATCTGTTCTGGAGTAACCAGTTTCACATTCTTAGTGGTATCGGGCACATTAATACTTATAAGGTTAATCTTAGCTGGGTCTATTCTAAGAATTTCATTATGCAGAGCTTTGTACTCAGTTGCTTCATAAATGGGTTTTAATGTTTTTGCATACATAGGGGTAGTAATAGAATATTCTCGGTATACACGTTGGCCATTTTTTAGATTATAAGCCAAACAAACTTTCTCATACTGCAGCTTCCGATTATCCGAGAAAAGGCTTCCTTTTTCGGCTGCCTTATTTGCAATTATCTTCTGGTGCAGTGAATAGATGTTAGCCAGGTTATCTGCTTCTGTATAAACTGGCATGGGCCTATCTAGCCGATTCTCAAAGTAAGGATCATTGTTTTCTGGATAGGTAACCCGGGGCCTATTTTTTTCGTATAAAGAATAAAAAGAATTATCCATGTAGACGCTTTCTACATCAGCCAGTGCAGGCTGCCTTTTTTCATAACCGACGAAATCAATATGCAGCCCAGCTAATAACATGATAATAATGAGGGAATATGCTCCGTAACCCTTAAGAATTTTGAAACTGAAAACATGTAGTGACTTATTAAGTAATATTTCGCATAGGAAATAAGCCAGGAGCGAACCCAGGAAATAGGCGATATACGTCCAACCCATGCTTTCGTTTTGAGTACCATAAAAATAACTGCCTAGCATTAGCATGCTACAAAAAGTTACCCCATATTTAAAGATCGGACTTAGCAGGTCAAAGGTTATAGCATTGCCGGCTGCTTCCAGCTGGCGACGCTGATAAAAAAATCTGCCTGCCACGTATAAAGCGATGCAGACCAATAGATAAGCAGTTATTTCTGCAGCCTGGAGGGCATAACTGGAAATATCGGTAAGTCTCAGCAGAGGAGAGAGGTTTATGTTATGTGAATAGTAGCTATAAGCGAAACCATGAGTGTACATTTTCATATTGTGCAGCAGCAGCTCTAATAGTCCGGTGGGCAGCAAGAGCAGGATATAGCTCAACACTCCCTGTACGACAGACATGCCGGTAAACATGCCGGTAGCCACACTGGTCATAAAAAAGAGCAGGTTAAAAAGCAGGCTAATTCCTAGCCAGGTAAGAATATGCAGACCGGTGACGGTTTCTATCCCTAATCCGGCAATTACTGCCCACGATACCAAAGCTGTAATAATGAGAGGTACAAACAGAAAGATGATACCGGCAGTTATATGAGTATTATATAGGGTTTCTCGTTTGATGGGCAGAGAGTGTGCCATATCCGCGGCTGGGCTGGTTTGCATATATCTAAATAGCAGCAAGCCGGTTAGTACCGGAACTAGTATTAACAGCATTAACTGTAAAGGCGAATTCTGATCAAACAGAAATATGCGTAAATACATATATAGATCATTTATATTAGCATTCTCCGTTTGGCTAGACATCATAAGTATTTTTAAGGGGATACTTAAAAGCAATGCCAGAAGATAAGCTGCACCGATCCAACCGAAGCTTTTAAAATCATTGCGCAGTATGCCGGTATTAATAAAGGACGTTTTTGATTTCATAACCATTATCCCCCATTTCATGAATGAATATTTCCTCCAGGGTGAGGGGCAGTATATCCAGAATAGCTGGGTGATAGCTTTGCATGCGCCTAATTATTTCGTTATGGGCTCCACGTACAATTAGAATCAATACGCTGCCCCTTTGTTCCTGATGGAGCGCCTGTATATCTTGCAGCAAAGTGGGGGGGATTTCTCCGGCAAAGGCGACTTGAATCTTATGCACATCAGCTTTCAAATCGTCCAGGTCCTTCTGGATAAGCATTTTCCCCTGATGCAGAATACCAATATAATCACAGATATCCTCTAAATCGCGTAAATTGTGGGAGGATATTATAGCCGTCATATCCCTGTCCGCTACATCCTGAATAATGAGATTCTTTACTTTATGACGCATTACCGGGTCCAATCCGTCTATAGGTTCATCCAATATCATAACATCAGGCATCATTGCCAAGCCCATCCACAGAGCATACTGGCGCTGCATACCCTTGGACAGAGTTTTTACGCGACGTTTTACATCGATATTGAAAACGTCCTGCAGTTTAAGGTAGCGTTCCTTGTTCCATTTAGGGTAAATAAGACCATAGAAATTGGCCATGTCCTGAATGGTGTAATTGGGGAAGAAATATAGGTTGTCAGGAA
This sequence comes from Firmicutes bacterium HGW-Firmicutes-15, assembly GCA_002840245.1. Lineage (GTDB taxonomy): Bacteria > Bacillota > Syntrophomonadia > Syntrophomonadales > Syntrophomonadaceae > PHAA01. Next base: position 9,983 of record PHAA01000018.1, read on the forward strand.
TAAAGGCGGTGCGGGCTTTTATTGCGTTATTTTCAAAAACAGATTCTGAATCAATCATCAGCTGTCCAGAATCCGGTTGATAAATGCCGGCTAAAAGCTTAAGCAGGGTGGTTTTTCCAGCTCCGTTAGAACCAACCAGACCGTAAATTGAGCCTTTGTGAACAGACAGGCTTACATCATGCAAAGCTTCTATTTCATGAAATTGCTTACTGACCCTTGCTGCTTCAATCATGTACTTTACCTCCTTTGTCTTCGGATAATGATCTTTGAATGAGAGTAGTAATGTCATGGGGACTCATACCTAGATAGAGCATTTCTGATACATTTTTCAAAACTTCCCTTTCCAGGGTTTGCAGACGAGCAGCATTATTATCTGGTACGGTAGCTCTGACGAAATTACCCTTACCCGGTACCGAATAGACGTATCCACGATATTCCAGTTCTCGGTAAGCCTTCTGGATGGTGTTGGGATTGATGGTTAATTCACTCGCCAAAACCCTTACGGTCGGTAATTGTTCATCAGGTTTTAGTACATTATTTATGATGAGCTCCTTGATTTTATCAACCAGTTGCTCGTAAATAGGTGCACGACTGCGTAAGTCCAGTTCAAACATATAAACCCTCCTTCCCGTTTGTTCTGTACTAGCATGCATAGTACAGTTAGTATGCTCTAGATTATATAGCTATTATTTATAAATGTAAATAGGTGGGATAATATTTTTTCAAATGACAGCGCAGATTGTTGGAAAATACTTGCTGGAAACTGCTCAAGCAGATCAAAATCAAGATAGACAATACCATCAGATATCATAAGGTGCATTATCATCCGAAAAGTCATATAATAAAAGTCAATCTTTCTAAAATAGAGTGCACATAACTCTGAGAAGAAATCAATTTTGCTATGGGGTGTAATCATGAAATTATGGAGCGGCAGGTTTACCAAGGAAACAGACAAACTTACCGAGGACTTTAATGCCTCTATTGCCATCGATAGCCGGATGTTTAAGCAGGATATTCAGGGAAGTATCGCTCATGCTTCCATGTTAGCCCGACAGGGCATCATCACTTCCGCCGAACGTGATCTAATTATATCTGGGTTGGAAGAAATTAAGGCAGAACTGGAATCAGGCCAGCTGGAATTTACCGTCGAAGCGGAAGATGTGCATATGAACATCGAGACCTTGCTGACATCGAAAATAGGCGGATTGGGCAAGAAGCTGCATACCGCCCGCAGCCGTAACGACCAGGTAGCATTGGATGTGCGCCTCTACCTGCGGGACGAAATTGCCGAGCTGCGCGAGCTCCTGCTGACTTTGGAAGGGGCTCTTTTGAAGCTGGCCCGAGAACACATGGAAACCATTATGCCCGGCTATACTCACATGCAGAAGGCACAGCCCATTACCTTGGCCCACCACTTGATGGCCTATTTTGAAATGTTACGTCGGGATGTGGGGCGCTTGGATGATTGCCAGAAAAGGCTTCTGGCTATGCCTCTAGGTTCGGGTGCCTTGGCCGCTACCGGCTTTCCCCTCGACCGGGAATATGTCCGGGAACTGCTTGATTTTCGTGAGATTACCCGCAACAGCTTGGATGGGGTGAGCGACCGCGATTTTGCTATCGAGTTTTGCAGCTTTGCCAGCATAATGATGATGCACTTATCACGTTTTTCCGAGGAATTAATACTGTGGTCAACCGCGGAATTTTCTTTTATTGATTTTGATGATGCATATTCAACCGGTTCCAGTATTATGCCGCAGAAGAAAAACCCTGATATTGCGGAACTGGTACGGGGCAAAACCGGAAGAGTATATGGGGATTTACTCGCCCTCTTAACCCTGATGAAATCGCTTCCTCTTGCTTATAACAAAGATATGCAGGAAGATAAGGAAGCTCTCTTTGATGCGGTGGATACGGTGAAAAAATGTTTGCTGGTGTTTACCCCTATGCTTCTGACCAGCAAGTTTAATAAAAACCAGATGGCTGAGTCAGCCCGGGGCAGCTTCACCAATGCCACTGATTTGGCCGATTATTTAGTGGTGAAGGGCCTTCCATTCCGCGATGCGCATGAGGTGGTAGGCAAGGCGGTACTTTATTGCATAGACAATAAGCAGGCCTTGGAGGATATGAGTTTAGAACAGTTTCAAAATTTCTCGAAGCTAATTGAAGACGATGTTTACCAGTGCTTAGATATACGCGAATGTGTAGCCAGGCGCAAAATACCAGGCGGTCCAGCTCCAGAAGCAGTTTCAAAGGCTCTGGAAGAAGCTAACGAGTGGATGGAGGGGATGAAAAATGGAATATACAAGTAAATTCAATTTAATTGATGGTGTGCCAGATCTAGAGCAAATAGAAGAATGGGCTGAGGAATATTATAATGGCTTGGTTAGTATGATGAAACCACTTTGGGGCTTGGCTGATATAAATGACGTGCTTAAAAGCATGGCAGGGATTCCTTTTGATAAATTGGTGACTGACGAGTTGGCAGGGGAAAGCGCAACGCTTATTAATCTGGCAATTGATCAGGTTAAGCAAATAGGAACCAGAGAAATAGAATATATAAAAGCCTATATGGTTTAATTAAATAAGCTTTATATGCCAGGTAAGGCTAATAAATAGGGGGTGACGTTAGTGGAAAAGTGTAATATATGCAGTCATGAGTATCCCGAGGCCACTCTCAAAAAGATGGTGCAGATTATGGATAGAAAAGCTTATCTGAGTTTTATATGCCCATCCTGCCAATCCATCGTAATGCACAATCCCAATTACTATTACCTGATTGAACCTAAGAAGAGCTAATACCGAAACTTGTGTATATCAGGGCTGTGCGACTATATTGACTGTACCTAATTATACTGCTATCATCTAAAGGGTATTTTGCCCCAAAAAAACATATGCCGATGTGGCTCAGGGGTAGAGCAGCTGATTCGTAATCAGCAGGTCGGCGGTTCGAATCCGCCCATCGGCTCCATAAGTTTCTAATATCCTCCCATTCAGTCTGAATAGGAGGATTTTTTGGATTTTTAGGGCGATATTTGCATTTATATTAAACGTATCATGAATGTCGTCGGGGAGGATATTGTGGTAAGATTTCAGGTAATATAAAAATGGAATATTTTGAAGGCGGGAATGATAAATGGACTGGCAGTTATTGTTGGTAGGTATCCTTTTTGTAGTGGTTTACGGAGTGATTATATCTGAAAAAATTCACCGTACTATCATATCCCTATTTGGAGCCGTTTTACTGCTAGTATTTGGAGTACTAGTTCAAAATGAAGCCATCAGTTATATAGATTTTAATACCATCGGATTATTGACCGGTATGATGATTATAGTTGGTATTACCCGTAAAAGTGGCATATTTGAATATATGGCCATCAAAGCAGCTCATCATTCCGGGGGAGAGCCGGTAAAAATTCTTATAGCTCTAAGTATTGTCACTGCGGTAGCATCCGCTTTTCTTGATAATGTGACTACGGTACTGTTGATAGTCCCAGTCACCATCTCCATCTGTAAGGTATTAGAAATAAACCCGGTACCTATTTTTATTTCTGAGATTATGGCCTCAAATATAGGGGGGACTGCAACCCTCATAGGCGATCCGCCTAACATTATGATAGGCAGTGCCGCTCATTATGGTTTTATGGACTTTGTATATAATCTGAGCCCGATTATTATCGTAATATTTATCATAACTGTTTTAATTCTCAAATTGATATATAAAGATCAGCTTCAGGCCAGCGAAGAGAATAAGGCTAAAATAAGAGCCATGAACCCCGCTGATGCTATAAAAGACACGATTATATTAAAGAAGTCAGTAATCGTTATTGCCATGGTTATTATTGGCTTTGTTCTCCACCAGACCTTGGGTTTAGAATCAGCCACCATCGCCCTGGCCGGGGCCGCTTTATTGCTGCTCGTAAACAGGGAAGACCCGGAAGAAATTTTACAAACGGTAGAATGGTCAACGCTATTTTTTTTTATCGGCCTGTTTATCCTGGTGGGGGGATTGGAAAAAGTAGGCATTATTGAAAGTATGGCGCGGGAGGCGGTGGCTCTCACTAACGGCAACCTGACCGCAACAACTATACTTGTCCTGTGGTTCTCGGCCATAGCATCTGCTTTTATAGATAATATTCCGTTTGTAGCTACCTTTATACCATTGATTAAGGAAATTGGAGCAATTACTAATATGTCGATTGCACCTTTATGGTGGGCTTTATCATTGGGAGCCTGTCTGGGCGGAAACGGTACCATTATAGGCGCCTCAGCTAATGTAATAGTTTCGGGCATGTCCGAACGTCAAGGCCACCCCATAAGCTTCTGGAGCTACATGAAGGTAGCTTTTCCGCTAATGTTGCTCTCTATCGCTATTTCTACTATATATCTGTTAGTATTTTATTTGTAGAGTAGAAACTATGCATGAACGATGCGGATGGATAGCTGCATAACTGATGGAGATATACTGCTCATTTCAGGGAAGCATCGTTAGGGAGTTGGCTAGCGCGTTCATTTCTTAGCTTAATGACTTTCGGTCTAAAAGCCGGATGCACTGAATCCACTTCCGGGTCGTCTAGAGTAATCCACTGAAAACGGTCATGCTCATTTGATAAGGTAATCTCAGTTATACTTGTTTGACCTAAATAGACCACCCCAGATAGTTGGGTCATTTCATCCTTTTGATGCACCCAAGTGTCATATAATCGTAGATCGGAAATTATTAAACCGGTCTCTTCAGTAATTTCCCGGATGATGGTTTCCTCTGGCGCCTCACCAAATGCCATCGTACCACCGGGCAAATCCCATAGAAAAACAGGCATCCGGTTATTGGATTTCTTATGTAGGACTAAAAACTTATCTCTGTGCAGAAGCAGTGCCTTTGTTGAAAAGATAATTTTTTGGGATTCGTCCATAAATAATACCCCTTTCTAAGGAAACGTCAGCAATGACCTTATGAACTTAGAATACACGATTTATACTTTCAGGGGAAGACCTAGAGGAGGTGGTTAATTATGAACGATCCTGAAAATACGGGAAAAGTTTGTGATAATGAACAAGATCTATCGAAAACAGGGTTGCTTTCAAAATGGATGCTGCTGGCAACATTAATTCTTGTACAATCCCTCGGATTAAGGTGTATATTGTACATATTAGAAATTTCCTATGAATGACTGTGACCGCATTTCTACTTAGGAGGTTAATGTATGTCTCTATATGAATTTGAGGGCCAGTGCCCGTTGATTCCAAAATCATCATTTATACACCCCCAGGCAACGATTATTGGCAATGTTAAACTGGGAGAAGAATGTTATATTGGAGCAGGTGCGGTTATTAGGGGCGACTATGGAAGGATCGTTATAGGTAATGGATCCAATATCCAAGATAATTGTACCATCCATGTTGATCTTGATACTGAAGCAATAATTGGGGATAATGTTCTGGTTGGACACGGCGCGATTATTCATGGTCCTTGTTTGGTTAAAGAATATGCTGTAGTAGGCATGGGATCAATCGTGTCCAATGGATGTGAAATAGGAAATGAAAGCTTACTCGCAGCAGGAAGTGTACTTCCTCCCAGGAGTACTATCCCACCACGTAAATTGGCCATGGGGAACCCCGCATTAGTTGTAAAAGATTTGAGTGAGAAAATGATAAGCAAGAATAAAAATGGGCTTAAACTTTATCAAGACATGGCTAAAAGGTGTATTAATGAACTCAAGATAATAGTTGATTAAGTTTTAATAACATCTGTGAAGCAAAGGTTAAATCTCATGAAAATAGGGACCTTGTTGAAATATTAATAACGTATAATATAAGAACATCTGCAGCGGAAAAGGGTGTTTCAATACTTGCTGGAGGAAATCCCTGCGCTCTCAATAGATACAGGGTATAATACCTTGAAACTTTTTATGGAAAGAGGGATCGTCACGATGAATATGGTTGAAGATAACGAAAATAGATATGATGCCGATATTTCCCTGTATGGTCATTTAAAATGTAATCACTGCGGGCAAATATACGATATTAGGTTGCCTATAACCGCTCTAGAATTGGCTGGATTGGAAAAATTCGAAGTGACTGAAAGCCATATGTATTTCAAGGGCACCTGTCCAATATGTTTGAATAATAGAGATCAGCAAAAAAATTAGCAGACACACACCTTCTGAAAACTTTCTGAATTATAAACAGATCTAATCTGCCCTGAGCCCTCTGGACAATTTTCCGGGAGCTTGGGGTCTGTTTTTTTCTAAATGTTTGGTTCGGCAGGTATACGGGTATACGAGTATACATGTCCCAAAACGCTTGTTTCATAAGGGCTTAGTGTTAAAATTTAATAGTCGAAATATTGGCAGGATGGGAAATAAATATCCCAACCATAACCTATAAAAGAATGGATGGAGAATAATAATGTCGAAAAAAACCTCTGCAACGAAGCAGAGTGGTCCTGGCAAGGGATTGCTCATATTTTTCCTGCTGCTGGTAATTGTCGCAGCTCTTGGTTTTGTCCCTGCGATAAACCACAATGTAGCATCAGGTATGAACCTGGTAGCATATAATGGTGGGCATACCACTGAGTTAAGCGGGGAAATCGGTACTATCTTTGACACCTTGAAATACCAGCGCTCTATTCACATATTGGCCATGTTGCTGGTGGGTTTTGGATTCCTGATGGTTTTTATAAGGAAACATGGCTACAGTGCCATTACGGCAACATTTTTGGTTGTGAGTGTTGCTATCCCGATGTATATGCTGGTGAAAAGTTACGGAGGTCAGCATTTTTCATTGTCGACTATTGATATTAACACCTTCATCTTTGCTGAATTTGCAGCAGCCAGTCTTCTAATAGCAATTGGAGCGCCTATGGGCAGGCTCAAAATGGAACAGTACTTCATAATGGCACTTCTTTTCATTCCCGCCTATATATTTAATGAATGGCTTATTTTGGATAGCGGTTATTTTACTGGTTTTCTAGATACAGGTGGATCGGTAGTCATCCATGCCTTTGGGGCTTATTTTGGACTGGGGGTAGTAGCTAATACCCTCGCACGTTTCAAGGACGCACCTTCTTGTGAGAGCGATGCCATGAGTAATCAGTTTGCTCTGCTGGGCAGTATGATACTTTGGCTGTTTTGGCCTTCATTTACCAGTGCCCTGGTTGCTCCTGATAGGGTGGTTCTCACCGCTATTAATACCGTTTTTGCCCTTTGTGGAGCTACTATCGCTACCTATATTTTCTCTCGCATAATTAGAGGCAAAATTGAAATCGCTGACATCGCCAACGCAGCATTGGCCGGCGGAGTAGCGATAGGTTCCATCTGCAATCTGACTAATCCAGGTTATGCTTTGCTAATCGGTATCGCAGCAGGTGCAATCAGTACCATTGGGTACACAATAATAGCCCCTAGAGTGGAAAGGTTTATTAAAGGTACTGATACCTGCGGGGTTCACAACCTGCATGGAATGCCCGGCATTTTTGGAGGTATGACTGGAATAATAATTACTGGTGCGGCAGGCGTACAGGTATTTGGAATAGTTGCCACGGTATTAATTGCTTTCGTTGCTGGTAAAATCACCGGTTTAGTTATTGATCTTTTGGGTACTAAAGAAATTCCTTACAGCGATGAAGAAGAATTTCTGTTAGACTACTAAATTAAATGGATCTTCAAACGAAGCGGCTAACTCAAAAGCTCTAATTACGTAACTGAACCCAAAGAATCCCGTATCATTTCAAAGTTGATATGCTCCCCTTAAAGTAGACAGTTAAAAAATAACAAAATTTTGTTTTTCTTACTGTCTACTTGACGGGGTGCAGTTCAATTCAGTTTGGAACAGCCTCTTTATTTTTGAAAAACCATCCACTCTCCATCATAAGGGATGTACACTTGGTCAATTAGTGCTTCCTCGGCAACGTATTCTTTCAATTCCTGCCTCGATAACGAACAATGGTTCCATGCTTCTAAATGGATAACGACGATTTTTGCTGATGGAGCTTGTTTAGATACCTTATTAATATCTTCCTTTGTCATAGTAATTGGATCGCCGCTGCTAAACTTAGCCGCTCCAGCAAAGCAAACAATTATCTGGGGTTGGTATTTTTCTATTGCCGATTGGACCTCGGGACACCAGATAGTATCTCCCGTGATATAGAGAGATGGTTCACCTTTCGACTGAAGCACAAATCCGGATACAGGCCCCATTTTTTGACCGATTTTGCCGGTGCCGTGTTGCCCTTCAGTTCTGCTGATGGTAATTTCATTCCACTCATAGGATTGATCAATAATTTGAACTTCATAAAAACCTGCTTCTTCAATTTTTTCTTTATCCGTAGGCTGGCAAAACACCTGGGTGCTTTTTGGCAACAATTGCATAGCAGTATCATCAAAGTGATCGCGGTGGGTATGTGTGAGTATTAGTGAATCGACGTGGATTAATTCTGATTTATCCATTGGTAAATCAACCAGTGGATTATTAAAGGTGTTGGCAACATCGGGAACAGCCGGCATGGTTCCCGCTGCACTTAACATCGGATCAAGTAAAATACGTTTTTCGTTAATATCTATTAATAATGTGGCATGACGAATTAATTGAATTTTCATGACTTACACCTCCCAATATTATTATATACTTATTATTACATAAGCCTTTATTAGTTAGCGTGCGTATAGAAGCGGTTTCACTTTTGTTATGAAAGGATATTAATTATTATGCTTGATGAAACAGATTTTAAAATCATCGACTTATTAATTAACAATGCAAGAATGCAATGGCGAGAAATTGGTGACCAAGTTCACCTGACTGGTCAAGCAGTAGCCAATCGCATTCGTAAAATGGAAGATTTAGAGATCATTGAAGGTTTTACGATTAGAATTAATGAAAGGCAATTAGGAAAATCAGTGCTTGCCTTTGTAACAGTTTTTATGAAAACAACCGATCATTTAGCATTTCGTCAGTTTATTGATCAAAAAGAATCTATCAAAGAAGCCAATCAGATAAGTGGGGAAGGATGCTATTTATTAAAGGTAAATGTCTCAACCCAGGAGGAGTTATTGCAGATTCTAAACGACATATTGAAATATGGCAATTATCGGGTTAATTTATCAATTGGAAAATTAAAAGGATAAATAATATGTAGAACAGAGAAGGTTGAAATAAATGTATGGTAAATTATGAGATGATGAAAGCCATAGGCTCTTTTTTGCGTATTTAGGTATGATAACCAAGAAAGAGGTGGCTTTATTTATGCAGAAAAGAATAGTATTACTTTTGATTTTTCTGATTGTATTGGCTTTTCCTGGGACATCTGCGGCTAATCTGGCACCGGGTGATTTTATTGATATTAAAGGGTCTTGGGCAGAGCCGGAAATCCAAACGGTTTGCAGGCTTGGCCTCATGAATGGTACTGGCACCGATGCCCAGGGATTTAAGGTTTTTGCTCCTGAAAGCTTGGTTAGTCGTTCTCAGTTGGCTTGCGTCCTGGCGCACACTTTTCAGCTGGATTATGGTCAGATCAGATTTATCAAAGAGCCAGCAGCCAGTGATTATTATCGGGACGTGGATAATACGGCCTGGTATGCCGGCGATGTGGTAATGTGTGCTATTAACAAAATATTTGATACTATGGAAAACTTCTATCCTGATAGTGCTGTTAGTCGTATTGAAATAGCCCGAGCGATTCAACAATCTTTTACGGCTAAAGGAATAATGATACCAATGATTATGAGTATGCCCATATATGAGGATACGAATGGTTTATCCCAGCAGGAAATGAACGCTATGATTTTTGTGAATAATACTGGAATTATGAAGGGAGAAGGCACGAAGTTCCGGCCCGAGGATAATGTTACCCGAGCTGAACTGGCTAAGAATCTTATGCGTTGTATCGAGTTAAGTGGAGTTAATGAAAATAATAATGGACAGGAATATACGGCTGTGGTTGGCCAGACCTTTGTAGTTTCCCTGGCTGGCAACCCTAGTACGGGCTATGTCTGGCATGTTTCCAAGCCGGAGGATGAAGAAGTGCTCACGCAGACGGATGCTGGCTATATTAGCGATTCCAAACAGATAATCCCCGGTCAGGGAGGCCGGAATTACTGGAAATTTACAGCCCTGCAGGCGGGGACGACTGAAATATCAATGGTCTATGCGCGCCCCTGGGAGAGTGTCCAACCAGCGCAGACCTTCACTCTAAAAGTCATTGTGAAATAAATAGTCGTACTGAAAACATACAAATAAATCGATATTAGAAAACATAGTCATATTTTCAAATGACTATGTTTTTTATATGAGCATATTTAGGTGGAATACTGTTTCATTATGAGGTAGTCGACTATTAACCGTATACTTGCTAAAATGAGAAATGAAGGTAACAGAAGCGGGGTGAAGTGGACATGGTCAAAGCTAATTATTATCATGGCAATATTATTATGCTAAGGATTTTTTGGATTTTCCTTTTTATAAATATCGTGGCTGTAATTGTATTCGGCGGTCCATACTTCTGGAATCTATTACTTATGATGCTTATTGAAATGGCTATACTTTTACTGGTTAATTATTTTATGGGCAATCCTAAGCATGCGTCCTCAAACGAAGAGGCCACCTTAGAAACAGTTTTAGGCGAACTGGATATTGTTACCTGGTCTTCTGAACCGGGAAAAAACAAATTCTTTATCTCGGCTGGCATAGAGCAGATAGCTGGGTATAGTGCTAAAGATTTTATCAAGCGGCCTGAATTATTTAGGAAAATAGTTCATCCGTATGATCTTTTCCGGGTTAGGGAATCCGAAAACGAATTGCTGGCTGGGAAAAAGAGCATAATCGAATATCGTATCCTGATGCCGAATAGCGAGACCAAGTGGATAAATAATATGGCTGTTCCTCTGAAAGACAGGTCAGGTCGGGTTTTTAGGCTAGATGGTATTATCATAGACGTTACCCGGGAGAAGGAGTCTGAAGAGAAAATGACCCGAATGGCCTTATATGATACGTTGACTGGACTACCGAACCGCAGCATGTTTGAAAAATACTTCACTTATTTTGTAGCTCGAAATAAACATATGCCTCAGAAAATGGCGGTTGTTTTTATAGACTTGGATTCCTTTAAGGTGGTTAATGACACCTTCGGTCACGACAAGGGGGACCTGTTACTTAAGGAGGTGACAGGTCGATTGAAAAATATTTTTCGTGGAACTGACCTCTTATCCCGACTCGGAGGCGATGAGTTCGTTGCTTTACTTACTCGAATAACTAAAGAGTCACTTATAATAGTAAGCGAAAGAATACTTGCTGCCTTATCGGAACCATTTGTGATAGACGGTCATGAGCTAGTCATTGGCGCCAGTATTGGGATCAGTGTTAGTCCCGATGATGGTGAAGATTTGGAGACCCTGGTACGAAATGCCGACCAAGCAATGTATGGTGCTAAGGCTAAGGGTAAGAATACCTATCAATTCTACAAGGGATCTCTTTGGGGTTGAGTAGGAGCGGCAGCTTCTGAAGCCACCATCTCATCTAAAATTTTTATGATACCATCATATAAACCTTGTGCTGCTTTCATTCTGAATTTTTCGGTACTAAGGTTTTGTCTATCCCAATCATTGCTAATATATGCTACTTCAGCCAAAACAATGGGCATCTTCGTGTTAGAGTACTTCATTTTAGGGGTTAACTCCTTAACTCCAACATCTATAGTTCCCAGTTCTTTTACCAATTCCTTTTGTAACAGTTGGGCGGCTCTTTTTCCTGTAATTCCATAGGAAGCAGCATTAATTGAAGGATTGAAATATGTAGAGGTCCCATTGTTTGAACTTACTTTATATGAATTGTTATGAATACTGACAAATAACGAAGCATTCAGACCGTTGGCAAATTCCCCCCTATCCTCCTGTTTCAATGTTCTATCATCCTGTCGGGTCATTTCTACCCTTATCCCAGAATTTTTGAGCATATCATAGAGCTTAAGGGATATGTTCAGATCAAAATCTTTCTCCTTCACCTCAATAAGCTTCGGATCAGTAGTATGAGGATAGATTGCTCCCGGATCATCTCCACCGTGACCAGGGTCAATTACTACTAATTTCTCTTTGTATTTGTGTTTTTGGGTAATACTATTAATAGTATCTATTGGCGAATTCAGCCAGGTAATGCTCTTGGCCAAAGAAGTATTGTTCTCTTCAGGCATACTTACACCGTTAGTAAGTATTGCAGTTAATATTACTAGAAAGCCTATAACTGCAATTCCCGCTAAGGTATAAGAGCTATTTTTGAATGATTTTTTCACATTTATCCTCCTTGGGTTGTAAACAATGCTTTGAAACTCGCTTCAATTACTATACTATATCACCCATAATTAGATTTTGGTTCGTCCTGTTTATCTTAATATCTATATAATCAACGATAATTATTAAGTGAGCAACCCCATAATATATTGGAATGGAGGGATTCTGTGGATATTAGTACCGGGGCAATTACCGAACTGGCAAGCTTTGCAGGAGGTTGTTTTTGGTGTATGGTGGCCCCCTTTGAACAATTATATGGCGTGATTCAAGTGGTAGCTGGTTATACAGGCGGAAAGACTGATAATCCTACTTATGAGCAAGTGTGTTCCGGAAACACCGGGCACTTTGAGGCGGTACAGATTAGTTTTGACTCTGGAGTGTTAGCCTATGATAGTCTTCTGGAAACGTTTTGGAGGCAAATAGACCCTACTGATGAGGGTGGTCAGTTTCATGATCGGGGAATATCCTACCAAAGCGCTATTTTTTATCACAATGAGTCCCAAAAGCAAAAAGCCGAAGCGTCTAAAAAAGCCCTGGATAAAAGTGGCCGTTTTAGCAGACCGATTGTAACTCCTATCCTTCCCGCAGTTACCTTTTATCCTGCCGAAGACTATCATCAGGATTACCATGCAACTTGTTCGATTCCCTATTCGATGTATCGAAAGGCCTCAGGTCGTGATGAGTTTATTAAAAGGCACTGGGAGCAAGAAAAATGGGACTAAAGAAGGATTTAAAGGATAAATTAAGCACTTTACAGTATGAAGTAACCCAGAAAAATGCTACCGAACCTCCTTTCCAGAATATCTATTGGGATCATAAGGGTGAAGGGATATATGTCGATATTGTATCGGGCGAACCGCTTTTTAGTTCACTGGACAAATTTGATTCCAGCTGTGGATGGCCCAGCTTTACCAGACCGCTTGATCCGGAGTCTATTAAGGAGCGAGTGGATAGAGGCCTTTTCATGAAACGCATTGAGGTTCGCAGCAAACAAGCTGACTCCCATCTGGGCCATGTCTTTAACGATGGTCCAAAACCTAACGGCCTGCGCTACTGCATAAACTCCGCATCCTTACGCTTCGTTCCTAAAGAAAGACTGGAAGAGGAAGGTTATGGAGAATATAGTGCGCTGTTTGCTAGTCAGTAGGGTGATCACCCCTCTAGCTTCCGGTATTGTTCAATTCCCCTGGTCATCAGTAAATAGTAAAAAACCACTGCTGCCACAGTGAAACAGCTTAACATAAATGTTGCTGCTAGGATCGGGGAATGAATGAAGCGGATTACGATGTATAGGACAGCCCCTCCTAGCAAAATAGAAAAGAGTATCGAAAATACTACATTTAAATTCTGCTTCACTGCCTTTTGCTCGTTGTCCCAATCTAGTTTTGGCCGGAAAATATCGATCAGCAAACCTGCTTCTATAATAGGCACTATCGCCACCAGGCTTACAGCTAGTATCATTCCTATTAGAGCTATTTTTAAAGGCATTAAAATAATCGCCCCAATTAGCAGCAGGACAGCCCCTATGATGCCCAATAGGTAGCCGGAGAGCAGTTTGGCCTGCACCTGTTGCTTATAAGATAGGGGGATATATTTGGATATAAAAAATTCTTTGCCTTCTCGCGACAATGATGTGGCTGTAATAGCGTTAGAACCTGCCAGAAAGATAACTGCGCCGACAATAACGACCATCAAAATCGTCTGACCTACCGGTTGGGAGATTAGATCTTCCCAGGGCAGGGCTTCTTGTTTATTATGTGATTGGAGGAGGAATGGGATTATCAATATTACGGGTACAAGTAAGTTGGTCAGTACACAGTTCATAAAATATGGGGGGACTCTAAATAAGAGGCGTATTTCTTTCATACAGTAGGATAGCAGGGCAGGTGAACCCTTGCCGAATCTCTCATAATCTGAGCTAGTAAGCATTTTCCGGCGGGCGGTCGTTTCACTGGAACCTACCAGACCTTTGAAATATAGTTTGTCGCCGACCAGCCAAGCAAGGGCAACTGCCAGCAGAGATAGGGCTGCAAATATCAACAGGTTAATCAGCCCCGCAACTTTATTAGCACTGATTAGAGCCAAGCCTAGATATTTGGTAGATGGAAAAACCCGGCTTATTAGGTTTACCAGGCCATACTGGTCTGTAAGCAGATTCTGTAAGAATGCCGGATCCATAGCATTAATGCCTGACTTCTGAAAAAGGAATTGGTATCCAATGGCTAGAGCTATAACCATCAGTCCACCCAGGATCTTAAATAAGTCCTTGCGGCGGCCCAGGTTAGCAAATCTCATGACGATCACGGTAGGTATCGTTGCTAGGCTCAAGGGAAGCAAGGGGATTAATAAAAAGCCAATCAGCGCATATAGCCAGTAAGTCAGTGATGCCCCGCTTTTTATCCCGAAAACTAATAGCGGTGGCAGTATAAACGGTAATTCAGTCAAATATTCATAAGCTATGACCACGGAAAACCTTGCTCCCAGCACTTGCCAGCCGCTAAGGGGCAAAGCCAGAAGATTTTGGGCATCCCCGGCAAAATAGAAAAAGTTAATTACATAGAAAATACCGAAGAAAAATATCATAGAGCTGACCATTACTATACCTAGGATTAATATGGCGCCTTGCTGTCCAAGTGGTGCCAGAAGGTCATATCCCTGTATAAGTATCTTTGAGTACAACCACAATGAAGGGGCAACACCGGCAGCAATAGCGACTCCTAAGCCTAGTACTTTTAGATATTCAAGCTTATTTTTTCTAGCTTTAGCCTGGATAGCCGATATGCCCAAATTATTTATTAATAGGGTTTTAAGCAAAGTTATAAATCTATTCATTTTCCGTAAGCTCCAGAAATAGATTTTCCAGTGATTGGTTCTCTCTGAGATGTTCATGGATTTCCTGCATACTCCCGCCTAAAATCACCTTGCCTTTATTGATGATGGCTACGCGATCACACACTTTTTCAGCTACATCTAATACATGGGTGGAGAAGAAAACCGTCTTTCCAGTATCTGCATGCTCGCGCATCATTTCTTTCAAATCGAAAGAGGAGCGGGGATCGAGGCCAGTCATAGGCTCATCTAATATCCAAACCGGGGGGTTATGGAGTAAAGCTCCTATCACCACGATCTTCTGTTTCATGCCGTGGGAATAGCTCTGGATGAGATCCCCTGCGGCTGCCGCCATTTCGAAACGCTTTAGTAGGGTTTGCATGAGGTCCAGCCGGGTTTCTGGAGGCACCATATATACATCGGCCATAAAGTTCAGGTATTCTAAGCCGGTTAGTCGGGCAAAAATATTGGGGTCATCTGGAACAAACCCGAACTGCATTTTGGCCTCAATCGGGTTTTTCCGAATATCTTTGCCATTTATCTTTATCGTGCCCTCATCGGCATTTAAGATCCCCGTAATCATTTTAATCAATGTGGTCTTACCAGCCCCGTTCGGACCTAGGAAGCCAAATATTTCACCGTTTCTAATGGTAAGGTTTACATTGTCAACAGCCTTCACCGTTCCACTGTTGTAACTCTTGGAAACCCCTATAATTTCTATCATGTACCTATCCCCTAACTTTAGCTTCTATACAGGTGCCACTAGAGAACATCCTTATAACCATGATTAACTGTATTTAGTATGTCTATATACTGAAATTGTATCACAAATGAAATGGAAATTATCAGAGTCCTCTGGCATCCCGGTGAACAGGAGAACCATCGGACTGGGAGATAATACCAGGCATTGGAACCCTTGAAAATGTTGAACTTATTAATAATTCTTTTTATTCTCACTATTTCGAAGGTTTTCACACAGCGTGACATTCCTTTTAAAACTCATATAAATGAACTCCGAGGGAGCGTGTCAAAAGGATAGTCAACTTAACACCCTATATTATTACAGGTATTTTCGATTTATAGTGTAGTATATCTTAATAATTGAGTATAATAGTATTATCGTAGCAAGGAAAGGAGTGGTCGTATGAGATTAGATGTCAGAGGAAGAAATATCGAAATTACTGATGCGCTCAAAGATTATACCACCAAAAGGCTTTCCAAATTAGAAAAGTATATCGATGATGGCAGAATTGCCCAAGTAGCCCTCTCTCTTGAAGGTGAGAATCATAAGGTGGAAGTTACCATCCCCTTAAATGGTTTTATTCTTCGTGGAGAAGTAACCGCGGAAGATATGTATAGCGCTATCGACATGGTAGTTGAAAAATTGGAGAAACAAATTGAAAAGCATAAGACCAAACTTTACAAGAGTCATCGTGGTGCAGGACTCAAGCAGGCGGTAGCCGATGAGATTAAACGGCAGTTGGATTTCAAGGATACCACTGAAAAGTTTAAAGTCGTTCGAACCAAGCGCTTTGCATTAAAGCCCATGGACGAGGAAGAAGCCATTATGCAGATGAGTTTACTGGGCCATACTTTTTTCGTGTTTTTCAATTCGGAATCTGATGAGGTAAATGTAGTATACAAAAGGAAAGATGGCAACTTTGGCTTGATTGAGCCCGATTTTGATTAGGGTTATTTCTTGATAGTTCCTCAGTTGCTGTATACCTACAAAACATGATAATATATAGATGTTTTAATTTTGATTATTAGGAACCTTATGGTTCCTCTTTTTTTGGAAAGAGGTAAGAAATGGCACTTAAAGATTTTGTTAAAAAGTTAATGGATGACAATCAAAAGGATGTCAAAAAATTAAGGCGGGTAGCTGAGCAAATTAATGCCTTGGAAGATGATTGCCGGAAATTGGCAGACGAAGATTTTCCTAAAAAAACTGACGAATTTAGGGAAAGGTTAAAGAATGATGAAGGATTAGACGATATATTAGCTGAAGCATTTGCTCTGGTTAGGGAGGCTTCACGTCGAACGCTGGGGATGAGGCCATTTGATGTGCAATTAATTGGTGGTATGGTTCTGCATAAGGGTGAAATTGCAGAGATGAAAACCGGGGAAGGAAAAACTCTGGTGGCTACCCTACCTGCCTATTTGAATGCTTTGGAAGGCAAAGGAGTTCATATTGTTACTGTGAATGATTACTTGGCCAGCCGCGACGCTAACTGGATGAGACCGGTTTATGAGTTCCTGGGCTTGTCAGTAGGGCTTATTGTTCACGATTTAAGCTACGCGGAACGGAGAGAGGCATATGCATGCGATGTGGCCTACGCGACCAATAATGAATTAGGATTTGATTACCTGCGTGATAATATGGTGGTTGCAGCCGATAACATGGTACAGCGTCCTCTACATTATGCCATTATTGATGAGGTGGATTCCATCCTTATCGATGAAGCACGGACCCCTTTGATTATTTCTGGTGAAGGTGATAAACCCACCGATTTATATTATAGAATTGCTAAATTTATTCCTCGATTAATTAACGAAGAAGATTACAAGGTAGATGAGAAAGCTAATCTGGTTACCCTGACGGAAGAGGGCGTTAAAAAGGTAGAGCAGCATTTTTCTATTGATAATCTATCTGAGAATATGGAGATTGCTCATCACGTAAACCAGGGACTCAGAGCTAACACATTGATGAGGAAAGATAAGGATTATGTCATTAAGGATGATCAGATAATTATTGTTGATGAGTTTACTGGTCGTTTAATGTTTGGTAGGCGCTATAGTGATGGACTACACCAGGCCATTGAAGCCAAAGAAGGGGTTAAGATAGAGAAGGAGTCTCAGACTCTGGCTACCATAACCTTTCAGAATTATTTTCGCATGTACAAGAAGTTGGCTGGTATGACTGGAACAGCGAAGACCGAAGAAGATGAATTTAGAAACATCTATGGTATGGACGTAGTAGCCATTCCCACCCACCTACCCATGGTACGCGAGGATAACTCTGACTGGGTGTATCGCAGTGAACAAGGCAAGTTTTTGGCTGCGGTGGAAGATATTATTGACAAATCCCAAAAAAAGCAACCGGTTCTAGTGGGAACGATTAGTATTGAGAAATCCGAACTATTAAGTGCTATGCTATCCAAACGGGGTATCAAGCACCAGGTATTGAATGCTAAACACCATGAAAAAGAAGCTCAGATCATTTCACAGGCTGGTCAGCCTGGAACTGTTACTATAGCCACCAACATGGCTGGTAGAGGAACTGACATAGTACTGGGGGAAGGGGTACAAGCTCTAGGCGGTCTTTATGTACTGGGGACAGAAAGGCATGAATCCCGTCGTATTGATAACCAGCTCCGAGGACGTTCAGGGCGTCAGGGTGATCCTGGAGAATCCCGTTTTTATGTGTCCCTGGAAGATGATTTAATGCGACTATTTGGCTCGTCTAATATAGAGGGAATTATGGATCGTCTGGGAATGGATGACAGCATTCCCATTGAAAATAAACTGATTAGTAAGGCGATTGAAAATGCACAGAAGAAAGTAGAGTCTCGTAATTTCGGCATCCGCAAAAATGTTCTGGAATATGATGATGTAATTAATAAGCAGCGGGTCGTTATTTATGGGGAACGCAAGAAGGTTCTTTACGGGGAAGATTTAAAAGAGACAATTGCTGCTATGATCGATGATGTAATAGAGCAGGTGGTTGACAGCTTTGCAGGTGAATTCAAATATACTGATGAATGGGATCTGGATGGCCTAATAAACTACCTGGAGCAGAATGTTCTGCCTGACCTTGGTTTCGAGCGGGAGAATATTTTGGGGATGACCAAAGCGGAAGTAAAGGAAATGGTGGGGGAAAAGACCCATGCCCTGTACGAGAACCGCGAAGAGGAACTCGGCCACGAGACTATGCGGGAAATTGAGAAGGCCATCATGCTCCGGATTATCGATAATAAATGGATGGATCATATTGATGCCATGGATCAGCTGCGGAATGGAATTAACCTGCGGGCATACGCTCAGCGCGATCCACTGATTGAATACAAATTCGAAGCCTTTGAAGCTTTTCAGGCTATGATATTTAGCATCAAAGAAGATGTAGTGAGATATGTACTTAGGGTAAAGGTTATAGAGAGGCCAGAGGAGAGAAAAATGGTCATGAACCAGGGTGAAGATGTGGAAAAGAAGCCTGTTCGTGTAGGGGAGAAAGTAGGCAGAAATGACATCTGCCCCTGTGGGAGCGGTAAGAAATATAAAAAATGTTGTGGGAGAGGGGTAGGATAATGGATATAACTACTCTGATTGGAATATTAATAGGATTTGGTTCGCTAGCATTAGGGTTTTGGGAAGAAGGCGGCTCTTTTGGCATGCTGGTGGTGATATCAGCATTTATTATTGTTTTTGGTGGTACTTTGGGCGCGACAATTCTTTCCTTTAACCTAGAGGACCTTAAAAAAGTGCCCTATTTCTTAAAGCTTATTTTTAAGGATAAAAAGGTGAATTATATTGAAGTCCTGGAATCGCTGGTTGACACAGCAGATAAGGCTCGTCGGGAAGGCTTGCTAAGTCTCGAGAGCCAGTTGGCTACTATTGACAATAAATTCCTGGCCCGAGGCCTGCAAATGGTCATTGACGGTACTGATCCGGAATTGACCAGGAGTATGCTGGAAATGGAAATGGAAGCCTTCGAAAGTGGAGAGAGAGTCGGTACGGAGATATTTATGACGGCCGGCGGCTTTGGACCTACCATGGGTATTATTGGTACGGTTATGGGTATGGTTATGGTTTTGAGTAATCTGTCTAATCCGGATGAATTAGGGGCATCTATTGCAGTAGCCTTTCTGGCCACTCTCTATGGTATATCCTCGGCTAACCTATTGTGGATTCCCTTTGGCACTAAAATTAAAGTGAAAACTGCCAAGGAAGTCCTGCTCATGGAAATGGTAACCGAGGGTATTCTTTCTATTCAAGCTGGAGAGAATCCCCGGGTTATAAAAGAAAAACTGATGACCTTCCTGCCTCTAGAAACTAGGGAAAAGGTAGTCGCACAAGAGAGAGCACAAATGGGGATGTGATAAGATGGCAGGTCGCAAAAAGAAAGGCCATGAAGAAGGCGAAGGCGCCGGTATGGAACGCTGGTTGCTGAGTTATGCAGATTTTATTACGCTATTAATGGTGTTTTTTATAATTATGTACGCTATGAGCAAGGTGGATACTGTTAAGTACGCGGCTATGGCTAATTCTTTAAGCGTGGTTCTTAGCGGACAGGCCATGTCTATGCTGGATGCTCAAGGACCTTCTCTGGCTCAAGGTATTTCCGGCCAGCAGGTTCCCGAAGGGCCAGGCCAGACCCCGGCCAATCAAGGACAGCTGGATGAAGTTAAAAAACAGATTCAAGAGTTTATTAATGAGCAGCAATTGGAGAGTCCCGTCAAGGATACAGGACAGACCTCTACGAAGCTGGGAGATTACATAGTGATAATGGAACAGGAACGAGGACTGGTGATCAGCTTCAAAGACGCCCTCCTTTTTTCTAGTGGCTCCGATGTACTTAATCCTCAGGCTAGAGGTATAATAAAACAGGTGGGTTCGGCCTTGAATAAAGTACCTAATTTCATACGAGTTGAAGGACACACTGACAATTTACCAATTAATACCGCAAAATTTCCCTCCAACTGGGAACTTTCAGTAATGCGGGCCTCAAATGTAGTGCATGTATTAGCGGAAGACGCGGGGATTTCTCCGGATCGGCTTTCCGTTATTGGCTATGGTGAATACCGGCCTCTGGTTGCTAATCTGGATGCGGCTACTAACTCTATGAACCGGAGAGTGGATGTGGTTATTCTGAAAAAGAAATATGATTATTTCGAGCCTGGCCAATAACAACCGTATTGTGAAATAGGGCCTTAACGGGCCTGGATGAGGTGATTTTTTTGATTGAAGATCCTAGGGGAACTATCACCGGGATAATAAGCAGATTAAATGAGATGAGGGTCTCCCTTTGACATTGCTACTAAACAGCAAGAAATAGAAAAACTAGAACATGCTAGCCTGGCAGAGAATTTTTGGGAAGACAATCAGGAAGCCCAAAAGGTATCGAAGAGGGTTAGCGAATTGCAGGATAGCGTAGAACAATTCGAACGATTTGAGCAGGAAGCCCAGTATTTAGGTGAAATGCTGCAAATGGCCGAGGCGGAAAATGAAGCTGAACTATATAATGAGACGGTTCGCGAGCTGTCTCATTATGTTAGAAAGTTCAGGGAATTTGAACTGCTTATTTTATTTTCTGGGGAAAATGATCATGGCAACGCTATTGTATCGTTGCATGCCGGAGCTGGAGGCACCGAGGCTCAGGACTGGGTACAAATGCTCCTGCGTATGTATACGCGTTGGGCGGAGTCATCTGGGTATGTGGTGGAAATTCTCGATTTCCTGGCCGGTGATGAGGCCGGCGTGAAAAGTGTAACCTTTATGGTCAAGGGACTCTATGCTTATGGCAAGTTAAAATGTGAAGAGGGCGTACATCGCCTGATTCGCATATCTCCCTTTGATGCTTCGGGACGGCGCCATACTTCTTTTGCATCGGTGGCGGCATTGCCGGAAGTAAGCGAGGAAATAGCGGTGAAAACCAACCCCGAGGATTTGCGTATTGATACCTATCGCTCGGGCGGAGCGGGAGGTCAGCATGTCAACAAGACTGACTCGGCGGTGCGAATTACTCATCTGCCTACCGGGATAGTAGCCCAATGTCAGAACGAACGCTCCCAGTATTCCAACCGCTTGGCGGCTATGAAAATTTTGGGTGCCCGTCTCTATGAGTTAAAGCAGAAGGAACGAGAGGATAGCATGCAAAAAATAAAGGGAGAATATAAGGAGATAGCATGGGGTAGCCAGATTCGAACTTACACCATGAATCCCTTCTCTCTGATAAAAGACCACCGTAGTAATCTAGAAGCCGGTAATGTGCAGGCTGTACTGGATGGTGACCTTGACGAATTTATTAATGCCTGCCTGCATTTAAGGACTATCAAATAAACTACTCAGTTACTCAATTCAGCCTTATTTATTCTTTGCAACAATATTAGTCAGCGCTAACAACCTTATTAGTGACTGAAAGGAACATTAGTAGTACCCGCAACCTTAATAGGTGACCATCGGGAGTACCCGTAGGGTGAAGGGTGAAAGCCCCTTAGGAAGAGAATGAAAATGGAGGTTAAAGTGAGAGAGATTACTGAAAGTTCAATACAAGAAGTGGCCGAAAAGGCCTTAATAATCCGACAAGATATTATCAAGATGTTGGGAGAGTCTGGATCAGGTCACACTGGTGGATCGCTTTCGGCAGCCGATATCGTGTCTTGTCTATACTTTTGGGAAATGAATGTTGATCCGCAAAGACCCCAGCAGGAAGAACGGGACCGTTTCGTTTTAAGCAAAGGACATGCTGCCCCGGTTCTTTATGCGGCTCTGGCTGAGAAGGGCTATTTTCAGAGGGAGGAGCTTGCTAAACTTCGCAAGCTGGGTAGTCCCCTGCAGGGACATCCTGACATGCGTAAAGTACCAGGTGTGGATGCCTCTACTGGTTCTTTGGGTCAGGGTATTTCCTGGGCGGTAGGTATGGCCTTGGCAGGCAAAATGGATCGCCGTAGTAACCGGGTCTATGCCCTGCTGGGTGACGGGGAAATCGAAGAAGGTATCGTTTGGGAAGCCCTTATGGCAGCCAGTCATTATCATTTGGATAACCTGGTGGCATTTTTAGATCATAACGGTTTGCAGATAGACGGTCCGATACGTGAGGTAATGTCACCTGAACCAGTGGCAGATAAGTTTAGGGCCTTTGGCTGGGAGACCCTGATAGTAGATGGTCATAATCACCGACAAATCATGGAGGCTCTTGCCACTGCTCGTTCTACCTCAGGCAGGCCCACCGTAATAATAGCAGATACCGTAAAAGGTAAGGGCTGCTCCTTCATGGAAAACCGGGCTGAGTGGCATGGCACCGCACCTAACAAAGAACAAGTCACACAAGCTCTAGCAGAGCTAGGGCAAGTTTAAATAACCCTAAAGGGAGGATGTCAGTTGGAAAAGCAAGCTACCCGGGATGCTTACGGGCAGGCTCTAGTTGAGTTGGGACGTAAGTATGATAATGTGGTCGTTTTGGATGCAGACCTTTCGAAATCAACTAAAACAGCTGATTTTGCCAAAGTATTTCCGGAAAGATTTATTAATGCCGGTATTGCGGAGCAGAACATGATAGGGATGGCAGCCGGGCTGGCCGCATCTGGCAAGGTTGCATTTGCCAGTTCTTTTGCCATTTTTGCAACCGGCCGGGCATTTGAGATGGTACGTAATTCACTGGCCTATGCCAACTTGAATGTAAAAGTATGTGCTACCCATGCCGGGCTCACCGTGGGTGAAGATGGCGGATCCCATCAATCGGTAGAAGATATTGCCATTATGCGCAGTGTGCCTAATATCTGTGTAGTAGTACCTGCGGATGGAACCTCCACGCGCAAAGCTGTAACCTCAATCTATCAGCGAACCGGCCCAGTTTACCTGAGGCTAGGGCGGCCATCGGTTCCCATACTCTATGATGAGGGAGTAGATTTTACCATTGGCCGGGGGATTGAATTACGGGAAGGCCGAGATGCGACCTTGATTGCCTGCGGGATAATGGTAGCTAAATGCCTGGAAGCTGCGGATAGCCTGCATGCAGATGGAATCGAGGTTTCGGTGGTTGATATGCACACCATAAAACCCATTGACCAGGAACTGATTGTACGCAAAGCCCGAGAAACAGGCGCAATTTTAACCGTGGAGGAGCACAGCGTTCTTGGAGGCCTGGGAGGCGCTGTATGTGAAGTAGTATGCGAAAACTATCCTGTGCCTGTGCACCGAATGGGAATAAACGACGTTTTTGGACAATCAGGCAGCCCGGATGAGTTAATGCAATATTATGGTCTAACGGTGAAAAAAATTATAGATAATGTCCATATTTTAATGAAAAAGAAATGATTTCCTAAAGGAATTAGAAGTGTTTTGTAGAACCACCTTATAATGGTGGTTTTTTTATTGTATTATAAAGTATAAGTATAAACGCACATAATCGGAGGAAGTTAGATGCTGGTTCAGTTTTACAATGTTTCCAAGGTGTATCCGAATGGAGTAAAAGCCTTAAATGATATTTCCTTGAAAGTAGATCGTGGGGAATTTATTTTTCTAATGGGGTCGAGTGGGGCTGGAAAGTCTACCTTGGTGAAGATGTTGTTTAGGGAAGAAGTACCTACTCGGGGACAGATATTTGTTGCGTCCCGTAGCATTGTCCGTATGAAGAGGAGCGAAGTACCTCAATTACGTCGTAATATGGGAATTGTGTTTCAGGATTTTAAACTCTTGGAGAACAAAACCATAGCTGAAAATATCGCCTTTGCTATGAAGGTGGTTGGAAGCAAAAGCAAGGATATTAGACCTCGGGTTACAGAAGTTATTCAAATGGTGGGTTTAAAAGGCAAAGAAAATTCCTTTCCAGGACAGCTTTCCGGCGGTGAGCAACAGAGGGTAGGTATTGCCCGGGCCATTGTTAATCGGCCCCTACTCTTGATAGCTGATGAACCCTCGGGCAACCTGGACATGGATACTGCACGGGATATAATGGACTTGCTCTATGATATTAACCGTAAGGGAACTACTGTGGTAATGGCTACGCATGCCTGGGAATTGGTCAAGAATGCTCGCAAGAGAGTAGTTACGCTAGAGGCAGGTCGCATTTTATCAGATATATATTCCCCGGAGTCTTTATGATGAATATTAAGAATTTAACTTATTTTTTCAGAGAAGCCTATACATCGTTGTCTCGTAATCGTCTCCTAAGTATCGCTACGGTGACAACCATGGCCATTTGTATACTGATTCTGGGCGCGGCAGTATTAATGACCATAAATGCTGATAAATTTATGAATCGGTTAGAATCTGACCTTGAGATTGTAGCCTTTTTGGATAGTTCCTTGAGCAAATCACAGGTTACGGATATTAAAGGTGATATTGAAAAGTTAAGTGGGGTTAAATCGGTAATCTTTGTTTCCCGGGAGCAGGCTCTTGTAAACCTTCAGACGAAGTTTGCAGATAAGAACTATGATCTGGTAAAAACCATAGGAAAAAATCCTTTGCCGGATTCCTACGAAGTGAAGGCTCAAAATCCTCAGGATGTAGTGAACCTAGCTCAGCAGATTAACAAAATGCCTGGCATATACAAGGTGAACTATGGTCAAGGGGTTGTGGAGAGACTTTTCCAGGTAACCAAATGGGTCAGGATCATAAGCATCGGGTTTATCGTACTCCTGACTATGGGAGCAGTATTCCTCATTGCTACCACGATCCGTCTGGCGATTTTTGCGCGTCGTAAAGAGATTTATTTAATGAAGCTCATCGGGGCGACCGACTGGTTTATACGTTGGCCCTTTTTCATTGAAGGTATTATGCTCGGTTCCATGGGGTCTTTAATATCAATTCTGTTGTTATCTTGGGGATATGGTTCGCTGGTTAGCAGCCTGCAAACCGCACTATTTTTCATACCGCTGGTGTACCAACAGAGTCTGCTTATTAACATATATCTGTCCTTATTTGCAACTGGAGCGATTCTGGGAGTTCTGGGAACCTATATTTCATTAAATCGCTTTTTAGATGTATAAAAAGTAATTTGGCTGTGAGGGAGTTGGAAGAATAATGTTCAAACAAAAAATGCTAGCTGGGTTTATAACCTTGGTCATGCTTGTGGCTATGATTCTGCCGGTATATGCTGATGAGATCAGCGATCAGCAAAATTTGTTGGAGGAACTCAACCAGCAGATGAACCAGCAGCAGAATAACCTGAATAATGCTAGTAAAGCAGAAAAGACTATAATGGGCCAGGTCCAGGGTATAGAAAAGGATGTAAGCAAGACCCAAAAAGAAATTCGTTCCCTGTCGGATCAAGTTAACTACCTGCAAAATAATATCGCTGTAACCGAAAAACAGATAATCGTGCAGCAGAAGGAAATGGAGAAGCAGGCAAAGTTACTAAGTGACAGGCTGGTTTTTATATATGAACAAGGGGAGAGTTCTTACCTGGAAGTTCTGCTGTCGGCCAATGATATAAAGGATTTTCTTAGCCGTTTTGATATGCTAAACAGTATTGTGGAGCAGGATAAAGATTTGATCAGCTCCCTTAATAGTAAAAAAACCGATTTGGATATGAAGAAAAGCGACCTGGAAGTACAGAAGAGAGAACTACAGGTAGCGAAGGAAAGCCAGGAAGGTAAGAAACAGATTCTGGCATCACAATTAAGCGACAAAAAGCTAGTACTGACAGATGTTCAGCAAGAAAAGGAAAAATTTGCCCAGGCTATGGAAGAGTTGGAGCAAGCCTCTCGTCAGGCAGAAGCAATGATTCGTAAGCTACAGGGTAACGGCAAAGGGGCACGTATTGGAACTGGATCCTACATCTGGCCGACCCCTGGTTATAGCAATATTACTTCACCTTTTGGCATGAGATTTCATCCGATTCTTAAGACTCGCAAATTGCATACCGGCGTTGATATTGGAGCTCCATATGGAGTTGACATCTTAGCAGCGGACGGCGGCACTGTGATATTCTCCGGCTGGTTGGGTGCATATGGTCAGGCAATAATCATTGATCACGGAGCCGGGATGTCGACACTCTATGGACACCAATCAGAGCTTCTGGTTAGCGAAGGCGAAGGGGTTTTCAAGGGACAGACCATTGGCCGGGTAGGCAGCACCGGTTGGAGTACGGGAGCTCACCTTCACTTTGAGGTGCGGATCAACGGAAGCCCTGTCGATCCAATGGGATATGTCTAAGGTGTGATAAGGGGAAGATTTAGCGCGATGTTTCTTGCCCATGGTAGTTTGACACATAATGAGAATAAATATGGGTTAGGGTTTTGATTGACAAGATTCTAACCCTCTTATTATTGGGAAATAATTACAGATTATCTGCTGTCAATTGTTTTCCCTTCCTTATTGAGGTAACATATTAGGGATAGAATTTTAATAATATAGAATATGGTGGTGTGGTATTGAAAGATAATAAAATATTTAGAGGTTTTACAATTTTCTTCTCCATTCTCGGTCTGCTGGTGTTTTTGAGTGTAGGCTTTGTTTTTGCCACTAACTCTAGCGGATTGAGCAGTATGTTGAGTGTAATGGGTCTGATAAAAGCAGAGTCTCTCTATACGCCGCACAGTGACAAAATGATTGAAGGGGCTACCGCTGGTATCGTAGCTTCGCTTAATGATCCTTATTCAAAATATCTAAACAAGAACCAATGGCAGGAGCTTAAACTGCAACTTAATGCCGAGTTTGGAGGAATAGGAGTTTATGTGGTGGAAATGGAGGGTGGTAAACTAACCATCGTTTCCCCCATAAAAGGGACGCCTGCAGCTAGGGCAGGCTTAAAGAACGGGGATATTATTACAAAAATAAACGGTGAGAGCGCCGTAGGCATGAACCAGGATGACGCTGTACAGCTTATGCGAGGTGATCCCGGAACCCAGTTGGAATTGAGTGTTTTCCGGACTGATGATAGCAAAGAATATGATTTTAAAATTGTTAGAGAAATAATAAATGTTCCATCGGTGGAAGATAAAATAGTAAGTGATATACCTCTCCTCGGCTATATTAAACTTAACCAGTTCCATGCACGTTCTGCCCAGGAGATAGCAACTAGCGTGAATAAGATGGAAGACCAGAAAATAAAGGGCTTAATCCTGGATTTAAGGGATAATGGGGGAGGCGACTTTGATGCCGCTTTGGCGATTGCTGATATTTTCCTGGATAAACAGGAAGTAGTAAGCGTCAAAGATGCGAAGGGCGTGGAAACAGTCCATAATGCAGGGGTGGGGAGTTACAATGCTCCTTTGATAGTACTTGTAAATAAAAATAGTGCGAGCGCCTCTGAGATTCTGGCCGGAGCTTTGCAAGACAACGGGCGAGCCGTCCTGGTAGGGGAAAAGACTTACGGAAAAGGCTTGGTGCAGACTGTTTATCCCTTGCGCGATGGGGGTGCACTCAAGCTTACAACCCAGAAATACTTTACTCCTAAAGGAACTGATATTAACCAAATTGGAATAAACCCTGATCATGTGGTTACAAATCCTGATAAGGGTAATAAAGATCTGCAATTAGAGAGAGCGATAGAACTGCTAAAGCAAAAAACGCAATAACCCTCGATTGACGGAGGTGTTGGGATGGAATTGGTATTATTCATCCTTGAGGAGATGGGGCGAGTGTTGGGAGATAATCTGACATCGCCCTCTTTTCTATTGATATACTTACTCCTGTTTGGCCTTGTAACTTGGCAATACCAGCGTTTACAAAAAATGTCCGAATTCCTGCTGCAGGGCCGAAAAAATCTTTATCTGCGATCAGCTTTGGTTTCCACAACCTTTGGAATAATAGGTGGTATACTAGGGAGCATCTTATTGGTTTTTCTCGGAATTGACTTGGCTGGAATAGGTATAAGCCAGTTGTGGTTAGTGGCCATTGTTTTAATGCTCATTCAACCTCGTTTCCTGTGCTTTGCTTATGGCGCAGGATTACTTTCTATCAGCAACTTGCTGTTTGCTTATCCGGATATAAGCATACCCCAGCTCATGGGGTTAGTGGCTGTATTACACTTGGTGGAAAGCCTTTTAATACTGGCGAATGGATCCTATAGGCCCTTTCCAGTTTATATAAAAAAGAATGGACAATTGCGGGGCGGGTTTAATCTTCAGTCGTTTTGGCCGATTCCCCTGGTGGCCTTACTGGGGGTAGGTGTTATTGATCCTCTGGGTGGGATATCTATGCCAGATTGGTGGCCGTTACTCAGGGATTCTGCACGATTTACGGAGGGTCAGACCTATGCCCTCTTGCCGGTAATGGCCGTACTGGGGTATGGGGAGATCAGCACCACCCAAACTCCTTACCAAACCACCCGAAAATCCTCCCTGCATCTATTTATATTTAGTCTGGTTCTTCTGGCTCTGTCCGTATTAGCTTCGCGTTGGGTATTATTTCTGCCGATAGCGGCTATATTTAGCCCTCTAGGCCATGAGCTGGTAATTTGGCTGGGTATGCGGGCTGAGAATCGGACACCTATCTATGTGCCGTCAGAGAGAGGTATTCGGGTCTTGGACGTTCTGCCGGGTTCTCCTGTAAACCGGGCGGGTTTGCGATCGCGGGATGTCATTTTAACGCTAAACGGGGAAATTACAAATCACTTTTCTGTTCTACAGGAATTATTGAACTGCGGATGCCAAGAGATGGTTTTAGAGATTAAGCGAGGGAAAAATATCTTCAAGCTACCGTTGCATAGAAGTCCGGATCAAGACCTGGGTATAATCCCGGTGCCGGAAAATAATGCCCCTCGGTACCTCACCATAAGCGAAGATGGCATTTTCAGCACCGCCCTGAGAATATGGAGAAGAATTAAAAGTGTTCACCTTTTACCACCAAAATGAATATGCTAAGAGAAACAACTGGGAAGAGGTGTAAGGGTGAACAACCGGGGAACAACTCGTTATGTATTTGCCAGTAGCCATACCAGCCAGGGTTTCTATACATTTATTCCGGAACTGGTGAACGGTCTGGGAAAAGTATATATTTTAAAAGGTGCTCCAGGGTCAGGGAAATCTACCTTCATTAGGTTACTGGGGGAAGTGATGTCACAACAGGGCTATGATGTGGAATTCTGGGTGTCCGCCCTGGATCCCGTAACTCCTGATGGGGTATATATTGCTCATTTTAATGCAGCGGTTATTAATGGAAGCCTGCCCCAGCCCATTGACCCTAAGTATCCAGGGGTTCGGGAAATTATTATAAACCTGGGCGAATACTGGGATCAAGCTGTCATTGAGCAACGCCAAAGACAGATCATAGAACAGATAGACCAGGCAGATAAGTTTGATAGCCAGTTATGCATCATTCTTAAAGAGGCAAGCCGGGTCAAGGAAGAAATCAGAATTGCCAACGCTTCACATTTGAACATGGAAAAGATAGAGCAGCTTATTAAGAAAATCTCATTGGATATCATGGAAAACCGTCCTGGTGAAAAGCATTATTTTGCGGGGGTTATTACTGCGGATGGTTTGGTAGATTATATAAACGAGCTAAGCGCGGACTGCAAGAAAAGATACATCTTCAAAGGTCCTTCAGGCAGCGGCAAGTCCACAGTTATTTGTGAATTAGCCCGTGAGGCCAAGAAGAAAGGCTATTTTTTGGAATATTATCACTGCGGCTTGGAAGTGGAGTATCTAGTCATGGTTGTAATCCGTAATTTACAACTGGCACTGATTGAAGCTGGCCATGTAGAAGTGGCCTTAATACCAGGAGATATAGTGGTTGATATGACCTTGTATTTGGACAGCTACGATTCTGACCAGGTGGCGGTCCAGAGCAGCGAGGCTTATCGCCGGTTCGAAGCCTTGCTCCTGCAAGCTCAACAGGAACTGGAAAATAGCCATCTGGCCAATCGAGAAATTAAGAAAATATATGCTTCAGCTATGGATTTTGAACGCTTGGATAGCAAACGTCAAGAAATAGCCGAGGAGATATTGAACCGAGTTTAAATAAGTGATTAATCTAGGAACATCTTGCAACCTGAGAACACATGTTCTATAATATAGTCAGTTTCGCAGTAGACTGATTATATGCAGCAGCAAATAAACTGATGACATTCCCCTATAACACTAACCGGGAGAACGGGTTTTTGCTGTTGAGCGAAGTTGGGTTGACAAATTCAGCAATTCTGCCAGCTCCAGGCTGCTAAGGTGTGGGGACACACCTCCAAGGAGGAATGTCCCCACACCTTAGCTGATGGGAGCATGCAGAATTACTGAATCTGTTATCCCCAGATTACAGTCAACATCTAACACCCGGTCCCCTTATATCTCAGTGCTTCGGAAGTTTGTTGCGCATAATCCATTAACTGCGAAAGCTGAGCAATATAAATATGATATACAACGGTATAGTATAATAATACCAAGCAATAATAAATTTAGACTTATCCAAAGGAGTAATCATGAATGAGTTTCGAATAAATTCTGATTATATACCCACCGGCGACCAGCCTCAGGCTATCCAAAGACTGGTGCAGGGCTTAAAGCAAGGGTATCGGGATCAAACCCTTTTGGGCGTAACCGGTTCTGGTAAAACATTTACCATGGCTCAGGTCATCCAGAAAGTGCAAAGACCTACCCTGATTATGGCTCCCAATAAAACCCTGGCTGGGCAGCTGTACTCAGAATTTAAACAGTTTTTCCCGGATAATGCGGTGGAGTATTTTATCAGTTATTATGACTACTATCAGCCCGAGGCTTATTTACCGCAATCGGATACCTATATCGAAAAGGACTCTTCTATAAATGATGAGATAGACAAGTTCCGCCATTCGGCAACCGCTTCGCTTTTAGAAAGGCGTGATGTCATCATAGTAGCCAGCGTTTCCTGCATCTATGGATTAGGTGCACCGCAGGACTATTATGAGATGGCTATTTCCTTGCGACCTCAGATGCAGATACCTCGGGACGTGATGCTCCGGAGACTGGTGGAAAACCATTATGAAAGAAATGAAACCACTTTCTTCCGAGGTAATTTTCGGGTACGGGGAGATGTAGTGGAGATATTTCCTGCATCGTCTGGGGAGAACGCCCTAAGAGTTGAGTTCTTCGGTGACGAGATCGAACGTATAATTGAGTTTAAACCATTGACAGGAGAAATACTGGGGAAACAGATACATGCTTTGATATTTCCGGCCTCCCACTTTGTAACTACCCGGGACAAGATGTTGTCTGCCACCAGTGAAATAGAAAACGAACTGGCCCTACAGTTAGAAAAATTTAAACTGGAGGGTAAATTACTAGAAGCCCAACGTATAGAACAGAGAACCCGCTACGACCTGGAAATGATAAGGGAAATTGGTTATTGTAAAGGCATTGAGAACTACTCCCGCTACGTTACTGGGCGGCTTCCGGGTGAACCACCTTATACCTTGATAGATTTCTTCCCGGAGGATATGCTGCTTTTTATGGATGAATCGCACATCTCCGTATCCCAGGTAAGGGGGATGTATGCAGGGGACCGTTCACGCAAGGAGAACCTGGTGGGATATGGCTTCCGCCTTCCTTCGGCTCTGGACAACCGTCCCCTGCAATTTGGTGAGTTTGACGAGAAGATTAAGCAGGTCATCTATGTTAGCGCTACACCTGGTGATTATGAAATAGAGAAGAGCGTCCAAGTGGTTGAGCAGGTAATAAGGCCTACTGGTCTACTGGACCCGGAGATAGAGGTGCGGCCCACCCTGAATCAGATTGATGATTTAATGGCCGAGATTCGGGAAAGGGTAGAGAAGGGCTACAGGGTGCTGGTTACCACCCTGACCAAGAGGATGTCTGAGGATTTATGTGATTATTTTGCCGATGTGGGAATTAAGGTGCGTTATATGCACTCGGATATACAGGCACTGGAGCGCATGCAGATACTACGGGAACTGCGCAGCGGCTTATTTGACGTGCTCATTGGCATCAACCTTTTGCGGGAAGGGCTGGATTTGCCAGAGGTTGCTCTGGTAGCAATCCTGGATGCGGACAAGGAAGGGTTCTTACGTTCGAGTAGGTCTCTGATCCAGACCACCGGGCGAGCAGCTCGCAATGTTGATGGCAAGGTAATCATGTATGCCGATAAAATTACTCCCTCGATGCGCCAGGCCATAGATGAAACCAGCCGCCGCCGGGCCAAACAATTGGCTCACAATCAAGAGCACAACATAACTCCGGAAACGATTAAGAAGGCGGTGCATGCGGCTATTGAGGCTACGGTAGCCGAAGAACCGGCAGATTATAATGTCTCTACCTTTACCGGACTGAGCAAGGAAGAGAGAACCCGTTTAGCGGTAGACATTGAGATGGAGATGCGTAAAGCGGCGGAGGCCTTAGAGTTCGAAAGAGCCGCCCAGCTGCGGGATATGATCCGCGAACTTAACCTGCCGCCTAAGAAGAAAAGGAAGAAACGATAGATGCGAACGAACGCAGCAATTAAAAAGGACGGTTAAACATGAAGGATTACATTTTTGTAAAAGGTGCGCGGGAGCACAACTTAAAAAACATAGATATTACCATACCCAGGGACAAGCTGGTGGTATTCACAGGGGTCTCGGGGTCGGGCAAATCCAGCCTAGCCTTTGATACCATATACAGCGAAGGGCAGAGACGCTATGTAGAATCTCTGTCCACCTATGCGCGGCAATTCCTAGGGCAAATGGACAAGCCGGATGTTGATTATATAGAAGGGCTTTCCCCTTCCATTTCTATTGATCAGAAAACGACATCTCATAATCCTCGCTCCACGGTAGGAACTGTAACTGAAATCTACGATTATCTGCGACTTTTATTCGCTCGGGTGGGTAGACCGCATTGTCCCCACTGCCAGCTTCCCATAAGTCGGCAGACCGTTGACCAAGTAGTCGATACGGTTGAAGCCTTAACACAGGGTAGTCGCATAAAGATTTTGGCTCCGATTATCAAAGGGCAGAAGGGTGAACATCGGAAAATCCTGCAGAATCTGTTCAAAGACGGATTTGTAAGAGTTATGGTGGACGGTTACGAATACACCTCGGATGAGGAAATCGAGCTGGCTAAAAATAAAAAACACGATATTAGCGCTGTAGTTGACCGATTGGTGATAAAGGAAGGCATCCGCAGCAGGCTGGCGGAATCGTTGGAACTAGCCTTTGAACTGAGCGAAGGGATTGTAGTGGTGCAGCTTTTGCAAGAGGATGGGGTTGATAAGGACATGCTTTTCAGCCGAGATTTCGCCTGCCCGGATTGCGGGTTCAGTTTACCGGAATTAAGCCCTCGCATGTTCTCTTTTAATAGTCCCTTCGGAGCCTGTCCAGAATGTGATGGGCTGGGGGAGAAGCGGGAGATAGACCCGGCTTTGGTTCTGGAAATGGATATGAGCCTGGAAGAAGGGGCGGTTATCCCCTGGTCTATTAGTTCCCATAATTATTTCAAGCAAATACTTTTAGGGATGAGCGAAAAATACGGTATCCCCATGGACCAGCCCCTGGATACGCTGAGTCCGAAACAAATAAATATATTGCTATATGGTAACCATGGGGAACATTTTAAAATCAACTATACCAATTCCTACGGAGAGACAGGATCTTTTCGAACTAGTTTTGAAGGGGTTATCAACACCCTAAAACGCCGTTATCATGAAACCAAGTCAGAACAATCACGGGAAGAGATGGAAAAGTACATGACTATCAGCCTGTGTCCTGGCTGTCAGGGTAAACGCTTGCGTCCAGAAATATTAGCAGTTTCACTGGGAGGAAGGTCAATCGCTGAGATAACGTCAATGGCGGTACGGAACATGATGGATTTTTTTGCTGATTTACAGATGGATGAACGCGAGACTTATATCGGTCTTCAAGTCATTAAGGCAATCCGGGAGCGACTGCGCTTCCTCATCGACGTGGGTCTGGATTACTTGACTCTGGATCGTTCGGCCGGCAGTCTTTCTGGGGGTGAAGCCCAGAGAATCAGGCTGGCTACCCAGGTGGGCTCCAGCTTGGTAGGGGTCTTATATGTCCTAGACGAACCTAGTATTGGACTACATCCGCGTGACAACGAACGTTTGTTGACTACATTAAAACGGCTGCGGGATTTGGGCAATACTGTGATTGTAGTGGAGCACGATGAAGAGACCATTCGCAGCGCCGATTATATTGTGGATATAGGCCCATTGGCAGGGATTCACGGTGGAGAAGTGGTGGCGGTCGGGACTGTAGACGAGGTCATGCAAGCCCCGCGTTCCCTCACCGGTCAGTACCTTTCGGGGGCCTTGGATATAGAAGTTCCATCCCGCAGGCGGGAAGGCAACGGTAAAAATCTGTTTATTCGAGGTGCACGGGAACATAATCTGAAAAACATAGATATTAGCATTCCTTTAGGAGAAATGGTAGTTATAACCGGGGTATCAGGTTCGGGGAAGAGCACCCTGGTGGAAGACATTATCTACCCTGCGCTAATGAAAAAGTTTCATGGCAGCAGATATCGCACCGGTTTACACGACGCTATAGAAGGATTTAACCATCTGGACAAGGTGATAAATATTGATCAGTCGCCCATTGGCAGGACTCCTCGATCGAATCCTGCTACTTATACGGGAGCCTTTGATAGCGTTCGGGATCTCTTTGCAGATACGGCTGAATCACGTGTCAGAGGATATAAACCGGGACGATTCAGCTTCAATGTGCGGGGCGGGCGTTGTGAGGCCTGTTCTGGGGATGGGATTATTAAGATTGAAATGCACTTCTTGCCGGATGTTTATATTCCTTGTGAGGTATGCAAGGGCAAACGTTATAATCGCGAAACTCTGGAGGTTAAGTACAAAGGAAAAACTATTTCTGATGTTCTGAATATGACAGTAGATGAAGGAGTAGAATTTTTCGCTAGTATCCCTCGGATAGAACGTAAGCTAAAAGTATTGAAGGACGTGGGCCTGGGCTATATTAAGCTGGGTCAGCCTGCGCCAACTCTCTCCGGGGGAGAGGCTCAAAGGGTAAAGCTGTCCACTGAACTCTCTAAGCGTTCTCTGGGCAGGAACCTATATATACTGGATGAGCCCACTACCGGTTTGCATAAGGAGGATATAAAGCATTTGCTGGGGGTCTTAAACCGTCTGGTAGATGCCGGTAATTCAATCGTTATCATAGAACACAATTTGGATGTCATTAAATCAGCTGATCATATTATTGATCTGGGGCCGGAAGGCGGGGAAAAAGGCGGAGAGATCATAGCCCTGGGTACCCCAGAAGAAATCGCCAGTCACCCGCTTTCATATACCGGAAGATACCTGCAAAAAGTATTATAACTACCCCAGATATACCCTTTGTCGGAAGGAAATGATCTTATGAAGGATCGTTTGAAAAATGTGCCGCTTCAACCGGGCGTGTATCTATACAAAGACAAAGAGGGTCAGGTTATTTACGTGGGTAAGGCCAAGGCGCTCCGTAACCGCATGCGTTCCTATTTTCAATCTCCTGATGGCTTGCTGCCAAAAGTTAGAGCCATGATGAATCGGGTTGCGGATTTTGATTACATTGTCACTAATTCCGAAGTGGAAGCTCTGATTTTAGAGAGCAATCTGATTAAAGCCTACCAACCCCGTTACAATATTGATCTCCGGGATGATAAAAGCTACCCTTATCTGAAGCTTACCGCCGACAAATTTCCGCGTTTATGTATAGTAAGGGAAAAAAAGGATAAAGTCTCCCGGTATTACGGGCCTTATACGGAAGTAGGTTCATTGCGAGAAACCGTAAAGCTATTGCTGGAGATTTTCCCCCTGCGTACTTGTAAGAATTTGAAAAGCAATAGCCGTCCCTGTTTGAATTTTGACATGGGGAAGTGCTTGGCTCCCTGCAACGGTAAAGTGGATGCGGGGGAGTACCAGAGAATTGTAGATAGTCTGCTGGAGTTTCTGGAAGGTAAGGCCAGCAAGTTACTGGAAGGCAAAGAAAAGGAGATGAGAGAGGCGTCTCTTGATCTGGAGTTTGAAAAAGCAGCGCACCTGAGGGATCAGATTCAAGCCATAAAGGTGCTGGGTGAAAAACAGAAGGTCAGCCTCGATCATCCTTACGAAATGGATATTGTAGGGATGTTGGGAGGGGAAAAAGACAAACTGATCCTGGTGTTTAAGTTGCGGGCCGGCAAAATTGTGGGCAAGGATACCTTTTGGCTGAAACGAGCTATAGATGAAGAAGAAGCGGAAGTAATGGAGTTCTTCCTGAAGCAGTATTATGCAGATAACAGTGATATTCCAGCAGAAATACTGGTAAGCCACCTTCCCGGGGATAATGAACTCCTTCAAACCTGGCTTAAGGGCAAGGCTGGTTCGCGGATAAAAATCTGGATGCCAGGCCGGGGAGAGAAGAAGAAGCTGCTGGATATGGTTATGGGGAATGCAGGGCTGCTGTGGGAAGAAAAAATGCGGGAAGATACCAAGAACAACCAGGTTCTCTTGGCCTTAGCCCGGACCTTGAATCTGGAAGTGGTACCGGTGCGGATCGAATGCTATGACATATCGCATTTGGCTGGGGAAGAAACGGTTGCGTCCATGGTGGTATTTACAAATGGGAAAGCTGACAAGAAAGCGTATCGCCGTTTTAAGATGAAAAACGAACAGAACAACGACTATGCTTCCTTGAGCGAAACCCTGGAGCGGCGTTTCACCGAAGCGAGGCGGGGCAATCGTGCATTTCTGCCCGAACCTGACCTTTTGCTCATCGATGGAGGTCTGGGCCAGGTAAATGCGGTTCAAATGTCTCTTGCTCATATGGGTATAGACATTCCGGTCTTTGGTCTGGCTAAGAAAAATGAGGAACTGTTCCGACCGGGAATAAGTGAAGCTGTAGTGCTATCCAGAAGAGATGAGGGCTTGATGCTTTTGCAGCGACTGAGAGACGAAGCCCATCGTTTTGCGGTGGAGTATAACCGTCAGCGGCGTGGCAAAAAGCTGACTCGGTCACTTTTGGATGAAATTGAAGGAATAGGATCAAACCGCAAGAATGCTCTTCTGGCCCACTTCGGTTCGGTGTCGAAAATTAAGGAGGCCTCCTTGGATCAACTTTTGCAAGTTCCGCGCATGAATAGCCGGGCCGCCGCCAGTGTCTATGCCTATTTCCATAGTAACAACTAGGAGAGAACGATAGACTTGTTCACTATTAATGTTGCTGTGTTTATCTGCGACTATTCGGTCTCAATCTACAAACTGCAAAAATACAAGAGATTTCCCGGGAAATAAATCGAATTTGAAATGAAAATAATTGGAATTTGATGGGGAAATTGCTTATCATAATAGTAAGTGTATATTCGAGGGTTGTTTATGCAAATTTATAGTAAGAAGGAGGGGCAATGATGCCTGGTTGGATTTTGCGATGGATATTGAACATACTAGCTATCGTGGTTACGGCAAAACTTTTGTCTGGGTTTGAGGTGAACATTTGGGGGGCTATTGTCGGATCCGTGTTCCTTGGGGTTATTAACGCCGTTATACGGCCTCTGATAATTCTTTTAACCTTACCGTTGAACATTCTTTCTTTAGGTCTTTTTACCTTTGTTATTAATGGATTCATGCTTTACCTTACCGCGGCCACTGTCAAAGGCTTTGATGTTCAAGGATTCTGGTGGGCCGTCTTAACCTCCATAGTACTCAGCTTAATAAGCCTCGTAATCAGTTTATTCGTGAAGGATACGTATTTTAAAATGCGATGATGGCAGGTAGTAATTAAGATCCACATAGAAAGCCGGGCATTATAAGCTCGGCTTCTTATTAATTCAAGTTACACAGTTAAGTGATACTGCGAAGCAAACTTCCTAAGTACTGAGATATAAGGGGGCCGGGATTTGCTGTTGAGCGGAAGCTGGGTGGACAAATTCAGCAATTCTGCAAGCTCCGGCTCCGGAGGCTCGGGCTGTCAACTGCTTGCCAGATGATTTCCAGAGGGTACCCGGCCAACCGCCCATCCGTGGGCGGTGCCCGGCTCGGAACGTCCTGTTCCTCGCCCTCTTCCAATCATCTGTCTTCGCAGGACAGCACGGCCTCCTGCGCAACGTCGCTTGCACAATTACTAAATTTGTCAAGACATCTCAACTCTGTATAGAAATCGGTTTAAACTAAGCGACTAGAAAACAACGGGGAAAGAGGGACCCCTACAATTCCGTCCCTTTCCAGCCAATATATTTGTAGATTTTATAGCGCGACAGATTTAGTAATTATGCTGGCGACCTAGCGGAGGAGGCCGTTCTACCCTGCGCAGACTTGTGAGCGGAAGGGGACGAGCGACAGGACGTCGCGAGCCTGTCATCGACTAGGGATGGGAGATTGGCAGGGTGCCCCTGGAGCTCGCAAGGCAAGCAGTTGGTAGAACGAGCCTCCGGAGATGGGAGCAAGCAGAATTACTAAATCTGTTAGCCCCAGATCACAATCAACAGCAAAATCCCGTTCCCCCGTCTATCGTTATTGTAGAATGGCATCAGGTATATTTGCTGCTGCGCATAATCAGTCAACTGCGAATGTTGAGTTAATAACAAGGAGGAAAAATGTCTATAAAATTAGTTGCACTAGACTTGGATGATACATTGCTCGACACGGGTTTGAAGATCTCTGAAGATTGTGTGCGGACCATACAGGAAGTCCGTAAACGAGGAGTTAGAGTTACCATTTCTACCGGACGCATGTATAGGTCAGCACTGCCATATGCACAACAGTTAGAAATTGACGTGCCTCTGATTACCTACCAGGGCGCCTGGGTGAAAAATTCTTTATCCGGGGAAGTGTTATATTGCAAGCCGGTTCCAAGAAAGCTGGCGATTGAGGTTATAAAGTATTTTAAGGTCGCAGGGGTTCACTGTCATAGCTATTATAATGACCAACTGGTTATGGAGTCATTGTCAGAGGAAGGGCGGTTTTATTCTCAATTAGCGGGAGTGGAAGCTGTTTTGGTAGATGATTTGATAGCACAATTGGATACAGGTGAAGCTATGAAAATAATGGCTATTAGCTATGATGAGAAACAGCTCCTGGATATAGAGAGGAATTTAAAACTAAACTATGGGGATAATTTGCATATTACTCGCTCTAAGCCCTATTTCCTGGAAGTGATGCATCGGGAAGCCAATAAGGCAAAGGCTTTGGAGGTTATAGCCAGACATTTCGGGATTGGCCGGCAGGAGGTAATGGCCGTAGGGGACAGTTACAATGATATAGAGATGATAGAATGGGCCGGTCTGGGAGTTGCTATGGGCAATGCTTTCCAATCGGTAAAAGAGATAGCGGATTTTGTTACTGCCTCCAACGAAGAGGAAGGTGTGGCTGAAGCTTTGCGAAGGTTTATTATAAATAAATAAGCGAGCTAACAGGGAGGCTGGTTCGGGAACCGTCAACCTGTTCACTAAATATTTTTAGGGGGGATTAGATTGGCTTCCAAGGTTTGGTACAGTAATTTGCGGTCTCGGCAGACAAGTTTGCTCGACAAAGTGGAAAAACTTTTGAACAAGGCAGGATTGGAAAAAATGATTGCGCCCAAGGATCTAGTAGCTATCAAGATACATTTTGGCGAAACCGGCAATATGGCATATATCAGGCCTCCATATGTTCGTCGAGTAGTGGATATGGTGAAAAAATTTGGGGGCCGTCCCTTCCTGACCGACGCTAATACACTCTATGTAGGTACCCGGGCCAACTCGGTGGATCATCTAGAAACAGCCATTACCAATGGATTTGACTATGCGGTGGTGGGTGCGCCCTTGATTATTGCTGACGGACTAACCGGCAAGGATTATGTGAAAGTGCCTGTGGAGGGCAAACATTTCAAAGAGGTAAACATAGGAAGCGCCGCTCACCATGCGGATGCCATGGTGGTTATGACTCATTTTAAATGCCATGAACTTTCTGGTTTTGGCGGGGCGATTAAGAACTTGGGAATGGGACTGGGTTCTCGCAGTGGCAAGCAGCAGATGCATTCGGATGTTTTGCCGAAAATTAAGGATGATAAATGTACGGGATGTAACAAATGTAGTAAATGGTGTCCGGCTGATGCTATAGAAATGGTTGCTTGGGAGGGAAATAAAAAAGGTGAGAAAGCAGCTATTCTGGATAAGAAATGTTGGGGTTGTGGTGAATGTGTGGTGACATGTCTCTTTGATGCGATTACTATCAATTGGCGGACGACACCCGAGGCAGTGCAGGAAAAGATGGCTGAGTATGCACTGGGAGCCGTTCAGGGCAAAGCTGGTAAAGTAGTATATCTATCGTTCGTAATGGATATTAGCCCGGAATGCGACTGTTACGGGCATAATGATTTGCCGGTTGTACAAGACTTGGGAATTCTAGCATCTTTTGACCCGGTGGCTCTGGATAAGGCCTGCGCAGATATGGTAAATGCTATGCCTGCCCTGCCAGGTTCAGTAATAGAAGACTTAAAAGCGGGGGAAGATAAGTTTGAGGGGGTTCATCCCGGTATTCACTGGCGGGCACAGCTAGAGCATGCTGAAAGAATAGGGCTGGGCAGCATGGAATACGAATTGATTGAACTATAATCAGGGGGGATCTTATGCAGGAGCTGATTATAGGAATAGACATAGGAGGCAGCAAAATCCTTAGCGGAATCCTCAATCGGGAAGGTCGGATTCTAGCTCGGAAAAAAGAAACAACTCTGGCCAATTGTGAAGCCGGGGAGGTGCTGGACGGCATCAACGTGACGGTCAAGGAATTGATGCAAGAGCTGGGGGCACAGAGGAATAATATTCTGGGGGTAGCAGTGGGAGCACCTGGGCCCTTGGACTATTTCAACGGGATAATTAAAGACCCGCCTAATTTAGGATGGAGAGAACTCCCGCTTCGAGAAGAACTAAGCAAAAGATTAGGCATGCAACTTTTGCTGGACAATGATGCTAATATGGCCGCTCTTGGGGAGTTGCGTTTCGGCCGTTCTAAGGCTTGCACCCATTTAATATATATGACCGTAAGCACTGGTATTGGTGGCGGGATTATTATTGATGGCAAAATCTATCGGGGAAAAGATGGCGGAGCCGGTGAGTTAGGGCGAATGAGGCTGTTAGCGGAAGACGGTCAGGGAGCCTCTAAACACGGTCAAAATCTGGAGTCTCTAGCTTCCGGCACTGCCCTGGCTCATGAAGCCCAAGAACTAATAAAGCAGGGGCGTGGTCAGGGAATCTTGGCATTGTGCCCAGAAGCTTCGAAAATTACGGCTCGTGAAATTGGAGAAGCGGCTCGAGGTGGAGACCCGGAAGCACGGCAAATGCTTCGGCGAGCGGGATACTTCTTAGGTATGGCTATTGCCAATTTGGTAAATATCTTTAATCCCGAATGGATTGTTCTAGGGGGGGGTGCAGGATTAGGACTGCAGGATTTTCTGGGGGAACCGATCCGGGATGTAGTGAACGACTGGGTTGCTCCTTCCCTAAAGCATAATTTGAAAATCGAGTTTACCAGTCTAGGTGAGGAGATCGGCCTGCTGGGTTGTGCCGCGGCGGTATTGCAAGAGTTTGAGAACAGTGCAAGAAGATCTAACAAAGAAGGGATGGAGGCTCAATAATGACAGTAGAAAAAATGGCTGAATATCTCTGGGGTTTGCCGGAGCAGTTTGCCAGTATTCTTGAACAGGGTATTAGTCTACCGGTAAAGTACCAGCATAATTACAGCAACATAGTCGTCACAGGCCTGGGCGGGTCAGCAATTGGGGGAGACATAATTCGGACCTATGCCCTGCAAAAAGCGCAGGTGCCAGTCATAGTAAACCGGGATTATGATATGCCGAATTTTGTAAACAGTGATAGCTTGGTTTTGACTGTTAGTTATTCGGGCAACACAGAAGAAACACTGAGCGCATACCATCACGCTCGTACCCAGGGCGCAGCCATTATTGCCGTTACTAGTGGGGGCAAGCTGGCTGATATAGCTCGCCAGGATGGCTATGGAGTGGTGAAAATACCAGGAGGGCTGGCGCCCCGGGCGGCGACCGGTTACTTGTTTGCACCCCTGGCTCTGATTTTTGAAGAGCTGGGAATTGTAAAAGGCGCTAAGACTGATCTTAAAGAAACAGTACAGGTTTTAAAAGCAATTCGCGAAGGAATCCATCCCGGCGTAGATTTTCCTGAAAATCAGGCCAGAGTAATAGCCAGAGAGATGAAGGACAGCCTTCCCATCATCTGGGGTAGCTCAGCCCGGTCGGAAACTGCAGCCATGCGCTGGAAAACGCAAATAAATGAGAACGCTAAATCCCCAACTTATTACAATATTTTCCCGGAACTCAATCACAATGAGATTGTAGGATTTGGGATGCCGAAAGATTTGCTGGCTCGTCTGGTAATAATAATCCTAAGAGACCCAGCTGATCATCCTCAAGTGAAAAAGCGCATTGAGATCAGCAAGGAGATTGTTCGCAGCCATGTGAAAAAGATTGTTGAGATTCAAGCACAGGGCGAATCTTTCCTGGCAAAATTTTATTCCCTTGCCTATATGGGTGATTATGCTAGCTTCTATCTGGCCCTGGAATATGGGATAAATCCCAGTCCGGTGGAAACCATAGACTATCTAAAAGCGGAGTTGGCGAAAGCTTAGTAAAATAAATTTGCCTCATGATAACCCCGGCATATCTGATATAATGAAAAGAGATGTCGGGTATTTTTTAAATGCGGGAGGGAAGCATATTGATTGAAGATAGTACAGGTCTACATGTTCTAATCATTACGGGATTATCGGGAGCAGGGAAGACCCAGACTATAAATTGTCTGGAAGACCTGGGCTATTACTGCGTGGATAATATGCCACCAGCCTTGCTAAGAAAATTTATTGAATTAAGCCTGCAATCCGAAGGTAAGATCGATAAGGTTGCTCTGGTTATTGATATTCGAGGCGGGGACTTTTTCCATAACCTTTCGCAATCATTAAACGAATTGCAGGAAAATCATCTTGCCTATGAAATACTTTTCCTGGAAGCGTCTGATGAAGTCTTGGTGCGCAGGTTCAAAGAATCTAGACGCCGGCATCCCTTGGCTCCCGGTGGTCGTTTGCTCGATGCAATCAAGATGGAACGTGGCATTTTGCAGGAACTGCGGGGTCAGGCTAATGTCATTTTGGATACTTCCGATACCAGTCCCCGTCAATTAAAAGAAAAAGTTACCGATCTCTATAGTGAGAGTTTAACTGGGAGTTTTTCCATCAATATAGTTTCGTTTGGTTATAAGATGGGAATACCTTTGGACTGTGATATTATGATGGATGTACGTTTTTTACCCAATCCTTTCTACGACCCCGGCATGCAGAAAATGACCGGAGAAGATGAAGAAGTGATTCGCTATGTCCTAGGATCTGAAATAACTAAATCTTTTTCCAGGCGTTTCTTAAACCTGCTTAAATTCTTGATACCGCATTATATTCAAGAGGGTAAAACCAATTTAGCTATATCCATAGGCTGCACTGGGGGGCAGCATCGTTCGGTGGTCTTGGCTAATTACGTTGGTCAGCAGCTTAAGAGGTGGGAATATAATGTAATCATCAGGCACCGGGATATTGCTAAATATCAGGCGGATGCATAAATGAGTGCAAAACTGGATAAACCCCGAATAGTACTAATAGGTGGTGGAACTGGCCTTTCCGTGCTACTCAAGGGCTTGAAGAAATATACGACGGGTTTAACCGCCGTAGTTACAGTTAGTGACGATGGAGGCAGTTCCGGGCGCTTGCGAACTGAGTTGGGGGTTTTGCCGCCAGGTGACATTCGTAATTGTCTGGTGGCCTTAGCTGAAACCGAAACCCTTATGGATGAAATTTTCCAACATCGATTTCAACAAGGAGACGGCATAAAGGGTCACAATTTGGGCAATCTGCTCCTGGTGGCTATGACCGAAATTACTGGCGATTTTGTTTCTGCTATTAAAGAGGTTAGTAAGGTTTTGGCAGTT
Source organism: Firmicutes bacterium HGW-Firmicutes-15 (assembly GCA_002840245.1). Classification (GTDB taxonomy): domain Bacteria; phylum Bacillota; class Syntrophomonadia; order Syntrophomonadales; family Syntrophomonadaceae; genus PHAA01. Next base: position 54,627 of record PHAA01000018.1, read on the forward strand.
AGGGGAGAGGTGATTCCTGCCACCCTGGATCAGGTTGTATTAGGAGCCAGGATGAAGGATGGACAGACGATTATCGGGGAAACTGCCATTAGAAGACACCCTGCTGCAATTGATCAGATATATTTAATACCCGAAGAATGCATGCCGGTTCCGGCCACCATTACTGCCATCCTGGAAGCGGACGCCATAATCCTGGGGCCGGGTAGCCTTTATACCAGCATTATTCCTAACCTGCTGGTCAAAGGGGTGAGGGAGGCTCTGATTGCCTCACCAGCAGTCAAAATATATGTTAGCAATATTATGACTGAACAGGGAGAAACCGACGATTTTACTGCTAGTGATCACTTGCGGGTTATAATGGATTGTATTGGTCAACCTTGGCTGGATTACGTAATTATTAATACCGGGCCTATTGATGAGTTTAGATTACAAAGATACCGCCAGGAGCAGGCGGTCCCCGTAGCCAGTTCTTATCAAGAAATGTTGGACTGGGGAATTAGAGTAATTGAGCAAGATCTGGTAGCAGATAATCAGGTGGCGTGGCATGATGCTGAAAAAATGGCTCAGATCATTATGGAGTTAATAGCATGAGTTTTTCTAATGATGTAAGAAATGAGTTAGCCCGCATTATTCCTGAGAAGAGTTGTTGTCAGAAAGCCGAATTGTCAGCCTTGCTAACTATGCGTGCTGATATAATTCAACGGGAAGATGGGGAGAGGTACCTGATCACATTATCAGAGAATGCCACCCCGGCACGTAAGATTTATACACTGCTTAAAGAAAGCTATGGTCTGTCATCAGCAGTCAGAATACAGGAAAAGAAACGGTTTAAAAAAACGCGAGTATACGTGGTAGAGACCCATATGCCAACCAATGATGCTTTATTAAGCGAGTTGGGACTGTCCAGTAAAGGGCTAAAAATCAACAGGCAAGTGAACTGGTCATTACTTAGCAAAAACTGCTGTAAGAAAGCTTATTTGCGAGGGGTATTTATAAGCCGAGGATTTATCAACCGGCCAGAAGGAAACTATCACTTGGAAATGGTTATAAATGATTCCCGCATGGCCAGTGATCTCCAAAAGGTGCTTCTGAAAATGGGAGTAGAGGCCCGCGTGAGCGAACGCAAACACAACCTTATGTTGTATGTCAAGGAAAGTGAAAAAATAGTGGATTTTCTACGCATTGTAGAAGCCAGCAAAGCACTACTGGATTTTGAAAATGTCCGGATTGTAAAATCGATGCGCAACCAGGTTAACAGGCAGGTGAATTGTGAAACTGCCAATCTGGCTAAGACGGTAGACGCCTCTGTTCGACAAGTAGAGATGATCGAGAGATTAATTGATAAGGTGGGAATAAAAGGCCTTCCCATTACCTTAAGGGATTTGGCCATTTTGAGAATAGATTATCCTGACAGTACCTTAAAAGAACTGGGTAGTATGCTTGATCCTGCACTCACCAAATCGGGGGTAGCATACCGGATGAAGAAACTGGAAAGTTTTGCCGAAAAAATTCTGGATGATTAAAAAAAGCGAGGAACAGTTATGAGACTGAGCAATGATATGCTACTGGAACAACAACAAAAGCTGATAATGACGCCGGAATTAAGATTGGCTATTGCGATTCTGCAAATGTCAACCCTGGAACTAGGGGAGTATACGCAAAACGAATTGGAAGAAAACCCGTTACTGGAAGAAAAAGAAGTCGAGGATGCTGTGGAAGAAAATTCTGATCATGAAAATGAAAAAAATGCAGAGACCATTGATAAAACAGCAGAATGGCTGGAATATTTTAATGATCGGGATATTGGGTTTCCTATCAACGATTTAGTTGAAAAATCTTTCGATAATTTCCTGACCCAGAGGCCTAGTCTTTATGAACACCTTCAGTTTCAATTGCACTTAGCCTGCAAGAACGTTGAAGATATGGCTGTGGGGCAGTATATCATTGGCAACCTGGATCCCCATGGTTATCTCTGCGTGGAACCAGAAGAAGTCGCTGCAAAAACTGGAGCGGATCTAGACCAGATTCATAAAGTGATAAGTTTGGTTCAATCATTTCATCCGCACGGTGTGGGCGCTTACAACCTAGGCGAATGCCTGTTAATCCAGTTGCGTCACTATGGTAAGGAAAACGACATGGTGAGGGAGATCATTGCAAAACATCTCGATGACCTGGCGAAGGGCAAACTGGGTAAGATAGCACAGGCCTTGGGAATCACGATATGCGAGGTTCAGGAAATATGCGACTTGATTCGCACCCTGGATCCCAAACCGGGCTTGCAATACAGTCCTATGGATGAAGTCAAATATATTATTCCTGATGTCATAGTGGAAAAAGTAGAAGGGGAATATGTGGTCGTGCTAAATGACAGCGCATCTCCCCGTTTGATGGTTAATCAGCTCTATGAAAATATGTTGCGGCAACCGGGTGCCTTTTCTCCTGAGGCCTGCAAATACCTGGAAGAAAAGATGGGAGCGGCTGTCTGGCTTATTCGCAGTATAGAGCAGCGCCGTAGAACCTTATATAAAGTGGCGCGTTGTATCGTAGACTTCCAGACGGAGTTTCTGAACCATGGAATCAAGTGTCTGAAGCCACTAAACCTTAAACAGGTCGCAGATATAATTGAGGTTCATGAATCAACTGTTAGCCGTGCAACTTCCAAAAAGTATATTCAAACCTCCCAGGGCTTGTTTGAGTTAAAATACTTTTTTGGTAGTGGCGTGGAGAACCAGACCGATCATGGACAAATTTCTTCCAAAAGCATTAAGAGAATAGTTGAAGAGATAATCGATAATGAGAACACCGCCCATCCCGTAAGTGACCAGACTATAGTGGAAATTCTAAAGATAAAGGGGATAAATATATCCCGTAGGACAGTAGCTAAATATCGGCAAGAAATGGGAATATTACCAACCACATCTCGTAAGAGATATTAACATATAGTATTAACATCACATATATCTAAGTACATCATATATGTCTAAATGTGGTATAATAATAAGTGACTATTAATGAAATGGACACATGTTATAGGGTTGCAGGGACAAATTTGTCCCTGGTATAGCAGTATGTCCCGAGGACATTGAATGCATAAATTTTTTACGGTCATGGAGCGGTTCGCTCCTGAAGCGATGCAGATTATGAATGCCAGATACCTTGTTTTGAGGCAGGTTCTCCACAACCAGCCTATCGGTAGGCGTCAATTGGGTAAAAACGTGGGTAGCAGCGAGCGGTTGGTACGAGCTGAAGTTGATACCCTCAGAGCTCGGGGGGCTTTGCAAACGACTGCGGCTGGAATATACCTGACCCCTTATGGGGAAGAAATGCTGAGGGATATTGATGAGATTGTTCCTTGGCTTTTCAATATTCAAATTCTGGGTGATAAGCTCAAAGAACGTTTTAATTTGGATGAAGTTATAATCGTTCCCGGTGATTCATTTATGAACACCTTTGCCCAAGAAGACCTGGGCCGGGCAGGTGCTGAATATTTGCGGAAAAAATTATATCCATCATGTATTCTAGCCGTAACTGGCGGAACTACTTTGGCTCAGGTGGCCAACGCAATGAGGGAGGGAATAAATGCCACTCATGTATGTGTGGTACCCGCGAGAGGTGGGCTAGGTGAGAATGTGGAACTTCAGGCAGGCAACATAGCTGCTAAAATTGCTCGGGCTATTGGTGGTCAGTACCGTCTTTTACATATTCCTGACAATATTGAAGAAAGTACCGCAGTAGCACTCAAAAGAGATATTCATATCAGTGAGGTTATTAATACTATTAAGTCTGCGCATATTCTGGTACATGGAATTGGTCCGGCTATGGAGATGGCAGGTCGGCGAGGCCTTTCTGAGCTAGACATAGAATTTTTGCGAAAGAATGAGGCAATGGGTGAAGCGCTTCGATATTATTTCGATCGATGGGGCAAAATAATATTTGAGATTCCTGGTATTGGCTTGGATCGAAATGATCTTCAAAATATTAAGCTTATTGTGGCGGTGGCAGGAGGCAGCAATAAGGCTGAAGCTATAGAGGCAGTTTTGAAAAACGGGCAGGAAAATGTGCTAATAACTGATGAGGGTGCAGCCAAACAAATAATATTTGGAAAGGATGATGGTCAATGACAGTTAAAATTGCAATCAATGGTTTTGGAAGAATAGGGCGTCTAGTAGCTAGAGCGGCATTGCAAAGAGATGATATGCAGCTGGTAGCTGTAAATGACCTGGGAGACCCCGGGGGAGGCGCGCATCTATTAAAATACGATTCCATTCATGGCCAATTTCCGGGGGATGTTGCCGTTGCTGGCGATAGCATCACAGCTGCTGGCAAAAGCTTTAAATATTTATCTGAAAAGGATCCGGAAAAATTGCCGTGGAAAGAGCTGGGGATCGATGTGGTCGTAGAAGGAACGGGGAGGTTTAGAAGCCGTGAGAAAGCGGCCAAGCATTTACAGGCTGGTGCTGCGAAGGTTATTATAACCGCACCGGGTAAAAAATCTGATTTGACAATAGTAATGGGAGTAAATAATGACCAGTATAACCCCTCTATCCATCATGTTCTTTCCAATGCTTCCTGTACCACCAATTGTTTAGCTCCGGTTGCTAAAGTGCTGCTACAAGAGTTTGGGATCGTAAAAGGGATGATGACCACCATACATTCCTATACTAACGACCAGCGGGTTTTGGATTTGGAGCATGAGGATCTCAGAAGAGCCCGAGCCGCTGCTCTCTCCATGATTCCTACTACAACCGGTGCTGCCAGTGCGGTAGGCCTGGTAATACCCGAACTGGAAGGAAAACTGGATGGCCTGGCGATAAGGGTTCCAACCCCTAATGTATCCCTGCTTGATTTGACCGTCGAGCTGGAAAAGGCAGCATCAGTGGAAGCAATTAATGCGGCCTTCCAAAAGGCCAGTGAGACATACTTGAAGGGTATTCTGAAGTATACTGAAGTGCCACTGGTATCCCACGATTATAACGGTGAGGTACATTCGGCGGTGGTGGATGGACTGTTGACCATGACTATGGGAGATAAGTTGGTTAAGGTAATCGCCTGGTATGATAACGAATGGGGATATTCCCTGAGAGTCGTAGACCTAGTGGCCTTTATAGTTGCTAAGGGATTTGAAAAATAAAAGATTCACATAATACCGGAGGAGGACTGGAATTGAGGAGTATTAGGGATGTAGAGCTGAAAAATAAGCGGGTTTTGATGCGGGTGGATTTTAATGTGCCTATGGATGAGAATAGCATTATTATCGATGATACCCGTATTAGTGCCGCTATTCCCACCATAGAGTATATATTAGGACAAGGAGCCAGCCTTATACTTATGAGTCATCTGGGGCGGCCCAATGGGAAAGCGGATGCTAAATACAGCCTAAAAGAGGTTGCACTCCACCTGGGTGGCCTGCTTAATAAAAAAGTTTTAATGGCCGGAGATTGCATTGGCCCGGAAGTACAGGAGATGTCCCGCCAGCTTTTGTCAGGGGAAGTCTTGATGTTGGAAAACGTCAGATTTTACCCAGGTGAGGAAAAAAACGATCCCGAATTCTCCCAGCAGCTTGCTCTTCTGGGTGATATATTTGTTAATGATGCCTTCGGAACCGCTCATCGAGCCCATTCTTCCACTGCTGGAATAGCAGTCTATTTGCCAGCTTATGCTGGGTTTCTCCTCGAAAACGAGGTGAATATGCTAAGGAAGGTTCTCGAGTATCCGGAGTGTCCGCGAATGGCGATTCTGGGAGGGGCCAAGGTCAAGGATAAATTGGGGCTAATAAGAAACCTGCTTGATAAACTGGATGTTTTACTGGTGGCAGGTGGAATCGGAAGCACATTCCTAGCGGCTCGGGGCATGAAAGTGGGAAAATCAATCTGTGAAATGGATCTCCTGCAGGAGTGTCGCAACCTGTTAGAATTGGCAGATAAGAAACATAAACATATACTCATGCCCGTTGATGTGGTGATCGCCAATGAACTGTCGGCCGACGCCACATCTATGATAGTTGATATAGATGCAATACCCGATGACATGATGATTGTTGATATTGGACCCAAGACTATCAAAGGTTTTTCCATGGCTATTTCCCGGGCTCATACAATAATTTGGAATGGGCCTGTAGGGGTTTATGAATACCAGCAGTTTGCAGTAGGGACGGAAGCAATTGCTAGGGCACTCGCCGCATCATCTGCGGTTACTGTGGTCGGTGGAGGAGATTCCGCAGCCACTGTTTACAAACTAGGTCTGGAAAAAGAAATTACCCACATATCAACTGGTGGAGGAGCCACCCTGGAGTTCCTGGAGGGAATAGAATTGCCCGGAGTAAAATCCTGCGAGATATAGGGGGTGTTTGAGTTTAGAAAGCCACTAATAGCCGCTAACTGGAAAATGTATAAAACCGTTGGCGAAGCCCTTGATTTTGTTAAAGAATTCTTACCTCTGGTAGCTGGGGTAAACGAAGTTGACATAGCTGTTTGCCCGCCATTTACCTCTTTGGCCGCTCTCAGCATAGGGTTCAAGGGCAGCACACTTAAACTTGGCGCCCAGGATGTTTTCTGGGAAAGTCAGGGAGCTTATACCGGGGAAATATCACCGACCATGCTCTTGGATCTGGATTGCCGCTACGTTATCATTGGCCATTCAGAGCGTCGCCATGTAATGGGAGAAAGCGACCTGATAATAAACCGGAAGATTAAAGCTGTCGGTTTGGCAGGGATGATCCCAATTTTCTGTGTAGGGGAAACTCTAGAGGAGCGGGAGCAGGGCCTGGCCAGGGAAGTTGTTCGACAACAATTAGAGAAAGGGCTGCAAGATATTTCTGCCCAAGAACTGGTTATAGCCTATGAACCGGTATGGGCTATAGGCACCGGTGTAAATGCTAGTCCTGCAGATGCCCGGGAGATGACTGGATTTATTAGAGAAAACCTGGCCATACTATATGACAAGACTTGGGCGGAGGATGTTCTCATCCTGTATGGCGGTAGTGTCAAGCCGGATAATATTGCTCAGTTTATGGCTGAGAAAGATGTGGACGGAGCCTTGGTGGGAGGCGCGAGTCTGAGTGGCGTTGATTTTGCCCAGATTGTGAGGTTAAATGGGAATGTCTAAAAAACCCGTGGTACTGATGATATTGGACGGATGGGGAAGTCGGGAAGCCTGCAGGGATAATGCTATTAGCCAGGCCAATCCCAGTAATTTTATTTCCTTCCGGGATAAATATCCGCATACTCTTCTGGAGTGTTCGGGCCACGCAGTAGGATTACCCCACGGACAAATGGGGAATTCGGAGGTTGGCCATCTGAACATGGGGGCAGGCAGAGTGGTATACCAGGAAATTACTCGCATTAGTAAAGCAATTGAGGATTCATCCTTTTATAATAATAAGGAATTCTTGCGAGCCTTAGAGTTTGCCAATGAACATCAGGGCAAGGTTCATCTGATGGGCTTACTTTCGGATGGAGGCGTTCACAGCGAGCTGACCCATCTATATGCACTCCTGAAATTGTGCCAGGATCACCATATTGAAAAGGTTTTTATTCATGGCTTTCTGGATGGTAGAGATGTAGCGCCGAAGAGCGCTATGGACTACGTGAATGCCTTGGAATTGAAGATGAAAGAAATAGGGGTTGGTAAAATAGCCACTCTGGGCGGGCGTTTTTACGGTATGGATCGGGACAACCGTTGGGAACGCATAGAAAAGGCCTATAATGCGATAGTAATAGGCGAGGGGATCAAAGCTGCTACAGCGCAGGCGGCTATAATAGCTAGTTATGAGGCCAGGGTAACGGATGAATTTATGGAACCGGTGATAATAGTAGATGCGAGTGGCCAGTCAATAGGAAATATTGAAAATGGCGATAGCATAATATTTTTTAACTTTCGCGCTGATCGCGCACGGCAAATAAGCCATGCCTTAGTTGATAAGGACATGGAAAAATTCCAGCGTCGGTCTTTGCCAGATACCCATTTCGTCTGTATGACCCAGTATGATGCCGACCTGCCTGCATCAGTGGCCTTCGTTCCCCAGAACCTGAATTATACCCTGGGAGAAGTTTTGTCAAGTAAGGGCTTAAAGCAGTTGCGTATCGCGGAGACTGAGAAGTATGCACACGTGACCTTTTTCTTCAATGGGGGAGTTGAGGAGGCCAATCCAGGCGAGGATCGGATACTTATTCCATCGCCTAAAGTGGTGACTTACAATTTGAAACCGGAGATGAGTGCCCGGGAGATAACGGAGCGAACCCTGACCGAAATGGATCGCGATTTCTACGACGTTATAATTATAAACTATGCCAATGCGGATATGATAGGGCATACCGGAATATTACCAGCTACCATAGAGGCAATCAAGGTAGTGGATGAATGCCTGGCTAGAATTGTGGAGCGGGTAATAAAAAAAGAAGGGTTAGTAATGATAACCGCTGACCATGGTAATGCCGAGAAAATGATTTGCCCAGAAACCGGCAGTCCGTTTACCGCGCATACTCTTAGCAAGGTGCCATTTGTTCTAATCTCTGAGTCTCATAAAGGCCAACTGCTCAGCAAGGATGGCTCGTTACGGGATATAGCCCCAACCCTGTTAAGCATTATGGGAATAGAAATACCAAAGGAAATGACTGGAGTATCATTATTAAATAATTAAGAAATACGCACTGCGCAAGAAAGGGAGTTTTACTATGAGTACAATTGTTGATGTATTTGCTCGTGAAGTTCTAGATTCCAGGGGGAACCCAACCGTGGAAGTAGAGGTTGTTTTGGAAGATGGTACGATGGGAACGGCTATTGTTCCCTCGGGAGCATCGACCGGAGCCCACGAAGCGGTAGAATTAAGAGACGGAGACCCTGCTCGTTATGGGGGTAAAGGAGTCCTCCAAGCGGTTAATAATGTAAATGAGATTATCGCGCCTGAAATAATCGGCATGGAAGCGATCCGGCAAATCGACATAGATGCTTTGATGATAGACCTGGATGGTACGCCCAATAAGAGCAAGCTGGGAGCTAATGCTATTCTCGGAGTATCCCTGGCTACAGCTCGAGCGGCAGCAGCCTATCTGGATTTACCCCTGTACCAGTATATCGGTGGAGTCAATGCTAAGGAGATACCTGTTCCGATGATGAACATTCTAAATGGGGGTAAACACGCTGACAATAATGTAGATATTCAGGAGTTCATGGTAGTTCCCAGCGGCGCACCGAGCTTCTCGGAAGGTCTGCGCATGGGAGTGGAAGTGTACCATGCCTTGAAAAAAGTGCTTTCAGATAAAGGACTAGCTACTTCAGTGGGTGACGAGGGTGGCTTTGCACCAAATCTGCCTTCTAATGAAGCGGCCATCGAGGTAATCTTGGAAGCCATCGAGAAAGCTGGTTATGTAGCTGGGCAGGATATTTTCCTGGCCATTGATGTAGCGGCCACTGAATTGCTCAAGGATGATGGCAAATATCATCTGGCCAGCAGCAACATGATTCTGAGTTCCGATGAGATGGTGGAGTATTATGCTGGTTTGGTCAGCAAATATCCCTTGATTTCCATAGAAGATGGTCTAGGTGAAGATGATTGGGAAGGTTGGAAGAAGCTTACTGACCGTCTTAGTGCAAGCGTTCAACTCATAGGCGACGATTTATTCGTAACCAATACTGAGAGATTAGCGCGAGGTATAAAAGAAGGAATATGCAATAGTATTCTTATAAAGTTGAACCAGATCGGAACGCTGACCGAAACCCTGGATACCATTGAAATGGCTAGAAAGAATGGATATACCTGTGTTATATCACATCGTTCCGGAGAAACTGAGGATTCTACCATGGCTGATGTTGCCGTGGCAGTTAATGCGGGCCAAATAAAAACCGGAGCACCGGCTAGAACTGACCGGATCGCCAAATATAACCGTTTGCTTCGGATAGAAGAAGAACTGGATATTTTTTCGATATATCGAGGCAAGAGAGTTTTTTATAATCTAAGCAAATCTTGAAATTTGCGACAAATTTGTGGTAGAATATAATGCGGCTTTAGAGAAGATGGATTGAAAGGAGGTTGAAAGGTGGTTAAAATTATATTTCTTGTGCTACAGGTTATTTGTGCTCTGGGGCTTATTTTCACAGTACTTATGCAAGAAGGCAAGAGCGCAGGGTTATCTGGCAGTATAGCCGGAGGAGCCGATATGATTTTTGGCAAGAAAAAAGGTGTGGATGAACTGTTTGCAAAGATTACAGCTTATCTGGCCGCCTTCTTTTTATTATTCACATTGCTTGTGGCAATGCTCAACGCGTAATTGCATAGTAAAAATAGCATGCTGGCCGCCTTTTAATTCTCTTTAGTTTTTGCTATGGATATATTTGTTGATTGTGATTGCTTAATTAATTACCACATTTATCTGGGGGTACATCGTTTTAGCCCCCGTGCTACATAAAACGGATAGACCTTGCTTATGTCTACATTGTTAGGGCAACGGGTATGAAGGCTATTTACTTTCATACCTATTCTAATGTAATTAGGCATTGGGTCTCATAATTAAGAAGACCGAACGGTTTTCGATCTTCGTAAAACATTTAAGGAAGTGATTCGTAAAAATGGATTTTGTACTTAACAATAAAGCAGTGAAGGCAATGTTTGGTGGTCTACTGAGCTTTGTCATGTTGTTGCTTTCACCAGCACTGGCGGTTGCCAGTGAGGCAAATCTAGTGATTCCGGATCTAAGCGCGGCGCAGAACAGTTTGCTGGTATTCGGTATCGGGGTCTGTATATTGGGGATGGCATTTGCCTATTATCAATATGCGATTGTTCAGAAAATTCGGGCTCATAAGACGATGTTGGATGTATCCCAAATCATTTACGAGACTTGCAAAACATATCTCATCCAGCAGGGTAAATTTATTGCTATACTGTTTGCCTTTATCGGCACATGTGTAGCTTTCTACTATGGGTTCCTGCAGAAAATGGAAATTAGTTCGGTATTATTCATCCTGATGTGGACCGTGATAGGTATTATGGGTTCCTACAGCGTTGCCTGGTATGGTATCCGTATGAATACCTTGGCCAACAGCCGGGTGGCATTTACCTCCTTAGAAAGAAAACCCCTCAAACTTTTAAACATTGCTCTCGATGCTGGAATGAGCATCGGAGTTTTACTAGTCTGCGTAGAACTGATCATGATGTTGATCATATTACTATTTGTTCCCCGCGATCTGGCCGGTGCGAGTTTCATAGGTTTTGCCATAGGTGAATCCCTGGGAGCCAGTGCACTGCGTATAGCCGGTGGAATATTCACCAAGATTGCTGACATCGGCGCCGATCTAATGAAAATCGCCTTTGGTATCAAAGAAGACGATCCCCGTAATCCTGGCGTAATAGCTGACTGTACTGGAGATAACGCTGGTGACAGCGTAGGACCGACCGCAGATGGTTTCGAAACCTATGGTGTTACTGGAGTTGCGATGGTTACCTTCATCGTCCTCGCAGTGGCTCCAGCCCTGCAAACTACACTGCTTACCTGGATATTTGCTATCCGTGTCCTGATGGTTATTACCTCCATCGGTTCCTTCTATATCAATAAAGTCTACATCCAAGCTAAATTTGGCGACAAAGACGATTTCGATTTCGAATCACCTCTTACCAGTTTAGTATGGATTACCTCAATAGTATCAATAGCAGTAACCTTTGCCCTAACCTACTATTTGGTAGGACCAGGTTCAAGTATAGAGACCGCTCTGACTCCTTTCTGGTCTACCTTGGCAATAATACTCAGTTTCGGTACTTTGGCCGCAGCCTTAATACCTGAATTTGTAAAAGTATTTACCAGTCCTAATTCACTGCATGCAGCCGAAGTTGTTAAAGCCTCCAGAGAAGGCGGAGCTGGCTTAAATATCCTATCCGGACTAGTTGCGGGTAACTTCAGCGCCTTCTGGATTGGTATGGTTTTCGTAGTCATCATGTTTGGCGGTTATTGGGCCAGTCTGCCGTTAACAGCCAGTATCATGAGCTATTCTTCCGTCTTTGCCTTTGGTCTGATAGCATTTGGAATGCTGGGCATGGGCCCTGTTACCATTGCGGTTGACAGCTATGGTCCGGTTACCGATAATGCCCAATCAATCTATGAACTTTCTTTGATTGAAGAAGTAAAAAACATTGACAAAGAAATCGAAAAAGATTACGGGTTTAAACCGGATTTTGAAAAGGGCAAATATTATCTGGAAGCTAATGATGGCGCAGGCAACACCTTTAAGGCTACCGCCAAACCGGTATTAATAGGTACAGCAGTTGTAGGAGCCACTGCCATGATCTTCTCTCTAATACTAGTTATTGAGGGTGTTTTGGGGGTTGATCCGGCCACGATTCTTACCTTACTCAATCCCTATACCATATTAGGATTCCTATGTGGTGGTTCAGTCATCTACTGGTTTACCGGAGCCTCCATCCAAGCCGTAACCACTGGTGCCTACCGCGCGGTTGAATATATTAAGAAGAATATTAACCTGGATGAAGCGGGAGATGCGAAAGCTAATCTCGAGAATTCCAAAGAAGTAGTAAAGATCTGTACCCAGTACGCCCAAGCAGGTATGTTCAATATCTTTATAGGAATATTCTCCTTTGCCATGGCCTTTGCATGCCTGGCAGCTCCGTCGGGTGGAAATGTAGAACGGGTATCGTTTTTTGTATCCTACCTGATCTCCATAGCCGTCTTCGGTTTGTTTCAGGCGGTATTTATGGCCAATGCAGGCGGATGCTGGGATAACGCTAAAAAAATTGTTGAAGTTGACCTTAAAGAAAAAGGTACACCCTTGCATGAAGCTTCAGTAGTTGGCGATATCGTTGGTGATCCTTTCAAAGATACTTCTTCAGTGGCTTTGAACCCGATCATTAAGTTCACGACCTTGTTTGGATTGCTGGCTATGGAAATAGCCATCTCTGAGACATTCAGAGAGATTGCTCCCTATGTAGGTGTTGGTTTCCTATTAGTGGCACTATACTGCGTGTGGCGTTCATTCTACGGAATGAGAATCCCAAGCGGCGAGTAAAGCAAATTATAACCATAAAGACAAACCCGCTTTCAGGCTTTTTTGCCTAGAAGCGGGTTTTCTGCTTGTGATAGTATGTAATAGGCCTTGTGACCGGGGCCAGGTCTGTTCCCCAGACTCCCTAATTAAGTCTGACACCATACTGGCATTGAAATCATGCCTGATGACAGGTAGACTATTAGGCAGGTGGGAAATTATCCCTTGTCTATTTATAAAATATTATGGAGGGAAGAATATGGCTTTAATTCACCCGCAGGCGGAATCCTTTTTGTTAACTGGTCATGGAGACACCGCCTGTCTTTTCATACACGGATTTACCGCTTCGCCTTCGGAAGTTTATCCGGTGGCCAGGTTGGTTTATGAATTGACTGGGTGTACGGTCAGCGGTCCACTTCTGCCAGGTCACGGAACGAGTCCTCAGGACATGAATCAGACGGGGTGGCAGGATTGGTTTGCCAGGGTTGAACAAGAAATAGACTATCTACAGAGAAAACATACCCGGGTCTTTTTGGCAGGATTATCAATGGGCGGACTGTTGGCCTTGTATGCTGCCGGTAAGCGGGCAGACCTGAAAGGCGTGATTGCTATTAATACACCTATTTATACCAGCTCTCCTTGGCTTATGGCGATAACCCCTTTGCTGCAGTATGTGAGACCCTATTATTCCAAGAAAATGGATAAGGCTGCTGAAGAGCTGCAAACGCAAGGTAGGTTTGCATATCCAGTTATGCCAGTAAAAGCATTTATTAGCATGGGCCAGCTAAGAAAGCTCGTGATGAGTGAGATACCTAGACTAAATCTACCTATTCTGCTTTTTCAATCTAGCCAGGACGAATCGGTAGATACTCGAAGCGCTCAGTTTATTAAAGATAAGGTGGTTCAGGCTAAGGTCAGGCTGATAGAATTGAGAGAATCGGGACATATTGCTACCATGGGTCAAGAAAAGCCTATTATCGCCGAGGAGATCTCCAAATTTATAAACATTCAAGCATGAGGAGGAATAGATTTGAACAGAGATGAAGCAATGATACTCCTGAAAGAGAACCTGCACAATGTGAACTTAATAAACCATTCACTGGCCGTTGAGGTCATCATGCGCGGCCTGGCCGAGTATCTGCACGAGGATGTTGAAAAATTCGGCCTGGCTGGGCTTCTGCATGATATAGATTATGATGAAACAGGAGATGATCCCAGCAGACATTCCCTCCTGGGTGCAGAGATACTGGAACAAAAGGGTTTTGAAGCAGATATCGTTTATGCGGTTAAAGTACATAACGAAAGACACGGTCTAAAACGCAACAGCATTCTGGACAAAGCTCTCTATGCCGCCGATCCTGCCAGTGGTTTTATTACTGCTGCTGCTATGGTGCGTCCTGACAAGAAACTGGATGAAGTACAAATGAAATCACTGAAAAAACGCTTTAAGGAAACCGCTTTTGCCCGGGGTGCCAGCCGTGAGCAGATGGATACTTGTTCAGAGCTGGGACTGGAAAGGGATGAGTTTTTAAACATTGCCTTGGAAAGCATGAAGAAAATAGCTCCCCAGATTGGGCTATAGGTAAAAATATACAGAAATCGGGTATACTAACTTATAGACACTGGAAGGGGGAAGACATGATTAACAGTGAAGAAGTATTAGAGTATATGCGCCAGGAAAGTTATCGACCGATGGGATATCCTGAACTTATGGCTGTTTTTAAGTCAGGTGGGAAGGACGAAGCCCAATTCGCTAAAATAATCGGCCAACTGGAAAAGGAAGGCGAGATCATCAGGACCCGCAAAGATAAATATGGTTTGCCCGAGAGAATGAACATCTATCGAGGGGTCATTAAGCTGAGTCAGCGAGGGTATGGTATATTACTGTCTGACCAGGCGGACACGGATGATATTTTTGTTTATGGCAGAAATCTAAACGGAGCCATGCATGAAGACCGGGTTCTGGTCAGAATTCACCAGCGGGCCGGAAACAACCAGCGCCCGGAAGGAGAGGTCATCCGGGCCATAACACGTGCCAATCATGAATTGGTGGGAACCTATGAAAAACGCAAAAATATGGCCCAGGTAATTCCCGACGACTCCCGGCAGATATATCCCATCTATGTAAAACCAGACAGCAAAATGAAGGTCCGAAACGGAGATAAGGTGCTGGTCAGTATTACTAGTTTTCCTGACAAGGATAGATATCCGGAAGGAAAAATCGTCGAGGTCTTCGGGCGTAAAGGACAGCCGGGAGTAGATCTGCAAATAGTAATTAAAAAGCATGCCCTGAGAGATACTTTCCCGCCTGGCGTTATCGAAGAGGCCGAGCAAGTAGCAAGACCGGTGTCAGAAGAAGAGATAGCACGTCGGCGCGACTTGAGAGATGTGCGTATGGTGACCATTGACGGAGAAGATGCCAAAGACTTGGACGATGCAGTTTCTGTGCAGAGAATTGAAGGCGGTTATCGACTGGGGGTACATATCGCAGATGTCTCCTATTATGTAAAGGAAGACAGCAGACTCGATAAAGAGGCTTTTGAAAGAGGTACCAGTGTCTACCTTATTGATAAAGTATTGCCCATGCTCCCTCACGAACTGTCAAATGGTATTTGCAGTTTGAATGCCGGGGTAGATCGCCTGGCTATGAGCTGTATAATGGAAATTGAACCGTCCGGAAGCGTGCGTAAATATGAGCTTTGTCAATCAGTTATTCATGTGGATCAACGCATGACCTATACGGCAGTGAATAGAATCCTTACCGATAACGATGCAGAACATATTGAGCGCTACAGTGAGCTGGTGGAAGACTTCCGCTTAATGAAGGAGCTGGCCGATATACTCCGGGAGGAGAGAATGAAGCGGGGAGCATTGGACTTTGATTTTCCAGAGACGAAAGTAATTGTAAATGAGGTAGGCTTTCCGATAGATATCAAATGCCGTGAAAGTGGTGCCGGGGAAAGATTAATAGAAGATTTTATGATTAAGGCCAACGAAGTAGTTGCTGAGCATTTGCATAAAAAGGAGATGCCCACTCTTTACCGGGTACATGAAAAACCGCAAGGGGATTCGCTGACCAGGTTAAACAATGTCCTGGGAGTCTTTGGTCATAAGGTTCAGGAGAACCGGGTGGAGCCTAAAGTATTTGCGAAAATACTGACTGATATTAAAGATAGCCCTGGGGAAAAAACTATTGCATTAATGTTGCTGCGTTCTATGAAACATGCTCGTTATGTGAACCAGGCACTGGGCCATTTCGGGCTGGCATCTGAGTATTACTGCCATTTTACCAGTCCCATACGTCGGTATCCCGACTTGATAGTGCATCGGGTTTTATCACTTCTACTGCAGGAAGGCATAAGCGATAAAAAAAGAGCCCAGTTGGAAAAAAAGATGGGTGCCTATGGGGATCATTCCACCATGCAGGAAATCAAGGCGGAAGAGGCTGAACGTGATCTAGTGGATATTAAGAAATGCCAATACATGCAGCAGTTTATTGGTCAAGAGTTTGATGCACGAATTTCTTCGGTACTGTCATTCGGATTTTTCGTAGAACTTCCCAATACGGTAGAAGGGCTGGTGCATATTTCTAGCATAGCCGATGATTATTATGAGTTTAATGATAAAGCTTTTACTTTGGTCGGAACCCATACCGGCAAAAAATACTCCATTGGTGACGAGGTTAAAGTTTTGCTGGTGAAAGTAGACGTAGACGCGGCAAAGATTGATTTCGAAATAGCTTAATGGACAAAGGGACGCCAAAAGCTGTCCTCCCTAAGCTCAGCCCCTGCTTCCCATTGACGGTAGGGTAGTTGTGGGATATAATAAAGGAGCAGATTTGTTGATCGACCCTGGCTTGGGAGGAGTATTCTTACCAACGCGAGGGTTTTCTTTATACTATCAGAGATAACAATTTAAGGATGATAGTATAAGTGCAACCACGTCTTCTGCTTTCGCCGATGGCTCACCCTTCGGGTACTACTGATGTTCCCGTTGGTCACTATTAAGGTAGCGGCACAAGACGGGTTTTCTTTATAGAGGTGGAGAAATGAAGAAAAAAACAGGGATTAAACCGGTAGTAGAGAACCGCAAAGCTCGGCATGAGTATCATATTGAAGAAACCTATGAGGCCGGACTGGCTTTGGTGGGAACTGAAGTCAAGTCATTGCGGAATGGAAAGGCAAACCTGCAAGACGCCTACGCAATAGTAAAATCTGGCGAAGTGTGGGTCAATAATTTTCACATCAGCCCTTATGAACAGGGGAACCAGTTTAACCATGATCCCAAAAGGCCTAAAAAGCTGTTACTTCATAAAAATGAGATTCGTAAGCTGCTAAGTATGCAGAAGGAAAAAGGTTATACTTTAATACCTTTGAAAATATTCTTCAAGCATGGCCTGGCTAAAATGGATCTGGCTGTTGCTGTAGGTAAAAAGCTGTATGATAAGCGCCAGGATATGTCCAACCGCGATGCCAAGCGGGACCTGGAGAGAGCCATAAAAAACAAGGGCAGAGAAGACTAATAGATAGTCTTTGTATAGAGTGGATGAATATTACAGACCTAATAAGGTCAGAATTGTGGTATAGTAAATGGTGCGGTGGATTGAACTATCTATTTACACTAATCACTATCCACTATTATAAGGGGGCGCAATGGTTTCGACGGGGGATAAGATGGGTTGAGTAGCGAGCCGAGTTGTCGCCAGCTCGTTAAAAAGGTGAAAAATTCAATTTAATTGACAAAACAAATTACGCACTAGCAGCTTAAGCTGCTCGTCCGGCTAGGTTTCCTCATGGCTTAGTGCAGGGCGTCACATAATGAGGGTACCCTTAAGTCT
>PHAA01000055.1 GCA_002840245.1 Firmicutes bacterium HGW-Firmicutes-15
TTGGCTTTAAATTCTGCTGTGTAGCGATTTCGTTTTTCCATAATCATAGTTTAGCTTATTTTTTAGTTTTATGTGTCTCACTCCCTGGGAGCATTATAGAATCCTCCTCCTTGTACAGCCGCTGATGAATAAAAATTAGGCATAAATCCCTAAACAGCATGCCGAATCCCCTTAATAAACCGTTGTTCACAAACAACACAAACTCAGCATAACATGTTTACAGACAATGGTCAATTAATTTATCCATATTTTTCAAACACTTACATCTACTGATTGTCTATAGGCGTTTAATCAGCTAAAATATTCCTATAAGGGGGACTAGGAATTGGAGTTTGATAAACAACGTTTTGCCTACCTATTGAGTCAAGCAAAAGGAAATAGATCGATAAACCAATATGGGGCTGATTCGGGAGTAGACCCTGCGTATATCTCACGATTATTACGAGGTCTTATTGACAGATCTCCCGGTGCAAATATAATTAGAAAATTAGCAGATAATGCCCACAGCGGAGTCACCATTCCAGACCTGCTGACTGCAGCAGGGTATCTTAATGCAGAAGGCTATTCTCATGAGATAGACGCTGATAAGTCAGCGCGAATATTGGGATGGGATAAAGTTATAGAGGAAGCTGCTCGTTATCAGATTTCAGCCGACGTAGCATTTGAATTGATAAGTTCCGTGGGAAAGTCCTTAGTAAAAGTAAAAAAATAACCATTAGGGGTCACGCTGCAGCTAATGCAACGAGTATGTATTTGCATTTGGAAAAAAACGTCAACCAAAGATACGGTGATTTCGCCATAACTAGCCATTACTCTCATTTTTTAGATACTTATGGTCATCGCTGGATAAGTCCGGATCTACTTGCAATCTAACCGAAAAGCATATACAATTAACTAGCATAATCAGTGTAAGAATAAGATTTGCCGTGCTAGATGGGGAATTAGCGGTGTCCTGTAACCTGCAACCCGCTATAGCAGGATTGAATTCCTGAGCCGAGGGGATATCCTTGTAAGGTCCGGCTTGAATAAGTGACTAAGAAGTTTGGGTCCTTTGCAATGGGACACCTTGAACCGTGTCAGATCCGGAAGGAAGCAGCACTAAAGGGTCCATCCCGTGTGTCGGAGGGCAGCCTGAATGGAGTTAACTGTTCAAGCATCGCTTGGAAGGTATTTTCGAGGCCAGGTGCACGGCATTATATATTTAGAAGATGCGCAGGTTTTAAGCCTGCATTTTTTATATGGTTTTTTAGGTTGTTCTGTTAAGAAACCGATATAATATAAGAAACCGATATTCTGAGAGGCTGATTGATAGCCCCTAAGCTTACATGTCGGTCAGGGGAGGCGATTTTATGGCATATCTAGCTTTATACAGGGTTTGGAGACCTCAAAGATTTGAAGAAGTGGTGGGACAAGAGCAGACGGTTACAGCCCTGCAGAATTCAGTTCGGGAAGATCGGCTAACCCATGCTTATCTTTTTTGCGGCCCCAGAGGAACGGGTAAGACGAGTATCGCCAAAATTCTGGCCAAAGCAGTGAACTGTGAGAAGCGTATTGAGGGAGAACCTTGTAATGCATGCCTTTCCTGCCAGGATATTAATAACGGCAATTTTATGGACGTGATCGAGATAGACGCGGCCTCAAATCGGGGGATTGATGAAATTCGTGATTTGAGGGAAAAAGTTAGAATAATGCCTGCCCAGGGGAAAAAAAAGGTCTACATAATAGACGAAGTGCACATGTTGACCACGGAGGCATTTAATGCCCTTTTAAAGACTCTGGAGGAACCTCCAGAATCGGTCATATTTATACTTGCTACCACTGAGCCCCACAAAATTCCCAGTACCATCCTATCCCGCTGTCAGAAGTATAATTTCCGCAGGTTAACCCTGCCCCAGATCAGTGCCCGCTTAAAAGACGTAGCTGCCAGCAATGGCATTGAAATAGAAGGGGAGGCATTGTCTCTGATCAGCCGTCGGGCTAATGGGGGGATGCGTGATGCTCTGGGCATGTTGGATCAGCTATATTCATATAAGGATGGCAGCCTAAGTAAGGCGGACGTGCTGGAAGTGCTGGGACTGGTAGATGACGTGTTCGTAGCTCAGCTTATTGATAAAGTTATTGCAGAAGACGTGGTTTCCACCGTGTCTATGCTGAACAAGGCCCTGAATCAAGGCAAAGAGGCCGGGCAGTTGGCTCGAGAAACGGCGCTCTACCTGCGCGATTTACTATTATACAAACTAGCGGGAGAGGAAGCCGAGCTGGTAATGGCAGGTGAGCAAAGCTACGAATTTCTCAAAAAACAATCGCTGAAAGCTGATAAAAATCAGATTTTGCAGTCTTTGCGAATGATAATGGAGACAGGTGAAAAGCTAAGGTTTAGCGAGGGCCAGAAGTATCTGCTGGAAATGGCGTTATTGGAAATGGCTGACTTATTTGCTCCGAAGGAAGTTAGATCGGAACCCGTTATCATATCCCAGAAAGCGGTTGCCCCAAAACAACGAGCAAAAAACGAAAGCAATGAAAGCCATGATAAAAACGAAAGAAATGATGCTAAAGAAGTATTGTGGAACCGCTTGTTGGCGGGGGTAAAAGAAAAGAAAATACCAACCCATGCTCTCCTATCCCAGGGAAAATTGTTGGGCGTCAAAGGGGATACCATCTTTATCGGCTTTCGCAAGGGATACAGATTTCATAAAGAGAGAATGGAGGAAAAGGCAAACCGGGAAATAGTGGATGCAGTGATAAAGGAAATATTCAAACGCGAAGTTGAAGTGCAGTTTATCTTTCTAGAAGACAGCCAGTATAATGATATAATTGTGAAAAAGGCCATTGAATATTTTGGCGAAGACATAGTAGAAGTAAAAGAGTAAGGAGGAAAATAGAATGAAATTTAATCCTATGGGCGGTTCCAACATGAATCAGATGATGAAACAGGCCAAAAAAATGCAGGAGGAAATGGCAAAGACGCAGGCTGAACTACAGGAACGGATCATTGAGGGTTCTGCTGGTGGTGGAGCAGTTATGGTCAAGGTGAATGGCAAGCAGCGTGTATTAGAGATTAAGATTAAGCCAGAGGTAGTTGACCCGGAGGATGTGGAAATGCTCGAAGATCTAATTATGGCAGCAATAAACGACGCCATTAAACAGTCTCAGGACATGGTATCCACCGAGATGGCTAAGATAACCGGGGGACTGAACATACCCGGATTGTAAAAAGCTATAGGAGGCAAAAACATGAGATTGGCCCGACCGCTGGAGAACTTGATTGACCAACTGTTGAAACTGCCGACGATAGGTCCTAAGACGGCCCAGAGATTGGCCCTTTACATATTGAAGATGCCCCTAGAGGAGGTTCGGCAGTTGTCGCAAATCCTTCTGGATGCTCGGGAAAAGGTATTTCCTTGTTCGGTTTGCGGATACCTAACTGACATTGACCCCTGCCATATATGTTGTGATCCGGATCGGGACAGAAGCAGTTTATGTATAGTGGAGGAAGCGAGCGACATTATTGCGCTTGAAAGAACTGGCTATAAAGGGAAATATTTTGTGTTGAACCGAAGTTTCAAGCTGATGGATGATAACGACCTAGGAGAAATGAACCTGATACCCCTGCTTAAAATCTTAGGTGAGGGGGAAGTGAACGAAGTCATTCTTGCGCTCAATCCTAACATTGACGGAGAAATTACGTCGCGTTACTTGGCGTCTGTTGTTGGCAAGCAGAAGATCAGAGTTACCCGCCTAGCCCACGGACTACCGGTAGGAGGAGACATAGAATTTGCTGACGAAATAACCTTGCGCCGAGCAATGGAGGGCCGTAAGGAACTATAAGGTATGGGGACACACCCCGTTTAAGGTACGGGGACACACGCCGTTTAAGGTACGGGGACACACCCCTTCGGGGAATGTCCCCGTATGATGTCCCCGTATGAGACAATTCCTCGGTATAAAATTGGTTAGCCTTACATAAGATGCAGTGGACAACATAGTTTGTTACAGACTTATGGAGGGTTGACAATGAAGGTCTGGTTAAAATGGTGGGAGGCTCTTCGCGAAGTTTGCTTACTGAACGGTGAAGACAAACAACAAAAGAAGCTGGATGATATAGTATTAATTCAGCAGGCAAAGGAAGAATTATTAACAGCGCGCCACATGTTTGCACAGATGGAAGATCCAGACATGGTGGATTGGGCAGTGTACAGCATAACCGCCGCTGAAAAGAGGTATGACTACTTACTAAAAGACTATAGGCGGAAAAAGCAACCAGAGCTATCTCGACAAAGTGATAGAGCTTGTAATGTAATAAATGAGTCATCTGATGCCTGAAGATGCTTGAAAGGGTGTATTGCTAATGGGGACAACAAACATTATAATTGCCGGTCTATTTTTGCTAGTGATTATCTTTATTATGGCACAGTTAATCATGAAGCCGGTTAAGTTGCTTTGGAAATTAATAATTAATTCTGCCATCGGATTGATTTTGCTTTTAATGGCGAATTATGGCGCGGCGTATTTTGGCTTTGCACTACCGATAAATATAATTACAGTATTGGTGGCGGGATTCCTGGGTATACCGGGTATATTATTGTTGGTTTGTTTTCAACTGTTGCTAAAATAAAAAGGAACGAATAAGGAACAAGGGGACGATTCTTCAGTCACACCATTTCGAAGGTTGTGACGAGAGAACCGTTCCCTTGTCCCTTTGCAGTTATTTATTTTCAAAAAGGCTGGTAAAAGACTGTGTAAATATTATATAGTGTTCAGAATATGCAGAGTAAGGTTAGTAAAAACTAAGCGGAGACATTTTCTAAATGTGCGTAATATTAACCAGGGAATGTGAGTAATATATCTTATATTTGAGATTCATATTGACGCACAATTAAACTCTCAGTATACTTATAACAAGCTAGTAGTTGGCTGAACCACGGATACTGTATACAATCAGGAGGTGTTGAGTTTCTCCATAAATAGTACAGGTAGAATAATAGAGGCATATATAGGTGAGTACGCTAGCGGCAAAAGTGAAATGGCGATTAATAGGGCTCTAGACTTGAAAAATCAGGGCCGACAGGTAACCCTGGTGGACCTAGATACAGTAGAACCTTTTTATACGTTGAGAACCTTGAAAAAAGTTTTGGAAGCAATGGGAATGAAGGTTATAAGTTTTGCCAGAGAGGATTCCTTCGGCCTAGGAGAGACCGGTGCCATGTTGAACCCGAAGGCCCGATGGGCGTTAATGAACGAAGGCGATATCATAATGGATATAGGTTATGGCGTACAGGGGGCGAAAACCCTTAATCTGGTGGAGGGAGCCAATGAGTCCTCGGAGTTAAAGATCCTGGCGGTAATTAACGGAACTCGCCCCATGACCGATTCTAAGGAAAAAATCAGGGAATATCTGACCGAACTGGGAAGAGTGGATGCCATTGTGCTCAATACCCATCTGGGAGATGAGACTACGGTGGAAATTATAAAAATGGGCAATGACTTAATCCAGGAAGTAGGATGCGAAATGGGTATACCAATTGCTTATATGGCGGTAAATGAAGACTTGCACGAATTAGTGCCAGCCGAAAAATATGCCATGCAGGTAAAATACATAAAAAGGTATATGCCTGGTGCGATGTGGTAGTCTTAAACAATTTTATATTTATAAATTATCGTTTTCAATCATTACGCAAAATAGAATTACTAATTCAAAATTCGTAAAGGGAGGTGCGTTAAATAAATGCCAAGAATTATTGGTAATCCCAAGAAATCTTTTGTGACCGGCAATGAAACAGCAGCCTGGGCATGCTTGGTAGCGGGAGCCGACATGATGTTTGGTTACCCTATCACACCGCAGAACGAAATAATGCATTATTGGACTCGTCTAGCGCCCAAGCACGGGAGAGGCTTTCTGCAAACTGAAGATGAACTGTCGGCCGGCTTTACAGTGTGTGGTTCGGTTCAATGTGGCAAAAAGGCTTTTACTGCAACCGCTGGACCAGGAAATGTGCTCATGCAGGAACCCTTTGGGATGGCGGAAGCCATGCGACTGCCACTGCTGGCAATTATTCAACAGCGGGGAGGGCCCTCATCGGGTACCGTTGTTTATTCTCAGCAGGAAGTAACCCTAACCACCTTTGGCGGTAATGGGGAAGGAATGAGAATAGTTTATTCCACTGCTAGTCACCAGGAGATTTATGACTATACTATTAAAGGTTTTAATGTGGCTTGGAAATATAGATTTCCGGTGTTTATTCTGGGCGATGGTTACCAGGCTAAAATGAGGGAACCGTTGGAAATGTATGACCCGGAAGACAGAGGGATTGAAATGATTAAACCCTACCCACTTATAGGTCTGGAGGGAAAAATTTCAGCAGGTCGTGAGCCCCAGCATTTATGCAACATATATAGTCTTGAAGAAGAACTATATGAAGTAGTAATGAAAGTCGCTGCTGAGTATGAAGCTCTGGAAGATACAATCGTTGAATATGATGAAAAATACTGTAATGATGCAGATATAATTATCGTATCTCATGGAGTTGTATCTCGGGCTGCTGATGATGCTGTCAAAGCTCTGCGGGCACAGGGGATTAAGGCGGGTTATTTTCGACCCATTACTTTAAGGCCTTATCCGCGCAAACAACTCCGGGCTGCTATCGCCAAGAGCGGTGCCAAAAAACTCCTTATTGCTGAGTCAGCTTACGGGCAACTAGATAGGTTGACCAAACAGGAAATATTCGGGGAGAATGTAAAAATAGAAAATCTATTTAAGCCAGGAGTCGGCATTATAGATTACGACATTATAAGTAAAGTTAAAAGCGTCTTATAGGAAAGGAGGTAAAACAATGCTTGCACCAGCAGTGCCTAAATCGTGGTATCTTCCCTCTAAGCCGCACAAATTCTGTCCGGGATGTGGACATGGAATTGTGCTGAAAGCCTTGGGAGAAGTAATAGATGAACTACAAATTCAGGATCAAGCAATATTTGGCTGCGATATCGGTTGTTCATTACTGGCATGGGATTTCTTTGCCTGTGATAGCACTCAGACCCATCATGGCAGAACAACCCCGGTAATGGTAGGAATAAAGAGGTCGCGCCCAGAACTGACTTGTATAGGTTATATGGGTGACGGAGGAGGTTACTCCATCGGCTCCCAGCACCTATTGAATGCAGCCGTGCGTAATGAGAAGGTAACCTTAATTTTGGTGAACAATACTAACTATGGAATGACTGGCGGGCAAATGGCACCTACTACTCTGCCCGGTCAAAAAACCGAGACTTCACCATATGGTAGGGATCCAGAAACCACGGGTTATCCTACCATGGGACCAGAATTCTTGGCGGAGTTGACACCTGATAGTGCATATATAGCCAGAGCGACGGTGTCCAAATACAAACAGCTCAAGAAATATTTAAAATCAGCACTTAAGAACCAAATGGAAGGCAATGGTTTCTCCTTTGTGGAGGTTTTATCCACTTGTCCTACAAATTGGCGTACCAACGCCCAACAAAGCTGGAATTTTTTGGAGGATGAAATGGAAAAATATTTCCCGGTTGGGGAGTTAAAAAATCCCTTGGGAAAGGGGGATAAATAATGTCATTAATAAGAATTGCGCTGGCAGGCGAAGGTGGTCAGGGAGTGCAATCAGTTGCTGAGATACTAGCTGAGGCGGCCTATAATAATAACCAGCAGGCTTTATATATACCTAATTTCGGTCTGGAGCAGCGAGGTGGCGTATCCATAGCCTTCATTCAGTTTAGCGATGTTAGAATTGGCGCACCTAAATTTCATAAGGCAGATGTAGTCGTTGCTTTGAGTGAAAGAGCGGTCAGCAGAACTTCCGTTTACTCCGGGCCGGAAACCCTGTTCGTTTATGATAGTGGTTTTAAGGTCAGCCCGGATGAACTTCCCCGGGAAGCCAAAAAGATTATAGGTATACCAGCTATTGAGACAGCAAATAAAGAATTGCACCCAAGAGTATTTAACATCATTATTATGGGAGCAGTTATTGGTCTTACCAAAGTAGTTAGTTTTGAAGCGGCCAAGGATGCCCTGGAAAGTAAGTTAGCCTATAAATTTGAAAAAAATCCTAGTTTGAGAGAACTGAATTTCAAGGCCCTAGAAATTGGTAAGCAGATGGGTGAAAAAGCATTGCAGGAAGGGGGGGCTCAGAATGCCTGAGATGGAAGCCGTATCATTTGAGCTTGATAAAGCCAGTTTTCACATTTTCCCTTATTACTGCAAAGGCTGTGGGCTCTGTAAAGAAAAATGTCCTAACCAGGTTTTGATCTGGTCTGACAAATTGGGGCTCTACGGTACGCCTACTGTAAAACCGAAAGATGAAGATAGCTGTATAGCTTGTAGCATTTGTGAGATGGTCTGCCCGGATTGTGCCATCTCTATTGAAAAGAAAAAGAAGATAAAAGCAGTTTGATACACATAAAAAAGAATTTGAAATTCCTTGACATAAGACATTAGCCATGATAAGATAATTCTTGCCGCTAAACAGAAGTGAAACGGCGAAGATCTTGATAAAACTGAACAAAGAGAAACGAGAAGTGCGAATTACAGTTATGAAA
>PHAA01000019.1 GCA_002840245.1 Firmicutes bacterium HGW-Firmicutes-15
CTGATAACTCCGATAGCGATAGAAGAGGGCCTAAGATTTGCTATCCGCGAAGGCGGAAGAACTGTAGGTTCCGGTGTAGTTACCAGTATTGATGGCTAAGTCAGCCCGGTTAGCCTAACGCGAGGGGATAGGATGGGAACATCCTTTGTAACCAAACGCCAGGGCGCGTGTATTAAAATAACCCCAGTCTAAGGAGGTTTAATAAGAGTGAATGGCCAACAGAAAGTAAGAATCAGATTGAAGGCATTCGACCATAAGCTCCTGGATCAATCATCACAGAAGATTGTTGATACTGCGAGAAAAAATGGGGCTAGCGTCTCAGGGCCGATACCTTTGCCGACTGAGAAAAAGATTTATACCATTTTGCGTTCGCCGCATGTGAACAAGGATTCTCGCGAACAGTTTGAAATGAGAACCCACAAGCGTTTAATAGACATACTCGATCCTAATCCTCGGGCTATAGATGCCCTGATGCACTTGGATCTGCCTTCAGGAGTAGACATAGAGATCAAGTTATAGCTGAGGACCGGTGCTGAGAGGTCAGTGGGGAAAAGGATCTCAAGGTAGCAAATCCGGGTATTTGAAGTAAAGGTGAAGTTGGATGTCCCACTTCCAACCGCTCTCCCTAGAATTCTCAACTAGGAGGTACTTAAGGTGGCTGACAAGAATCAGAAGACAATTATGGGCATCAAAATAGGCATGACACAGGTATTTGATGAGAACGGCAAAGCGATTCCTGTTACTATTGTAGAAGCAGAGCCAAATGTCGTTTTACAGAAGAAGCAAGTAGAAACCGATGGATATGATGCTATCCAGGTTGGTTTCAAGAGCATTAGGGAAAAATTGGTCAATAAACCGAAAATGGGGATCTTTCGCAAGGCTAAATTAAAGCCTTTACGGCATATCAAAGAATTTAGCGTCAACAATGTGAACGATTATGAAATCGGTTCCGAGATTAAAGCGGATATATTTGCCGCAGGCGAGGTAATCGATGTAGTAGGCACTTCCAAAGGCAAAGGTTTTGCGGGCGCGGTTAAAAGACATAATATGGCTCGGGGTTCTATGGGTCATGGTTCTAAATATCATCGGCGTCCAGGTTCGCTGGGAGCAATGGGACCGGCTCGCGTATTCCCAGGTCGCAAGATGCCGGGTCACATGGGCTGTGAACGAGTTACCGTTCAGTGCTTGAAGATAGTAAAAGTCTATCCCGAAAAGAACCTCATCCTTATCAAGGGTGCAATACCAGGGCCAAGGAAAGGCCTAGTAATTATTAAGAGTTCAATCAAAGCGTAGTTAGTTCGACGCGAAGGAGGTAAAGAAGATGCCTAAAGTTGCAATGTATGATATGCAGGGCGCCCAGGTTGGTGAGATAGACTTAAGTGATAATGTTTTTGGCATACAGCCTAATGTGGCAGTTATGCACCAATTTGTAAAAATGCAGCTCGCGAACAAGCGGGTAGGAAATGCCTCAACCAAGACCAGAGCAGAAGTCAGGGGCGGGGGCAAGAAACCTTGGAAGCAAAAGGGAACTGGTCGTGCTCGAGTGGGAAGTTCGCGTAATCCTGTATGGAGGGGTGGAGGAATTGCTTTTGGTCCTAAGCCCAGAGACTATTCCTACAAACTTCCACGTAAGGTGAGGCGCTTAGCCTTAAAATCAGCCCTATCCAGCAAGGCGCTGGATAGCAATATAATTGTGGTTGATTTCCTAACTTTTGATCAACCTAAAACCAAGCTGATGGTAGCAACCCTTGGCTTGTTGAATGTGGGTAAAAAGACTCTGCTTGTAACTGCTGACGGCGATGTCAATGTGTACAAGTCAGCCCGTAATATCCCAGGGGTTAAACCTCTTAAAGCCGATTATATAAATGTATTTGATATTCTTAAATATGAGACACTGCTTATGACCAAGGATGCAGTTGCCAGGCTAGAGGAGGTATTTGCTTAAATGAGGGATTATAGGGACATTATTATCAAACCGGTAGTTACTGAAAAATCAATGAATCTGCTGGCTGATAACAAATACACTTTTATTGTAGACAAGAGATCCAATAAGACTGAAATAAAGAATGCTATTGAAGATATATTCAAAGTACGGGTTGAAAAAGTCTACACTATAAATGTCAAAGGTAAGCCCAAAAGGATGGGAAAATTTGTAGGTAGAACATCCGACCGCAAAAAAGCTATTGTCAGTCTTAAGTCAGGCCAGAAGATTAAATTATTTGAAGGCATGTAATCCTATTATTTGGCGTGCTGTAAGGAGTGAGGAAGGAAATGGCCATAAAGAAATTCAGGCCTACAACACCTAGTAGAAGACACATGACCATATTGAGTTTTGACGAGATTACCAAAACCGAGCCCGAAAAGAGCCTAACTGTATCCCTGAAAAGTAGCGGAGGCAGAAATGCCAAGGGTCGGCTTACGGTAAGACATAAAGGCGGAGGACATAAGCGCCTGTACCGGGTAATTGACTTCAAACGTATAAAAGATGATATCCCAGCTACAGTTGCTGCTATAGAGTATGACCCCAACCGTTCCGCTAACATTGCGTTGTTGTTTTATGCGGATGGTGCCAAGGCATATATTCTTGCGCCAAACCATTTGAAGGTTGGCGACAAAGTTATATCTGGTTCCAAAGCCGATATTAAGACCGGGAATACTTTGGCGTTAAAGGATATACCGGTGGGATCATTAATTCACAACATTGAACTTCGCCCCGGCAAAGGTGGACAAATGGTCCGTTCAGCCGGAACAGTGGCGCAGTTAATGGCTAAAGAGGGTGCTTACGCTCATGTTAGATTACCCTCTGGCGAGGTAAGACTAGTGCATATAAACTGCCGGGCTACCCTAGGCCAAATAGGGAATCTGGATTTTGCCAAACAGAAAATAGGCAAGGCTGGCAGATCCCGCTGGATGGGAATTAGACCAACAGTTAGAGGTTCAGTCATGAATCCTGTAGATCATCCTCATGGCGGCGGCGAAGGCCGGGCACCTATTGGAAGGAAATATCCAGTTTCTCCTTGGGGCAAGATAGCCATTGGTGGTAAGACTCGCAAGAAAAAGCCATCCGATAAGATGATAGTAAGAAAACGGAATAAGAAGTAAAATCTAAAATTACGCGTAGCGCTAAGGAGGTCTTTCAATGGGCAGGTCGTTAAAAAAAGGACCTTATTGTGAAGAGAAGCTTATGAAAAAGGTTGAAGATATAAACGAAACCGGCCAGAAGAAGGTAATAAAAACCTGGTCCAGACGCTCCACTATAATGCCCCAGATGTTAGGGCATACGTTAGCTGTTCACGATGGGCGCAGGCATATTCCGGTATATGTTACCGAGGATATGGTAGGTTTAAAATTAGGAGAATTTGCTCCTACCCGGACCTTCAGAAGTCATGCTGGTAAATCCGAGAAGACAAGTAGAGCCAAGTAGAAAGGAGGAGAGATATTATGGAAGCCAAAGCTTCAGCTCACTATATACGTGTATCTCCTTTAAAAGCTCGCCAGGTAGCTGATTTAGTTAGAGGTAAAGCAATCAAAGAGGCCATAGGGATATTAAAATACACTAACAAAAAATCGGCGCCCCTGATAAATAAAGTATTGAAATCTGCCGTAGCCAATGCCGAACACAATTTTGATATGAATTCCGATGCACTATATATCTCGCAGATTATGATTGACGTAGGCCCGACGCTTAAGAGAATGCAACCCCGGGCATATGGCAGAGCAGATGTAAGGCGGCATAGGACTAGCCATATTACGGTGGTGCTCATGGAAAGGGAGGTTAAATAGTGGGTCAAAAGGTTCATCCGAAAGGATTTAGAATCGGCATTATTAGAGGTTGGGATTCCAACTGGTATGCCGATAGAGATTATACAGAACTTCTGCATGAAGATTACCGGGTAAGAAAGCTGGTCAAAGAACGCTTTTATACCGCCGGGATTTCCAAGGTGGAAATACAAAGAACCGGGAACCGGGTACGGGTAACCATTCACACTGCCAAGCCTGGAATAGTAATTGGTCGTGGCGGAAGTGAAGTGGAAAAACTCAAAGTTGAGTTGAGCACTATGACCGGTAAGAATATCAATATAAACATTCAGGAGATCAAGAAGCCCGAACTGGATGCCCAAATCGTAGCTGAAAATGTGGCACAGCAGCTGGAAAAGCGTATATCATTTCGCCGGGCCATGAAACAGACAGTACAGAGAACCATGCGGGTTGGTGGCATAGGAATGAAGATAGCCATTTCAGGACGTTTGGGTGGGGCTGAAATAGCCAGAACCGAGTGGTATTCAGAGGGTAAAGTGCCTCTTCATACCCTTAGAGCGGATATTGATTATGGCTTTGCAGAAGCCAATACTACCTACGGTAAGATTGGCATTAAAGTATGGATCAATAGGGGAGAAATAGCACCAGAAGCTAGGCAGAGGCCTAAACAGAAAGCAGTGGAGGAGGCAGAAAAATAATGCTTACCCCAAAAAGAACCAAATACAGGAAACAGCACCGCCCGAGCTTAAAAGGCAATGCTCATAAGGGCAATACCGTGACCTATGGGGAATTTGGATTGCAAGCCTTGGAACCGGCCTGGGTTACTAACCGGCAGATCGAGGCAGCTCGTATCGCTATCAACCGTCATGTTAAAAGAGGCGGACAATTATGGATTAAGATATTTCCGGACCGCCCGATAACTGCCAAGCCAGCTGAAACTCGTATGGGTAAGGGAAAAGGTTCCCCAGAGTCGTGGATCGCAGTAGTTAAGCCAGGTAGGGTCATGTTTGAACTCTCTGGAGTCAGCGAAGAAGTTGCACGGGAAGCCATGAGACTGGCTGCGCACAAGCTCCCTATTAAGTGCACCTTTGTAAAAAGAGAAGAAATGGGTGGTGAGGTTAGTGAAAGCTGATAAAATAAAGGAACTAACCGACGAGGAATTAATTAGAAAAGTTTCTAATTATAAAGAAGAATTATTTAACCTCAGGTTCCAAATTGCTACCGGTCAATTGGATAATCCCATGAGAATCCGGGATGTCCGTAAGAATATAGCCCGGTGTAAGACTATATTAAGGCAGCGTGAAATCTCCCGGGAAAGTAACGGATAAAGGAGGTCTAATGGTGACTGAGAATCAAGTCAACCGTAAGAATATGATAGGCAAGGTTACAAGTGACAAAATGGATAAAACCATTGCAATTAGGGTGGAAACTGTGAAACAGCATCCTCTATACAAAAAGACCATTAAGACCAGCAAGAAATATAAGGCACATGATGAAAACAACGAGGCGAAAACCGGTGATATTGTAAAAATCATGGAAACCCGCCCCTTAAGCAAAGAGAAGAGATGGACCCTCATTGAAATTGTGCAGAAAGCCAAGACTTTGCAATAGTCGGGGTATTTTGAAGGGAGGTTTATACCGTGATTCAGCAGGAAACTGTTTTACAAGTAGGTGATAACACCGGGGCCAAAAAGGTTTTATGTATTAAGGTCCTAGGTGGTTCGACCAGAAGATATGCTACGGTCGGAGATGTAATTGTTGCTGCAGTAAAAGAAGCTTCTCCAGGCGGAGTAGTAAAAAAGGGCGACGTGGTGAAGGCAGTTGTAGTTCGGACTAAAAAGGAGATACGTAGGCCGGACGGTTCTCATATCGCTTTTTCGGAAAACGCAGCAGTAATAATAGATGACAATAATAATCCCAAGGGAACTCGTATATTTGGCCCTGTGGCAAGAGAACTGAGGGATAAGAACTTCATGAAAATCGTATCTCTGGCCCCCGAAGTTCTTTAGTCGGTGGAGGTGTGAAAGATGGATATTAAAAAAGGTGATACCGTTACAGTGATTACTGGCAAAGATTCGGGCAAAAAGGGTAAGGTATTAAAGGTAATACCCGACAACAATCGCATAGTGGTTGAAGGGATAAACAAGGCCAAGAAGCATCAGAAGCCTAGCAGGAGCCTTCCCCAGGGAGGGATACTTCAGATAGAATGTCCCCTTAATGTGTCCAATGTGATGCTGCTGTGCAATAAATGCAACAAGCCCACCCGAGGAGCGAAAAAGGTTCTGGATAATGACCAGAAGGTACGAGTATGCAAGCATTGTGGAGAGGTATTAGACTAAAACTCCGAGAAGGGAGGCCAACTGTTGAATGGCCAGGTTATTTGAACAATATAAACAAGATATAACTCCCAAGATGATGGATAAATTCTCCTATAAAAACGTAATGCAGGTTCCCAAACTGGAGAAGGTTATTATCAATGTAGGTGTGGGCGAAGCTATACAGAATCCGAAAGCTCTGGATGGAGCGGTTAATGATTTAACAATAATTGCCGGACAGAAACCGGTAATTACTAAAGCTAAGAAGTCTATTGCCGGGTTCAAATTAAGAGAAGGAATGCCAATTGGTTGTAAGGTGACTCTCCGCGGCGAGAGAATGTACGATTTTTTGAGTCGCCTAATTAATATCGTTCTGCCTCGAGTACGTGATTTCAGAGGTGTATCACCTCAAGCCTTTGATGGAAGGGGCAATTATTCCCTAGGAATCAAAGAGCAGACCATATTTCCGGAAATTGACTATGATAAAATAGACAAGATTAGAGGTCTGGAAGTAATCATCGTAACAAGTGCCAAGACTGATGAGGAAGCCAGAGAATTACTAAAGAGCATGGGAATGCCATTCAGATAGGAGGGGTGTTTAAGGTGGCCAAGAAATCTTTGATAGCAAAGCAAAAGCGCCCACAGAAGTTTGCGGTTCAGGAATATAATCGCTGTAAGATATGCGGTAGACCGAGAGCTTATATGCGTAAATTCGGGATGTGCAGAGTTTGTTTCAGGGAGATGGCTCACAAGGGAGAAATACCAGGGGTTACAAAATCGAGCTGGTAGGTTAGATAAAGGAGGTAAATAGACATGGTCGTTACTGATCCCGTAGCCGATTTCTTGACTAGGATTCGAAACGGTAATATGGTGATGCATAAAACCGTAGAAATACCCAGTTCTAAAATGAAGATATCATTGGCTGAAATCATGAAAGATGAGGGGTACATCAAGGACTTCGAGTATATAGCTGATGGCAAGCAGGGGATTATCAGGATATACCTAAAATATGGCCCGAATAAAGAAAAGGTCATTACTGGAATAAAAAGAATTAGCAAACCGGGACTCAAGGTATATGCCAAAAAAGAAGAAGTACCCAAGGTATTAGCTGGGCTGGGTACAGCAGTTGTTTCTACCTCAAAAGGGATAATGACTGACAAAAAAGCCCGCCAGCAAGGCTTGGGCGGGGAAGTAATATGTTATATATGGTAGCTGCAACATTAGTGGCGACCGTTAGGGAGCATCAGAAGTGCCCAGAGGGTGCAACATTAGTCGCGACCGTTAGGGAGCACCAGAAGTGCCCGGAGGGTGAAGGAGGAGTTAACAGTGTCCAGAATAGGTAGAAAACCTATCAGCCTACCCACAGGCGTAGAAATAAACATTGAAAACAACATTATTACGGTCAAAGGCCCTAAAGGAACTCTGTCCCAGTCAATACCGGAGGATATTGCCATAGACCAGGAGGAAAACGAACTACTGGTAAAGAGACCTAGTGACGCTAAGAGACACCGTGCTATGCACGGACTTACCCGCGCACTGGTTGCCAACATGGTCACCGGGGTGACCAGCGGCTTTGAAAAGAAGTTGGAAATGGTTGGAGTAGGCTACCGGGCTCAGATGCAGGGTAGCAAACTGGTTATTAGTATTGGATTTTCTCATCCGGTAGAGGTAGAAGCCCCAGAAGGGATTGAGTTTGAGGTTCCTGCCGTTACTAAAATCACGGTCAAAGGTATAGATAAGCAATTAGTAGGAAATACAGCTGCTCATATTCGTGCAATTCGCAAGCCCGAGCCCTACAAAGGCAAGGGACTCAGGTATGAGAATGAGGTAGTAAGGCGCAAAGCTGGTAAGACTGGCGCTAAAAAATAGGAAGGGAGTGACGACGTTGCTCAAAAAGACCAGCAAGAAAGAACTCAGGCAGGGTCGGCATCAAAGAATCCGGCGTAAAATGTCTGGTACGGCTGAGATACCCAGGCTTTGCATATATCGAAGCTTGAATCATGTATATGCCCAGCTTATTGATGACGAAAAAGGAGTCACCCTGGTAGCCGCATCTACCCTGGATAAGGATATGGCGGATTTAGGCAGTTCCAGCAATGTGGAGGCAGCTAAAAGGGTTGGCGGGAGTATTGCCCGGAAGGCTCAGGAAAGCGGCATAACCACGGTTGTATTTGATAGAAACGGACGTAGATATCATGGGTGCGTAGCTGCTCTGGCAGATGCAGCACGTGAAAATGGACTTGTTTTTTAATGCTAATTTCTGAAGGTTAGGAGGGAAAAGATGATAGAAAGGGAACAGGCGTCCCCGGAATTTATCGAAAAGGTAGTAAATATTAACCGGGTTGCCAAGGTTGTAAAAGGTGGACGAAGGTTCAGTTTCAGCGCACTGGTCGTTGTAGGTGATGGTGCAGGGCGGGTAGGCTCAGGTAAAGGCAAGGCCACCGAGGTCCCGGAAGCTATTCGTAAAGCTATGGAAAGTGCTAAGAAAAACATGATAGAGATTCCTTTAATTGATGGTAGGACTATACCCCATCTAATTATTGGTAGGTTTGGTGCAGGTCACGTATTGTTGAAGCCTGCCTCTGCAGGTACTGGCGTTATAGCTGGTGGACCAGTTCGTGCGGTATTGGAAGCTGCCGGACTTAAAGATATTCTCACGAAGTGTATCGGTTCCTCCAATGCCAACAACGTGGTACGTGCTACAATGGAGGGCTTAAAGGGTCTGAAGAGAGCTGACCAGGTTGCTAGGCAGAGGGGCAAAACTATAGACGAGATATTGAACTAGGGAGGGAGACCACTTGGCGAAACAGTTAAAGATTACCTGGATGAAAAGCTTTATTGGTTACCCCCAGACCCAGAGATTGACCATTAAGAGCCTGGGATTCAAGAAGCTTAATCAGTCAGTTATAAAAGAAGACTGTGACCAGATACGCGGACAGATTAATAAGGTAAAACATATGGTTAGTGTTCAAGAGTTAGATGAAGCATAGGGAGGTTTTACAGTGAGGTTAGATGAACTGAAATCTCCACCCGGGGCGAATAAACGTACCAAAAGGGTGGGCCGAGGCATTGGTTCTGGTCATGGTAAGACTTCTTGCCGCGGGCACAAAGGACAGAAGGCCCGCTCCGGCGGAGGTGTTAGACTAGGATTTGAAGGTGGACAAATGCCGTTGCAACGGCGTATACCCAAAAGAGGTTTCACCAATATATTTAGAAAAGAATATGCCATCGTAAATATTGGGGATCTGAACTGCTTTGAAGATGGTACTATAGTAACAATTGAACTTCTAAAAGCAGCAGGACTGGTTAAAAAAATTACTGCCGGTGTCAAAATACTTGGAGACGGGGAACTGGAAAAGAAACTAACGATTCAAGTTCACAAATGCAGCCAGCAGGCCGAAGAAAAAATCATAGCCAGGGGCGGCAAATTTGAGGTGATTTAATGCTTAATTCCATGCAGAAGGCCTTTAAAATAGGAGATTTGAGAAGCAAACTGCTTTTTACTCTTTTTATGCTATTGGTGTTCCGGCTGGGAGCGCATATCCCGGTGCCGGGTATAAATGCTGAAGCCCTGCAGGAATTATTGAAGGGCCAACTATTTGGATTCTTTGATATAATATCCGGGGGAGCATTTAAAAGGTTTAGCGTTTTTGCCATGAGTATAACCCCTTATATCAATGCCTCGATTATAATGCAGCTGCTTACCGTGGTTGTGCCTAAATTGGAGGAATTGAACAAGGAAGGGGAAGAAGGCAAAAAGAAGATTGCTCAGTATACCAGATATGGAACAGTTGTATTGGCCTTTGTTCAAGCAATTGGTATGGCCATTGCGCTCAGAAAATCAGGAGCCATATTAGATCCGGGCATAGTTTCCTATATGATTATAGCTATATCCTTGACTGCGGGAACCGCTATGCTAATGTGGATAGGGGAAATGATTACCGAGAAGGGCATTGGCAATGGAATATCTCTGATCATCTTCTGTGGGATCGCAGCTCGGATTCCCTCTCAGATAGTAGGTGTAGGTCAGGAAGTTGCCAGCGGTATGGCTGGATATTTCAGCGTATTGTTATTGATAGTTGTGATTCTGGTAGTTATAGCTTCGGTTGTAGCAATGAACGAAGGCCAGAGAAGATTGCCCATTCAGTATGCCAAACGGGTGGTAGGGCGTAGGATGTATGGTGGACAGAGTACATTTCTGCCGCTGAAGGTAAATGCTGCCGGGGTTATCCCGATAATATTCGCGATGTCCTTAGGTATGTTTCCCGCTACTATTGGTTCGTGGATGAGTCCGACATCGGGATTCAACCAGTTTGTAAACACTTATTTTAACTTTGGTAGCGTTCTTTACAACATTTTCTATGCTGCTTTGATTATATTTTTCACCTATTTCTATGTGGCGATTATTTTTAATCCCCTGGATGTAGCTGATAATATAAAGAAAAATGGCGGCTTTGTTCCTGGGATTAGACCAGGTCGTCCTACAGCCGAGTATATTGATAGGGTTTTATCCCGCTTGACTACTGTAGGGGGAGTATTTTTGGCATTGATTGCGGTACTGCCCAATATTGTTATAGCTCTGACCGGGGTACAAAGTCTTTGGTTTGGAGGAACAGCCCTTTTGATACTAGTCGGTGTTGCCTTGGATACAATGAAGCAGATTGAATCACATTTACTTTTAAGAAGCTATGAAGGCTTTGTTAAATAGGAGATGATTACCGTGAACATTATTCTTATGGGACCCCCGGGCGCAGGGAAAGGAACCCAAGCTGAGTTGATTAAAGTGGCCTATCCCATTCCCCATATTTCTACTGGAGATATGTTTCGGGAAGCGGTTCTTAATGGCACGGCGATGGGTAAGGAAGCAAAAAAGTATATGGATGCCGGTCAACTGGTTCCCGATGAAGTTACTATTGGAATTGTGGAAGACAGGTTGGCTCAAGGTGATTGTGAAAAGGGATTTCTGCTGGATGGATTTCCCCGCACCACCTTACAGGCACAAGCACTTGATCAGGTCGTAGCCAAACGCGGAAAAAATGTAGAAGTAGCTCTGAATATCTCTGTCCCTGAAGAAATATTGCTACTCAGAATGTCGGGCAGAGTCAGCTGTACTACCTGCAAAGCCGTCTATAATACCAAATTTAGCCCACCTGCCTCAACCGGGGTATGCGACAAATGTGGGGGGGAGTTGGTTCAACGCAGTGATGATAAAGAAGAAACAGTGAAGAACCGCTTAAAGGTTTACCAGGATCAGACCCAACCGCTTTTAAATTATTATGAGCAACAGGGTAACCTGACCACCCTAGATGGTAATCGCGATTCGGTAGAGGTATTCAAAGACGTAAAAGCGATACTGGAGAATCTTAGATGATAAACCTAAAAAGCCCTGGTGAAATCGATAAAATGAGAGTTGCCGGGCGGGTAGTTGCTGAGGTGCTTAATATTTTGCAGGATCAAATCCGGCCGGGTATAAGCACTGGTAAACTAAATGCGATTGCCGAAGAAGAAGCCAATAAAAGGAATGCCTTGGCGGTTTTTAAAAATTATCCCAATCCCCGTGGAAGCAGACCTTTTCCCGGTGCTATTTGCGCCTCAGTAAATGAAGAGGTGGTGCACGGCATACCGGGCATAAGACTACTCCAGGAAGGGGACATAATTAGTATCGATTTTGGGGTCATCGTCGATGGTTTTGCAGGTGATGCAGCGATAACTGTAGCCGTGGGAGAAGTAGAGCCCCAGATTAAGAAATTGATTAGAGTTACTGAAGAGGCCCTGATGAAAGGGATAGAGCAAGCTCGGGTAGGCAATCGACTAGGGAATATATCTCATACCATTCAGACCTATGCTGAGAGTGCAGGATTTTCAATAGTGAGAGACTTTGTAGGGCACGGAATCGGTCGTAAAATGCATGAAGATCCTCCAGTGCCTAACTATGGAAAGCCTGATCGTGGGCCTACTTTACAAGCAGGAATGGCTCTGGCTATAGAGCCCATGGTGAACCTAGGGGCTTATGGTGTATACACCAAAGGAGATGAATGGACCGTGGTTACTAAGGACGGCAAGCATTCAGCCCATTTTGAGCATAGCATAGTCATTGGGGAGCAGGGTCCAGAGATCCTCACCTTGCTATAATGGGGGTGACGTAAGATTTCCGATGATATAATAGGCAGAGTGGTCATATCCAAATCTGGTCGGGATCGAGGCAAGGCTTTCGTAGTAGTAAAGGTAATTAACGACCGATATCTTAGCATTAGCGACGGAGATT
Source organism: Firmicutes bacterium HGW-Firmicutes-15 (assembly GCA_002840245.1). Lineage (GTDB taxonomy): Bacteria > Bacillota > Syntrophomonadia > Syntrophomonadales > Syntrophomonadaceae > PHAA01. Next base: position 12,340 of record PHAA01000019.1, read on the forward strand.
TACGGAAGATAGAAAATCCTAAGAAGAAAAATGTTTGCCATTTACATTTTACTCATCTTCGGGCTGATGATGTTCTGGATTGTTTGCATAAGGGAGAGATACCAGCGAACCACATTATTAAAAAGAATATCAAGCGGATACTGGATAAAGGCATAATCAGCGGGGAAGGAGGTCTGGTAAGTGGCTAAAGATGACGTTATTGAGGTAGAGGGGAAAGTTCTTGAACCATTGCCTAACGCCATGTTCACAGTGGAAATGGAAAATGGCCATAAGGTCCTTGCCCATATTTCAGGGAAAATGAGAATGAACTTTATCAGAATATTGCCTGGTGATCGAGTAATGGTGGAACTATCGCCCTATGACTTGAATCGGGGCAGAATAACCTATCGTTTTAAGTAGAATTATTTATCACCGCTAATGAAGGAGGTATATAAAATGAAGGTTAGACCATCGGTAAAGACCATGTGCGAAAAATGCAAAGTTATTAAGCGCAAGGGTAGGGTAATGATTATATGTGAAAACCCTAAGCACAAACAGGTGCAGGGATAAGTTATTAGTACAGACCAAAAATTAATTCCGAAGGAAGTGAAAAGCTTGGCAAGAATAGCAGGTGTTGATTTACCCCGCGATAAGAGAGTAGAAATATCCCTTACCTATATTTTAGGGATAGGGAGATCATCGTCTCAGAAGATTTTGGCAGCGGCAGGTATAAATGTCGATACAAGGGTGAAAGATCTAACCGAGGAAGAAGTTGCCAAACTCAGAGCAATTATCGACAAGAACTATATGGTTGAAGGTGACCTGCGTAGAGATGTTAGTATGAACATCAAGAGACTGATGGATTTGGGCTGCTATAGAGGAATCCGTCATCGTCGTGGTTTGCCGGTCAGAGGCCAGAAGACTAAAACCAATGCCCGCACACGCAAGGGACCGAAGCGTACAGCCGGCGGCAAAAAGAAATAACCGGAAAGGGAGGTTAATTGAGTGGCACGAAAGACTGCAAACGTCAGGGTTAAACGACGTGAGAAAAAGAATATTGCCGAGGGGATTGCTCACATCAAATCAACCTTTAATAATACGATAATATCGATCACAGATAAACATGGAAATGCCATATCATGGGCTAGCGCGGGAACAGCTGGCTTTAAGGGTTCCCGGAAGAGTACGCCCTTTGCCGCCCAACAAGCGGCTGATAATGCGGCTCGAGCTGCTATGGAACACGGTTTACGGGAAGTGGAATGCTTTGTAAAGGGACCGGGAGCTGGGCGTGAAGCCGCAATAAGGTCTTTACAGGCAGCGGGGCTGGAAGTAAGCGTTATTAAGGACGTTACCCCTATTCCGCATAATGGATGTAGGCCACCTAAAAGAAGAAGAGTTTAAGGAGGTAGTGGTTTAAGTGGGAAGATATACAGCATCAGTCTGTCGCCAGTGCCGCCGCGAAGGAGAGAAGTTGTTCCTTAAAGGGGATAGGTGCTATTCCGAAAAATGTGCGGTGCAGAAGAGAGCCTTTATACCCGGACAGCACGGTCAAAAGCGCCGGCAAAAAACCAGTGAATATGGGCTTCAGCTCAGGGAAAAACAGAAAACCAAAAGAATTTATGGAGTTCTGGAAAAGCAGTTCCGAAACTATTTTAAGAAAGCGGATCGTCAAAAAGGGATTACCGGCGAGAACCTGTTGATTCTATTGGAAAGACGCTTGGATAATGTGGTTTTCAGGTTGGGCATGGGCTCCTCACGTAAGGAAGCGCGTCAGCTAGTGAACCATGATCATTTTACTATCAATGGCAGGAAAGCCAATATTGCTTCGATGCTGGTAGGATTGGGCGATACCATTCAGGTTAAGCCCGGCAGTGTAGAGTCACCTAAATTCCAAGAGATAAAAGCCAATGGTGCCTACAAAACGCCTCCTGAGTGGTTGGAAGTAGATATTGACAATCTAACCGGCAGGGTACTGGCATTACCGACCAGAGAGAATGTAGATTTGACGGTTAATGAACAACTGATCGTTGAACTATACTCTAGATAATATATCTATCGAGATAAACCTCTATTAGAGAAGGAGGGGATAAATTAGTGCTAGAGATGGAAAAGCCGCGGATCGAATGTCTTGAGAAGGATGCGGAAACCAACTACGGTAAATTTGTGATTGAACCACTGGAAAGAGGCTATGGAACTACCTTGGGAAATTCACTGCGCCGGGTTCTGTTATCATCTTTACCTGGAGCTGCCATTACCTCCATTAAGATCGATGGGGTTTTACATGAGTTTTCAACCATTCCTGGTGTGCTCGAAGATACCACGGAAATGATATTGAATATCAAGCAGATGGTATTACGCTATGATGGAAACGAACGCAAATTGATCCGATTAGAACACAAAGGCAAGAAAAATGTATGTGCTGGAGACATTGAGCAGGATTCCGAGATAGAAATATTGAATCCGGATCTACATATAGCCAGCCTGGATGAAGACGGTAAATTAGAGATGGAAATGACCGTTGAAAGAGGACGTGGATATGTAAGTGCAGACCAGCAACCCCAGAAAAATACCGATATTGTAGGGCTGATACCAATTGATTCTATTTTCACTCCGGTTACCAAGGTTAATTATACGGTCGAAAATACCCGGGTTGGAAAAAGAACCGATTATGACAAGCTTATTCTGGAGATATGGACCAATGGCAGCATTCGACCAGAAGAAGGTATTAGTCTTTCTTCGCAAATCCTGATTGAGTACCTAAAGCTCTTTACAGAGATTGATGATACTTACTCGGAGGTAGAGATACTGGTTGAAAAGGAAGAAGAGAAGAAAGATAAAGTTCTGGAGATGTCTATTGAAGAACTGGAACTTTCAGTGCGGGCTTCCAATGGTCTAAAACGAGCCAGCATCAATACCGTGGGAGACCTCATTGAAAAGACCCGGGAGGAAATGAGCAAGATTAGAAATCTGGGCCAGAAGTCATTGGAAGAAATAGAGAAAAAACTAAAAGAGTTAGATTTGAATTTTAAAAAATCAGACGAGTAGAAAGGAGGGTTTGCATTGAGTTATCGTAGACTAGGGTTTAGAGCCGATCATCGTAGAGCATTGCTGAGAAACTCAGTCACCTCTTTATTAGAACATGAAAAAATAACTACCACGGAAACCAGAGCCAAAGAGATCAGTAGTATTGCTGAAAAAATGATCACCCTTGGCAAGAGGGGTGATTTACATGCCCGCAGATTAGCAGGTTCCTATCTAATGAGCGAGGCAGTTTTAGCAAAATTATTCTCAGGTATATCGGAGCGCTTTAAGGAACGCCAGGGTGGTTATACCAGAATAATAAAAACCGGTGTCCGCAAGGGCGATGGAGTGCCCATGGCTATTATCGAGCTCGTAGATTAGAGATTGGGCTTAATCCAGGCATTAAATACTGTGTAGCTTTTGGCCCCGAAATCGGGGCCTGATATCTTAAGGAAAAGCAGAGTTGATACCGCTCTTAAAATGGCATCTATGGAGGATTATAATATATCCTCCTAATCTTTTGTCTGGGTATTTGCTTTGTGACGCTGATCAGGGCGCTATTGAAATTATCAAGGTTGCCGCGAAGTCCGCGTTCAAGTATTTCCCACTAGGTGGTGAGAAAATGGCCAGAATTAAATTGGTAATTGAGTACGATGGCAGTAATTATCATGGCTTTCAAAGACAAGATAATGCTCATACCATACAAGCTGAAATAGAAAAGCAGCTTTACAATCTATGCCGCGAGGAAATAAGCATTAGCGCTGCAGGAAGAACTGATGCCGGGGTACACGCCCGTGGACAGGTTATAGCATTTAATACCGTTTCCAGCATACCTCCAGCTCAGTGGACATTAGCCCTGAATAGCTTTTTGCCGGATGATATTCGGGTATTGAGTAGCAGCGAGGCAAACCCGGATTTCCAACCACAATTTCATTCTATTAGCAAACGTTATGCTTATTTTCTTTATCGACAAAAGCCTGCTGCTACTTTTTACCGTAAATACGCACTGTGCAACGCTGATCCTTTGGATACCACTGCCATGAGTCAGGCTTGTCAATTTATAGAAGGACGACACGATTTTAGGGCCTTCTGTGCCAGTGGCTCAAGTGCTAAAACCTTTGAGCGGACGGTTTTACATTGCTCTATTAAAGAGGAAGGAGCCCTATTACGATTAGATATAGAAGCTAACGGATTCCTCTATAATATGGTGCGGATAATAATGGGAACCCTTCTACAGGTGGGCAGAAAACGTCTAGATGCTGAGGGGATAGTGGATATTATTAAGTCCAAAGACCGTAATAAATCCGGACCCACGGTACCTCCGCAAGGATTGTATCTGCTCTCAGTAACTTATCCACCAGAGAGTAACACGGGATAGTGGGCGGGACAGTCGATCAAGGGACGATCCCGTTGTCCAGTGAAAATAATTATTTTTAGCGAAAATACGCCAGCTTTCTTGACAAAAGCTGATAAACATAGCTAAAATAGATAGGTAGTCTCTAAACTGCTGTTTGGCTCCAGCCCCGTTGACAAACAGTGAGAATGGAGGCAGTGAATGTATACACATGGGAATGACATACAGGAGGGAAAATCGTGAAATCATATATGGCGAAGCCAGCAGAAATTGACCGCAAATGGTACGTTATAGATGCAACTGACCAGGTTCTGGGTAGGTTGTCTTCAGAAGTAGCCTCGATACTTAGAGGAAAACATAAAGCTATTTATACTCCTCATGTAGACACCGGGGACTATGTTATTATTATCAACGCTTCTAAAATTAAGCTTACCGGAAACAAGCTCAACCAGAAAATGCTCCGGTGGTACTCCGGGTATCAGGGCGGCCTAAAGGAAATGAGTTACGGCAACGTTTTGCAGAAGAAACCAGAAAGAGCGATAGAAGTTGCGGTGAAAGGAATGCTTCCCCACAACCGTTTGGGTGCTGTCATGTTCAAGAAGCTTAAGGTGTACAGGGGTAGCGAACACCCGCATCAAGCCCAAATCCCTGAAGTTCGTGAATTGAGAGGTTAAGGAGGAGCGATATGTCTAAGCCACAATACTGGGGAACCGGAAGAAGGAAAAAGGCAATTGCCAGGGTAAGGTTAGTGCCTGGTGATGGTAACATTACGATAAACGAAAGAAATTTCGAAAATTTTTTTCCTAACAAAACTAGCCGTCTCATCGTTTTACAACCGATGGAGTTGACTGAAATGAGCGGAAGATTCGACATCATATGTCGGGTAAACGGCGGTGGAGTTACAGGTCAGGCAGGAGCTGTAAGATTAGGAATTGCCCGGGCCTTAATAAAAGCGGATGCAGAGTTGCGTCCCGCGCTTAAAAAGGCTGGCTTCCTTACCCGCGATCCCCGCATGGTCGAGAGAAAAAAATATGGATTGCACAAAGCGCGCAAAGCCCCTCAATATTCAAAACGCTAAAATATCAAACCTCTCCGTTCGGAGGGGTTTTTTATTATCCAGATCTTGTGGAAAGAAAATATTGGAAATATACTATTCATATATTATTTACCTCCCTGGCATATATAAGAAATATCAGTAGTAGGGAGGTATTGCATGTTGTTTAGGCGGGTGCTAATTCTGAAAAGGAAGCCGGGTAGCATAATCCTGGCGATCCTGCTGCTACCAGCTTTGTGTATATGGGGTACAAATATTAGTAAGGAGCATAAGCTTCCGGTAATGTCTTATGCATTAGCTAATCAAATAATTGTGGTAGATGCAGGCCACGGGGGATTTGACCCAGGAGCCATAGGCCCGGCTAAGAATCTGGAAAAAGATATTACTCTGGCAATCAGCCGTAAACTTTGTAGCAGCCTGAGTCAGGCCGGGGCTTTAGTAATTGCCCTGCGCGAGAACGATGAAGATCTGGCCGGGGATGATTTTTCCGGCAGTATAAGAGAAAGAAAGCGGAAGGATTTAGCTATCCGAGTAGCTAAGGCCCAAGCCAATAATGCGGATATTTTCATTAGTATTCATGCTAATGCGGATGTAAGCCCCAGATGGTCTGGAGCCCAAACTTTCTATAGCGGTAATAGCGAAAAGGCTAAAAAAATAGCTATTGCAATTCAGGATGAATTTACTAGAGTACTGGGGAATACTACTCGCAAAGCCAAAACTGGCAACTATTATATTACCGACAATACGGATATGGCAGCAGTGATTGTGGAGGTCGGGTTTTTATCCAATGCTAATGAGGAAAAACTCCTTATCTCAGACGAGTACCAAAACAAACTGGTTTTTGCCATATTTTCAGGCATAGCCAATTCGCAGTTGGAAGCTGATGTAGATACAAAGAAGTGAACAAGGGGGATTGCGAATGATTACTTATGCGGCTTTGTCACCTCACCCGCCCATAATCATACCTGAGGTGGGAGGAGATAGGGCGAAGGAGGCTATTTCTACGATCCAAGCCATGCAGGCTATGGCAGTGGAACTACTCGCATCTTCACCAGATACAGTGGTATTTCTAACCCCACATGGAAACGTATTTTCTGATTGTATTACTTGCCTGATCGAACCACAGCTATCCGGGGATTTGAGTAGTTTTGGCAGGCCCGATGTGCGGACGAGCCACCCCAATGACCTGGCCTTGGTGCAGGAATTGATGATGAGGGCGGAAGATCGAAGCATTAATATGATTGGAATTAACCAGGATATGGCCGAGCGCCATAAATTAAATGCGCAAATCGATCATGGGATACTGGTTCCGCTCTACTACCTAGAAAAGGCTGGTATGGGGGACAAGCCAGTGGTAGCAATAAGTGTGGGCTATCTGGATAATATAGAGCTATACGCTCTGGGTAGAATGATACACGAGGTTGCAGATAGTTTGAATAAAAGAGTCGCTGTTGTCGCTTCGGGCGACATGTCCCATCGACTAAAGAATGAGGGACCCTATGATTTTCATCCGGATGGCAGCACATTCGATCTGACCGTAAAAGAACTGTTCACCCAGAACGATGTAGAGGGTTTATTGGATATACCCGAAAAGTTGCGTAAAAATGCCGGGGAATGTGGTTATTGCTCGATTGTTATTATGCTGGGAACCATGGACGGCTATGATTTCCAGACCAAGATTTTAAGTTATGAGGGGCCGTTCGGTGTCGGGTATCTAACTGCTGGTTTCCATCCCGGGAAACAGAGCCCGAGCATATTGGAAAAACTTGAAGCCAGGCAGGCTGGCCTAGTTGAAGCCAGACGCGCAGATGAATCCCCGCAAGTAAGATGGGCCAGGATGACACTGGAAAACTATATAAAAAGCGGAAAAAACCCGGATCTACCTAGGGAGATGGAGTCCTTACTACAAGATCGGGCTGGAGCATTTGTTTCTATAAAAAAACATGGCCAACTGAGAGGGTGTATCGGAACCTTCCTACCGGTATACAAGAACCTGGCTGAAGAAATTAAAAACAATGCGCTAGCCGCAGGACTAGAAGACCCACGTTTTCCCCCTGTAAAAGCAGAGGAGCTTTCGACACTGGTTTATTCGGTAGACATATTGGCTGAACCCGAACCATGCAAGCGGGAAGAACTTGATCCCAAACGCTATGGAGTGATTGTGAGCAACTCAGGTAAAAGAGGGCTGCTTCTTCCTGATCTGGAAGGGGTGGACACGGTGGAGCAACAGTTGCAGATAGCACTGCAAAAGGGGGGGATTTTACCCCGAGAACAATATTCCATCCAGCGCTTTGAGGTGAAAAGGTATAGCTAAGGAAGGGGGACACACCGGTTGCACAGCAACCTTAATGGTGGAACCTGCAGGGTGAAACATCAGGCGTCCCCGAAGGGGAGAATGTCCCCGAGTATAGTTGCGAAATATGCATCTATTAATAGGAGGTTGGTGATGGCAGAGGTTGAGGCCATGTATTATGAAAAACTGGATAAAGGAGTAGTGCGTTGTGTACTTTGTCCCCAGCACTGCAGGTTAAAAGATAGGCAGGTGGGGTTATGCCGGGTGAGAAGCAACCACTCTGGAGTGCTGTTTACTTCTAATTATGGTGAAATCTCGTCACTGGCCTTAGATCCCATAGAAAAGAAGCCTCTGTTTCATTTCTATCCGGGTTCCTACATCCTATCGGCAGGCAGTTTTGGTTGCAACCTGGCCTGTTCTTTTTGTCAGAATTATGGTATTGCCCATGGTAATCCCCCCACCCATTACCTGGAACCGGAAAGTATGGCAGAATTGACCTGCAATAGCTGTGATGATGGTTCTATCGGTCTAGCTTTCACCTATAACGAACCATCCATTTGGTATGAATATATATTGGCTGTCGCCCCCCGGCTTAAGGAGCGGGGTCTGAAAACCGTACTGGTGACCAACGGCTATGTGGCAAAAGAGCCCCTGCAAAGACTCTTGCCCTATATAGACGCTTGCAACATAGATGTGAAGGCATTTAATGAGCAATTCTATCCCGAACTTTGCCATGGCAGGCTACAAGCTGTCAAAGAAACGGTAGAAAACGTGATAGGCAAAATCCACGTAGAAATTACGACTTTGCTAATCCCCGGCAAAAACGATGGAGAACCGGAAATAAGGGAATTGTCGCGCTGGCTGGCTTCCCTGGACCCAAATATCGTTCTACACTTATCCAGATATCATCCGGCCTATAAGTTAGACCTGCCGCCGACTCCGGCGGCAACCATGCTACGAGCCCAGGAGATTGCCAGAGAGTACCTGAATTTTGTCTACACGGGTAATCTGCCGGGGGAGGAGAACAATACTTACTGTCGTCATTGTGGGCACCTGCTAATTCAGAGAAATGCCTATAATGTTCTGAACAGAGGCATAGAGGATGGAGTGTGCAGCTTCTGCCATGTTAAGCCGACATACATCAAAGGTATTTAGGCGAGCTATAAAGCGGTAGTACAATTATCAACATAGGGTTTTTAATATAGAATTATATGGAATAATCAACTCATTTTAGTATATTATTAGGCTGTTGACTAATATGTTCATCAGCCTAATAATAATGCTTTATTAAATTGCAAAATGAATTGAGAGGGTCTTTTATGCAAAAGTTTATATACGTTATTCTTCTGATAGGCTTGTTTTCCCTTGCAGTATGCCAGGCAGGCACATCAAGAAGCAATATGATTAAGGACATTAACGGAGTCTCAATGGTGTCGGCAAAGGATGCAAGCAGATTGCTGGGACTGATATATTCAGTTGAAGACGGCTGTATTGTTTTAAGGCAAGACAGGATAATTTTGAGGTTCGACCTTACCACACCCTATGTATATAAAGACGGATATATAATGTGCATAATGGAAAAACCGGCTGTCGATGAAGAGGGCATAGTCTATCTGCCCTTGAGCTTTTTTTCAGACTATTTTAAAGTTGAAATAAAATCAGATGAGAAGAATCAGTTGTCCAAAGCGAATAGTGACGTTTTTTCATTATATGAAATCGTAAAATTCTTGCCTGAGGATGTCCTAGAGGCAATTAACAATAATAAATACCCGAACAGGGATAAAATACTTAAAGCAATTGAACTGCCCAGGTCCATGGACATCCGAATTCCAAAAATAAATAATATGGATAAAGTTATTCAAACAAAACCTTTGGATGCATTTACTTATGATTTCAAAGGAGATTTAAGACAGCATGGATATTCAGAAAAAGAGCTAGCCATGTTTTCATATAATGATTACACAGTTATAGAAAGTACCTGGAAACTACCTGAAGAAATGATAAAGTCAGTAAAACGCAGGTATAAAGAATTGGAGAATCGGGATCTAAGCGATTGGACTTATGGCGACTACCAGAAATACTATACTGTACAGGATGAAGCAAATTTTGAGAGCAGTTTTACGGAGGAGCAGAAAACACAGTTGAAGCAGAGAGGAATATTATTGGAAGATTTACACTACTTGTTTAAGGAATTCTATAATATTGACACTATTTTAGCTAAACCAGATGAGGTTCTGAAAAAGACTATTGAAGGGTATTACCAATTTTCAATTGATATGTTATGAAAACAAAGAGCTTGTAGTGACTGAATTAATCCGTGCATTGCCGTTATATAGGCAATATACGGGATTGTGAGAGGAGATTTGGGTTAGCCATACAAAGCCTCGTTTGAAAAATGAACGATACATAATAAGCCGGGAAGGGCTATGCCACTCCCGGCTTATTATATGAAAGCCTCGGGATTATTAACCCCAGCAGGCTGTTCACGCAGGCAGCTTGTGCCTGCAATTTATGATATGAGTAGAAACCAAAAAGGGTTACTAAAATTTGGGGATGCTTATCCTATTGGCTCTATTTGAGCTGAAGGTTGGGTTCGGTCGGGATCGCTTTCTTTTTGCCTTCTTTGAGGAAAAGCGACATTACTAGAGCAACCAAGCATAAAGCCGCAGCCACTATAAAACAGTCACCAATGGCCTGAATCATGGATAGTTTGCCAATCTCCTTGGCAATAATGCTAATTCCCAGGCCCTGGGTGGTTCCATATCCTAACCCCAGAGAAGTGGAGATGTCGTTCAAGGTAGCTTGCAGGTGGATGTATTCGTTGCTGCTTATATTAACCGATTGAGCCATATTGGAGAAATGGAAAACCTGCCGGTGTTGCATAATAGTAGTGAACATAGCTATTCCAAATGAGGACGCTACCTGGCGGATAACATTACTTAGTGCGGATGCCCTGCCAATGAGGTGAGGGGGAACTGTATTCATGCCTACTGTTGTCACTGGCATCATAGACAAGCCCATCCCTGCACCCCGTATGGTCAGCCATACGGTCATAACTGCATAGGGGGTAAGATCATTGAATCCATTCATAGCGTAGGTTGTCCAGGTGACTAAGACCAGACCGCCTATAACGATTCCCCGGGCACCATATTTATCAAAGAGTTTGCCACTAAGGGGCATCATTACTCCTGAGGCTATAGCCGCCGGAAACATGATCAGTCCTGTTTTCATAGCGGTTTGTCCCAGAACGTTTTGCAGCAGCATAGGAATCAGAAAAATCGCTCCGAACATTCCCATCGCCAGTAAAGAACCTATTATGACTGACATTGTAAACAAAAAGTTCTTAAACATCCTCAAATCAAGAATAGGTTCAGGATGTTGCAGTTCATTAAACACGAAGATGATCAGAGTAATAAAGGCAGTACTCAATAATCCTACGATAAAAGGCGAACTCCAACCATATTTAGTTCCATCGCTTAAAGCTAGGAGTATACAAAACAGCCCAATAATTGAAGTGGCAATGCCAACGAAATCAAAATGTTTGCCCTTTATCAGCGGGGTTTCCTTCAAAATCATGCCTGCCAGGAAAAGGTTGAGCAAGCCAATGGGCAGGTTGATGTAAAATATCAAGCGCCAATTTGCGTATTCTACCAGATAACCACCCAGGGTAGGCCCAATAGCGGGAGCTGCCATAGCGGCAATACCCCAAAATCCTAGAACCATTCCTATCTTCGAGCGGGGGAATGACTGATAGAGTAAGGCCATACCCAGAGGCTGCATAATACCGCCTCCAAGAGCTTGTATTATACGGGCAGCAATCATGGTGTTGACACCCAAGGACATCCCACAGAAGACAGAACCGACAATGAATAGAGACAGGGCTACAATATACGTCCTTTTATACCCGAAGGTGTCTCCCAGGAAGCCTGATATTGGCATTATGACCCCAAGAGTTAACATATACGCGGTCAGTATCCACTGAATTTGGTCCGCAGATGCGTTGAATATGGTCATCATTTTAGGTAGGGCTACATTGACTATGCTGCTATCTAAGATGGCCATAAAAGTGCCAATTACTATAACAACCAGAATGGACCAATTTAGTTTCTCTGTATCTGGTTTATTCATTTACTTTATCGCTGCCTCTCACCATCTGCTTAGCTTCCCGTGTGTATCTTGATAACTGCCGACATTCCTGGTTTTAAAACCATACCCTTTTTGTCTACAGTGATCTTGAATGAAAATCTTTGGGTAACCTTAGTATAATTACCCGAAGAATTCTCTGAGGGGATTAAAGCAAAGGTGGATTGAGTTGCTCCCCCTAGCTCACTTACCTTACCGGCAAAAGTAATACCTGGGAAAGAGTCAATCTTTACATCAACATCCTGGTCAACTTTTATCCGGCTGCTTTTATCTTCCTCGATGTTAGCGCTTACCCAGGTATTATCCAGATTGCTAATTGTAATAATAGTCTGACCAGGTGATACGTTTTCTCCCACCTGTAAAGCAAGCCGTACTACGGTACCACTAATCGGTGCTTTAATTATCGAATTAGTTAGAGCTAGTTGGGCAGTATCGTAGGCAGCCTGAGCTTGTTGCAGCTGTGCCAGGTAAATAGCTGCGCCAGTTTTATCCAAGGAATCCATTTTAGCCTGTGATTCCTGTAAGGCTGCCTGATTAGCCATAACAGTAGCCTGCATAGCCTCTAGTGCGGCTTGAGCCTTGGCATAGCTGGACCGAGAAGCTTCCAGAGATTCCTTCGAAATACTACCATTCTGGGAAAGCGATTCATTCTGAGCCAGGTTTCTTTTGGCATCGGCTACAGCTACTGCGGCTGATTTAACCTGGGCCTGGGAAGTAAGGATATTATTCCGGGATTTCTCGACTGTTGCTTGGCTAGATTTAAGGTCATCAGGTAATTTGTCATAATTGGCTTTGCTTATATCTAATACGGCTTTAGCCTGATTGAGATTAATTTGATATTGGGCATTATCCAATACGGCAACAATCTGCCCGGCCTGAACATAGGTTCCCTCCTGAACAGATACCTCTTCGAGGCGACCAGCTACTTTAGGGCTTATGTCAACAATATCACCGACTACTTTGGCATTATCAGTACTAATTGAGGTGCGGAGGTTATTCCACCAAATATATCCCCCAATAATGCCCCCGACTAACACCACCAAGAGGACTACTATCTTAATTATCTTACCATTACCCTGTGCAGGCATATCTTTTTTAGTTATTATTGCTTCAGTCTGATCCATTGCTATTGTCTTCCTCCTCCAACTATAATTCCATTAGATAGAACCATCTTTATCAATTCGAGATCTTTTTCTGTATCGATGCTTTTTCGATCCAAGGCTTCGAAACTAAAACCTTTCAAAACGTTTCTGATAACGCGAGCCAGTTTGCGACTGTCAACCGCTACAATATATCCTTCGCGGGTCCCTCGCTCCAGTATGCCGGCTACCAGATCCGTTATCACATCCTGTTTGCGCACAGTGTCCAAAAATTGATCGGGATTAAGCGTTCCCTCAATTTTTCTGCGGAGTAAGGAAAGAAACATAGAATGATATTTCTGATAGAAAGAGTACTGCAAGTTCATGTAGCGATTTAGGGCTTCTCCGACATCAGGCTCCTCAGAACATTGGGCTATAATATCCTTGCAGAGTTCTTCTACACCATGACAAAATATGTAGATTAGGATATCTACCTTGTTCTCAAAATAGAGGTACAGAGTACCCTTGCCAAATTCAGCTTGGCGAGCAATATCTTCCACGGTTACAGCTTCAAATGAACTGCTGGAAAATAGTGTGTAGGCAGCTTCAGCTATTAATTGCTTTTTAAATTCCTTTTCTCGGTCCCGACGAGACGTCAAGATATCCCCTCCTTTTTACGACCGAATAGTATTATATATGGACGTGTGGTCAATTATCAATACATTTTTCCATGCTTTCAATAGTTTGTCAATGAGTTTTGTAACGTCATTAAGGCAATAACACTAACCGTTAGCAACCGAGCCTGCAGCAAAACAGGATTAGGTCCCATTGGGGGAGAATATTAGCTACTAATAAAGTTGCTTTCATCAAAAAACAGGTGGTGATAAGAGTGAAGATCGATAGATTGATTTCGATTCTGGTAGTTTTGCTTAGAAGAGAACGGGTTCAGGCCAAAGAACTAGCCGAAATGTTTGAAGTTTCGGTTCGGACTATATTACGGGATGTGGATACCATCAACCTGGCCGGAATTCCTATAGTAACCTATCAGGGTGTCAACGGTGGTATAGGCATTGCAGAAGGCTATCGTCTGGACAAAAGTGTTCTTAGTGCTTATGATATGGCTGCTATTATTACTACCTTAAAAGGAGTTTCCGGTATGATGCCGGATAGCCGCTATGATGTATTAATGGAGAAACTGAAAAACCCTCTATCCTCAGCCCAGCTTGATATGATTGACCTGAAGACCAGGCAAATGATAATCGACATGTCACCCTGGGGAGGAAATGAGCCACATAAAGAAAAAATAATTCTTCTGCGCCAGGCGATCGAGAATCGCAATGAAATTGAATTTGTTTATGTGGACGCAGAAGGCACAAGAACTAGGCGCAGGGTGGAACCTTATTCCCTGATCCTGAAGGGTAAAAACTGGTATCTGTATGCTTGGTGCATCTTACGGCAAGATTTTCGTCTCTTCAAACTTAGCAGGATAAAGGAATTATTGATTACGGACAAATCCTATCAGGCCAGAGAATTACCGAACGAACAGTTTCCATGGGAAGGTGAATGGAAAAACAATGCCAGGATGCTTGAACTGGACCTGCTTTTTGAGCAGGAGATGGAGAGCATTGTAGAGGAATACTTTGATTCAGATATGATCAGGCAAGATAATGGGAAGATAATGATTAAAATCCATCTGCCAGAAAATAATTGGTTATATGCTTGGCTGTTAAGCTTTGGAAACGCTGTGGAGGTGATAAATCCTCCGCATATTCGTGAAATTATGGCCAGAACCGCCGAAGAAATATTCAAGAAATATACATCCCAAACATGACACATAGTTGTCGTGTTTGGGATGCTATAATTTAGGAAAAAGAATTGAGGAGGTCAATACATGAATTATCAATTTGAATTTCTAGAAAAGGCAGCTCAGCTGGTAATTTCAGTTCGTACCCGGAGCTCAGTCGAAAATTTACCGCAGGTATTAGGAGGAACTTATGGTTTAATAATGAATTATCTGAATGAAATTGGTGCAGAACCAGCAGGTGCACCTTTTGTGGGCTATTTTAATATGGATATGCAAGACCTGGATATAGAGGTGGGCTTTCCGGTAGCTAAACCTCTAGCCGACAAGGGTGAGCTTAAGTCCAGCGAAATTCCAGCTGGACCACAGGTATCCTGCATGCATATCGGACCATATAATCAAGTCGAGTCTGCCTATAATGCAATTATGGAGTGGATTGCTGCCAACGGCCATACCTCAACCGGGGTATGTTATGAATTCTATTTAAATGACCCGGCCAATACGCCTGAAAGTGAATTGCTGACCAAAATAGTCTTTATGCTCAAGTAATTTGAAAGGAGCTTGGATTAATGAACAAGGACTTGATTCTGGATGCGAGCCATGCACTGGCATATGAAGAAATCTTTAGCTACATCAATGAACCGGCTCTGACCTGGTGGAAGGCGATAAATACTTTTATCCAGCAGAAATATCAGGTGTCCCCTAAGATTAGCTATAGTAAATGCGCTGCCCAAAAGGGTTGGAATGTAAAATACCAGAAATCAGGCAAGTCCTTGTGCACGCTCTATCCAGAAAAAGAGTCCTTCATAATCCTCATTGTAATTAAGTTGGAGCTGGTGGACTATATAGAAAGTATGGCCAGCACCTATGATCCAGCAGTAATGGAGATTGCAAGGAACGCCCGACCCTTTAACGGCACCAAATGGCTGATGATTCCTGTAGAAAGTAAGGCCATCCTGAAAAATGTGCAAGATCTTTTAGTATTCAAACATGAGATGAGTACAAGCAAAAAAACAGCCAAGCATAAAGAACAATAGATTGAATCAAAATACGTCAGGTTGCCTTACTTAAAGGAGGTTATCGTTAATGCTGCATAAACTTACAATACAGACCGAGCAACATACGCAAATGATTGATATTACTGCGCATGTTCAGGATATAATCAGGCAGGATAAAATTGAGGAAGGTATGGTATTGGTTTATTGCCCACATACTACGGCTGCTATTACTATTAATGAAAATGCTGATCCTGATGTTGTTCACGACATTTTGTTGAGACTGGATGAGCTATATCCGTGGACTCACCCCGGCGATAGGCATGGAGAAGGCAATTCAGCTGCCCATCTAAAAGCCAGCACAATAGGCGCATCGGAGCTTATTCCCGTAAGTACTGGCCGCCTATTACTGGGGACATGGCAGGGAATCTATTTCTGTGAATTTGATGGACCACGTCCAAGATCATTTTATGTAAAAGTAGTGTAAGAAGGCTACCCAGAAAATCCAAAATGGATATCGGGATAGCCTCCTTTCGAGTTATCTTCGTCCCTGATTTTTTCGATTATTTTTTTTGACTTCTTTGCAAGCTCCAAGTGATCCCATCATATCAATAAATTTAAGCTTTTGGGCTTGGTCTGCAGTCATCGTATTTTTACGATCTTCAAAGACCATTTCCCGAAGCAGCTTTTTATAGTTTCCCAATCGCCCGACAGATAATTCTCCGTCCTCGATGGCTTTTCTTACAGCGCACTTTGGCTCAGACTCATGCTTGCAATCCCTGAAATAACATTTTTCGGCTAGCTCCTCAATATCAGCAAAAGACTTCGATAAATCAGCACTGGCAATCTGAAGCTCTCTCATTCCGGGTGTATCGATGATTACTCCGCCACTAGGTATCACTAACAGTTGCCGGTAAGTGGTAGTGTGCCGCCCCCGATCGTCATCTCTGATATTATTTGTGGCTAGCACTTCCTCGCCCATAAGCTTATTGATGAGAGTTGACTTACCCACGCCGGACGAGCCAACCAAGGCGATGGTTTTTCCGTTGTTTAAATACTTGAGTATGTCAGTATAACCGTCACGATTCAGGCTTGAAGTAACAAGCACATCCGCGCCTGCAGCAACTGATTCTATATCCATGAGCTTTAAGCTAATGTCAGCACACAAATCAGACTTGGTAAGCACAATAACCGGCGTTGCCATACTGTCCCAGACGATGGTTAGATAGCGCTCCATACGACGCAGGTTGTAGTCGTTATTAAGTGACATACAGATAAATACCGTATCGATATTGGCGGCAATTATCTGACGTTCATAAGTGGTCCCTGCTGCCTTGCGTTCAAAACAGCTTTTTCGGCTAAGAATGTGATGAATTATTGCATTTCCGCTTTCCTCATCAGTTCGGTCCAGCAATACCCAGTCGCCTACAGCGGGATATTCTGCAGAGGAAGATGCCAAATAGCTAAGTTTTCCCGCAACTTCAGCCTGAATATCTCCATTTTCAGTTATGACTTTATACATATCCTTATGCTGTACTGAAACTCTCGCCAGATGAAAATTGTCGCCGTATATCGTGGCTTCCTGAATATATTGCTCTGAAAGCCCTATATCATATAAATTTATTTTACTCATTGCTATTTTTGTCCTCCCATATTTTAATAGCCTGATTAGGGGAGGGCAGATTTAATTTAGTCTGCGCGCACCTCCCCTTTTTTTACAATCTCCGCAATATATGTCTTAAACATGAATTTCAGCTCCCTTTCAATATTTGCTTTAATTATAGCACTTCAGCTTTTAACCGTCGAAAGTCAATTAGCTTAATTATGTTGATATGCACTGCTAAATTTAAACTGGTATAATATAGGAATAATGGGCATAAAATGTGGATTGTAAATTCGAATTAGTAAGTAGCTAGCTCAAGTGGTGTCAAGCTATTAGAGTATGGAGGATAATTAATGTCTGGCATTGTAAGGCAAATAGCCCTAAGCGAATTAAGTAAGCTGCTGGATTTATACCAGCATCTACACCCGGACGACCCGGATGTTTCCCAAAAGGAAGGATTAAACAAGCTTTGGAATGAAATACATAACGAGCCAAATTTGTATTTCCTGGTTATAGAGGAAAATGGAATAGTAGTAGCTTCGTGTACGCTGGTAATTATAAAAAATCTTACCCGCAACTTACGTCCTTATGGATTAATTGAAAATGTGGTGACCCATTCTGACTTTAGAAAAAGAGGACTAGGAACTAAGGTGTTACACGAAGCAATTAAAATCGCCCAAGAAAATAATTGCTACAAAGTAATGCTGTTAACTGGTTCGAAAAAGGAAGAAACCCTTCGCTATTACGAAAAAGCCGGCTTTCAGAGGGGTATTAAAAATGGGTTTATCGTGAACCTTTAATTTACAATACTTGTCAATGAGGGTGGTAAACAATAAAGGAGGAGGGAGAGCTATGACCAAATGTGCCTATTGCAATAAGTCGGATGTAGAAAGCCGGGTAAGTATAAATACTTGGGATGGGTTGGGGAGAAGAGATCAGGATTTTTATTATTGTTCTGATGTCTGTCTCCGAGAAATAGAAGATTTCTCTGAATACGTCAACCAGAATGCTAAGCGCTTTTTGGTTTTTGTCGGAGTAATCGTCTTAAGCATGGTGTTTTCTAATGGCCTGCCTGGAAATGCATCATTGATTGTAAGTATTGCGGGCTTAATTTTGGGGATTCTATTAATCAAGTATCCCTTTGCCACTCCCTTGACCAACCAATGGCTGGGTATAAAAAAAGCGGTTCTGATTGTCAGGGGTTTGGGCTTTGGTATAGCATTATCCGAAGTTGCATACATCAGCTACCAATTTATTCTGTAAACCGAGTAGCGAAAGGTACTGCCAAAGCGATCAAGGAATAATAAAACAATCCTCCGCCAATACATCCCTGTATAAAATTATGATTTTTAGGATTGACAATTATTGCTTAATCCTATACTCTTAAACTATACCAAATGGGTAAACAATTATAGGGGTGTGTTATGAATATAAATCAGGCTAGCGATTATGGATTCAGGGCGGTGCTTTATCTTGCCCAGGCTGGGACAAAGGTGGTTGAAGCCCAGACCATTGCGCAGAATGAAGTAGTACCGATGCGCTATTTACTGAAAATTATGCCTTCATTAATCAAGGCCGGTATTGTCAGGTCACAACGGGGTGTAGGTGGTGGCTATGCGTTAGCCCGAGATCCCAGGGATATTACTCTGCTGGATGTCATTGAAGCCATTGAAGGCCCCATCCGGCTCAACCGCTGTCTGCTTGACGAGGGCTATTGCAGTAAGCAAGGCCCTCCGGATTGCAAAATACATCAAGCACTGGCTGATATTCAGCAAAAGCTGGATAGTGACCTTAGCAGTTACAATTTTGCGGATTTTTTAGAATAATTTTTATCCCTGTTGCTTTCGAATTTATCCAGGGTTTATGCTATAGATCAACTTGAAAACATGTTGGTTCCAACACTGGAGGGGGTGGGTATTAGATAAATTGGGAACATCATAAAATGTATTTATTCCAAAATAATATAAGGGAGGTTTTATATATGTCAACACAGGATAATTTAAAAGAGGCGTTTGCCGGGGAATCTCAGGCCAACCGGAAATATTTAGCTTTCTCTCAGAAAGCTCAGGGCGAAGGGTTTGAAAAAGTAGGTCGTTTGTTTCAGGTAGTTGCTGAAGCCGAAACCATCCATGCTTTAAAGCACCTGGGGGTTATGAAAGGGGTCAGCAGCACTCTGGATAATTTAAAAGAAGCGGTTGCGGGCGAGCACCACGAGTTTACCGAGATGTACCCTGGTTTTATTGCTGAAGCGGAAAAAGAAGGCAATCAGCAGGCCAAAACCTCTTTTCATTTAGCCAACGAAGTGGAGAAAGTCCATCACAAGTTGTATGAAAAAGCTTTACAGGCTGTTGAGCAGCAGCAGGATATTCAGACCGAAGCATTTTACCTTTGTCCGGTTTGCGGTCACGTAGAGGAAAACGAAGCCCCAGGCCGTTGTCCTGTCTGCGGAGCCCCCGGCGCTGTTTTCAAGAAATACTAATCTGTTAGGTTAAACCATTAAGAGCACCGTCTTTTTTAAAAAGGCAGGTGCTCTGTTTTGTCATACATTTATATTGACGATGGGCCGGGTCTTGGTACTATTCTAAAAATCTAAAAAATCCGAGGAATCCATCGTTTGAAACGATGAATGGATATAATTATCGATTGATTTTAGCCGATCTGGGCTTATGTTCTGCAAAAACTGTATATATTCACGCTGCCACTGCATTTCCATCATCTCTTCACCAACGCTTTGCAATGAAAAAGCAGAATCGATTCTTAGTTCCTCGATAAATACGATTCTAGCTAGTATAGATAATTCCATATCTCCTAAAGAATCAAATAAATATTGAAACTCGTCTCCAAATAAGCAGTCAGCTTCCAAAATATCAATAAAATCCCCTAAGGAATGAATTGTTGAGTTTATTATTGCGGTTTTGTCAGCAGCTTTAGCACAATCTATTATTTGATCAACCACCGCGCGGAAACTTTCATCATCCATGGTGTTTCCCTCATCAAACATTACATCCAATGGGGAGTGTTCATTACTATCAAGAATAATAACATTCTCCAGGCAGTCATGCTTGAGTGCATTTATGAACCTGGGCATCAATACGTTTTTAAAATTTCTAATGTAATCCCTTAGCTCGGCCTGATCTACACCTAGGTCCCTGAGCAATGCTTCAGTTGCTTCGCGTATAAGAGAGGAGCAAAGGCCCGGATCTAAGTCTTTAAATTTATCCCGCAGCAGTTCATATTGAAGTTTGGATATATCCAATTCGATGGCTTTATTGCTGGCTAATATGGAAAAAAGGGAATTGGTGAGCAAGACTTCAAATACATTTATTAAGGCTTCTCTGGTATCGATACGATATACATGGCCATAGTTAGCTAAGAGCTTGGCAACATCCTCCTTGGGGAACAGACTGCAAAACTGAGTCTCTATTGCTAAGCTTTCCAGGTATTGTTTGATATAGAAAATCCCTTGAACATGCATATCGTCAAAAAGCAGAGGATAGTCCATGCTGGCCATGGTATCCTGAGCGTGAAATACTTCATCATAGTTATTAAAAAAGTCAGGCAGCGCTTCATCCAGGGTTGAATGGTAGGCTTGGATGGGAATATCCAGTTTTTTATCCATTATGTCTTGGTATAGGTTTCGGGTATAAGCCACACATGAAGTAACCAAGGCCAGGCCTTTTTTATATATTTCCTTTAGGTTTTCTGCTTTTAATAAGGCTATGGCATCCTCCGGATTGGGAAAACTGCTAATACAGACATCAATAGAATAAAGGATCGACAATAAAAGACTCTGCGCAGTCTCAACCTTTACCGAAGTGCTTTCGCCTTTGGTGTACCTTATTATTAGGTCGGCTAATAAAGACATAAGCTGGGTTTGAATACAATCCATGGCCGTTTGATTAATAAGCCCTAACCGGTGTCCCTCTTCAATGAGCGCCAGAGTATAGTGATTAGGATCTAGACGTTCCTTTCCAAGGGCGGACTGTTTCTCAATAGCCGTATTTTTCATTATCATGTTTCCTTTCCAGAGAATAATCTGCTTCCTGCCTGGCGCGCCTGATACTATCGGCCAATATTGCCAGTTCCCTGTCCCTTAGAAGCTCTAGCGATCCCCGGCAGGAAGTGTTATAGAATTCCTGCATTATGGAAATTAATTCATCATCGCCTATGCTTTCTTCTGTTTCGTTTTTCATATAATAAAATATTTCTACCAGCTCATTAATTGTTAATGCATAGTCTTCTCGGTTAATATAGGATGAGCTGTAAAAAGCCGAAATAATTTGTTTTACCACTTCTATCCCTAGTTCAACTCGGCCATGGTTTCGAACAGCCTGGTTTCTTGATTCGATAAGCTCATGTGCTTCTGCGGCGGTTAATGCCAATCCATATTTTTGGGACTCCTTATTGGTACTGAGTACCTCAACGATGGTAAGCGGTTTAATCAATACCCCGGTTGAATGATAAATATCGATTAGATTCATCGCATTAGCCCTCCTTTTGTAGTCAAGCTTTTTTAAAAACAAAAAATGAAATTAGATATTGACAAAATAATAAATTTATGATATATTAATAAATTACACAACTAGTCCATGTATTATATATTGATAATGTATAGTTGTCAACGTGCTTTTTGCTGGGCATTTTAAATTCTTATATAGAGCATGAAAAAACGCCACTAATGATTCCTATCTTTAGTGGCGTTTTTAATATCATAATATCCTGTGAAAGCTAATCTCTCATGTATATCATTTTTTAGGGTTTAACAATTCGCACCAGGTGGTTAAAATCGCCGATACCTGCAAACTCCAATTCGAATGAATCGATGGGAGCGGTTTTCGGAGTGTAGAGTTGATAGTACTCACTGCTTACTTCCGCCATGACTTTTTTTCCTCCGGCATCGAACAAGAAAAAGTATCGGCCATCAAGGGATTTAACCCGCTGTTTTAAGCTAGCGGTAGTAGTGAAGGTCTTAGGTGGGTTTTCTTTTTGGGCATCAGCCAGGCTGGGATAAAGGGATAAAACTTCCCAGTTTGCAGCACCATATTTAAGACTTAGTTGACGTTTATCCAGGCTCTTCTTTACGTTATATGTATCCACTGCTCCAAGTAGGACGCCTACTGTTTGACCGGGGCTGGCTTGCTGATAAAATTCCTGGGTGGTGTCCACCCACAGTGGTAAAATTGCTATACCCAGTACGTTTACCTGTAAATAATAAATGTTGTTAGAAAGCTCCTTGGTTACGATTGTGGCTTCCATAATTTTTACCTCTGTGGTGCTGTAAACGTCTTTTGCAGATGGAAAGATCACTATGGTACTTATCAAAATAACTGCTAGTACAATAAGAACTCCAATTAGCATTTTCTTTTTCCCAGGCTGTAAACTCATTACTATGACACCTCCACAAAAGTAGGCGCAACAACCGCGTAACGGTCAGTTATCCGCGCCCCAAGTCTAGTATATAAACCTCCAAACTGATCTCCTGCGAGGAAGGCTCCCAGAATCGGGTAAGCTACCTGAAATTGACTTGAGTAGGTATTGCGAATAGTAATATCCACCGGGCCAATATCAACCAGTTCCTGATAGACCAAATCCTGCTCAGCTAAACCGGAAATCTGATCAGATGTAATTTGATTGGAAAAAACCACTCCCTGCCCCTCTCTTTCCCAATAGGGCTTTATGACGCAAGGTTTCTCAGGCCAATTTAAATAAGTGGGAACCACGTAACGTTGGAGCAAATCAGCCTCTTCGGGAAGATAGAAACCCTCCTGCAAAAGCTGCCAGACAATGGCTAAAAAGGCTTTGCTCTGCGGAATCAATGCCGAGGACGGGTTTATCATATAAAGTTCCTTCAGGCCTGGAATCAAACGCTGGTGTTGCCGGTTCTCGGCCATCCAGTCCAGCGGGTAATGGCGGTATAGTGCATCCAAATGCTGTCCGTAGAGATTTATATGCCCATCCTTTAGCGACAGTCCAGAAATATCCCCCAGAATCAATTCATCAACCTGTGAACGAAGGATTTCTCCGAATAACATAAGCTGAAACCAGTCTTCTTCGGCCGAAGGGCATCCCACCAAGCCAAGGGTTTTTACTGATTTTCGGGGAGACCTGCTGAGCAGGTGTCTATATTGATTAGCCAAAAGATCAAGAAGCCCCCGGTTGGGGTCTTCGGAATTCGGACATAAGGGATGAATCAAGCTATTAAGGGCAACGGATTCTAGTCCTGCAGGGGTATCAGTATTCAATTCCAATAAACGTAGGCTTCCATGACGGTCGATGGCCCAATCAAAACGTCCCAGCAGGCTTAGCCACTCTCCTTCATCCTGCGCCACTAAGGATTGTAAACACTCTGGAATACCCAGCAGGGGAGTAAATAGAACCAGGTTGTTCTGCAAAAAAATTCGCGTCTTTACAAATACCCGTCCTAGTCCTTCGGTAGCGGCTATCACTTCATGGTATAGGGTACGCGAAATTCGGACCGGTTCCAGGATAAATGATTCCCAGTCCCCGGTGTAACTAGCCGTATAGTTGAACTGGAAAGCTGCTTGTTCGCTTATTTTATTCCATAGGCAGTGGTGTTCCGCCTCGCTTCGGGATGATATTTGCACATTTAAGGAAGGAATGGCTGTATGCCGTACCCCCACGGGACTGAACCAGGCCATGTCATCCTGACTGAGGTAATCGGAGGACCAACGGGCACAGATCCCGGTAAACTCGCCCAGGGTAAAATATATTCCAAAATTTCCGAACCCAATCGTATCTTCATATCGATGACCATTAAAGCTCTTTACCACTCTCCGTCTTATGGGAATGAACTCCTGCATTACGTGAGGAACGCCGCCTTGGCAGACCTCTTTCAGAGCAATTTGCCATTCATCCTTATTCATCATAGCCCCAATATGGACCCCTTCACTATAGCGGCCGAAAACGGGCTTCACTACCCAGCGTTCCTTTTTCGATTCAAGTTCTGCCATATCAACGGGGGTAAACATCCGCGTATACGGAATGGTTTCCCGTATCGATGTGCGTTCGGCATCAGTGAGAAGAGAAGATTTGTTATCGTATAAGTGCCACAGGTAAGCAAACAGGCTCTTGGCCTGAGGGACGATGGCCCTGGGGTCATTTACCATTAAGACCTTACGGCGAGCTATAAGCTCCAACAACTTGGGATAGTCATGCACTTCATTGCTGAATTCGGTTGGATATTGGCGAAGAATGATGTCCAGGGCTTGCCCGAAGGCAGTCACCCCATCGTTGGTAACGTTAAGGTTTTGGCCCCCCAGCAGCAGGGTGGAATAGCCCAGCGGCTTAATCAGGTCAAGATACAAAAAAGCCAGATGCGTTTCTTCGTAATGGTTAGGATCAACCAATATACCTACCGTTGGCAGGTGGTTTCCAGCTCCATATTCTGCCCATAGCCGGGCTAATCCCTCTCTAAACTTCTGCGCAAAGTGCTGGTTTGGATTTCCCTGTGGATTAATAAAATTAGAAACCATTATTTCCCTCTGGGCGCAGGGTTTGTCGTAATTAAACTCGGAGAAGAATATACCGCCTTCTGCTCGTTCAAAAGCATCATAACGGGCCCAGAAAAAGGGGGCCAAGTCTATCGGTAAGTGAAGAATTTGTTCGCGGAAAGGAAAATCAGGCAATAAGAACGAAGAGTGGTCCAGAGGCTGGTGTAATATTTCCGGTACTAAACGATCTACCAGTCCAAATAGAACTCTGGACGCAGCGATCATTTTCTGAAAGACATCGGGTTCCAAGTATACCGGATGCTTAGAAAAGGCCTCCAGTTCCCGAGGGGAGCTGATCATGTAGTATTCGAAGTTCAGGTGCCGGGTTAATTCCTCTGGATTCATATCTAACTCCCAACATGTCCTCGTGAAATATTATAGCCTCCCACGCGTTTAACACTGGTCGGGGTCGACCAGGTAGCGCGCCCAAAGGAGTTGCCAATATAACTGAAGGGCCGGTAATAATAACCGTAACCGGGGCCATAAGAGCTATAGCTCTGTTCTGCATCAGTTTCCCATTCGCCCTCATCCTGTCCCGCTTCTTTTTCTTGTACCAGTACCATGTCCTTTTTAGTATTCTGGGAGTCTGCAGCTGCAGTAGTTGCACACAATCCAAAGCCAGAAAAGGCCAGGCTAATGGCTAAGCTGATGGCCAGGGCTTTATTTTCGGGCAGTAGTTTTTTAATTAGAGTGGTTGATTTCTTTTGGCTGGTCGTATTTGTATTTTTAGCCATATTCATTCCCCTTGTTATTAAGTATATAGATAACAGCGCTCAAGCTAAATGGGCTTAAAGTAGTTCGGATTCTTCCACCTGGATCATGTTTTCTCGTAAAAATTGCAGGTAGGCCGCAACATCCTCCTTGGCTTCACCTTTACGATACAGCGTTACCCGGGCATATCCCAAAGCCTTTAACATATCCAGGCTGGGCAGGTCATCCGCGGTTAACTCATACTGGTTGTTGAACCTGCGCCGTAATAAGCGCGGGCTGACCTTAGCTAAATAACGTTGATTATCCATAATAAGCACATAACCCTGCGGTTCCACCGGGTTTAACAGAAGGCCGTAAGCTATTAGGGCGTTGACATAACGGTCTCCTCCCACTAATCCGTGGGTATGCAAAGGACTCACGTAGGTCAGAATCGGTTTTAGCCGTAAACGGTTCTGTAATAAAAAACCTAGACGCATTCCCTCAACAGCAGGGATATCAAATAGAACTAGATGATCCCGCTCAAGCTGTTCCAATTGAGGCAGGAGATACTTATATAAGGTGCTGGCATTGACTGACACTCGTCGCAGAGCAAAATCGCGATAGTGCTTTAAGGAAACAAAATTGGTTTTGCGAACAAAACAGGCAAAGGGACCGGCTCCCTGCATCCAACGTGAATAAACATCAGACAGATCAATCTGCAACAAACTAGTTGCTGTCATGCAGTTAGCTACTGCTTTCCACCAGGCAGAATACCTGATTTATATTCATAAACTGTCGGTTTCCATTTTGATCCTGTATGGTGGCGATCCCGCTTTCTACTTTCAACAGACTTCCATCCAAAACGTAGTCTGTTGACTGTTCGTTCCAGTCATCAATGGTTCTATATATATAGATCTTCATGTTGTTGTTACCTCCTTAGCTGATGCTGGCTCCGACGATGTAGGAAATGGCCATGAAAACGGAAAAGACCATAATCCCTACGGAACGATTGTCTTTGCTAAGCTCTTCATCTACCCTAAACTGCGGGGTGAGCTTATCAAATAGCCACCAGCCCACAATCATGCCGAGAATGCCAAGTCCGCCCCAGGTCAGTACACCAATGGTGGTGTTATTGGATAGAATGGCAAAACGCATGACGTTAGATAAACTTAGAATCAGGCCACCCGTGGCTAATCCCACTGCTACATTACCCCGCTTGATTTCATCCAAGTCGTTGTATTGGGTAAGAATAGAAAAAATTAAAAGTCCTGCTCCCACTACGAGAATGCCGATTAGATAGCTTATACCAGTGGCTAAATAGGCATTCATTCCTGAAAAGTTGGTTAACATACCGAAGGTGCTCATCTCAACAACTCCCGTTAGCAAAATTACTATGAATATTATAACTCTTTGGGCGTTAACTAAAAAGTGCTTATATTTGGAGGCAATAGTCTGTAGGTCCTTGCCTGCTGTTAACTGCCCAGCAGGGTACAAGCGGATACGTTTTTAGAACTATTCGTTGCCATCTTTCCTATGCTGAAGTAATGATATTAAGCTATCCAGCCTATTCAGTACTTGCTTCCGAAAGTCGTTTTTTTGCTTAAGGTACCGAAATATAAGCACCACAATAACAATGATTATTGCTAGATTTACCAACGACCAAGATAAAACATAGAAATTCCCAAACACAGGGGGATTCCCCATAGGAGCTTGGATAGGGATAGAAGTATTCATATTAGTCACCTCCTAATACTTTGCGACAATTAAACGTCCCATATACCATATTATACCTAAAAAGTATATTAAGGGCTTACTATTAAGCGTTATAATAAGAAATATGTAATTATCGCTGTGGTAATGCAAGATACATACTACAGGCCAAGTGTCTAAATTTGATGAAATAAGAGTGAATAAATATTTGAGGAGGATGGATAGTGCAATGTATTGAAAGTGTATTGCACTATTATGCTCTAACTTTGAGGATTTTCCATCGTGCCTAAGAATAAAGGTAGATTTGTATTGGTATCAACAATTGCATATACAAATGGTCGATTGAAAACAATATTTTGAATTGTCCCGTATATACCTGTCGCTTTCACAACAACATCTGTTACCGCGCTTGCTTCGGTTCCTAACTCATCAAATTGCAAAAAGGTTTTGTGCTTAACGGATGAGATTATTAATTTTTCGTCGGAGTTCCCCATTTTTGAGAAATCCGCTCTAATTTCATCAAAAGCAATCCCCAAACCCATGTTTTTAAGGGTATCCTTTAATTCAAAATTACCGGAAGTTTTGAATTTGGGAATTGTAACCGCAATATGAGTATTTCTTTTTTGGCTGATCAATTCCGGAATTGTTCTTTCATCTAATATTTTTATATATTCATCCAACTTAATTCCTTCGTTAGGTAATATAGCAAGAAATGCAAAACGTCCATCATCATATGGAAGCAGAACAGCAGATGCGCTTGGGCCGCTTATATAATCTAATTGGTCAGTAAGATGCATAAACATGGTGGTTTGAGTCTTGCTGTTGCTAAGATAAAAGTTTCCTTGGCTGGCCTTCTGCTCCATGTCAAACGGCGTTTTCCATTTGGCGTTGAAGTAAATGGTGTTAATAAGGTGCATCACCTCATCCGGATTTATTTCATCAATAATTTTATCAATTTTACCATTTGTGTTATTCCTTACCCAATCGTTGATTACATCCGCAGAAGCTTTATCGTTAAAATTTAAATTCCTGGCTCCGGCGCCAAAGTAATCAGCGTTGTTTTGTAGAAATTCGGCTTTAGGGGTAAAATCATTACGGAACCATATGGAGTTGGTAATATTTAGGGCAGTTCTTCCCCTCTCTTCAGTAAGCTCATCAGAATAACCTTTATACGCTTTATTAAGTTCGTCCAGGGTCAGGCCGTATTTTCCCAGACATGTTATAAAAGAATTTAGGGTTTCACCGCTGGTCCCATTGGCGGTCATTCCTAAGGCCAGAAATACCGATGCAGGCGATATAAGCGAATTTTCATCCTTTTTAATTGAATTCTTAAATAATTCAATTGAGAAATGTTGCGTGGAACTAATAAATCTATCTGTTATAGCATTGGAAACATTAACGATATTGGGCTTGATTCCTGCCATTAAATCCTGCGCTATGGCTGTTTCATTTTTATTAAATGACAGAGAGGAATAAAACAGGGTTAAGGCCAATATAACCACGATTGCAGTTGTTATAGTTAAATATTTTCTCTTGTTTCCCACATCATCACATCCTTTGCCAATAATACGGTAGAAATCTTAGAAGATTTCATTTTCATTAAAATACCCGAAATTTATTTTTAGATTTAAGGAACTGACCAAGTCGTCTTTAAAAATGGGAAAAGGTGATACCGCATATCTTCTCCTAAAAAAGCAAGTGGGGGATTCTAATGATTGGCCCCTTGTTTAGTAATGCTGTTAAAGAAAGTTCTGTATATGGAATATAATACCTTTAACACGAACTGCATTTCAAGAATTAATTACTGCACAGATTGTAAAACTTCGCAGCAAGCAAGAGATAATTTCTTGAAAGACCTATCGTGTCATGATATTATAATTATACATATTAATGCATATTAATGCATTGGCAGATTGGGGGGAAGGACATGAGATTGGTTTGTGAATCTAATGATCTTGAGGATTATTTACTTGAGTTGGATGTGGTTGATTACAGCCACCCGTTAATTATTAAAAAGGTAAATGAACTATTCGCTTGTTCATTTGATGAAATAGAAACAGCAAAAATTGCGTTTGAATTTGTACGGGATAGTATTTCCCATTCATGCGATATACAAAGCTCTCGGGTTACATGCAAAGCATCAGAAGTGCTTTATTTTAAAGAAGGTATCTGCTATGCAAAGTCGAACTTGCTGGCTGCTATTTTGAGAAGCAAGTGTATCCCTACAGGTTTTTGTTATCAACTGCTTACCAAGGGTGATACACCTGATTCAGGTTATTGCATACATGCGTTAAATGCTGTCTATCTTAAGTCGCTAGAACGTTGGATAAGATTGGATTGCCGTGGAAATAAAACTGGCGTCGATGCTCAGTTTTCTATTTATGAAGAGAAATTAGCCTTTCCTATAAGAAAGCATTATGATGAAAAAGATTACCCAATTATTTATAAGAATCCAAACCCTATAACAATATCTACATTAACGCAGAATTATGATTGTATTAAGATGTGCGAGAATTGTTTGCCTACGCAATTGTGATATTTTAGGCCGCACTTCTATTTCAAAGACTGATACCAAATCAAAAGGTTAGGCAGATAAAATATTTATAACATTATCTGAGAGGTGAATTACTGTGGAAAAGTTACTAATCAAGAATGGGTCAATTCTTACCATGTCTACTCAGGAGCCTAGTATCTTTAAGGGCGATATTTTAGTCGAAGATAACAGGATAGCTCAAATTGGCAGGGATTTCTCCACAGATGAGATTGACACAGTTATAAACGCTGAGGGTAAAGTGGTTATGCCGGGTCTGATAAACTGTCATAATCATGCAGCGATGGTTTTGTTAAGAGGATATTGCGACGACTTGAGACTAATGGAGTGGTTAAAAGAAAAAATATGGCCAGCGGAAGACCGCTTAAATGGTGATGATATATATTGGGGTACAATGTTGGCTTCAGCAGAAATGATAAAATCAGGTACAACAACATTTGCTGATATGTATTTTTTTATGGATGAGGTGGCAATGGCTGTTCAGGATTCGGGAATCAGAGCTGCTTTATGCCAAGGATTGCTGTTTAACGATGATAATGGGGATAAACGGATAAAGGCCACCCAAAGACTGTTTGATAATTGGAGAGGTAAAGCTGCAGGTCGAATTACAACTATGGTTGGGCCCCATGCTCCATATACCTGTCCCCCAGATAAATTTAAACTTGTAATGGAATTGGCTAAGGATTTAGATAGTGGTATTCATATTCATTTGGCTGAAACAACTGAAGAAGTGAATCAAATGTTTAGTGAATATGGAAAATCGCCAACAAAATATTTGGCTGATTTAGGCCTATTTGAGTCACATCATGTTCTAATTGCTCATGCAGTTAACCTTTCCCGAAATGATATTAATATTTTACGAGATTTAAAAGGAGGCATTTCTCATAATCCAGTTAGTAATCTGAAGTTAGGGTGTGGAATCGCACCTGTTAAAGAATTGCGTGATTTGGGAATTGCAGTAGGGCTAGGAACAGACGGTGCCGGCAGTGCTTCAACACTTGACATGTTTGAAGAAATTAAAGCTGCAGCTTGGCTGCAAAAAAACAGATTCTTTGATCCTACCGTAATTACTGCGTATGACGTGCTGCAAATGGCAACAATTGAAGGGGCTAAAGCATTAGGATTGGACAAGGAAATTGGTACACTTGAGCAGGGCAAGAGGGCAGATATCATCATAATGGATATCCAGAAGCCCCACCTTTATCCCCAGAATGATATTTGTGCTTTATTAGCTTATTCAGCCAACGGATCAGATGTGGATACAACAATCATAAACGGAAAAGTATTAATGCAAAATAGAGTATTACTATCTATTACAGAAGAGGAAGTGTTGCACAAAGCGCAGCAGATTGCAATGAAAATCCTAAGGTAACATATTTTTGGCAGATATAATTAATGCGCCATAATATAGTTCATCATCTTTATGGCAGCCAAAGACCCAAAAAACATAAATTACCTTCTAACATAAGCTTTATATGCATTAATGGCAGCCAGGATGCTAAATAAATAGCCGGTAAAGAATGAAATTAATGGCGCATAGGTAAAAGATGTTTTTGTTACTTGGCCAAACATAAGGGATAAAGCACATAAAAATGAAAAGGTAGCGGCTCGTTTTTGGTATTTGCTCAAAGTGAAGTCCTCCGATGATTGTAATTAATGATTTATTTAACACCGTTTAACCAAGTAAATATGCTTTTTATTAGCTTCTGGACCGATACTCATAAAGAACTACCGGATTTCAATGTGATTGTAGGTGTTTTGAACTCTTCTGAGATTTCCAAAAGGCATAAATACTGGGAAAATTGCTGGGATAATGAAGTCTTCTTACTTTAACTCTGTACCTCCCCATTCCACAACAGAAAAGCCTTTTCGTTCAAATGATTTCAGCTCCTGGGGTTGTACCTCCATAAAGCTATCCAGAGATTTAAACACCATAAAGACTCTAAGTACCGAATCTGGGTTAGGGGTTATCTGCATTGGAGCTATCTCCTCATACTCTCTGCCTGCAAATGTGACTAGGTTGAATTTGTTGTTTTGCATCACTGGGAGCCAGTAAACAATGAATTCGTTATACTCTTTTGGAGTTAATCCCAGGAAAGCTAACTTTTCCTGAAGAAAATCCTTGGTATCCTTTCCTGCTACTACAAATCCTTGTGATAAATCCCATTTAGCTTCGTTCGATACCCCTTCCCAGAAAAGATAAGGATACTGTTTATTATCATCCAGATTAGTCAGAGTTCCATCAGGGGCAGCAATTACATTCCATCCGTTTTTGTAGTCTGGATATGTACAAGTTAATTGACCGCTGAAGTTCAATTTAATAGAAACCACTTCTTGCATCATTGGATACAAATAAATAACGGGCTTTCCTACCAGTGTTAGCTCTGGCGCTATAGGCTCATGTTGCCTATAGAATAATGCCCAAGTAACACTGCCCACAATTAGCATTAATATAAACACCCCAATGATAATAAGACCTTTTGATAGTTTCATTCAAATCCCCCAATTCCACTTGAGATACCTCCCTCAAGAAACCTACCAAGCATACAGGTAAAAGTCAGTAAATATATAAAGGACTGTTAAAGTCTTTACGACTCTCTTTATTGAAGATAGTAATGTTGGGCCTGGTTATACTACCAGCAGTATACGGGTTAGAATCGTCTTCAATTGAAAATGTTACGATTTTTTCCTCTTTAGGTAGTAAAGTAAATTCCTTAAGAGTCGGGTTGTCTTGGGAATCTTGGTCTGGAAGACTTACCATAATAAAATCAAAATATGGATTCTGAATTCGAAGGTTGAATTTAACTTCATCATAAGAGTAATTCTTAAGCATAATATTGCAGGAAAATGAAGTTAGCTTGCTTTCTGGATTTAGTTTAAAGGTGCAATTGCTCTGCGCAGGAAAATAATCAACTGCATTAACGCCCGTTGAAAAAGATAAGACCAGGCCATATCCCCATGAGAATAGTAGATTAGAGGTAAAAAATAACATTAAAGTGAACGTAGGCAGGAGCTCAATTATTTTAGGATATACCTCTTTCAGGAAATGTTTGGCACCCACGTATCCCAAAATTACAAATCCAATGGCGTATAAGACAGTATAATGGTATCCTTGTCTACTAAGACCAACAGATTCCAAAGACCATGCCTTAAGGCCCAAAAATCTCAAAATAATATCACCTAAAGAATACTCGCTTTGTGTTGTTGAGCCGAACATAAAGGCGAATAATAACAATGCGATTGAAAGAACACCCAAAATCTTTTTTCTAGTCACAATTTAACCCCCCAAAAGCTACCCGGCCATCTCTTGCTTGGCTGGATATAAATGAATGACTGGCTTTCTTAATGGGGCTGTTTGCTCTATTTGCCTCAACATCTAAGTAACAGAGCAAACAATTAGAATTATGAACACCCCAATGATACTGGGACCTTTTGATAGCTTCATTCCTATCTCCCTTTGTTGAAACATCACAAAGACACTGCGCTATCTTCTTTAAAATTGCCATTGCACAACTACATAAAACTTACTGCTCAAAGAGATCAACAGGAAATGCTTCTGATTCCTGGATGAAATCAAACAAAAGCCTGTATTGTCCTAACACACCATTATAAGTGCAGTTATTGGGTTCGGGTTCACAACCGTGTTTGCCGTAATAGTGAGCCCATCTATTTAACTTTTCATATGAAGCAATACTTGAAGATTCGACATGGTTAAACCATTCTCCATTGAAATATTTGGAGTTAAATTGGTATTGACCTGGTAAAATCAATGAATTTAATGCGTATGGGGATATTAAAAAAATACACATTAAAATCATTATAACCAAAAGTATCTTTCCATCGGTTTTCATATAGCACCTCAGGTTATTTTTGTATAAATTATCTACTTCTGGGAGTATAGCAATATATCCTTCTTTGCAAAAAGAGCTACTTTGTACCGATACTCATAAAGAACCACCGGATTTCAATGTGATGGTAGGTGTTTTGAACTCTTCTGAGATTTCCAAAAAGGCATAAATACCCTGATTTAAGTGGGAAACTTGCTGGGATAATGAAGTGTTCTTACTTTAACTCTGTACCTCCCCATTCCACAACAGAAAAGCCTTTTCGCTCAAATGATTTCAGCTTTTGGGGTTGTACTTCCGTAAAGCTATCCAGAGATTTAAACACCATAAAGACTCTAAGTACCGAATCTGGGTTAGGAGTTATCTGCATTGGCGCTATATCCTCATACTCTCTGCCGGCAAATGTGACCAGGTTGAATTTGTTGTTTTGCATCACTGGGAGCCAGTAAACAATGAATTCGTTATACTCTTTTGGCGTTAATCCTAGGAAAGCCAACTTCTCCTGAAGAAAATCCTTGGTATCCTCTCCTGCTACTACAAATCCTTGTGATAAATCCCATTTAGCTTCGTTCGATACCCCTTCCCAGAAAAGGCAAGAATATTGTTTATTGTCATCCAGATTAGTCAGGGTCCCATCAGGGGCAGCAATGACATTCCATCCGTTTTTGTAGTCTGGATATGTACAAGTTAATTGACCGCTGAAGTCTAATTTAACTGAAACCGTCTCTTGCTTGGTCGGATACAAATAAATAACTGGCTTTCTTAAGGGGAATATTTGCTCTGTTTGTCTTAACATCCAAGTAACAGCGCCCACAATTAGAATTATAAACACCCCAATTATAATAGGACCTTTTGATAGCTTCACTAAAATCCCCCAATTCCACTTGCTTCTTCACCGAAAAAATACTTTATAGATTCTAGTATGGGTGTAACCCATATCTAGTCAAGCCGGTCGTTTCATCAAGGCCAAACAACAGATTCAGATTTTGCACCCCTGCGTGAGCTCCACCCTTCCCAAGACTATCTAATACGCTGAATACAACAATGCGGTTTCTTGTTTCATCAACATCGAGACCTATGTGACAAAAGTTGGTTCCTGCTACTGCTGCTACCCAGGGATATGGTTGGTATTGCCATGAAGCTTGTGGCTCTTTAGGCATATCGAAGACCTTGATGAAGAATTCTTTTCCATACATTTCCTGGTAGAGCTCTAATAAATCCGCTCTCTTTACCTTATGTCTAGGAAAGCAATGGCAAATAGCCAGTATTCCTCTCGTAATTGGAACATAGGTCGAGGTAAAGTGGACAGTAACCTTTGAAGGGGTCAGAAAACCAAGTTCTTGTTCGACTTCAAAACTATGGCGGTGGTTTACTACGTTGTAAGGCAACAAGTTGTTATTAATTTCGGGATGATGCATAGTAATATCTAAGTCTGCTCCAGCCCCAGCGGTACCCGAGAGGCCATCAACGACTATTCTGTCTGTTTCAATGATATTTGCCTTAACCAATGGGGCTAAGCCCAAAATCATTGCTGATGAATAGCATCCAGGGTTAGCAATAATATTGGCTTTCATTATATCTTCTCGGTGTAGTTCCGGAATTCCATATATAGCTTCACTAACAAGCTCAGGAGCCAAGTGGGTTTTATTATATACGTTCTCCCATTCCCCAACATTTTTGAGCCGGAAATCAGCACCCAAATCAATAATTTTGGTGTCTGTCCCTAACATCTTCAGAGCTATGTCCATTGCATGCCCAGTAGGCAGTGCAACAAAAATGGCATCGCAGGGAGTTATATCATCCGGGTTAATCAGTTTAATATTTGAATCATAAAAGTTGCGATGAAAATGCTCGGCGGATTTTTGACTACGGCTAGTGGCCCATACTACATCAACGTAAGGATGTTCTAGTAATATTCGCAGCGCTTCACCACCCATATAGCCTGATCCACCTAATATACCTACTTTAATCAAAATCTCATCTCCCGTTCGTTGCTAAACAAGTACTGTTTATAACGCACCTCTAATGTCTAACCATCCATAGGAGGTTATTTCACTCTTGAAGCCATCCATTTCCAGCATTGTTGAGTCTACTGTTTGACCGCGATGGAGTTCATAAAACCTTCGATAGGGGCTGTCAGACAGGACCCAAAGCATAATTGAATAAACACCGGATTCCTCAAATTTTTTCATTACTGAACGAAAAAGGGCACTGCCAATACCTTTGTTTTGGTGACTTGAGTAGACATAAATGGCATATAATTCACCTTGATATACAGGGTTTGAAGTTCTTTCTGGACCGGCCGCAGCAAAACCAACTATCTGGGATTCCTCTTCAAAGACGTAAACAAACGAATTATGAAATGGGAACAGCCGCCAGCCTTTCTCACGTTCTTCATAGCATAGGTTGTCCAGATAGGTATCATCGATAATTCCACGATAAGCAGTTTTCCAAGTATCAACAGTTACTTTTGCAATTGATGATATATCATTTAGGTTGGCTTCTCTAATATTCAAAAGGGATACAACCTTTCTGCATTATTAGTCGAATGACACTTAGGGTCGCGTTTAGTTTTCTTTATTACCCATTAACTCAGATACCAACATTCCTCCACTTCCAATGTTATCCCCATCGTGTTCCTTAATAACAACGATAAAGCCTGGTTCAGGAATATTTAGGGCTGAGCTGGCTGTTTAGTAAGTTCTTTTACTAAACAAGCCTTTTTATCCCTATCCAATTTAACACCTTCAAATGTGATAATCGGCACATATCTTCCTCTTTCACATCCCCATACGGAAAGTATAAACCTTTCTTTCCCATTATCAACCATTATTTACAGGCAAAGGGGCATAATCCTCATGCTTAAATAAACCGGTCAGTATCTGAAATTTGAATGGGGAGTTTTATGGATGATTGAGATGGTGAAATAGAATTGCAGGGGCAAGGGGCTTTAATGAAGATAATATTTAGGGAGATTAGCAAGAGCTGGCTACAAATATAAACCCTTAACCATCGGGATAAATAAAAGCCCATCTTGCTGTTGTAATTCACTTGTCGCTAAGAATCCCATTCTTTCATAAATAACCATGGCATAAGGCGATGAATTAACGGTAATTTTACTTATGGTTTTATCTGATGACATTAATTCATCCAAAGCATTACTAAGGAGCTTTTTAGCAATACCTTTTCTGTGATATTCCTCATGGACAAACAGAAGAGAAATATGTGCTTTACCTCTAAAAGCCAATACTCCCACAAGTTTGTCATTTTCAAAGCAACAATATATAGGGGAACCATTGTTACATACCATGTCTTTTATATTATCAGGCGCAATAAATGTTTTAAATGTCTTAATGCCTTCCTCTGGATAGACGGGTGCTTCGTATTTTTTGAATACAGTCCAAACAAGTTCGGAAACAATTTTTTCTTGCCCTATTTTAAATTTGGAATAGTTCATTGCATTCACCACCATTGTTTTATTTAATTATGATGCAGTTTATCCTTTCAATTTTATTATTCTCTAAAAACCATGTAATACCTCCTAAATCCAAATTAACATCGCCGGCCTATCAGACGGCCCTTGGTCCAGCTAATAAGCTTGCTATTTAACAACAATTCAATAAAACCATTGCATTTTTATACATGGAAATGTATAATTATAAACGTGTTATTCAAAGGAGGGTTAATAATGTACAAAGTGGGTATTATAGGCGACGGGTATACAGCCGCCGAATTGTTGAGGCTCATCGCCGGTCATGATGAATTAGAGGCAGTGGCAGTTTCTTCCACTGAAAATATAGGTAGGAGCATGGCGGAGATTTATCCTCATCTGCGTGCTATTACGAAACTGAGATGCGAAGCCACCAATTTGCAGTCCATGCAGGAAAAGTGTGATGCAGTATTCTTAGCCCTGCCTCATGGACTATCGGTTCCCATGGTTAAGGAACTCAGCGGGGCAGGTATTAAATGTGTGGACTTAGGAGCTGATTTTCGTCTCAAAGATGTTAAGGTTTACGAGAAATATTATGAAATGGTCCATGAGGCTCCGGAAATGCTGACCGATGCTGTTTATGGTTTGCCGGAACTCTATCGGGACAAAATAAAAAAAACAGAAATAGTTGCTAATCCTGGCTGTTTTCCCACCTCGGCCATTCTGCCATTAGCTCCACTTCTGGAAGCCAGGGTGGTGGAGAACCGGGGGATTATAGTCGATTCCAAGAGTGGTGTAACTGGAGCCGGTAAGGCTCTGAAGGCCAGCAGTCACTTCTGCGAGGTAAATGAGGGTATAAAAGCTTATGGAGTGGGAGGTCACCGGCACGGTCCGGAAATCGCCCAGGAACTAAGTCTGGCGGCAGGGGAAACCGTAGGGATGATATTTACGCCGCATCTTGTACCGATGAACCGGGGCATACTGAGTACCTGCTATTGCCGTTTGAAACCTGGGGCTAAGGCGGAGCAGGTTAGAGAGGTATTAGAGGACAATTACAGTAATGAGTACTTTGTAGATATTTTGCCGGAGGGGGTTATGCCACACACCAAATGGGTTTATGGTAGTAACTTTGTGCAAATAGGTGTTTATGCCGATGATGAAAGTGGCAATGTGATTTTGGTGTCTGCGCTGGATAATATATGTAAGGGTGCTTCTGGTCAAGCCATCCAAAATCTGAATTTGATGTTAGGTATAGAAGAAAGCAAAGGCCTGCTCGGCGTGGGCGTACACCCATAGAGGAAAATTGGAAAATAATTATGAAATAAGAAATGCTTAGAACATAATTTAGAACACAATATGGAGGAAAATAGGATGAAAATTATTGAAGGATCGATTGCTGCTCCCCAGGGTTTTTTAGCCCAAGGGATTGAAGCGGCGATTAAGAAAGAAGACAAAAAAGATGTGGCAATTATCTATTCAACCCATAAATGTACTGCAGCCGGAGTTTTTACTACCAATAAGGTACGGGCAGCATGTGTAGATATAAACCGTTCCCACTTAGAGGACGGTCAGGCCCAGGCGATAGTGGTCAACAGTGGTAATGCTAATGCTTGTACGGGTAAACAGGGATGGGAAGATACCTTATCCATGGCACGGATTACTGCCGATTTATTACACATTAGCTCACGGGATACACTGGTTGCATCGACTGGGGTAATCGGGGTAGCCATGCCCATGGATCGTATAGCCAAGGGAATTCAGGCGGCGGCAGCATCACTGTCTGAAACAGGTGGCCCCAATGCATCACAAGCAATCATGACCACCGATCTGACCAACAAGGAAATAGCGGTAGAGCTTAACATAGGCGGAAAAGTGGTTCGAATAGGTGCTATTGCTAAGGGTTCGGGAATGATTCACCCCAATATGGCTACCATGTTGGGTTTCGTTACTACTGATGCAGTGATTAGCAGCGAATGTTTAGGAAAAATGCTGCGCGATTCCTGTGATCGGTCTTTTAACATGATAAGCGTGGACCGGGACACCTCTACCAATGATATGCTGCTGATCATGGCTAATGGGCTGGCGGGCAACCCTATAATAGACGATGCCCAAAGTGAGGATTACCAGATTTTTAAAGATGCGCTGGATTTTGTGAATGTGAGCCTGGCGAAGATGATTGCACGAGATGGAGAAGGAGCTACCCGGCTTATTGAAGTCGAGGTACTTAATGCTGATAGTTATGATACGGCACGGGTTATCGCTCGCTCGATTACCTCTTCCAATCTAACTAAGGCTGCGGTTTTTGGTGAAGATGCCAACTGGGGCCGCATTCTGGCCGCAGCAGGCTATTCCGGGGCTGAATTTGATCCGGAACGGGTGGACATATACTTGGGAGCTGAGAAAATGGCTGAAAACGGAATGGGTTTAGTATTCGATGAAGACCGGGCTCGCCAGGAGCTGAAAAAAGATCCTGTATTGATAAAGGTTGACCTGAAGTCTGGAAACCACCAGGCCACTGCTTGGGGCTGTGATCTAACTTACGATTATGTCAAAATCAATGCCTCTTACCGGACATAAGGTAGAGACATTGGGGTTGAAGGGTGAATTTATTGGAGGGAATAGAAGTGATTAAATCAGCATTAGAAAAGGCAGAGATACTGGTTGAGGCTTTGCCCTATATTAAGGAATTTTCCGGAAAACGCGTGGTTATTAAATATGGCGGAGCTGCCATGCAGGATTGCGGCTTGAAACAGAAGGTAATGCAGGATATTGTACTGATGAAGTATGTGGGTATGCACCCCATTGTAGTTCATGGTGGTGGTCCGGACATTAATGACATGCTGAAGAGGCTGGATATTAAGAGCAGTTTTATTGATGGCTTGCGAGTAACTGACCAGGAGACTATGGAAATCGTGGAAATGGTTCTGGGTGGTAAAGTGAATAAAGAAATAGTAACCGGGCTTAACGCTAGTGGCGGCAAAGCCATCGGTATTTCTGGCAAAGACGGCGGATTGTTGGAAGCTCAGGCCATAGATGATACTGGCAAAATGGGCTTTGTAGGTGAAGTCTGCCATGTAAACCCTCAGATAATTGAGACTTTGATTGATAATGGCTATATACCGGTGATTGCTCCGATTGGAATAGATAACGAGCAGCAAAGCTATAATATTAACGCAGATTTGGTAGCCGCAGCTCTTGCAGTAGCCCTTAAAGCCGATAAACTAGTTCTTCTCACTGATGTGCCCGGCCTTTTGCAGGATCCGAAGGACCTTGAAAGTCTGATATCGATACTCAAAGTAAGTCAGGTTTCTGACTATGTAGCCAATGGGACCATATCTGGGGGTATGATACCCAAGGTCAAATGTTGCGTGGAGGCGGTTACTGGGGGGGTTGGCAGAACCCATATCATTGATGGCAGAGTGCCTCACTCCATACTTCTGGAAATATTCACCGACGAAGGAGTAGGAACCATGGTAATCAACGAATAAAATTAGATTAAATAGGCGGATAAATGGGTGCCTGGCACCTTTCGAAGGGAGATTGAGTTATGACTAATAAAGAAATCATAAATAAAGGACAAGAATACGTTATGAATACCTATGGCCGCTTTCCCATAGCCTTGGTTAAGGGGAAGGGTTCTTATGTGTGGGATGCCGATGGCAAGGAGTACCTGGATTTTCTAGGGGGAATTGCAGTATGTGTCCTAGGGCATAGTGATGAAGGTTTACAAGCTGTGTTACGGGAACAAGCCGCGGATTTGTGGCATGTTTCCAATCTCTACTGGATAAAACCACAGGTGGAAGTGGCTGAGAAACTAGTGAAAATATCAGGGTTGGGTAAGGCCTTCTTCTGCAACAGTGGGGCTGAAGCCAACGAGGCGGCTATAAAGTTGACTCGCAAATATTTTTATCGGAAGCATGAAGCTAATAAGAACGAGATTATAGTTTTTAAGGAATCCTTTCACGGGCGAACCCTGGCTACTGTAACCGCGACTGGCCAGCGCAAATACCAGGAAGGCTTTGCGCCGCTGCCAGAGGGTTTTGTTTATGCTGATTATAATGACATTGGTTCTGTAGAGAAGCTAATTACCGAAAATACTGCCGCCATAATGTTGGAAGCAGTGCAGGGTGAAGGCGGTGTCCATCCGGCCCACCGAGACTTCCTGCTGGAATTACGACGCATCTGCAACCGCGAAGGCATATTGTTGATATTTGATGAGGTGCAGTGTGGAATTGGCCGAACCGGGACTTTCTTTGCCTACCAGTCCTACGGAGTGAATCCGGACATAGTCACCTTGGCCAAGGGTTTGGGGGGAGGCTTTCCGATAGGGGCCATGCTGGCAACTGATGAGGCAGCAACTGGTTTTGCACCTGGTGATCATGCATCCACTTTTGGCGGAAATCCCTTGGGTACAGCAGTGGCTAACATCTTGGTGGAAACTGTGTCAGATCCGCAATTTATGGAAAATACGAAAAAACTGGGAGAATATTTACAGGAGAGTCTTAACAAAATAGTTGATAACCGTATAATAGAGGTTAGAGGTTTGGGCCTGATGCTGGGTGTAGAATTTAATGCGGATATAAAGGAACTGGTACAGATTTGCATGCAAAAGGGTTTGCTCCTCATCGGAGCAGGTCCACGGGTCATGCGATTCGTACCCCCCTTAAACATAAACCAGAAGGAAATTAACCAAGCGGTGGCCATATTTAAAGAAGCTCTGCAGGAATGGGAATAAATAAAATTGTTTGAGGAGGATTGGTGAAGCGTGGATATCAGTGATAAACTTAAAGGCCGGGATTTTATAAGCATTCACGATTTTAGCGAGGCAGAAGTAGCCTATATCCTTGAAGTAGGATTGGAACTGAAGAAGGAACAGAAAAAAGGTATAGCTCACCCAATCCT
Source organism: Firmicutes bacterium HGW-Firmicutes-15 (assembly GCA_002840245.1). Taxonomy (GTDB): domain Bacteria; phylum Bacillota; class Syntrophomonadia; order Syntrophomonadales; family Syntrophomonadaceae; genus PHAA01. The sequence continues at coordinate 54,301 of PHAA01000019.1, forward strand.
AGCTGGGAAAACTCTGGGCATGATTTTCCAGAAGGCTTCCACTCGTACCAGGGTAGCCTTTGAGGTTGGTATGTACCAACTGGGAGGGCATGCTCTGTTCCTAAGCCCAAGAGATATTCAAATTGGGCGGGGAGAGACCATAAAAGATACGTCCTTAGTACTGTCCCGGATGGTAGACGGAATTATGATTCGTACCTTTGATCATGAAGAGGTTTTGGAAATGGCACGCTGGTCTTCCGTACCGGTTATAAACGGCTTGACCGACCTGTTGCATCCTACTCAGGTAATCGGGGATATGATGACGATTCACGAACACAAAGGCGGGTTGCGGGGTTTAAAGCTGGCCTTTATAGGCGATGGTAACAATGTGGCTCACGAACTGCTTTTTGGCGGAGCCAAGGTAGGGATGGATGTGACGATTGCTTGCCCAGAGGGATTTGAACCAGACAAAGAAGTATTGAAGTTGGCGGAGAAGGATGCACTGGAAACCGGAGCTAAATTGCAGGTGATTGATGATCCATGGAAAGCGGTAAAAGGTGCTGATGTAATCTATACCGATGTATGGGCCAGCATGGGGCAGGAAGGGGAAGCGGATGAAAAGGAGAAAAAATTCCTGCAGTTCCAGGTAAATAAGGCATTATTAATGGCAGCCAACCCAGGCGCCATCGTTATGCATTGTCTGCCAGCCAAGCGGGGTAAGGAAATTACTGACGAGGTCATGGACGGGCCGCAGTCAGTAGTATTCGATGAATCAGAAAACCGCTTGCATGCCCATAAAGCTATTATGGCCCTGACCATGTAGGCGATAGATCGCATGGAAGGGGAGAATTTAAACCACCCAACATGGAGGATTTGTAGGGCGGAGACAAGCAACATTGATGCTATGCTTAATCTGTGGAGCTATATTCCGGAAATACAATCTTCTATTGCAGATTCTTTCGAATCTGTCCAAGGATTTATGGAGTTAAACCAGGCTAGCTTTCTGGTGGCCCTTTTAGATGTGAAATTGATTGGTACCGTGATGGGGGGCTATAACGGCTGGCGCGGCACTATCTATCACTTGGCTGTTCATCCCGATTATCGGGGTCAGGGTATTGGAAGGGCCTTGCTGGAACAATGCATAGCGGTATTACACCAGCGGGGCGCGCCGCGAGTCGACCTGTATACCTATGCCAGCAATGAAACTGCCCAGGCTTTTTACAGAAAATTGGGATGGAGAGAAAGAAAGGAAGTAAAAAACTTCTCTTGGGAATACTCCCAGAATCTGAAACTGCCTGGGGACAAAGGATGAATATACATTATGATGTAGGAGGATAAAGCATGGAAAAAGTAGTCTTAGCCTATTCGGGAGGGCTGGATACATCGATAATCATACCCTGGTTGAAAGAGAATTATGGGTATGAAGTTATAGCTTTTTGCGCCAATGTTGGGCAGGGGGAAGAGTTGGAGCCAGTCAGGGAAAAGGCTTTGAAGTCAGGAGCATCGAAGGTCTATATTGAGGATCTGGTGGAGGAATTTGTTACTGATTATGTTTTCCCGGTACTTAAAGCTGGTGCAATATATGAGAAGAAATACCTTCTGGGAACCTCCTTTGCCAGACCCCTCATGGCGAAAAAGATGGTCGAGATCGCGGAGAAAGAAGGCGCAGTAGCCATCTGCCACGGAGCTACCGGCAAAGGTAATGACCAGGTGCGTTTTGAATTAGGGGTTAAGGCATTTAATCCCGACCTTAAGGTTATAGCCCCCTGGAGGGAATGGACGATCAGATCTCGCGAAGAAGCCATAGACTATGCGAATAGCCATGGCATAGACATACCGGTGAGCAAAGAGAAAATATACAGCAGTGACCGCAATATCTGGCATATTTCGCACGAAGGCGGAGATCTGGAAGACCCGGCCAACGAGCCTCAGAATCATCTGTACATGCTGACCGTTCCCCCGGAGGAAGCCCCAGACAAGCCTGCTTATGTAGAAGTTGGCTTCCAAGCAGGTATTCCGGTGTCCATTGACGGGCAGATCTACCCTCCTGTGGAACTGCTTACGGAACTGAACCGCATTGGAGGAGAAAATGGCGTAGGGATTGTTACTATGGTAGAAAACCGTCTGGTTGGCATGAAATCCAGGGGTGTTTATGAGACTCCAGGAGGAACCATACTCTACACCGCTCATGAGGAACTGGAAAGGCTGACCCTGGATCGGCGCACCCTTCAGTTTAAGGAGCAGGTAGCTGTTAAATACGCGGAACTGGTCTATGATGGCAATTGGTTCTCCAAACTGAAAACTGCCCTGGATGCTTTTGTAGACGTAACCCAGGAGACGGTTACTGGCAGTGTAAGGGTAAAGCTCTACAAAGGCAGTTGTACAGCAGTTGCTTCTCGTTCACCTTATTCGCTCTACAGTGAGGAGTTAGCTACCTTTGGTGCGGACGAAATATACAGCCAGAAAGATGCCGAAGGATTTATTAATCTTTTCGGACTGCCCCTGAAGGTGCAAGCCCTGCTGGATAGAAAAATAAAGAGTGAAAAATAGAAATTTTAATAGTTTCAAACTGAAATTTATAGTAATATAGGCGTGCGCAAAATAAAAGAGCAGGAGAAAATCCTGCTCTTTTATTTTTTCTCAAAATATTAAATTTCCGGATGACATAAAAAATTAAAAATCAAGTCTACCAATCAATAAAAAAACAATATATACTACATGTAGTGTTCGTAAATAAAACGGACCATATATATAGTGCTAAGGTGCTATAGTCTATAGGACGTAGGGAGGATTTATTTTGGATATTAGCAAGATTAAAAAAAGAGATGGCCGCTTAGAACCCTTTGAAAAAGAGAAGTTGGTGGATGCCATATTTAAGGCCGCTCGTGCGGTAGGCGGCAAGGACCATCAGATTGCTCAGGAACTTGCCGATAAGGTTATAGAAATTGCCCAATATGTGGACGATGATGAAGTGGCCACCGTTGAAGGCATACAGGACTTAGTGGAAAAAGTCCTGGTTAAAAACGGGCATTATAAAACTGCCAAAGCCTATATTCTCTATCGGAAACAGCATGAAACCATCCGTAATGCTGATCAACTATTGCAGAACAATCAGATTATCGCTAACTACCTGGGCCGAAACGATTGGCGAGTAAAGGAAAATTCCAATATGACTTATTCGCTGCAGGGGATGAATTTCCACCTTTCGTCGGTTATTGTCTCCCAGTACTGGTTGGATCAGATTTATAGTCCCCAGATGAAGGAAGCCCAAAACAGCGGGGATTTACATATTCATGACCTGGGCATCCTGGGTGTGTACTGCGTGGGTTGGGATATCCGAGATTTACTGATGGAAGGCTTCAAAGGGGTTCGAGGCAAGGTTGCCAGCGGCCCAGCCAAGCATTTCCGTTCTATACTGGGTCAGATAGTCAATTTCTTTTTCACCCTGCAGGGCGAGGCGGCAGGAGCACAGGCCTTTTCTAACTTTGATACCCTGTTGGCTCCCTTCATCCGCTATGACGAACTAGACTATAAACAGGTTAAACAGGGGCTGCAGGAATTTGTCTTTAATATGAATGTTCCTACCCGTGTAGGCTTCCAAACGCCATTTACCAATGTTACCATGGACCTCAAGGTGCCGGAATTCATGAAAAATGAACCGGTTATCATCGGCGGCAAATATATGGATGAGACCTATGGCGAGTTTCAGGCGGAAATGGATGTATTCAACCAGGCCTTTGCCGAGGTAATGATGCAAGGGGATGTTGAGGAACGGGTTTTTACCTTCCCCATTCCTACCTATAACATAACGGAAGATTTTGACTGGGATAATCCCAGCTACAATAAAATGTGGGAGATGACTGCCAAATATGGCATACCCTCCTTTTCAAATTTCATCGGTTCAGACATGAGTCCCGAGGATGCCCGAAGCATGTGCTGTCGTCTGCGGCTCGATAATCGTGAACTTAAGAAACGAGGGGGCGGACTTTTTGGTGCCAATCCCTTAACCGGTTCTATTGGAGTAGTCACTATAAACATGAGTCGTTTAGGTTATCTTTCCAAGAGTAAGGAAGACTATTTTAACCGCCTGGGAGAAATTATGGACATGGCCAGGGATAGCCTGGAAATTAAGCGTAAAATGCTGGAGAGCCTTACCGAATATGGACTTTATCCCTATTCCCAATTCTACCTGCGTGGGGTCAAGGAGGGCTTCGGCCAATATTGGAAGAACCATTTTTCCACCATCGGTCTAGTAGGCATGAACGAATCTTGCCTTAACTTCCTAGGTCACGATATAGGCAGTGAGGCCGGTCTTGAATTTACCCGTGAGGTTATGAACTTCATGCGCGAAAGACTGATCGCCTACCAGGAAGAAACGGGCAACATATTTAACTTGGAAGCAACGCCGGCTGAAGGGGTTTCCTACGGTATTGCTCGCAAGGATAAAGAACTCTATCCGAAAATCATCGTAGCTAATGAGGCAGAAGTGAAAGAGGGCGCTGAACCCTACTATACCAACTCAACTCAATTACCTGTAAACTATACCGATGATCTATTTACCGCCCTAAAGATACAGGATGATCTGCAGGTTCTATATACGGGCGGAACTACCTTCCATATATTCTTAGGTGAAGCGGTTTCCTCGATTAATGGGGTTAAGAAACTGGTGAAAAAAGTTTGTGACCAGTTCAGTCTGCCTTATTTCACTATTACACCTACTTTCAGTATTTGCCCCAAACATGGTTATATAAAAGGGGAGAACTTTGAATGTCCGGTGTGCGAAGCAAAAGGCGTAAAAACATCATGTGAAGTGTACTCACGGGTGGTTGGCTACCTTCGACCGGTAGATCAGTGGAACGCTGGCAAGCAGGAAGAATATCGGGAGAGAAGCACCTTCGACAAGGCGATAGGTTAATATGAAATATGCAGGAATGATCAAGCAGAGTCTAGTGGATTACCCCGGGGAAATAGCCGCCGTGCTTTTTACCCGGGGGTGCAACCTGCGTTGTCCGTTTTGCCATAATCCAGACCTGCTGGTGAAACCGAAGATACTGGTGAAACCGATAGATATAGAAGAAGTGGTGGAATTTTTACTTGCCAGACGGAGCTTCCTGGATGGTGTGGTCATCAGTGGGGGAGAGCCGACCCTGAACGAGGACCTTCCTGTCGATATAGCCCGTATGAAATCTCTGGGATGTTTAATTAAACTAGATACCAACGGTACCAACACGACTATGTTGGAAAAATTGCTTCGTAATAATATGTTGGACTATGTAGCCATGGACATAAAAGCACCACTAGAATACAAGAAATATCTGCAGGCCTGTGGCAAATTAAGTTCGGAAGACTTTTTTAATATACGTAGTTCCGTTCATCTCTTAATGAGCACACCGGTGAACCTGGAATTCAGAACCACTGTCGTGCCCGCCTTGCATACAGCCGAAGATATCGTAGCGATTGCCAGGCATGTAGAGGGATGCGATATATACACACTGCAGCAGTTCAACCCGCGTGTTACCCTGGAACCCGGCTATGCCAGGGTGGTTCCCTATAGCAAGGAAGAAATGCAGGATATAGCGGATAAGTGTGCTGTTTATGTAAAAGAAGTACGAGTAGTTAACATATAAGGAGTATTATGGCCAATAATATACAGACAGCTCTAAAAAAATATTTTGGTTACGAGACCTTTAAACCTGGACAAGAGGCTATTATTGACAGCATCTTAGATGGTCGTGATATTCTAGGAATCATGCCCACCGGTGGAGGCAAGTCAGTTTGCTATCAGATTCCGGCCCTCCTCTTACCTGGAATGAGCCTGGTTATTTCGCCGCTTATAGCCCTGATGAAAGATCAAGTCGATGCCTTAAACGACCTGGGGATTCCTGCCGCCTTTATTAACAGCGGAATGGGTGCAGGGGAGATCCGTGCCTGCTTATCAGAGGCTCGGCAGGGAAGGTATAAGCTTCTCTATGTAGCTCCGGAACGGCTGGGATCGGAGAACTTTACCAATCTCCTCAGGAACCTGCCGGTTGCTTTGATTGCCATTGACGAGGCCCATTGTGTTTCCCAATGGGGACACGATTTTAGACCTTCTTATGTGGACATTGCCCCATGGATAGCTGAATTGCCCGAACGTCCGGTTGTAGCTGCATTTACTGCTACGGCTACTCTGCGCGTACGGGACGATATAGCCAAGATGTTGGAATTATCCGCCCCGGATATTTATGTGACGGGTTTTAAACGTGAAAACCTGCATTTATCGGCTGCCAAAGGGGTAGACAAGACAAATTTTATAAGCAGCTATGTCAAGAGCCACCCCGAACAGGCAGGTATCATCTATGCAGCTACCCGCAAAGAGGTAGATGCTCTGTATGAACACCTGCAGTCTCGGGGATATTCGGTGGGACGCTATCATGCCGGGCTCGATAAGGAGGAAAGAAATCAAAACCAGGAAGACTTCCTGTATGATGAAATCCGCGTAATAGTAGCCACCAATGCTTTTGGACTGGGTATAGATAAATCCAATGTACGATATGTAATTCATCACAATATGCCTCGCCACCTGGAGGCCTATTATCAGGAGGCAGGACGAGCCGGCCGTGATGACGAACATGCAGATTGTATTCTCCTGTATGCCCCAGGGGATGTTCAAACCCAAAAATATTTTATTGAGAATAGTGAATTAAGCGAAGAGAGAAAGAATGGTGAGTATAATAAACTGCAGAGTATGATCGATTATTGTCATACCACCCACTGCCTGCAGCAGTATATATTAAATTACTTTGGTGAAGAGGATGCCTCAGATAACTGTGGCAATTGTGCCAACTGCAGCCAGGAATTTGATGTTAAAGATGTAACTATTGAAGCCCAGAAGATATTTTCCTGTATGAAGAGAATGAATGAGCAGTATGGGATGACGTTAGTAGCCTCTGTGCTCAAGGGTTCAAAAGGCAAAAGAATACAGGAACTGCGCTTCAATGAGCTGTCTACATTTGGAATTATGAAGGAAATGACTATTCCTGCTATTGTAGAGCTCATGCATATGTTAGAAGCAGATGATTATATCTACAACACTGGAGGTCAATATCCGGTGGTACGCCTTAGCCCGAAGGCGGGTCCTGTGCTCAGAAGCCAGGCCCGGGTTCTGGTCAGGATGCCTCATGTTCCTGAGCCTGTGGCTGCTGAGAGCGGCATTTTCGAGTTGCTGCGCTCCCTACGCAAAGAAATTGCCCAGAGAGAAGGAATGCCTCCCTATGTAATATTCCACGACAGTACCTTAAAGGAAATGAGCAGCCGTTTACCCAGGGACGAATATGAAATGCTGACTATTACCGGGGTAGGTGAAAACAAATTGAAGAAGTACGGCAAACAATTTCTGGAGGTAATCAGGGATTATCTTAGGAAGTAAGGGACCGAGTAACATTGAGGAGTAAGGGGAAGGCTCTGCTGTAAAATAACAGCAGAGCCTTCCCCTTGTTACTTCTGCCGCATTCCGCTTCCCCATTATCATCACCGTCTTAGTATAAATATACCCACTACATGCATATTATGTTATATAATGGAATTGTCGTTATATAGAATTTATTATATTTTATTCAATTATTTGTGAGGATATTATTATGGAAATGATGCCAACATACCTTGTATTTTTACATTCAATGCCCGAAACCGCGATTCTAGTCTCTTTAGGTCTAGTCTTAATCGGAATAAAGCCAGCCCTGACCCGAATACTCCTGGTGGCATTTTTTACATCCTTAGCTAGCTATTTTATTCGGACTCTGCCCTTGTCTCCGGGAATTAATGTCTTTCTTCAGCTCCCCATATTGATAATATTGCTTGCCTATATATGTAGACTTCCGGTTACATATGCGGTAATCACTTCGTTTGTGGGCCTCATTTCTCTTGGCATCACAGAAACCATGTTGAATTTCATAATATATGCCTTAACGGGAATATCAATTCAGCAGGCCCTTAGCAACGACTTATGGAGAATTTTATTCCCCCTGCCTGAGTTTTTGATTTTAGTCGCGATAATACTTGTTTTGATTCGATACGATATTACCATTTTTGATATTTACGGTGTTCTGGAGACTGAGAGGACCATTGGCAATGAAGATAAGCAATATAAATAAAATCGTCGTAATACTTGGTCTGGCGGTAATACTTATTGTATTAGGATTCTACTATCAGTTTTATCTAGAAGGGGAAATCCCAAACCTTGGTCAAAATTTTATTGTATATTCCATTTTACTGGTAATAATGGCTGCAGTATTATTGTCGCTAACATTAACCCAAAAGCTTTTATTCATAGCTAAACAGGAAAGAACTTTCGAATTGCAGCAGTATCATATCGAACAGTTGCAGGAAATGAATAAGATTATCAAGACTCAACGGCATGATTTCGTTAACCACCTGCAAACAGTATATGGTCTTATGCAATTAGGTGAAGTTGAGGAGGCTCAATCTTTCATCAGCGAGCTTTATACCGAAGTGCAGATAAGTGGAGAAATATTAAGATTGGCCATACCAGAATTAAGCGCCCTCCTGCTGGTGAAAACGGGAGTGGCTACCAGTCGCAATATATCTTTTAAGATAGAAGTGTCATCTGACTTATCTCAAATAGATGTAAGACCTTTCGATCTGGTTGCCATAATGGGCAACCTTATTAACAATGCTTTAGAAGCGGTGGAGAATATACCGGTAGCGGACAGAAAGGTTCAATTCCAGGTATTCGAGAATTCTGGTTACTTCATCATGCAAACCCGTAACCCAAGCTTTATTCCCAAGGAGCTGCGGACCATGATTTTCACCCCCGGATTTTCCACTAAAAGCGATAGTACAGATCGTGGACTAGGACTAGCTTCCATAAAACACCTGGCGGAAACCTATAATGGATTTGTGGTGGTCAGTAGTCATTTGGATAAAGGAAGCTGTTTCACGGTAGGTTTCCCTAAATAAATATTGAAAGGAGATTATGGTATGAGTATTCATGAATTAGCCGGTAGATACGCTGCTTATCTGGCACGTCAGCTAGAAGCTGACCGAATTAAGGAAAATCGAATGGCATTTGGTCTGGAATTATTGCTGGGGGAAATAGTCAAGCTGTTATGTGTTATAACCCTATCTTATGCATTAGGAATATTACCTGAAGTCTTTACCATTACGGTTACTGCGGGTGTGCTTAGACTGGCTTCGGGAGGCGAGCATTGCAGCGCCTATTACCGATGTCTCATCGCAGTAATACTTTGCTTTACATTACTCGGTTGGGCTGCCCATAGTCTTAATCCAATAATAAGCAGAGCAGATTTGCTGCTGATACTGGTTATTTGCTCCTTTATAGTTGGTGGTATACTCTGGCGATATGCTCCTGGCGATACGGAAAATAAGCCCATAAATAATGAAGAAGAGCGTAGAAAATTTAAAAAGTGGTCACTGATAATAGCATCTTTATATTGTGTGGTTATGATAATTATGATGCAGCTTGAGCCTTTAACTATATTAGTATTGCCTATAATAATAGGTATGATGGAGCAGGCCTTTACCGTTACCCCGTGGGGATACCGCTTTCTTCAGTGGGTTGATAACGTGTTAGGTGCCAAGAAAGAGGATTTAGAAAATGGATATTCTAATCGTTGATGATGATATACCCACGGGCCTCTATCTAAAACACATTGTCTCACAGGTACAGGGAGTTACCGTTGTTGGTGTAGCTAGCAGTGGTTTTGAAGCACTTAGGATTGCCGGTGAACATAAGCCCCAGGTCGTATTTTTGGATGTAGATATGCCGGAGATGAACGGCCTGGAAGTTGCCCGTAGGATGGCTGAATGGCAGAGAGATATATTCTTTATATTTGCCACCGCCTATCCTAATTATGCCATGCAGGCCTTTGAGCTATATTCATTCGATTATATACTCAAACCGTTCGATAAAGAACGGATTAAGAAAACCCTGCGAAAGCTTAACAATCAGTTAACATCTCAACCATTTCCTGCTGCAAAGCCTAAAGAAACTATATCGATTCAAGCCCACGGGAAAACATATTTGCTTAAACCAGAGGAAATTTTATATGTAGAAAGCAGCAGGGCTAAAATTATAATAAAAACCTTAACTGACAAGCATTGCATAAAAGGCAGCCTTCACACATGGGAACAACAGCTGGAGCCTTATGGTTTCGTGCCAAGCCACCGAAGCTACCGGGTCAATATTCATCAAATTGAACAGATTGGCTACTTCGGCAGAACTTTTGAAATTCTACTTAAATCTGGCGACAAAGTTCCCTTAAGCCGCAGGTACGTAAAGGAACTCAGAAAAATGCTGAGCGACCGACAAAAGTAAGCTTTTTTCCATGTTATGACACATGATTCAAAAAACGACCGACAATGTGGTCGTTTTCTCGCGTTTCTGAATGTTTTATTTCAACAATATTACCCGTTCGTACTCTTATTTAACCCATTCGGCTTCATCCAATTGAACTAGCAAAGTTAAGTTGATAGAGTTGCAAATATAAACACATTATGGAAGGAGGTGGAAAATATGCGCAACACGTTTAAAATTAAATTTTTGGGCATTGTTTCAGCATTTCTTCTTATAGTTGCCGCTGGTGGAGCCACCCCGGCGTGCTGGTTTCACTTTTACCAGCCAAAATTGCCGGAATAATTATTTAGGGACACCTGATTCGAATGCAAAACGACAACAGATTATTTACCTAAGAAAAGTAAGTTTTAAAATTAAACAATGTATAAGGAGGCAAGAATATAATGAATAAATCCGGAAAAACGGTTGGTGTAATTTTATCAACAGTTTTAATGCTTATGTGTTTATTTACAAGTGTGGCATTGGCGGATAATGCTTTAGGAAATAAACATGATTCCCAGCCTATTCTTAAGACACCTCAAACTCAACAAGAAATTAAGCAGGAAAAGGAACGAGAAAGAGACGTTGAAGCTTTAATGGCCAAAATTAATAAAGGATTTTCAAGTAAAACAGAGGAATCAGAAGCAATAAAAGCCTATGCCGAAAAATGGAAAGGCAAGTTGAATAAAGTATCAACTTCAATTGAACAATCTATGATGCCGAAGAGTTCTATTATAACTGCAATTTGTGGGGTACAGGCATATGCTCAAGCTTATACAAATTACTGTGGCCCTGCATCAGCATATCAATTGTTGTATTATCTGGGCGTTAGAAATAATCCTAACGACTCTCGCACTATAACACAAGCCAATCTGGCTAACGATTTAGGCACCGGAGCACCTGGAGGTGTAGGTACTCCCTGGGAAGGTTATTGGGTTAGTACTCTAAACAATTGGTTAGGTAACAGCAGATGGAATTTAACTTGGGGACCATCCACCTCATCCTTATGGAATAAAACTTATACTAATATCGCAGCTGGATATCCTTTAATATATGATGCTCATATGAATTCCACAAATGGTTATTTGCCTGGATATTCTGAAGATACATGGTGGCATTATGTTACCGGAGATGGGGTTAGGTATTATAATGATAACTATACAATGCAAGACATTCATTATGTTGATCCTAATAATTTCCGTTCAGGTTGTTTCGGTGCCCATTGGATTTCTGCCGCAGCGTTAACCCCTCTCGTGAGTGAGCGCGGCATTGTTTATTAGTCAGAATTTAAAGGGGGCGGTTTACCGCCCCAATATATTAATACCGTTTATGAGAGGTTTTATCATGTGCAAAAAATTATCATCGTTCTTTATTTTTGCTATTCTATGTATATGTATAATTGGTTGTAGTAAACCGGTAAATAGTCAAAAAACAGCTTCTGATTCAGAAATCGTAGAATTAGAAAAAGTTGCAGTCAAAGGTGATGATTTGCCTGTAAATCTATATATCTTTAATAACATTGCCCAAATTATTAGTGGAAATACTGAAGGTGAACTCCTAGGTTTTTTGTGGAAAGATATTACAGTACCTAATACCGTTATGTCAGATACATTATATTTGATAGACCCGGCGACAGCCCATGCTTATAAAGTATTTACTCCTAATGATGGATATAGAGTTTTTAATGCAGTTTTAAACAAAGATTGGATTGTTATAACGGAACACAGCGAAACAAATTGGATAATACACTTACTAAATAGAGGAAATAATGAAGAGAAAGCGCTCTGTTCGGGAGATTATTTCGGAGAAGGAGGATTGGATTATCCGTCGCTGACTTTACACAATGGAGTATTAGCCTATAATACTTCGGAAAAGGCTTGCGATTCAATGATTTCCACCATTGAGGTAGTTAATTTAGAAAATGGACAACAGAATAGGGTAATGAAAGTTGAAGGTAAAAAACAATACTTAGGATCTCCGAGCATTTATGAGGATTACATAGTTTTTCACCGTGGAGAATGGACAGAGAAAATGGAAGCAGAAGTTTATCTTTATTACATAAAAGAGAAGATATTAAGAAAAATATCTTGCGCTAATATGGCTATTCAGCCATCAATTTGGGGTAAATATGTTGTATGGTCCGAATACTCTCCCAATATTCCAGAAACAAAAAATATCGTACTTTACAATATTGAAACTAATAAATGCACAACTATTACTTATGCTTCTCCCCAGAACCATAAAGAATACTGGGCTGTTAGCATGTCCCGTGGTATAGTTACATGGTTCTGTAACTTCCAAAATAATCCTACGATATACTGCATAGCCACAAACGAGATTAGAAGTTTCGATATTGAAGGTGAACAGGCTGCTGTTCAAGGTTCATGGCTTACATGGCGAAATCCTAAAACAGGTATTGGAACTTATATAGTTGAGTTATCCTCATTTTGCCCTGTATTGGATTAAGGAATAAATTAATGACAGTTTAATGAGATAAATTCCTAGACATCAAGACATCAAGACATCGAGGGGACGGTTCGAGACCACTGAAAAACACCTTAAAAAAATTACAATAAAACAAATAAATCCGAAGCAGGCATTGAAGGTTTGAGCATAAGATAAATTGTACGAATAACCGGCCTGACATATCACGATGTATATAATGCCTAAAAGACAGAATTAAACGATCGATAGAACCGTCCCCATGATCCCCTACATGATCCCCTTTGCTGAAACCAGAGCAAATTCTATATGTAGAAAGCCGCAGGAATAAAATCATACATTGCATAAAAGGCAGCCTTCATACCTGGGAACAACAGCTGGAGCCTTATGGTTTCATGCCAAGCCACCGAAGCTACCTGGTCAATATTAATCAAATTGAACAGATTGGCTACTTCGGCAGAACTTTTGAAATTCTACTTAAATCTGGCGACAAAGTTCCCTTAAGCCGCAGCTACGTAAAGGAACTTAGAAAAATGCTGAGCGACCGACAAAAGTAAACTTTTACCATGTTATGACACATGATTCAAAAAACGACCGACAATGTGGTCGTTTTTTCGTTTCTGAAAGTTTTATTTCAACAATATTACCCGTTCGTACTCATATTTAACCCGTTCGGCTTCATCCTATTGAAATAGCAAAGTTAAGTTGATAGAGTTGCAAATATAACCGCATTATGGAAGGAGGTGGAAAATATGCGGAACCCGTTACAAACTAAATTCTTGAGCATTATCTCAGCATTTCTTCTCTTAGTTGCAGCTGGTGGTGCCACCCCGGCTTGCTGGTTTCACTTTTACCAGCCAAAATTGCCGGAATAGATAAGTCTCAAGGGCATTGAAGGTTTGAGCATAAGACAAATTGTACGAATAACCGGCCTGACATATCATGAAGTATATAATGCCTAAAAGACAGAATTAAACTATCGATAGAACCGTCCCCATGATCCCCCATGATCCATGATCGCCCATGCTTGAAGGCCACATTGCCCTACACAAGATTGAGGTTATGTTTTTATTAACCAATTTGGGAGAACTTGTGTAGGAGAATTGAAAAAGAAGGGAGTAGAATACAAATGCTTTCCCAAGAACCTAGATTTATTTAGGGAGGACGAGTATAATGAAGAGAAGATTCTTAATTATTAGTACTTTATTATTGGCTATTGCTTTTATTCCGGTTTTTTCTTATGCAAGTGCAAATGCAGCACAAATAAAAACTTATACTTTTAGTAATGTTTGGACTTATGTCGAGTCAAGTGCTTTTAATGTTCCGAATACAAATCCAATTTGGATCAATCTTCGCCAGTGGGATAACAGTGGTGATAATTATACTATAACTTATAAAGTTCAATCGGCGAAGGGTTATTCAGCTACAGTTCATTGCTCACATAGTTCTAGTATTTCCAATCAAAATGGCAGTGCTCAGTATCAGCAAATGTCTGGCACACCAGTAGCAGGTAGTAAATACTTGAGAATTGAGGTTACTAGTGGGGCAACATACACTAATGGTTATGGAGAACTATACCAGAATTAGTAAGGAGGAATAATTATGAGAATGTTAAGCAAATGGAAATTTAAATTCATTTTGGGTCTTAGTTTTATTTTTCTCATTGGGTTTGCTTTTAACGCAATAGCCACAAATAATCTTGTTAAAGATAAATCACCAGTTCTAACTATAGAAGAGGTTGAGGCTTTTTATAAAGATTATGCTGAAGCTTGGCAAAACCAAGACTATGATAGCATAAAGAGGAATTCGATTGTTGTTACAGGTGAAGAAACAATAGCGCATCATAAACGTCTTTACTCTGAAGGAGTATATCTGCTTTCTGCACAAGTTAATTCTTTAGAAAAAATAACCGTCAATGAATTGAACAAAAGGATTGAAGATAAACTAAGTAAACTTAGCAACGAAGAATGGGTTATTAAAGATGTTCCTATTGAAGATGTCCCCATGGAGGTAAGAAATGCTGACAAAAATATGCCTCGCGAAGAACTGGTTGTTAATGAAGAACGCATCAAGGCATATAAGTCAATGGAAAATCAGATTGCGCAAGAAGGAAGCATTTATGTAGCTAATGTTACGCTGAATTTCACTGATGAAACTATTGTAGATGATGAACAAAAATTTGTTTTTCATGATGGCCAATGGAAGGTATATGTGAGATAGATAATTGAAGTATTAAGTTTGAGCAATCAAGCAATAAAGCAATCAAGCGGACGGGGTTGTTGACACTTCACGAAAGGGGGTGTCAACAACCCCGTCCCCCTGACACCCTAAAGATTAAAATCCTATTTTTTTCCGAAAATCTATTATATAGAGGGAAAATTATGAAAAAAAGATTCGTTTTATCAACTTTTCTATGTGTAGCCTTTCTTTTTACGATGACTACAGTTGCCTCAGCCTGGTCTTACTCTGATTATAGTCATGGTACCTATGTGCCAAAACAAGGAGATCTTGAGAGAGCACATGCTAGTAACTGGTTTACAACTGAGGTTACTTTTGGGCTTGACAGCACTAACGTTACAAATATACTTGATTACAATAACGGAGGAGATAATCCAGGAACTGTAGCTGATAATAAGAAATGCTATTTAACTCTGGATCAAACTGCTAAACCTGAAAATGTCTTAGATTTAGAAATATCTGCATATTCTATTGCCTCAAACCTTCCTGACCCAAAATTTGATCTGGAAATCAATTATGTAGGTGTCGATGTCGATGAATCAGAAGTGGTAGCTTTAGGAAGCGTTTCAGCACAGTCTTATTACATGAGCACTGTTTGGAATGATTATCGGGATGGAGGTTCTAATGACGGCGGGCGAATACAAGCTCAATTTGCTATGAGTGCGAAAGGATTTAGCGATTACAATAATGTAGTCCAAGAGACCACTTATTATGGCGATAATCTAGGGCAGTGGTGATAATTTAGCGTAATATTAAAGTGTTTTAATTAAAAGGAGGATTACTATGCATAAATATTTAAAAATCTTTGGAATTGGGGTTTCAACCGATTTGTTTTCCCTACTAATGTTGTTGTAGATGTCAACAATATATCTTTCTTTAAAGTTTCAATACTGAACAATAAAGGAAACTCGAGAATATTTAAAGATTTGAAGAGCTGTTTTACACTCCGGTACTTTCCGTTCGCTGAAAAACTCGGCCATCTGGACCAGTAAACTCACCGATGTGTGTTTGATCATGAAATCTGCGCAGTTTCTTCCATGTCTGGCCGACTTGGTTTTCTATTACTCTTATTCAACAATAAGCCTAACCAAACAAAGCAGTACATGGGCTTTAATACGATCGTGAAACACGCACCAAATAAGGGGTTCTGGATTTTTAAAGAACCAAATTTGCCCAATTACTGTCGAACTTGAGTTATATAAAAATATATTAAGAGTTGATAGAAAAATGGTTGTGAAAAATAAATATATTATTGTATTATTTATAATTGCTTTGATTTATTTGTTTTATACTAAGTCGTTATATCTTGAATTAAATGAGCTAGTGTTAATAATAATATTTTCTTTTGCTATATGTATTTTTTTTACCAGAAAGATTTTAGCAGCTTATATTAGTTATTATATTTTAGCTTTGTTTGACATATTAATTGATTTTACAAGTTATGGGACCAAAGAAAATGTTGACGGGAGAATTCCACCATTATTTAGTGAAATTATTCCTGAATCGTTTGATGATTATACAATAGTTAATATTATTGGACCGTTTTTATTGGGATTACTTGGGAGAACCATTTATAACAGTCGTTTAAATAAATTAAAATAAGCGTAAGAAAATGAAGATTAAGTAGTACAGCCGATCTTCCGTCTGAGCGTCGGCAGTAGCAGGCAATCAAGGGGACGGTTGTATTATGTGGCATAATGATAGAAAAACTGGAAGTGTGATAAGATCTGGCAAGACAAGCACGGAAACGATGTGAAAGCGGTATTTATCATATTGTTATGAGAGGAATTAATCGACAGGACATCTTTTATGACAAAGATGATTATCAACGTTTCATT
>PHAA01000080.1 GCA_002840245.1 Firmicutes bacterium HGW-Firmicutes-15
ACTTTACCTTGCATCTTCGCTGTAACGATGGGTTGACCGCCGCCGTTGATACAACCGCCGGTGCATCCCATGAATTCGACGAAGTGATATTGTTTATTGGACGATTTCATATGTTCTAAGAATTCACCGATGGCTTTTCCACCATGAACAACCGCAACGTTCACATCCATACCTTGAACTTTATAGGTAGCTTCTTTGATATTTTCAAGTCCACGTACTTCATTAAATTCAACGGGCGTTGAATGACCTTCTAAGATTTCGGTCACCGTTCTTAACGCCGCTTCCATAACACCGCCGGTAGCCCCAAATATTGAAGCAGCGCCGGTGTATTCCGCCAACTGACCAAAAGGTTTAATCGGTTCAAGTTCATTGAATTTGATACCACGATGTCTGATTAATCTTGCGAGTTCTCTCGTGGTTAAAACAATATCAACGTCTTTATAACCGTCACGACCCATATCCGGTCTTAAAGCTTCAGCTTTTTTTGCGACGCATGGCATGATGGAGACTGAAACGATGTCGGTAGGTTCTAAGTTTAATTTTTCTGCATAATACGTTTTGATTAATGCACCAGCCATTTGTTGGGGTGATTTACAAGAGGATAAGTTAGGAATATATTCAGGATAATAAAGTTCTAAATAATTGACCCAACCCGGTGAACAAGAGGTAAATAAGGGAAGTACTCCACCGTTTTGTACTCGGTTAATGAATTCCGTTCCTTCTTCCATAATCGTTAAGTCTGCGGTAAAGTTGGTATCCATGATTTCATTGATGCCTAATTCTTTTAATGCCGCAAACATTTGGCCTTCAACGTTCGTACCAATTTTATAACCGAATTCTTCACCCAATGCGGCACGGACCGATGGAGCGACTTGAACGATAACGGTTTTCTTTGGATCACGAATTGCTCTTTCAAAGGTTCTAATATCATCTTTTTCTCTTAATGCTCCGGTTGGACAAGATTGAATGCATTTACCGCAATAAATACAACCAGCGTCTTCTAAGTTATGAAATAATGCCGGTCCAACATAAGTTTGAGATCCTCTTCTGTTAAAGTTTAAAATTCCTAAACCGGTATAATGTTCACAAGCACTGACACAACGTCCACATAGAATACATTTAGAAGAGTCAACGACAATGGCTTTTGACGTATCGTTGAGCATCGAATCTTTATGCTTAAACAAATCGGCGTTAGAATAATCATTATCAACGTTAAAACGTCTTAATAAATCTAAAAATTCGCAGTTCGTTTCTCTTGAACATTTCCAACATTCAAATTTATGATTTCCCGCGAGAAGTTCTAAGTTGGTTTGAACTGAATTATAAACATCTTTTGAATTTGTTGTAATAAACATCCCTTCAGACACTTGGGTA
>PHAA01000020.1 GCA_002840245.1 Firmicutes bacterium HGW-Firmicutes-15
TGTTATCTTGTAAAATGCTGATTAATCGACAATATTGCGTTAAGGAACAAATCGAGGCGGTTTAAAAAGGTTACTTTTTCAGTGGTCTCGGACGGTTCTTCTGTCTGCCATTCCGTTTTCCTGGGACAGACAGAAGAACCGTCCCCTTGTCTGGTCCTTGTCTGCGGGCTTAATTATAGGAAGAATGGAGATACTAAAGTGCAAGCTGAAACCATAAAAGTAGTATGCCTGGGGGATAGTATAACGTGGGGATTTCCGCACGGACCTGAATACTCCTGGGTGAGAATGTTGAATGATGCGCTATCTGGTGAGGTGATCAACCAGGGCATTAATGGCAACACCACTTCCGATATGCTAGATCGGTTTAACCGGGCAGTAATCAAAAAAAATCCTACTCATGTAATTATTATGGGGGGGATAAATGATGTAATTTGGCGGGAAAGCTTTGACCGGATAACCTTAAATTTGAAGACTATGGCTGAGAAGGCGCGGGAAAATGGCATAAAGGTTATCTTTGGAACCCCTACAGCAGTTGATGATCCTGAACCAGAAAGGCGCATTAAAAGACTGCGAGACTGGATAAAGGAATATGCGGCAGAAAATAATTTTGCGGTCATAGATTTTGCCGCTGCATTTTTCGATATCAACGGCAAAATTCGCCTTGAATACCTGCTGGCAGATGGTGGGCATCCAACCAGAGAAGGATATATTGCATTATATGCACAGATTGATTTAAAGGTATTTGCTTAGTGGAAACAAGTGGGAAACATGATTGTCAAGGGGACGGGGTTATTGACACTTCGTCCCCTTGACAATCTTATACCGTGGGTGGTACTGCTGAGGCCGGTAGGGGAGTTACTTCCATCATAATCTTTTCCTTAACACCTGGCCGGGCAACTTCTATTTGGGCCACAGGCAAATCCCGGGCATCACTGTAGCGAGCCACGATCGCAGCCGGCAGTTCCAAATCAACCGTGTTGGAATGGTTTATAGAACGTATTAGACCTAACGGTCCAGGACGGTCAATTACCTTGAGCAGATAATCATCATCAGCGGCCAAATCATTAAGCCGCTCATTCTCGGCATGATTTCTTCCAACTACCAGCAGCTGGTCATCAGCGATGTAAAAATGTCGGCCTACCTTTAATATCTCCATTTCATCCGCCCCGGCCTCTGGCTTCACCGCCAGGAGCATGCGCAGTCGTTTAGAGAAGTTCTCCTGGGTCAAGAGACATCCGCCCGCAGGCGTTGGATAGTCTTTTATTCCGTAGTGTTCTGCTAACTGCATCTGCGGGGTACGGTTCCTGCCGCTAATAGCTAGAAGCTTACTCCGATCAACCCAGCCTTCGGTTTCGGGAATAGTTGGTGGCAGCAGCTGAGCGGAGAGGGGTCTTAATATCAGTCCTTTATAACCCGAGAGTTTTTCTACCGCATTTAGAGATGATTTATTCTGGCTCATGGGTCTTTCTCCCACGACTTCACCGGTTACCAGAAAACTAGCCCCTATTTCCTGCATGAA
Organism: Firmicutes bacterium HGW-Firmicutes-15; assembly: GCA_002840245.1. Taxonomy (GTDB): domain Bacteria; phylum Bacillota; class Syntrophomonadia; order Syntrophomonadales; family Syntrophomonadaceae; genus PHAA01. The sequence continues at coordinate 1,520 of PHAA01000020.1, forward strand.
AATGCCCGCATTTTTTAGCATGAAACCGTGGCAGTCAATACAAGGGTTGAAATTTTTGCCATAGCCGTAAACCGGGTTTTTCAATATATCCATATATATATTTCCAATATTTATTTCATGATATTCTATGCCTAGCTGCTGTGCAGATAAGCGAAAGCGTTCTTCCGCCCCAAAAAAAGGGGTTACGAAATTAACTCCCACCACTTCAATACCCTGATCCTTAAGAAGACAAACCGCCAGTTGTGAATCCAAACCGCCGGAGTATAGACTAACTGCTTTCAATACTGATGCACACTCCTTTTTCACGCAAATAATCCTGGTCATTCCAAATCTTAATGTCATTCTTTTTTAATAGGGCTACCGTTACCCCGTTCCCATCTATTAAATTACCAGTGAAAGAACCGTCATATATCTTACCATGACCACAGGAAGGACTGCGGCTTTGGAGGATAGCACCATCGATACCAGTTTGAATAGCAATGCGCAGCGTTTCCTGAGCACCTTTGAGAAAAGAGTTGGTAAGATCTTGTCCATCTCTGGTAAAAACTTGCGCATTTCCATTGATAACGTCTTCACCAGTTCCACCCACCACTTCACTAGCAGTCCTGGGAGTAGGGAGACCACCCAGCTGTTCAGGACAGATAGGAATAAAACCACCCTGCCGCAATAGTGCCCAATAATAGGGGTTCATATTGTTGCCGCCGTTATATTTACAGTTGATGCCGCATAGGCAGGCACTAATTAACTTCACTTTCTTTACCTCCAATTTCTATATTCTATAATTTAATAGTCCTCAGTTCAACCGCTCCCTTTTTGTGCATAGAAATAGTTACAGGCTTTGATGGAGGCAGACAGAAGAACCGTCCCCTTGTCTGCCCTTGTCTGTGCTTGTCTGTATCTGCTTGCAATAGGCATTTTAGGGAATGGATGGGGATCACTTGCTTAAGAAAAAATTATCAGTTCGCATAATTATTATATGGACGATAATGACTCTGTTAGAAACAGCGCTATTATGGCACTGTGCTATGCTAAGAATTGGGCAAGAAATAGACAGCTTCAAGGGTGTTCCAGTTTATTATAACGGAACAAAATATGATCAGAGCCATGGCCAAAATTACAGCTCGGATGGCTATTATTACGGTAATAAGTGGCAATGTGTGGAATATGTGAAACGCTATTATTTTCAAGTAAAAGACCATCGTATGCCAGATGTTATGGGCAATGCCAAGGATTTTTACGATCCTCGCACACCCCAGGGCAAACTAAATCAACGTCGTGGACTGGTGCAGTATAGAAATGGAGGAGGGGTAAAACCTCAGGTTGATGACCTGGTGGTATTCACGGATTCGAAGTACGGACATGTTGCCATCATTACCGACGTCACTGAAAACTCAGTAGAGATTATCCAGCAGAATGTTCTCAACAGTCCGAGACAAAGCATTAAGCTTCAAGTCAAGGCCGGTCATTATTATCTGGGCACTGGCAAGCAACCTGCTGGATGGTTAAGAAAGGAATGAGGTGTTTTAAATTGTTATCCAACCCTTTTTTAATATAAAGAATAGGGGAACACCGGTTAAAAAACCAACTGCCGGATTAACACCTACACTGAGAATGAGTACTACTGTAAAAACAAATAATTCATTGGCATCTTTTCCCTTGATGGGTTTTACTAGGTCTAATCCACTGTAGAAAAGCATTCCACCCAGAACCGCCTGGGGAATAACTTGCAGGAGTTGAAGGCCCGAAATACCTAGAAATATACCGGTAAATAGGAGCACTACACCTATCAAGGCCGTGGCATATTCGGTTCTTGCTCCGAACCGGTAATGGGCGGCTAATCCTCCACTACCATGACATATCGGAATCATTCCCAGCGGCGACCCAATTAGATTACCAATTCCCAGAGTTAAACAGAGGTTTTTATTACTAACTCGGCTAGATTTATCTGGGAATAGCTCGTGAGCTAGAACGGTCATTACCAGAACCGAATTAGTTAGGGTTAAAGGGAATTGAGGCAGGCAACCCTGGAAAAATCCCCGATAATAGTCATGCCAGCTGGGTAATATCAGGTGGGGGAGGTTAATCCCCCAGTGCAATGAGGGAAAAGTTAATTCTGGATGTAAGCCGAAAGCTAACGCTGTCCCAACTACCAGGGCCACAATGGAAGCAGGGAAAAGGCGATTATTCATTAAGACCAGCATGATGAGTAAAATGACAACCCCTAATATCCAATCGTTATTTATCATTTTAATTCCCAGAATGGCCAGGCTGATACCCAGACCGCTTTGAATACCCATGGTTACGCTCATGGGGGTTATCTTGGCTAGTTTATCAATGATCCCAGTGAAAGCTATGATAAGCAGAATCAAACCCATTAAAATACCTGATGCAGCGATTTCACCGGCGGTGAGCCCTTGCACGATAATAGCTGCCCCGATTACTTTCATGGGCTGAACCGGCATTGGCATACGATAGAACCAGGCAGTGAATATATACATCAAGCCAAACATTACCAAGACGCTGGTCGTATCCAGTTTAGCAAAGGTAATGGCTCCTATTACATAGGGAAGAAAAGTTCCCAGGTCACCGATTGAACCTGCCAACTCGCCACCTATATTTTTTGTCTCCCAAAATTTCACCGGTCTGACCCCCTATTTTTGAAATCCTCGGTTTAGATCTCATATCTATTAATCATAACAGAGATAAACCCAATCCGTAAAACCCACAAGCCATCTAATGAAAATATCCCCGGCATCCTTATAATACTAGGGAAGCTGAATAGCAATATTGCATCATGTCGTTATTTAGCATAAAATGATGAAATAGGGGCATCATAATTTGTGTCCAATAGAAAGAGAAAGGGGTTGGGATTATGACAGGTGGGAAAATATTTATTCGTGAACGGCGCAAGGTGGTTGAGGGCGAAAAGAAGCCTCGTTTTACAATCGTAGCGGTAGCAAATACCGATCTCGAAATTATTGCCAAGCACGTGAGGAAGATGGAGATTGAACAAATAGCCCAACAGATTGGTGCTGAACTGATATACCTAGAATCTGGAAAAGACGAAGAAGATATTGAGGAAGAATAGAAAGGTAGGATAATCTATGCCGCTTGTACGCGACCGGGATGGCAAACGACTGCATGTTAAAAGTAAACTAATGGGTGAGTCCCTGGTAGGTAAGACTTTTAATAAAAACCTCGAAAGCAGGGTGCAGTTCCGATCTTTTCCCGAAGTAAATGTCCTCAAAGTGGGTGGTCAGAGCATTACGGACATGGGAGCCAAGGGACTCCTGCCAGTTATTAAAGAAATTGTTGAAAACTCTAATCAGCACAAAATGATTATTTCTACTGGTGGAGGTACCCGTTCCCGCCACATTTATGCCATTGCTATGGAACTGGGTATGCCCACTGGAATTATCTCTACGCTGGGGCAGAGTGTATCTGAACAGAATGCCTTGATAATTTCTACTTTGTTGAGTCCTTATGGTGGAATAAAGATAGGCCATGATGATATGCCCAAGCTGGCAGGGTATTTTAATCAGGGCTGCATTCCGGTTATGCATGGCATGCCTCCGTATGGATACTGGGAACATCCCCCCAAGGAGGGAAGCCTTCCTCCCAACCGTACTGATGTAGGGGCTTATTTGTTGGCAGAAGTAATAGGGGCCAAGCGTTGTATTTTCGTCAAAGATGAGGATGGTCTGTATACTGACAATCCCAAGAAAAATTCTGATGTGAAATTAATTCCGAAAATCGGAGCCCAGGAACTTATAGACATGGATCTGGAAGACCTGATCGTTGAACGAGCGATATTAGATTTATTGCTATGTTCTCGCAGTGTTACCGAGATACAGATTATAAATGGTCTCAAGCAGGGTAATATAACTAAGGCTTTAAATGGGGAGCATGTTGGAACCATTATTTATAAGGATATTGATTGAGTTTATAAAAAATGCATAAACTGGAACACTTTGTTTAATTGTAATACTTTAATGGGTAGCTTTTTACGTACACTACGTAAGATGTTATCCATTTTTTTATGTTAATAATTGCGGATACCATTTTTCTATAACTCTGCACCATTGCGCCATTCAAGCTTTTACCAGTTACTGATATAAAGCATCAATATGTCCAAGCATTACCGTTGACCGGGTTGTTGAACTACCCGGATAATGGTTGTGGATAAATAATTTATTTTAGAAAAGGAGTGAAATGCCATTGTATAGGCAAAAAGGAAGTTCTTTTCTGTCCAGCCTATTAATAGTAATGCTTTTGTTTATGTCCGGATTGACGGCAATATCAGCCGGTGAAGGTGGTGGCACAGGGGGAGGCGGAGGATCCAATCCTCCATTGTTAGAGAGTGCCTGTTTGGCGACCATAAGCAATAACACATCAACGGCAGGGGCATCATTGGGTAGTAATATGAAATTGTCAACTAATCCTCCAACTATTAGAATCCAGTTTGCCACCAATGTTGTCGATGACACAGTTTGGAGCAATAATAAAGGCTGCTTCTCAATGCGCCAGTCGGGAAGTACTATCCCAATCACTGTAAGCAGGATCGACAGTACTGTCAATTTTGCTGAGAGAAACTATATTTTTATTAAACCCACGGAAGCTTTGTCCTCCGGTTCATATTCTATTCTGGTTGATGCTGGTCTTAAGTCAAAGAACACCGTATCTGCAGGAAAACAGCAATCGGTGAGTTTCAGTGTGGCAAGTTCGACTGTTGAAATAACTGCTATTACAGTAAGCGGTGTGAGTAATGCCAGCACCGTGGTAAACGGCAAAACTCTGCAGATGAATGCCACGGTACTGCCTGGGAATGCTAGTGACCGGAGTGTAACCTGGTCAGTAACATCAGGAACCGGAATGGCCACCATTAGTTCAAGCGGTTTATTAAAAGGAACAAAAGTCGGAACTGTAACCGTAACCGCCAAAGCCAAGGATGGCTCGGGAATTAAAGGCAGCAAATTAATCAACGTAACTGCAGAAGAGGTTGCAGTCACCGCTATTACTGTAAGTGGTTTAAATAATGCCAGCACCGTCGTGAATGGCAAAACACTACAGATGAATGCCACAGTTTTGCCTGTGAATGCAAACGACCCAAGTGTAACCTGGTCAGTAGCGTCAGGAACTGGATCGGGTACCATTAGTTCAAGCGGGTTACTAAAAGGAACAAAAGGCGGAACTGTGACCGTAACGGCTATAGCCAAGGATGGCTCGGGAATTAAAGGCAGCAAATTAATCAACGTAACTGCAGAAGCAGTTGCAGTCACCACTATTACTGTAAGTGGTTCAAACAATGCCAGCACCGTCCTGAATGGTAAAACACTACAGATGAATGCCACAGTATTGCCGAAGAATGCCAATGATTCGAGTGTAACCTGGTCAGTAGCGTCAGGAACGGGAACCGCCACCATTAGTTCGAGCGGTTTACTAAAAGGAACAAAAGCCGGAACTGTGACCGTAACGGCCAAAGCCGATGATGGCTCAGGAATTAATGGCAGCCAAGAAATCACTGTAACTAAAGAAGAAGTAGTAGTTTCAGATATTACTGTAAGCGGTAAAGACGATGTGACCACTTTGATAAATGGTGAAACTCTCCAGATGATGGCCACGGTACTACCAGAGGATGCCACTGACCCAAATGTAAGCTGGTCAGTAACACCGGGAACGGGAAGCGGAACCATTGATCCTATAACTGGATTATTAACAGGAACAGGAGTAGGAACGGTAACTGTAACGGCAACCAATGAAGTATCAGGCGTTTCTGGCACAATAATTGTTACTGTGAATGAGACTGTAGTCCCACCAGTGATCGAGCTAAGTGATATCAGCGACTGTTGGGCCGCAACAAATATAAAGGCCTTGGTTGATGCCGGTGCCATCACTGGCTATCCGGACGGCAGTTTTAAACCCGACAATAACATTAGCAGAGCTGAATTTGCAGTAGTTCTGGTGAAGGCCTTCAACCTGGAATCCGAAGGCGGAAAAGTTTTTGCAGATACTGCCGATCACTGGGCACAGGATTATATAGCCACCGCTCAGGCGCTAGGTATTGTAAATGGTTACGACAATGATTATTTCGGACCCAATGATTTAATTACCCGCGAACAAATGGCAATTATGATTGTCAAGGCAGCAAAATTGGAAGATCAAAGTTCAGAGACAGCTTTCTCCGACGATAATGAGATTTCAACATGGGCAAAATCAGGAATTAGTACTGCCCTAGCTCACCAAATAATTACCGGGTATCCTGACAACACATTTATACCTCAAGGCAGTGCAACCAGAGCCGAGGCGGTAACAGCTATAGTTATGGCGCTGAAGTAGAAATAATAGAAGAAACAGAATAATTCTCTTAGACTCCCTTGCATTTATTATGCGGGGGAGTCTTATTTATTCGGGCTTCCATTACTTTATAAAAGCATATCATGAAATTTAGAGCTTATGCATTATCTCCAAAACAGAAATATAGTTTGGGCCAAGCTTCCTTTCTGTGTGCGTCGGCATAGCCTATAAAAGAACAAATATTGTATTTGTTACTAAATGAAAGGGAGTGGCTTTATGTGTCATCATCACCATCATAAAAAACGTGGACCAACAGGACCTACTGGCCCTCGTGGTCATAGAGGATACCCTGGACACAACGGTCATAATGGATTCCCTGGTCCCACAGGACCAACAGGACCTGCCGGTTCTGGTGGCGGCGCTACAGGACCCACCGGACCTATTGGACCAACTGGGCCTGCTGGTATTGGACCTACTGGACCTATCGGACCTACCGGGCCTTCAGGTGCTGGTACCAGAGGTTTGGTTGCCTGGGGTTATGTATATCAGATAGGCACTCAAAGTGTAGCAATAGGTTCACCTATTGATTTCAGTAATAATGGTCCTTTAAATGCTATAACTCATACGCCGGGTACCTCCAGCATTAATATTTCCGTTACTGGTGTCTATAACATTGCCTTCGCAATAAACACAACCAATACTAATCCCCAGGATTGGGGTGTAGTGGTTAATGGTATAATTCAAGCCGAGTTTAATGCTGCCGGTCAGAGTATCACTGGTATTGCATCGCTGGTTCTTAGTTCCGGTGATACTGTAACCATCCGCAATGTTGCAAGTCTGCCTGATCCTGCGGTCCTGAGAATAACAGATACTATCAGTGCTTCTGTATTGATTTACAAAGTGGACGGCTAATCGGGAAATACTATTTGAATTCTAAATTTATAATCAACCCCATTAATATTAATGTTAATCATTTGCGCAACCCGGTTATAGCACATTGATGGAGATCTTACCGTCTCTGTCAATGTGCAAAGTATATACAATTTCATTTACGGGGACGTGACCTTACTGCAAGCAGAAGGTCCGTCGCCATACCTTAAAGGGAGAGAGCATATGTCACACAGTCCGAAAGAAGTAATATTGAGGATTGATAATTTAACTGAAGCGAAATTGCCTATTATCGCGGTATACGGTATTTATAAAAACGAACAACAATTTATACAAAGATTTTTAGACTCCGTGCAAGACGCCGATGAAATCATTTTGTGCGATACCGGTTCTGAAGATAATACCAATGAAATTATTAATCAATATAAAATGAACTATCCTCACATTAACTTGAAAGTTTACTCCATATGCGTTTCCCCCTGGCGTTTCGATGATGCCCGCAATACCTGCCTTTCTTTAGTCAATCCAAATATTGATATCTGCATTTCTCTGGATATGGATGAGTATCTGATAAAAGGATGGAAACAACATCTGATTGACCATTGGGAACCAGAGTATACCAGGTATTACCATAAATTTAAAACCTTCTGGGCTGACGAAAGTGAATCCGAACACTGGCATGAACGAATCCATGCCCGAACCGGATATACCTGGAAGCTCCCGGTTCATGAGATATTGGAATATAGCGGGGAAGAAAAAGTAAAATGGCTGCCCGATTTCTGGGTATACCATGAACCGGATCAGAACAAAGTTCGCTCAACTTACCTTCCCCTATTAGAACTATCCGTACGAGAAAGGCAAGATATCTGGAAATCATGGTCTTTTCTGGCCAGTGAATACTCGGCTATGGAAAGATTTGAAGAGGCCTTGAACGCTCTTGATAAAGCTTTAAGTCTCCATGACAGTGATAAATCCTACCTTAATAAAATGAAATACTATGTCTACAAAGCCAGCAATCAAGTGAATTTAGCTCTGTTAAGTTTAGATAATGCGATTTTACTGATGCCGGATCGCAGGGAACCATATTTTGAAAAAGCTCGGTATTTATATGAATTGGGCAGAAATGTAGAAGCTTATTTCTATTTTAAACAAAGTGAAAAGGTTGTAGATAAAATCATCGATTACCATTATGAGCCGGCAGCCTGGAATACTGAATTTGAAGACTGGGGTTGGCAACTTTTGGAACTTGCTAAAAAAGAGGGGAGTAACGTTGAGTAATTTAAAAATTGCTGTTTACGCCATATGCAAAAACGAAGAGCAATTTGTGGATGGTTGGATGGATTCCATGCAGGAAGCTGATATGGTTATCGTTACTGATACCGGGTCCACTGATAACACAGTTGCAAAACTAACCGCCCGAGGCGCAACAGTTAATATTATACATGTAGATCCCTGGAGATTCGATGTGGCGAGAAATATATCCTTGAATTTTGTTCCAGGGGATGTAGATGTATGTGTTTGTACTGACTTGGATGAGATATTGGAACCTGGTTGGAGGGGTAAACTGGAAACAGTTTGGACACCGCATACCACCAGATTGAAATATATGCACACCTGGAGTTTTAATCCGGATGGGTCCAGAGGAGTTACCTTCTGGTATGAAAAAATACATCGTCGTCATGGATTTAGATGGACCCATCCTGTCCACGAAGTATTAGCATATTATGGGTCAGAGCCAGATAACTATGCCTGGGAAGCAACAATCCAACTGAATCATTATCCTGATACTGCGAAATCCAGGGGTAATTATCTGCCGTTATTGGAAATGTCTGTTGAAGAAGATCCGAATGATGATCGAAATATGCATTATCTTGGCCGAGAGTATATGTATTACGGTATGTGGGATAAATGCATTGATACTCTTAAAAAACATCTGGAAATGCCAGAAGCTGAGTGGAAAGATGAGCGCTCTGCTTCTATGAGATATATTGCCGCAGCATATAAAGAAGAAGGTGATTACGAGGAAGCGACAAGCTGGTTATATAGAGCTATTGCTGAAACGCCGTATCTGCGGGAACCGTATGTGGAATTGGCTAAACTGGCATATATGGAGCGGGATTGGCCGACAGTCTATCATATGGCAGAGGAAGCATTAAATATAACAGAAAGACCGGATAGTTATATCAACGAAGCTTTCGCCTGGGACGCAACTATCTATGATCTTGGAGCTTTGAGCTGCTACGAGTTGGGTATGCTGGAACGATCATACGAATGGGCTAAGATCGCGGTGGAAATGTCTCCCAATGACGAACGCTTAAAAAGCAATTTAGAAATTATTGAAAACGCATTAGTTTGATAGATCCTATAGAGTAGATGCAAAAAAAACAGGCTGAGGAAGCCTGTTTTTTTGATTATCTTTATGTTTAAAATATGGTCGGATCAATATCAGTTTTAAAGGTTCCTCTCAACAAGGGTATTATTTGCAGGTTCTGTCGCTTCTCCATCTACGCAATAGATAAGCCAGCTTGTTCATCAGTACTGGTGACGTTTGCGGCGCCAGTGGTGAAGGTGATAACCTGGTCGGTTCCCAACAGCTTTTGATTGCCGCCTTGAAGGCTTTCGGAAATGGTCAAGACATAGGCCGTATTGCTTTGTAGGGCGTGCCTGGGATGGATGATGATATCCTTTTTCTTCTCAGAACTTTCATTCGGTTCAGCCATAATAACATCTATCTCGACGGGCTGCTTTTTACTGCTTTCCAGAGAGAAGCACTGCAGATTATGGTCCCGCACCGCGTAGGTAATGACGTTGTTGGAAAATGTCAGCTTGATATCCGTGTTAACCGGAACATTTTCTTGGCCAGAAGCAATATTGCTGTCGATTATTGTCAATGAAAGATAAGAACTGCACAATTCCTGATCAAAGGGCGTGATGTCCATGATTTCGTGGGTTGAAAACATGATCGTGTGGTTTTCCTTCAAATACCTATAATTATTAGCCTGTAGGAATTTGGATATGAAAATCTTATAGACCCGGCCGTCAGTAAGCCGGGACATAGGTCTGACAAAAAATGTTCTTCCGGCCATTTGTCCAGACATTCTTTTATTTCCGGGTATGATCTCGATAGGTACTTCCTTCATCCTGTCGTCATACAGATGGAAGCACTCCATATTGCTCTTCATGCCATCCGGGATTTTGTGATCCATAATGGCGGAAACATTGACCGAGAAGACTAGTTCAATTTCCAAACCAACCTGTTCAGAGTGGTTCAAGTTAATAGCCTGCAAGGCTAACGAATGTTTGCCAGACGAGTGTTCGTTGACCAGCGAGGCGGTGAACAAATCAAGGGCATCCACCTGTTCGGCCGGGAGTCTTCGTATATTGCCGATGATCCTATTAATTTGCGCCGATTGGGGTTCACTCAACAACCCTTCACCAAGTAACTCGCCTAAACTCATCCCCAGCCCCTGTGATAATTTCCTCAAGGTCCCGAGGGTCGGCTGCTTTTCTCCCGATTCAATTCGCCAGATAAACGACTGGCTAAGACCAGATTGTTTAGATAATTTGGATGTTGAAAGCTTATGGCTTTCTCGAATCTGTTTCAAGCGGTTGCTAAAGTCCATGGATGTAGGCCACCTCCCTAGTAAGGATTATGCCATGACTTTAGACTATATTCAATACTTTCTATCCTAGGACTACAAATCAAACGCTTCGACCAATAAAGACAAAAAGCAACATAAAGAGACATAGAAAATAATAGATATATATATGTAACTTTTTATCAATTTATGTTATGTTATATAAATAAATGCCTAAAGACACAGAAAAAAATACCTATAGGAATACTATTTAAGGAGAGAAGAAGAGGACATTAATGTAAAGCGGACCGTTCTCTATCATAATAATAAATTTAATATATACTCCGAGTCTGTCAACCTAAAGTAAAAACCAGGGTTCTCAGGCCTATAGGGTGAATCTGGAAACGGATGCACCTCCCATTGTGGAAAGGAGAAGCCAAATTCGACCAAATATTGGGGTGAGTCTGCTTTTCGTGGCTCGCCTTTTTTTATTGGCTGAGAATTTAAGAAATCTCCTTAATCGAATGCCTTTGGCAAACAGCAATGTAATCAGAGATCAAGGTGTTACAGCTAATGGGTGTGTATCCCAATTGGAAAGGGGGATTAGTTATATAAACGGAATTCTGTGCTTTCTGCGTTTCCGCTTCATTTGCAAGGAACATTCATCTAAATAATCGACAAAGAGGTGATGATAAGGATCACATTAGAAAAATATTGTAATTTTGAATAATGGCGGAAAACTCTGTGGGGTGTGAAATGAATAATCCCCTCGGTGCGGAAAGGATAGAAACTTATTTTTACCCAAGGTTATTTTTCGATCTCCAGGTGGAATAAGCGGTATTGATGAGAAGAAGAATTCTAAATTATAAGGAGGATTGAGCCATGTTAAAAGGTAAAAAGTCAAAACTAGCCGCGTTGTTGGTGGCGCTATTCCTGATGATGGCAGTGGTTACCCCCGGGGCCTATGCCCTGAACAGTTCGACCAATAAGGCATTTAATTATTGTGGGTATAATATTAATTCGGTTAATACCATACAGATATATCTGGACAAGAAAGTCTTAACGACCGGTGAATGCCCGGTTAAAGAACAGTTCAAAATTGACCAGGTTGGAGGAGATACGCAGGTAATCGACAGCATTAGTATTTTAACTGATGGTAACTATAGCGGGATAACGAGTGATAATGAGCTGAAAAAAGGGACGACCATAACTATACAGTTAGAAGATGATTTGGTGGAAGGGGAGCAATATGAAGTAACTGCTAACAATACGCTATATGCGAACAATGGCTCAAACATTGGGAGTTACTTTAAAAAGAAGAATTCGGAGTTTATCTGTGAGTATGAGCCCGATAGCACAAACATTGTTGTGACCCCTCGTATCGATGCCAGTGATACCGGAATTCCTTGGGAGAGCAACATTGGCTTTACCATCGACCGCCCAGTGAGTACTACGACTGCCAATAACATCATATCGAATATGGGTCTGCAGAAAAAGGATGGAAACAATGTATACCAGAACGTAACCCTGGATCCAACATTAGATACAACGGCGGTCAGTGGCGCGGAGGCTTATTCCGCCCGGAAAAATGATGTATGCACCTATTTCTTCTTCCCAATGACTGGAAACGGCCAAACGATCATCTCTTATAACCTTGGCTCAGGAGAATACAGGCTGGTGATACCGTCGTTTACGGATAATGGGGCGAGCTATGCCGGCAGCAATGTTGACTTTGTTACCACCTCTGGCGATGTGCCCGGCAAACTGGTGGACGCCCCTACTGTCGAACAGGGTACCGCCAGTGATGGCCAGTTGAACATCTCCTGGAGTACTGGTACTACCTCGCCGGTTGCGAGTGAGTACAATGTCTATGTTTCTGAAGACAGATATTGGGATTTCATAAAGAAAAACAGCACTCCAATCAATACTACTAGTACTACTGTGACCGATCTTGATAACAACAAAACCTACTTTGTCAGAATCACGCCGGTTAATAACTACGGCGAAGGAGGATTCTCTCTGGCTAATGCTAGTGCAGTTGCTCCTTAAGTAGCAAAATAATTTTAAAAGTTTGGCATGGAACAGCCAATAATCCGAATGTAGCCAGTATTTTCTTATCTGCTTTAGATAACGTCCAGATGTTTCTTTAGCATCTGGACGTTATTTTATAGTAGATATATGTGAAAAGATGGGAAAGTCCCTATTTTTAATATTGCTTAACCAAAAGGAACGTGGATTTGCTTTGCATAATGGGTGGTTTAAGATGATTCGATTCATAGAAACACTAGTAACAATGAGATGCTATCTAGGATATTAATTTACTTGTGAAAAATCAATACATAGGAAGTGGGTGAAAGAATATTGCGTTTTAAGAAAATGACCATTAATCTTTTGGTTGCATTTATATTTTTAACGTTTACAGTTTTTAGTGTGCCCGGAGAGGTCAAAGCTAGCGAGGAATTAGCTTCCGGTAGCACGGCTGCCAATAGTGAAGTGAAAGCAACCCTGACTTCCCTGCAGGTTCCTTTTGTACAAAACGAGGGGCAGATTAGGGATGAGCAGGTTAAATTCTATGCCCAGACCTTTGCTGGGAATATCTTTGTTACCGACAAGGGCATTACCTATGCTTTAAACGGCAAAGAAGGCCAAATATGGGCTTTGCGCGAGGAGTTCGCGGGAGCCGCACCTATTACTCCAACAGGCTCTAAGGTCTGCTCCGCTAAGGTTAACAGTTATATGGGCAGCGACCCCAGCCTCTGGAAGAGCGGCTTGTCTACCTATGAGGAAGTGGCTCTGGGCGAAATCTATGAGCAAATCAAGGTAAATCTGTATGCTTATGGGAATAATTTGGAAAAGAGATTTATCGTCAGTCCCGGCGGCGACCCAGCTGCTATATCGCTTAAAGTTATGGGGACGGATGGATTCAGCATCAACGCGCAGGGTGAACTGGAACTGGCTACCGCAATGGGGACGGTCAAAATGACGCGTCCCGTCGCCTACCAGGAGATTGACGGTCAGCGGGTTAACGTCGATATCGCATACCTTATTAAGGATGATACCTACGGCTTCAGGGTCGGTGATTACGACCGCTCCTGCCCCCTGGTTATAGATCCTCTGCTGGCTTCCTCCTTTTTAGGAGTTAATGGATTTAATGAGAAGATTAATAATATTGTTTATTACAAAGGATATATTTATGTTGTGGGGAGCACCTATGCGGCAGCTTTCCCGAAGACTACCGGCGCTGTAATGACGGGGACATCTGATATATTTGTATCCACGCTTAAAGACGACCTTTCTGCTCTGCAATACTCCACTCTGTTTGGTAGCGATGGAAGCGATACCCCCACGAATATAGCGGTTAATGATGCAGGGGTTTACATTGCCGGTACTACCACCAGCAGTAATTTCCCCGTGCTTCCCAGCCCGGGTGCGGTGCAAACCATCGCAGGTAACGGAGGTGACCCGTTTATAACCAAGCTAAGCCCCGACAGTTTAGCGCTTAGCGCCTCCACTTACTTTGGGGGGGCCAACAATTCAGATTGCATAAACGGCATGGTATTGGACCCAGCCGGTAAGGTATATGTTACCGGTTATACAAAGGCTAGCAACTTTCCTGTTAAAGATGGGGGAGATGACACCTTATTTGGTATGCAAAATTCTCAAGACGCCTTCGTGTCCAAGCTTAACGGGGAATTGACTGCGCTGCTTGCTTCGACCTTGCTGGGAGGCAAAGATGGGGGAACTGATAACTCAAACATTGACGAAGGCATGGCTCTGGCTCTCGACCCGACCGACGGGGGAGTCTATGTTACAGGCTGGACTAGCTCCACAGTTTTCCCGACCACAGGGAGTGCCTACCAGCAGACATCCCCCGTCTACGGGGGAGTCTTCGTATCCAAATTTAATAACGACCTGTCTGATCTGCAATACTCCACCCTGATCGGGCAGGAAGGCAGCTCATCCGCCTATATTGCTAATCAAATTAGCCGGGACGCTGCTGGTAATATTTTCGTTGCTGGTATAGTATCAGCAACTGCGACAGGTCATCCACCCACGGAAGGCAGCTATAGTTCGCCACAAACAGGACTTAAGGATGTTTTTGTTAGTAAGATGGAAGGGAATCTTTCCGATTTGCTCAAGAGCAGCCGTTTTGGTAGTAGTTCCAATGATACTTTGGTTTCCATGGAGCTGGATGAGGAGGGAAATGTTTACCTCCTTGGAACAACGACTGGGAACAATTATCCCACCATGCCATGGGCTTACCAGCCCGCTATATCAGGCACGGCGACTGATTATTTCATCAGCAGGCTTAATACCGACCTTTCTAGTCTGAATGCTTCAACCTACTTGGGAAGCCCGATAGCCGACAGTCTGGGCGGGATGGCTTTAGGCCCGGACGGGAGTGTATATGTTGCGGGGTATACAAAATCCCCATCTTTTCCTCATATCAATGGCGGCTACCAACCCGAAAATTCCGAAGGCAGCAAGACTGATGGCATTATTGTTAAACTCAGCCCCGACCTTTCCCGGGAGACCCCTTACTGGCCCGGCACCCCGGCGCTAACAGCTACCAATGTCAACGATGCCGGTTTGACTTTGACCTGGACACCGGCAGCCTATTATACTGGCGTAGACTCTTACCGAATTTACCAGGATAATACCCTCGTCAAAACCGTTAGTGGCACGGTATACAGCTGCAATATTGCTGAGCTGGTAGCCGAAAAGTCCTATACCTTTAAAGTTGAAGCGGGTAGCGCCACTGATCTGTGGAGCACCGACGGCCCTACTCTCGCGCAGACCACGCCGGCCAGTGAATCTGAACCACCCACCTGGCCTGGAGCTAGTTCTCTTACCACCGAGAATATCACCGAGACCGGACTTACCTTGAAATGGATCGCTGCCACCGACAATACTGCGGTTAATGGATATAAGGTTTACCAGGGAGAGGCCCTGCTGGGCAGTGTGGGTGGCAGCACCCTGACCTACAATATCAGCGGGCTGAGCCCCGGTACGCAATATACCTTCCTGGTCAAGGCGGGTGATGCCTTTGACAACTGGAGTACCGTCAGTAACCCGGCCGTTACGATAACAACAGGAGTTAACGATGACATCGCTCCTGTTTGGCCGGATAATAGCAGTCTCCGGGTTGAACAGTAGAATGAAGGATTTTGAAAACTTCTGCAAGAGCAAAGCGAAAGGAGGAGCGGTGCATGACGAGGCTTAAAGACCTTTTAAAATACCTCACCATTTTAGCCATAACCATGGTTCTCGTAATGTCCGGGATCATTTTCCAGGACAATGCACAAGCCCTTAACGGACCGGGCAACAAAGCTGGGAATTTTTTGGGTTATGCCTATGTAGACAGCCATAATATAAAAGTCTTTACCGACAAGGGAAACGCCAATCCGTTGCCAGGACAGGTTAAAATATTTGAGGGTGTTGGTCCTGATGGCAATCAAGTAGCCATTGAAAGTACTATAGATGATGGTAAATTAAATTTCATCACGGGTATTTCTGATTTAGGTTCGTCTGGTTCCATCGAAGCAACTTCCACGATAATAAGAACTAAAGATGCTTTTCAACCCGGAAATATATACACAGTGTGGGTAAGCAGTACGGTGAAAGGAAACAACGGGATTACCATCGGCAATTACTTTTTTAATCAGAATTCCCAATTTTCCTTTGAGGTCCCCGACAGCGACGGAAACTACCATGCTCCGGTAACCATTGCAAGCAGGCCTGAAAACGGTACGAACATGGTTCCCTGGGAGGGCAACATTGCTTTTACGGTAAACCAGGCCGTATATAATCACGAGGAAGTGAGATCAGGGCTGGTTATTAGAAAGAATGGGGATGTCTTGGCCCCCGGTACGGAGATGTACTCCCCGGTGGTAAATTATGGGCATAACAGTTTTTTCTTTCCCATGAACGGTTCCGGGGCAGCGACATCATATAACCTGAGTCCGGATGCCGATTATTCGCTGACCATACCGCCGATAAAAGATACTAGTGGTTCGGAACTTTTAGCGGAGCAAACCATTGCATTTCATACCACTGGCATTGACCTGCCGCCAGGACCGAAAAGCGCACCTCGACTGACGCTGAACAGTGAATCTTTATCCTTCGAGTGGGACTCGTTAACTGATGCCAGCAATTTTAATATTAGCGGATATAATTTATACGCCAGCCGGGACCCGTATTGGAGTTTAGTGAAGATCAATGCCGAGCCGATTACCGGAAATGCCTATACTACGACTTTAGCTGCTGCAGGATTGGATGCCGCCAATTCCTATTACTTCCGCTATACGGCAGTTAACGCCGGCGGTGAAACCGGTTTTTCGCCTTATGTGTCCTCCGATGCCAACTTACCGATTTGGGGTGAGCAGAGTGCTGTTACGGTAAGCAATATTAGCAAAGACAGCTTGACTCTTAGCTGGCCTGCGGCCACCGACAATTCGGGGGCAATATCTTCATATCAAATCTACCTCAACGGCACCTTGCTGGATAATGTGACGGGGAACATATTGACTTATAAAGTCACCGGCTTAAATAAAAACACCCAGTATAACTTCAAAATAGAGGCTGGCGATGCAGCAGAGAACTGGACTTCCAATGGACCTTCAATTACAGCTTTGACCGCCCTGCCATTGGTTTGGGATGCCGCCACGGACAATATAGCGGTAACGAAATATAAACTTTACCAAGATAATCAGGTTTTGGTCGAACTAGATGGGAATACGACTTCCTATACTGTTGGCGGCCTAACCTCCGGGATTTCGTATAACTTCAAGGTTGAGGCGGGAGACGCGGCTGGCAACTGGAGCAGCAATGGCCCCACACTGACGGTATCGACTGCAGCACCGGACCCAGGAAGTGCAGTTCCACCGTCTGCCTCACCAGATGGTGGAGCTGTAGTGAACGGTACTTTGGTAATCCTGACCACCAGTACCCAGGATGCAATTATTTACTATACCCTGGATGGCAGTAACCCTTCTGTAGATACAAGTACAGCGTATACCGGACCCATTACGATAAATGAACCGCTCACCGTCAAGGCCATCGCGGTCAAGCCCGGTATGAGCAATAGTGGTGTAATGACTGCCGCGTACACGATCAAGACCGACCCTGGCAACAGTGTTATCGGTGTATATACAGTAACCCCTGCTGACCACCCCAGTTATACCAATGCAAAGACCGCCGATGGCATAGACATATTGACTGTAAACAGCGGTTTTACGGGCAACCAGGATTTCACTGTTACCGTAAGTTCTGTTATCGCGCACCAGGGCAGTGAGAAAGCCGTGTTCGTGCAAATAAGGAACGATGTACAGTTGAATCTGAACACGGCAGCAGCAGACTTTGATACCGTCAATACTGCTTCAGCAAGCTTTGATGTGCAGCCTGGTGACATAGTCAAAGTATACATCGTCGATGATCTATACACCACTACCGGCAACATAGCAACGGTGTTGGAGCAGTAAGTCAGTTGCACGCCGGGAGGAAGTAAAGAATTTGCCCTTCAGCCCGGCATGTGAAAGGATTTTCGAGAGGCCGGCTTACTGACAGGCCTGCCAGGTATAAAGGAGAGGTGAAAAGTGAAGTTTAAGTCGCGACTTGTTATCATATTAACGTTTCTAATGATGCTGCAGAGTGTTCTGTTCGGTGGGGCGGCATTTGCTGCCAGTGGTTCAAATGTGCCCAATGTCACCGAATACGGACTGTATAATTATGTGGACAATAACACCACCGCACCCACGGCAGTTCAGGTAAAATCTACAGGCAACGACGGGGAAACATACAACGCCTGGCCGTGGGAGGCACTTACGCAGATACCCTGTGCTTTTGACAGCAATGTGGGCATCGGGATAAAATTTGCCGTTAATGTTGCCACCCCCACCTACTGGGATCAAAATGCTACCAGATTAAAAATGTATGATTCGGCCAACAATCTGGTAGCCGTAAACGTAATCAGGTTGGGCAATGGGGAAAGTTCGGATGTAAATAAAAACTACATCTTTGTGCTGCCTCAGGGAGCCTTGCAGCCTTCCAGCTCATATAAAATTGTTATCGATTCAGAAGTAACCGCCAACAATGGCCAGCAAGCAGGTAAAGTACAGCAGGTCAACTTTACCACGGCAGGCGAGTCTACTACTCCTAGCAGCGTCAGCCTGGGCTTGAACAAACCTAATGCGATAGCCGGGGCGAGTGTGATTGTTTCCGGCACTGCCGAACCCAATAAGTGGGTATCGATACAGGCGCTGGACAGCGCTTCAAACATCGTCGTTTACAATGCTGTTAAGTCCAATGCCAGCGGCAGCTACAGCGATACATTTAAAGTGCCCGCAGTTTCCCCGGGGATATTTAACATTGTTGCTGGCTACGGCAGCAATGTTGCTACTGCTAGCCTGAACGTAATACCGGAAGCTACAGCTGACACAATAATCCCCAGCAATAGTACTATGGCTATAACCTCTAATACCCCGAGCGGTGTTACCCTTACCGTTGCTCAGGACTCCAGCCTTAATTTTGCAGAACAGCTAAGCAGCAACTCTGAAGGCGGTGTATCAACAGACAGCCTGAAGGGCTTCAATATCAAAAGTGATGATTCCAGCCCAGTGCAGGTAGAAATGACTTACCCAGAAGGTACGATCATCAGCGCAGCAGCAGGCTGGGACGGGAACAGCAAAAACCCTACGGTTCAGGCCGCCAACACGGTTACTGTAACTCCGGATTCCGGGATGAAAGCCACAGTCAGCACGGTAATTGAAATTGGTTTCGGCAATGTGCCTCTGACTTTCAACAAAGCCGTACGTATCCTTATTCCCGGTGAAGCCGGGAAGGATGTGGGGTATTACCGCAACGGGACATTTACCAAGATCAGCACGGTTTTATCTGCTGATTCTCAGGCCGCTGGTGATGCACTGGCCGCGGGAGGAGATGGCCGTATTGACGTCGGTTCCGACCTGGTAATCTGGACCAAGCATTTTACCCAGTTTGTCACTTACACCCAGACTGCGGGCGGCAGTGGCGGCGACAGCGGATCTTCCTCAGCGCCTTCCTGGCCTTCGGGCAGCACGCTGACCGGGACTAAAGCCGAGCAAGTGGTAACTCTGACCTGGACTGCCGCTACGGATAATGTTGGGGTTACTGGATACAAGATCTATATGGAAGACACTGAGGTTGCCACCGTAGACGGAAGTACTCTGACTTGTCAGATTCCTAATGTCGATGGCCAACATATTTTCAAAGTCCAAGCAGTTAACGCGGCCGGCAAATGGACAACTAACGGGCCTAAGAGTGACAAGATTGGCGGCGGCGGCAATAACCCCCTGAATTATATCAGCTCCAACCTTACCAGCATCACCGGCAACGTATCAAGCGGCGGGGAGTCGGTAGACGGCAGTTCAAACGTGTCGGTCAATCCGGTAATCAGAATTGTTTTTGATCGTAATGTCACCGGGGACGCGATCTGGCCTGCCAACCAGCAGTGTTTCAGTATGCAGGACAGTTCAGGTACCAGCGTATCGATAAAGGTTGAAAAAATATCGAATGCGGTGAACTTTGCGGAAAGACAGCATGTGTTTATCACCCCTAATAGCAAATTGACTGCGGGTAAAATATACACCATAACAATCAGCGGTAATCTCCGAGCCAATAATGGCAATACCCTGGGAAATAACGCTGTAATAACCTTTACTGTAGCAGGAGGGGCTGCCATTACCACCGCTGGCCCCACTATTACTAACGGTGAGGGTTCGGTTGATCCGGCAATTGGGGCCACGGTTGGTCTTGGCGATTATGCCAAGGTAGTGATACCTGCTAATGCCTTAAAAGGAAGCAGCCTGCTTACGGTTGATGTTCAGAAGGTGGCATCGCCTCCGGCGGCTCCCGTGAATGCCAAAGCAGCCAGCGATGTGTACGATTTTACGATTGGGAATAACAGCACCTACACCTTTGCCGGCAATGTTGCCATAACCTTGAGCTTTAACGCGAGCACGATTGGTACTGATGAGATGCCAGTCCTGTTCTACTACAACGAAACCCAGAATCAGTGGGTTTCTATCGGTGGAACAGTCTCTGGTTCAACCATTACAACGCAGGTTAATCACTTTACCAAGTTTGGCGTATTTGCGGTAAAGAAAACCGAAGTAGTACCGGTGGTTCCAGTGATTGCTGTACCTGCCGTCACCTTGACGGATATTGCGGGCCACTGGGCAGAAGCCAACATCAATAAATTGGTGGCTATGGGAGGCGTTAGCGGCTATTCGGACGGCAGCTTTAAACCCGATGAGAATATCAGCAGGGCTGAGTTTGTTACCGTGCTGGTAAAAGCATTTAAGCTGGAGACCAAAAGCGGCAAAGTCTTTGAGGACACAATGAATAGCTGGGCCAAGGATTACATTGCTACTGCAACGGCTTATGGAATTACTAATGGCTACAATGATCAGATTTTTGGGGCTAATGACCTGATTACCCGTGAACAGATGGTGGTGATGGTCGTAAAAGCTGCCAAGCTTGTTCCGGAAGCCGGAGCTATTACCTTTGCGGATAGCGCTAGTATATCTCCATGGGCTCAAGAAGCAATCGCTACCTCCATTAAAAAAGGGATTATAAAAGGGTTCTCGGATAATACTGTAAGACCTGGAAAAAATGCCACCAGAGGTGAAGCGATTACCGTTATCGCTAATGCTTTAAACTAAGTGCAGTATTCCAACCAGCGGCCTCACCTGGGAATTTGAACTGGGTGAGGTGCTGGGTTTTATTAAGCAGTTAACCCATCATTTATCATTGCCTGCTTAATTGTGGGTTATATGAAAAATATATGATTATGCAGGATTTATGGTTCTTGTGTCGAAGCATATATAAAACAATTAAATATGCGCTCCGAGCCTGAAGACCTAAAGTTGTAACCAAGGTTATCAGGCCGTTAAGGTGTATCTGGAAACAGGTGCGCCTCCCATTGTGGAAAGGAGAAGCCGAATTCGACCCAATATTAGGTGAGTCTGCTTTTCGTGACTCGCCTTTTTTATTTTGGTTTGATTACCAATAACTATTGGTATAGTTGCGTATGTTCGGCGTCACTTTTTAGCAGTGGGTTTGTATTTTTTGAGATGATGAACGGAAAAAAGAGGGGAGAGTAGCTTCCCATGCATAATGCCTGCAATAAAGTAAGTATTATGCATTGAACTTATATGTAGCCAAGGTATTATAGAAATTGGGAACAAAAAACGGAATAAACTCTGAGGAGGCAGTGATTGTGAACCATAAGATCATTAAAAAGTCGAGGCTATTATCAATTGTAGTTCTGGCTGTGCTTGGATGCCTATTAATGGCTTTACCAGTATTGGCGGCAGGTGATGGAAGCGGCGGGGGTCAGGGTGTACCTCTAGGTCTGGATTCATCCATTCCATCTGACGGCCAGAAGGACGTCCCTCTGACGGGAGATATTAAGCTTACGTTCAACAAGAATGTAATTTTCCTGGGAATAAGGGATGCTAATAAAACCTGCTTTTCACTTATAGCATCAGATGGCAGCAAGGTACCTATTGAAGTTATTATGGCTGATGACCAGACTACTGAAGGATTTGAAAAAAGAAGAGATATTTCTATTAGGCCGGTGCAGAAACTACAACCGGGAACTGCTTACGTTGTGAAAGTATCACCTCAGTTGCAGGCGAAAAACGGTATGAGTTTGGGCCACGAGGTAACGGTTAACTTTATCACTGCAGGTGTTGCTCCCAAACCAGTGGAACCTGCGCCTGCGCCTGTACCTGTCGCTGATCCCGGAAAGACCCAGGTCGATGATAAGCAGCCGACTCCAATAACTACTGATACCACCCCTAATATAACCAGTGAGTCCAGTCATCCCGTAGTGGAAAAAGCGCCAACGCCAACGCCAACGGTAGAAGAAAAGAAAACCGAGGTCGACGACAAATTACTTGCGACTGAACCAGTAAAAACCACTCAGAGTGCTAACCGAACTTATGCACTGGTTGCTGGGTTAGTATTGATAGCAGGTATGGGGTATATTTATTCTAGAAAGAGAACTGGAAAATAGAAAACATAGCATAATCAGTGTCTATTAGGAGTGAACGAAACGAAGAAAAAATTGTTATATGCCTCGTTGGTCATTGGGCCACTGGCATTTATATTTATAACCCTTTTCATAGGGAGGTATCCGGTATCAATACCGGTGGTAGCCCAAATATTATGGTGTAAGTTCACCTTCAGTACTTGTAATCTACCTGATATTTACCAGACGCTCGTGTGGGATATTCGTATGCCCAGAGCTATTTTGGGCGCACTGGTAGGAGGCTCTCTGGCGGTCAGCGGGGCAGCCTTTCAGGGATTGTT
The DNA here is from genome assembly GCA_002840245.1 of Firmicutes bacterium HGW-Firmicutes-15. Classification (GTDB taxonomy): domain Bacteria; phylum Bacillota; class Syntrophomonadia; order Syntrophomonadales; family Syntrophomonadaceae; genus PHAA01. Next base: position 24,634 of record PHAA01000020.1, read on the forward strand.
TCGGAATCCTTTGGTAAGTTCTGGTATTCTGGGTGTTACTTCAGGAGCAGGTTTTGGAGCTGCTTTAGCTATCATACTTTTTCATGCCGCCACAGTTCCCATATACATTTCTGCCTTCCTTTTTGGAGGACTAGCGGTACTGCTCAGTTTCTTAATTGGGAGGGTATATAACACCACTCCGGTCATCATGCTGGTACTAGGCGGAACCATTGTTTCATCAGTGTTTTCAGCCTTAATATCCTTTACCAAATATGTGGCTGACCCTACCAATGAACTGCCAAGTATAGTTTTTTGGTTGATGGGCAGTCTGGCCTCGGCCCGTTACCAGGATATTGTAATCGCTGGCCTTCCCATGGTGGTGGGAATTGTTGGTCTGGTAGCCGTTAGATGGCGGATAAATGTTCTATCAATGGGAGATAAAGAAGCCCATACGCTTGGCATTAATACTAAAATGAACAAGGGTATCGTAATCGTATGTGCCACCCTGGCTACAGCAGGGGCGGTATGTGTAAGCGGTATTATTGGCTGGGTGGGTCTGGTAATACCCCATATAGGCCGAATGCTGGTAGGCAACGATAACCGGGTATTGATTCCGACCAGCCTTTCTTTGGGAGCCTGTTTTCTCATCCTGGTTGATAACTTAGGCAGAATTATAACTGGTTCTGAAATACCGCTGGGCATTTTAACCGCTCTGGTAGGTGGACCCTTCTTTGTTTATCTATTAAAGAGTACGAAGGGGGGCGGGTGGTAAGCTATGCCTTTACTTGAAGTACAGAATATCAATTTCGGCTATGACCAGCGGGATGTATTAAAGGATATATCTTTTCAGGTTAATAAAGGGGAAATATTTTTCCTTTTGGGTCCTAACGGCTGTGGCAAAACCACTCTGCTGGACTGCGTCCTGGGGCTGTTAAGGCCTCGGAACGGTAATATACACCTTAATGGGACTAATATCAACGGGATTAAACCCGAAAGCATTGCCCGGCAGGTAGCGTATGTACCTCAGAGCCATGAAAAGACGTTTCCCTATACCGTAAGGGATATTGTACTGATGGGACGGGCTTCTTATATAGGATTATTTGCCTCTCCTTCCGAAGAGGATATGGCTATTGTCGAGGAGGCCTTAGCCTTGGTAGGCATTCTCCATCTTCGCGATCGTCGCTATACTCAGCTAAGCGGAGGGGAAGGGCAACTGGTTATGATAGCCAGAGCACTGGCCCAGAAGACTCCACTGATTGTAATGGATGAACCAACTGCCCATTTGGATTTCAAGCATGAACTGGTGATTATGGAAACCATTGTAGATCTGGTCAGAGAAACAGGTCTGTCCATTTTAATGGCTACCCATTTCCCTAATCATGCTTTTTATTTTGAAAACAATGATATTGCCACCCGAGTAACGTTAATGAATGATAATAGATTCCTGAGAGCAGGGAGTCCGACTGAGGTTCTGTCGGAAGATAACCTGAAATTAATATATAATATCAATGCCCGGGTGGTATCATACCCTATCGATCTTGACCATGAACTAAGACAGGTTATACCTATTAGTACTAATAACTAGGGGAGAAGGGAAGATACATAATGAAATTACAGCGGAATGCAATAGTGCGCAGCTTTATTATCATAAGCCTTATACTTAGCCTCTTATTATCGGGAGGCTGCAACAAGCAGCAAGCCAATGAGCCCCAGGCCGGTGCTGATACCATAACAATTACCGATTGCATAGGACGGCAGGTAAACATTCCCTCCCAAATAAACCGGATCGCTTGTCTATGCCCGGAATCGGGTTATGCACTAGCGATGTTTGGTAAAGGTGATAAAATCGTGGCCGTGGTGGGTGGATTACAAAGAGACCTTATTCTTACCGACATGTATCCCGCGATAAAAGGACTCCCAGTGCCTAAGGGAAGCGCGGTAATTAATATTGAGGAATTAGTTAAAACCAAGCCGGATGTAGTTTTTGTTAAGAGCGATACCTCCAGCAGTGAAGCGGAAACAGAAAAACTGAACAAGAGCAAGATACCCTTTCTGGTAGTAGAGTTTAATAACATGAAGGGGCAGCAGGATGCTATTGAGATGATTGGCAAAGTAGTAGGAGCGACTGATAAAGCTGGTAAATATAATGCTTATTATCAAAAATGCATAGACCGCGTTCAGGAGCGGGTAGCGGGTATTCCTCAAGAGAAAAGGGTAAAGGTATATCATTCACTTAATGAAGCTATTCGGACTGATATCAAAGGCAGTCTTTCAGGCGATTGGATGCAGGCTGCTGGGGCTTTCAATGTTTCGGCCAATGAAAACTTGAGGGCATTGGAAGGCAAGTACTTTGCAAGTCTGGAGCAGATACTATTATGGAATCCGGATGTGATCCTGGTTAATGAAGGAGCAGTAGTGAATTATATCTATACCAATAAACAATGGTCACCCCTGAAAGCGGTCAAAAATAAACAGGTCTTACAATTGCCCAATGGTATATCCAGGTGGGGTCACCCCTCGTCACCTGAGACCCCGCTAGCTGTTTTGTGGACCGCTAAGACTATATATCCGGATAAGTTTGCTGACCTGGATATGGTGGCAGAAACCAAATATTTCTATAAGGAATTTTTCAGCCTAGAATTATCAGATGAGGTAGTTAATAAAATTATATTTGGTGAAGGTATGCGAATAGCCAGACAATAATATGATAAGACAGATTCTATTATTAATTTAGGAGGGTGTTTGGTGAAAATATATGTCGCTATAGATGACACTGACAGCCTGGAGGTTGGTGCAACTGGTCAATCGGCTAATGAGCTGCGACGAATTATAAAAGAAATGGGTTGGGGGGAACCCGAACCTGTAACCCGGCACCAGTTATTGTTGCATCCGGATATACCGTATACTTCTCATAACAGTTCTATGTGTTTTATTGTAGAAATGAAGGAAGATAAGCTTAATGAATTCATTGATTGCGCTGCTGAGTTTTTAAAAGAAACCAGTGCTCCAGGTTCAGACCCCGGATTATGTGTTGCAGTAAATGACCGGATAAAGGATATGAACAATTTAATGAGCTTTGGATTCAAGGCCAAAGTGGAGATACTGAATAAGGAAGAAGCATATAAGATAGCCGAAGATTGTGGCATTCATCTTTCTGAACACGGCGGTACCGGACAAGGAATTATAGGAGCGCTGGCCGGGATTGCACTCCGGATGACCGGTAATGATGGGAGATTTCAGGGAAGAACCAAGCTGAAAGATGCCGGAGAAACAATGGGGATAGGTGAAATTATTGCGAACACTGAAATAGAAGAAGTACAATCGATTGATGGGCATGTACTTACTGACGATGAAATACTTATAATAGGTGATAAAATAAAAACAGTCCTGCTGGATGGTAAAAGGAAGCTTCTGGTTTACCGCGAAAACGACGGGTGGCATACCTGTAATAATCAACACCTTAAAAATTATTGAGTACATTGGAGGTTTCGAAAAATGAAAATATTTGTTGCTATTGATGACTCCCTCCAGCTAGACGGTGGTAAAGCAGGTGTAACCGCATCATTAATGACCCAAGCCATAGAAGATAACCGCTGGGGTAAATGTACAATTCCCAGCCGTCATAGGTTATATCCCCATCCTGATACCGGATGCAAAAAACACAATACTGCCCGCAGTTTTTCGGCAGACATTGAGGAACAATACCTGCAAGTATTTATTGACTATGCCTGTAACCTGATAAAATCCAGTGGGACTCCTGAATCCAATGCTGGACTGGCTATTGCAATCCCGGAACTAATGGGAAATACCGATGAGCTGCTGGACTATGCGTATCGCGCTAAAGAGGGTATGGTGAGCAAGAATGAAGCTCTTGCATTTTCTGAAAAAACGGGCATTTATTTATTTGAATTGAGCGGCAGCGGACGAGGCATAATCGGCGCACTTGCAGCAGCCGGGCTCCGCATCACTGGAAATGATGGACAGTTTAGAGGAAAACTGCAGCTTAGCAAAGTCGAAAATTATGTAGCAACGGTAAGCGAAATAATATATAACACATATGTTGAACAGGTAAAGAATATGGATATGGAGCTTATTGGACTTGATGAATATGTACGCATGGGTGAAAAAGTAAAGGTTGTACTGCTTGATAATAAATACACTTTGATGGTTTTTCCCACCGATATTCAACACCCGAAATGGCAGACCAGCACCACCCATATGCTGCGAGTATTCTAATCGGAAAGCGTTACCAAAGAACCATCAGCTTGTCACAAAATTACGGGAGGCTTATTGATGAAAATTCTTGTTTCAATAGATGATACGGATACTATGAAAATGGATGGTATTGAGGTCAGGGGAACCGGGGAACTAGCTGGTCTGATTAAGCAGGCTATTGAGGAATATGGCTGGGGCAGCTGTGAACCGATTACTCGTCACCAACTACTCATACATCCAGGCATACCATATACCTCCCATAACAGTTCGATGTGTTTCGAAGCTGAGATTGAACAAGCTTTTTTAGAACCTCTGATTGACTTTGCATCCGATTTTTTAGCTAACGAAAGCACACCCGACTCAGATCCGGGATTGTGTGTCGCAGTTACCGATCGTATAAGCCGACCGGGGTGGCTTATAGCTTTTGGTTATATGGCCAAGAATTATGTGTTAAACAAGCAGGAGGCCTATGATCTAGCTGAAAAGTTGGGCATTCATCTTTCCGAACATGGAGGAACCGGCCAGGGAGTGATTGGTGCGTTGGCCGGAGCCGGATTACGCCTCAGCGGGAATGACGGTCGGTTCAAAGGGAAATTGAAGATCAAAGCGGAAAATAGCATTATTAAGGCAGGAGATATTTGTTCCCAGGTAAAGGTTGATATGGTTAAGTGTCTGGAGGAAGGCATTGTGCTGCAGTACGATGATATGGTTGTCCTGGGAGATCATATTAAGCCAGTATGGTTATATGGAAAATCGGTCTTGCTTGTGCACGCAATTAATGAAGATACTGTAACCCAGGCACACTGGCAAACCTATTCCAAAAGGCAACTAAAAGATTTCTAGCAATTTATAATAATTTGGGGTCTAACCCTAAATTATTAGGGAGATGAAAATAAATGTGGAGTATCAGTGATAAAGGAGAACGTGAGTTCACGGGAGGCAAGGAGGATTGGGCTGTTGTTGCCCATATAGCTGAGAATTGCTCTGGTTTTAAACCCGATGATGAAGACGAAATGGTGGCCGACGAAGCCGTCTCCTGCTATAACTGCCGTTACCGACGTTGGACTAGAAAGTCCTTTGCGTGCTGCATAAAGAAAATGTGAATGAATGTGATAGATCATAAAAGATTTGTCGATATCCTGAGTTCATCAGACAAAATAGTATTATATAGAGCAGGATTTCAACAATAGGACGGAGAAATGTTATAATAATTAAATATTATCATCTTCGAGCCTAGCTTCCTGTGGTTTTGACTATGGACACTTGGCCGATAGGGTTGAACTGGAAACGGTTAGGCCTCCCATGCGGAAAGAAGATTGATTGCGGTGTTAAACCATGGCGATTTGCTTTACGCATTTCGCCTTTTTTTGTATCAAAGGGCGATAGTATAAGAGCAACCACGATTTACCGACGTCCAAAGATGGACTAGTGTCGAGATGCCAGGGATAGCAAGGAGCGACCGCTGTCGATATTGGCCCGGGATTAATAATAAAATGATAAAGATGTTATCTGGAGTATGCAAAATGATATTTATTTTATAATAAATGAATTTTGAAAACATTATTTAAGGGGTTTTGCTAATATGTCGGAAGAGACTAAATGGGTAAAAACTCACTGCGCACGGATGGATCATGGTGGTTGTGGACTGCTGGTCGAGGTCAAGGATAACGAGATTATTAAAATCAAGGGTAATCCAGAAGGATATTTAAATAGGGGATACACCTGCTACAAAGGTAGGGTATCAGCCGAACGTCTTAGCCATCCCGATCGTCTTCAATATCCGCTAAAGCGTATGGGGGAACGTGGGGAGGGGAAATGGCAGCGCATTTCCTGGGATGAAGCACTCGATTATACAGCTAATAATCTGCTCAGGATAAAAGAGAAGTACGGGGCGCGGGCTGTCGGATTCGGGGTCGGGATGCCTAAGGGCTTGGAGCATTTCATCATGATTCGGCTGGCCAATGTCTTCGGCTCGCCCAACGTCGTCGCCTCTCAGGATGTATGTCATGCTCCACGAGAGGTTACTGGCATGCACACATGTGGGTTTTACCCGGTTGCCGACCTCCACAACCCGACCCAGTTGATTCTTTCATGGGCCAGCAATGTTCTTTCTACCAACGAGGAGGGGCAAATAGGCGGCACCGCCTTGCAACAGCTAAAGAATGGGGCCAAGCTGATCGTGGTTGATCCTCGCCGGACAGAACTTGCCGAAAAGGCCCTACTATGGCTGCAGCTTAAACCCGGAACAGCCCAGGCACTGGCACTGGGTTTCTTACACGTTATAATTGAGGAATCGCTCTATGATAAAGAATTTGTTGAAAAGTACACCTTCGGGTTCGAGGAATTAGCGCAGCACACAAAACAGTATTCACCGGAAGTGGTTTCTGAAATAACTTGGGTTGAACCTGATCTGATACGTAAAGCTGCCAGGATGTATGTTGAAGCCAAACCCGCTGCTCTACAGTGGGGCAATGCCATCGAACATGACATCAATGTCTTTGATGCTACCCGCTCACTGGTTTGTATGATGGCCATCACAGGAAACCTGGAAGTGCCAGGGGGTAATATCAATGCCTATGAACCCAAAATCGCAGGTCTGGGCGAAATGGTACGAGCTGATCTGATGCCCAATAAAGTTAAAGAAATGATCGGTGCTTACCACGGCACGATCCCAAAAATGATGACCGTGCCCCCGACCTATTTCCGCAAGGCAGTGCTGGAAGGGAAGCCTTACCCAGTCAGGGGATACTACGGTATGTGCACGAATCCCCTGGTGGCTTGGGCAGATAGCAAGCTTAGCTATGAAGCTTTTAAGAGCCTTGATTTTATCGCCATGGCAGAAATATTCATGACGCCCACCGCCTCTATGGCGGATATCGTCTTTCCGGTTGCGCACCAGTTTGAGATGAATGATATTGGCCACTACGGAATTGGACACGGTATAATACTAGCTCGTCCGAAAGTCGTCGATCCACCAGAAGAGTGCTGGCCTGATATTAAGATCATGAATGAGTTAGGCAAGCGGGTCTCGCCATCTGAATACTGGCATGATAATTTCGAGGATTTTCTCGAAGATTTGCTTAAGCCCTCGGGTTTAAGCTATAGCGAATTTGTTGCGAAAGGTTATCTAAAGGGGCCTGATCGTTTCAAACTATATCAGGAGAAAGGTTTCAAAACTCCCACCGGAAAGGTGGAATTAAAATTAAGCACCGCGGAGAAGTTTAAACTGAAACCGCTGCCTGATTTCACCGCTCTGCCGGAAGAGGATGATGCTGCGTATCCTCTGATTTTAATAAGCGCGAAGAGCCGCTATTATCTCCTCTCATCATACAGGTGGGTTGATAAACTTCGCCGAAAACGACCAGACCCACTGGTTGAAATCCATCCTGAAACGGCAGCCAGCTATGGCATTAATGATGGCGACAAGGTTGTCATCGAAACGAAGTACGGCGAAATTGTTCAGGTGGCAAAGGTTACCGATATTGTTCATCCTCGTGTGATCAGTGCTGCCCTGGGATGGTGGTTCCCAGAAGGAGATGCGGCCAAGCAATTTGAATGGCAAAAATCAAATTTTAATATGCTCACCTCTGCAGGTAAGCTGGGCAAAGAGTTTGGAACACCGAACTTGAAGAATCTACCGTGCAGGATACGGAAAGGTTGAAGCATGGTTTCGAATTATTACCCTGGTGACAAGAATTACGACTTGGAGTTAAACATTATGAGTTTTTTAGAGGAAAAGCAGGAAGAAGATAGTACCAGCGAGGTTTTAATTAAACCAGTTTGCACTGGTGACCGGTTGATAATAGCTGGTTCGGGTAATGTGGCTCTAAACATTTATAAAATTGCCGCAATCTTGGGCTACAGTATAACCGTTATTGACCATAGAGCTGAAACGCTTACCAGGGAAAGATTTCCGGAAGCCAGTGAACTGTTGCTGGGGGATATTGTTGAACTGATGAGGGCTTGTGATATCAGTGAAACCACCAGCATAGTTTTAGTAACCTACAATCATGAATTTGATGAACCAGCCTTGCAGACAATTATAAAATCTCCGGCCAGGTACATAGGGGTGCTGGGCAATAAACGGAAGGTAACCGCTTATTTCAGCAGGCTGAAAACACTAGGGATTTCAGAGGAACTTATTAATAGGGTTCATATACCGATTGGTCTTGATTTAGGAGGAGAGTTAGCCGCAGATATAGCCCTGGCAGCAGTGGCAGAAATACAGGCGGTAAAATACGGACGTCCTGGAGGGTTTGTTACCATAAAACATATTAATAAGGAGTTTGTAGAACATGATGATTTATTTTGAGGATGACGGCTCGTCACCAGGTACAAAGAATGACTATTGAATAATACCAACGGTATTTGGGCTGGAAAGGATTGGATGCATTATGACAGATGATTTTTTAGACATAGTTCTTAAACCTATTGGAGTAGTAAGATCCGCAATGATTAATCCTGATGACGTCCCTATGGCCGGGCAACCGGGCCGGGTGGAGATTTTTCCTCAATACAGTGAGGCATTGCATAGAATTGACGAAAACTCTCATCTATGGCTCTTACTCTGGTTTCATAAATCAGACCGGAATTGCCTGCGCTCAGTACCCGCCAGGGTAAATCCAAATCTTCCCGAGTATGGTGTCTTCGGACTTAGATCGCCCAATCGGCCCAATCCCATTGCCTTGACTTTGGTAAATCTGGATTCAGTTAACGGCAATATCCTCCAGGTACACGGATTGGACGCTATTGATGGGACTCCCGTGCTGGATATCAAATCGTATTATGAGCAAGATATAGTATTCTCGCCTAAAACTCCTTATATATGGGCTCATAATCCTGTCATGCGTCGCAATATATTTTTAAAACAAGCCCTATCCCACCATCAGGAAGAATGTGCGGATCTATTTATGGCAGTACGTATGGCCTTGGTAGCCGATGAATATATGGGGCATCTTAATCGGCCTGATTTAATGCTCACTGTAACTGGTTCGGCTTGCCTGGCAGATACCTTGCAAGGATTAAGTAGGGCTCGGTTAGCCAATCCTCCGAGGTTTAATTTCCAGGAAACAATGAGCCTTAATCGCAGCTTATGGGAGAAACCTAATCGCACCTTAACTCTAACGGCCAGGCAAGAACTGAATGCAGAGACTTTCACCAAGCTTACTGATGAGGAACTCTTTATTATTGAACTAAAGGAGTTATAAACAAAAAGTAGGGCATTCTTTATGGAACCATGGGCTCAAACCGGAAACAACGAGATTATCTGTTCAGGATGTGCAAAAATGAACATATAGTCAGATTATAAACGTCATATTTACAGGCTTTTTTATAAACGGCCAGAAAGGTGAGCAATATATGCCCGTTATTACTGCCCAAGAGGCATTAAGCCAATTAATAAGTAAAGCTGATAATTCAGTCACAAACCTGGAAGTAAGTGTTAACAGTCGGGCTCTGTCTGCTGAAGAAGCAATAGGGCATCCAGAGAGGCAGGATTACCCCTTAATCAGGGGTAAAGAGGTACTGCTGCAAGCGGAGATTCAGGGCTCTATTGGACAGGCTTTTACCGGGGACCCCATACCCTTTGACGGAACCATCGATACATTGTTAAAGACACTTAGCGATCGACCTGGTCATCAGGCACTGGCTGTAGCCGTTTTAAATGCGCTAGCTAAGAAAATGGGTATAACCAGCAACACTATCCATTGTGTAAATAACGAGCCTGAGGAGTGTGGTCAGTACATCAGTGAATATTTATTTAGTCAACATGGTGCCTGCAATGTGGGAATCATAGGATATCAACCTGCTCTGCTGGAGCATTGTAAAGATCGGTTCGGAGTAGAGCACGTACATATCACTGACCTTAACCCCGATATAATAGGAGAGCTGAGGTATGGAGTTGAGGTATGGGATGGCTTAAAAGATACTCCCAAACTGGTTGAAACTTCAGATGTTCTTCTAATAACAGGTACTATCTTGGCTAACGGTACATTTACTGATGTTATCCCCGAGATTGGAAATAAACCTTATTACTTTTTTGGAACCACCTGTGCTGCATTAGCTGCAATCAATGGAGCAAATCGTCTGTGTCCCATGTCTAAATAACGTGTGTGCCCAACACCTCATTAGATTTTATTGCAGGACGTCGTTTTAATTTGTAAATAACAATACTAATATGCAGGTTTATGAAATTTAATGTCGAAATGAATTATCACAAACAATTAAATATACTCCGAGCTTGTCAACCTAAAATGAAAATCACGGTTTTCAGGCCGTTCGGGTATGTCGGGAAACTGACATGCCTCCCAATGTGGAAAGGAGAAGCTGAAATCAGCCAGATAACGGGCGGACTGCTTTTGCGGTTCGCCTTTCTTGTTTATTTGGTTGCGGGTAACTATTTTACAGTTATCTTTGCTCGGTACTTCTTTCTGCCGGGCTTTTGGTTTTTCTGGAATTATGGTCTAGAAAATGGAAGGAGGTTAGTAAGAAATAAGGTGTGACTGATTCATTAAGAAGGGTGACAAGCATGAAAAAGAAAAATCAACGGAAAAACGGATCCAATGTTCAAAATATTTGTTTTAAGGAGGAAAAATTAGATGTGTAAGAAACTTGTAGCGTTGCTATTAACGGTGGTTATGGTATTCGCAATAGCCGGATGTTCTCAGTCGCAGAAACCGGAGACTACTAAAAATGCTGTGTCCGCCAAAATAACCGTAACCGACCAGACTGGCCGCACTGTAGAGGTTACACCAGTTATTAAAAAGGTATCCACAATTTACGGTGTTGCCGTAACCTATGTTGCTGCTCTCGGCAAGGCAGATTTGTTAGTATCTAAATCAGATGGCATTAAAAGCCCTTGTCTGTACGATTACATCGCACCTTCTGTTCTTAAGCTTGATAACGTGGGCTCTAAAACACCTGACCTTGAGAAGTTAGCTACGCTGAAACCCGATGTATATATTGGTCGTGGTCGCGACACTGCAGCTCTCGAGGGGGTTCAAGGAATCAACATACCCGCTATTGGAATAGCTCCCGAAACAACTGAACAGATATTTGAAACCTACGATTTGCTCGGAAAGCTTCTGGGTGCAGAGAGCAAGGCTGCAGAACTGAAAACACTGTACAAAGGCGTTACTGATAAAGCTAAATCGCTCACCGCAAATGTAAAAAAGAAGCCCACCGCTATTATGATGGGTAGCTCAATCGGTATGGTAGCTAATCAATCCATGCTGCAGTCTTATCTTATTGAAACAGCGGGTGGTGAAAACCTTGCGAAAAATATCAAAACAACCGAGCTTTGGCCCAAAGTGGGTGTTGAGCAGATATTTGCTTGGGATCCCGAATATATTTTCATCACATCCTATGGCTCCACCGACTATACAGTAGAAAAAATCATGAATGACCCTACATGGAAAAATGTTACTGCGGTTAAGAAGGGCCAGGTGTTCAAGACCCCCTGCTCTCTTGAAAGCTGGGAACTGCCAGGACCAAGTTCAGCTCTCGGAACGCTCTGGATGGTGAAGCAAATGTTCCCCGACCTCTACAGCGATGCTGATCTTGAGAAAGACGCAACTGCTTATTACAACTCACTATACCCCGGCAACACGCTTTCACGCAAAATACTAGGATACTAAAAATACTGTTTGGCCGCTGACGCTTTTGCGGGAGCGGCCATATATGGATTGTCGATCACTTGGAGTCCTTATTTAAATTGAGGTGTGTAAAATGAATTGTAATTATTGTGAATGGCGCTGCGATCTATCGAAAGGCAATGGGATTTGCGGGCGTTATATAGTGTCAAACGGCATAATAGCCGAAAAAGAGCCTATGAGCTGGATTTCATACTATTTTTATCGAATAGAGGAAATGCCTTTTTTTCATGCTCTTCCAGGCGCAATTGTTATGCAGATAGGTACAAAAGGGTGTAATGCCAGTTGCGACTACTGCGTAAACGCACATATTGCAATTAAGGAGGAGCCGGGCCAGACGCTAAAGCCAATAACAGGAAAACATCTAGTACAGCTTGCAATTGATGGGGGCGCAGGCGCTGTGGTTTTTGCTATAAACGAGGTGACAGTATTCCTGCCATCTGCGATTGAGGCAGCGCGTGCGGCTCACGAAGCAGGCTTGAAGGTAGGTTGTCTAACCAATGGCTATTTAACTGAGGAATCTGCAAACATGCTGGGGAATGAGATGGATTTCATAAATATCAGTCTAAAATCCATCTCGGATGAGTTTTACCAAAAAAATCTGGGGCTTCCATCTGTAAAACCTATCCTGCGCAACATAAAAGCATTGTCAAAGCTGGCGCATATTGAAGTTCTTACTCCCATTGTGCATGAGATTACGCACGACGAAGTGTTGAAAATAGCGTATTTTATTGCCGATGTCGATGAAAACATACCGTGGCATTTATTCAGGCTTCAGCCTACTTACAAACGCGTAGACGAAAACCCGCTTGATATCGGTGCAATGATTAAAATAGTAGAACAAGCGAAGAAGATCCTTCCTTTCATATATTTTGGGAACTTTGCCGGCTCACAATGGGTTAATACACGCTGTCCAGGTTGCGGACATGTGCTTGTCAAGCGAGTGTGCATAGGCTCCTGTGGATCAAAGTTCGGCTCGATTGACATGGACGGGAATCGTTGCCCCAAATGCGGGAAAAACATACCCGTAATACGATGAATGAGTGGAGAGAAATTGATGGCAAATATAATGCTGGATGTTAATGGATGGCAGACCGTTCTTAATTTTGAAACAGGAGAGCCTGTTGAGGATCTAAATGATCTGATAATGGAAGATATGATGAAAATTACCCCCGCACTGCCCTATCCAGGCGATACGAATCCCGAATCGGTGGATTGGACGGTGGACGTTGCTCTTGCTGTTTCAGATTATTATAACCCGGATTTCATTATGCTGGCGTTTTCTACGCAGCAGATCATTAAGATAAACGAACAACTGACACCCGAGGAGAGTGTGGCAATTAACGAACGGATTTTTAAACAAGTAACACGCTTCCTTGAAAAAACTGATTACGAGGCCATGGTAATTGGCATGGGAGGCATGCAGGATATAAAAGGCGTTATTGACCAGTCAAAACTTTCTACAGGGTTGACCTCAACCATGTGCGCATATCATTATGCGGGACTGTTCATGAGCCGCGAGAACGATGCTGACGTAATAAAGAATATGGAGCATATTAAATACGCCATCACAAAAGATGATTTTAAGGCAGCTCACCCCGAGATGAAAGACGCATACTATGGCATGTTGCCCGACTATCTGCTGATGAGTAGTGATGGGTATGTTTTTAACGAGATGGGTAAACGTGGCATAGTCCATAAAAAAACGCCGCGGATGATGCATGAACTGCCTGTCTATACCACTCTTGAAAGGCCAAATCATATACTGGAGGTGCGCGGGATTCTCGAACGCGCTATGGATGAGGGGAAGAAGGTTGCTCTGATAATGCTCGAGGGAACTGGAACCGAAGATTTTAAATTCCCTTATAACATGATGGGCAACCAAACCGAGTGGTTTGTACATGACCAGGGTTTGAGCCAATATCTGGCGGTGGCAACGGGTAAACCGTTTTATAATTATGATTATCCACCCATTGTCAATTCGGTAAACTACCTTAATACATCTGAGAAATATCCTTATTCGCAGCATTTCTCGGTTTTACCTGAGGATACCATAGGGCGCAGGCCAGACAAACGCACTGCGGCTGTGGGAACGCGCAGCGGGTTCATACACGAAACAACCATGGCGGATATATGTGTCGAATGTCATTCAAGGCAGCTTTCCATGTCGGGAGTGTTTGTTCTGGTAAACGACCCGAAAGATGTGTAGCTTATGGGGCTAAGATTAAGAGGAGGACCAATAGAGTCTAAGGAGAAACGGCGTATCCGGTCCATTAATCTTATGTTTGTTCTGGTGCTTACAGCCGCAGTGTTGTTCAGCCTATGCGTAGGTAAATATCCAGTTACGCCAATTGAGAGTGTAGAAATAATTGTTTCAAATATATTTGGGATAACAGGCAACTGGGAACCTATGACCGAGAGCGTGGTTATGAAGCTTCGACTTACCCGCACAATAGCTGCTGTTCTGGTGGGTTCATCGCTTGCTGTCTCTGGTGCAACGTATCAGGGAATATTCAGAAACCCGCTGGTATCACCCGATTTACTTGGCGTATCATCGGGAGCGTGCATAGGAGCGGCGATAGCTATATTGATGGCTCTGCCCTCAGGTTATATACAGCTTTTCGCTTTTTGTGGTGGACTTTTGGCGGTTACTATTACGCTTTTAATACCGCGCATGATCAGAAGCGATTCGAATCTCATGCTGGTTCTTTCAGGAATAATTGTAGGCGGTTTGATGTCTTCAATCATGGGATTTATAAAGTATACAGCGGATCCCGATACGCAACTGGCTGCAATAACCTACTGGCAGATGGGCAGCCTTTCATATATCAAAATGACGTCAGTGCTAAGCATACTACCCACCATAGTTGTATCAATGATTATATTATTTGCAATGTCTTGGTGGATTGACATCGTTTCGTTGGGTGAAAAAGAAGCCAAAACGCTGGGTGCAAATGTAAGGGCTATACTATATGTAGCAATAGCGTGTTCAACACTTTTAACTGCGAGTTCAGTGTGTATTGCGGGTACTATAGGATGGGTAGGATTGGTCATACCTCACTTTGCTAGACTGATTGTAGGACCGGATAATACAAAGTTACTGCCGGCGGCATGTCTTATTGGAGCCATATTCCTTTTACTGGTGGATACCGCGGCGCGAACGATAGGTTCGGCGGAATTGCCTTTAAGCATACTGACAGGAATAATCGGCGCACCCTTCTATGCGTGGCTGCTGTATAAGCAAAGGATGAGACTGCAATGATATATGATGTAAAAAATCTTTGTTTTAAATACACTGCGGGAGGCAGAACTATATTAAAGGATGCCTCAGTTACTCTTCAAGAAGGAGAGATAATGTCCATACTCGGGCCAAACGGAGCGGGAAAAAGCACACTTTTAAATTGTATGGCAAACCTTTTGAAACCGGACAGCGGCGAAATTTATCTCTGCGGGCGGAAAATGAGGGAAATGGGCATAAAAGAAGTGGCAGGGTGTGTCAGTTATGTACAGCAGACGCACACGCCCACATTTGCGTACACCGTGCTGAATTTTGTGATAATGGGGCGTGCGCCCAAAATAGGGATGTTCAGAAAGCCGAAAACACCGGATGTACAGGCAGCTCGTGATGCGCTCGAGATACTCGGAATAGCACACCTGGCTGAGAAACCGTATACAGAGATAAGCGGAGGTGAGCGCCAACAGGTTATAATAGCAAGGGCGATCGTTCAGGAGCCCAAGGTTATACTGTTTGACGAACCTACGGCGCATTTAGATTATGGAAATCAGTTTAGAATACTGGGTATGATAAAGATAATGCAGGACAGAGGATACTCAATAATAATAACCACACACAACCCCGACCACGCACTACTGCTGGGTGGAACCGCTGCAATTATTGACAGAAACGGGCAGTTGGATGTAGGTAAAAGCTCGGAGATAATAACCGAAGAACGGCTCAAAAAATTATATAATACAGAGCTGAGACTATTGCCTATACCAGAGCTTTCGCGTATGGCGTGCCTGCAGCCCCTTCTTAAAAACCCAATTCAAGATAGCTTTTAGAAGTTTTATAGTTTCACATAGTGCCGTCAAGCGTTCTTATAGACTATATAAATAGGAATTCCTTAAATTAATGGTTCTTACTGCCGCATCAATCACAAACTGTACAGTATCTATGAGGATATAGATTGTTGACGATCGATTTGTAAATTTGAGGACTCCTTATCAAGTTATAACAACCAAGAACATTCAAAATATGTATGGGAATGAGGTTTTTGTGTACGTTATAAATAAGAGTAGGGCAATGTTTCAAGGAGTTGCTACAGCATTACCCTACTCGTTTGTACCTATAAACGGTAAATATATTTAGCTGTTAATCTTGTCCAGAGAATACTGGCACTCATTCTGAATATAGTCTGGTCCAGGTGCATGGAGGGCCTTGGTTAATACTTCTTCAGCCCAGGGCTGGGGAATTGATCCTAGAGTTTTAATGGCGAGCATTTTTTTGTATATTGAGGGAGGGTATACTCGCTGGGCAGTATTGCTATGGGGATCAAAATAGTGTATGAATCCCTTGCGTATTGGAGTCCCATATACATGAATAGTTACTGCCACCTGATTGTTTACAGCCTGCATTTGGTGAATACCTTCATTCATAGGTAACACGAAGGTGGTTCCGCCAGGTGAGAGAGTAGCATCGGCAGTGAGTTTTACTTCAGCATGGTTTATATCCTGGCCATCATCTACTCGTTCAAACTTTCTTTCCCGGATTTGATTTATATGGGCTCCAACTATCCCCCACGCCCCGTGGTCATGAATAGGATACATAACTCCAGGCTCCCAGATGAAAGCCCTCACCGAGAATGCTTTATCAGGACTAAAATATATTTGGATATCGTTCGGATCTATGGATTGCCACTGAGCCTGCAAGAAAGCTTGGTCCAATACCAATCCAGTCAGGGTTGATTTAAACCAATCAGGGTTGCTGACCAGTTCACTCAACATCCCGCGACCTTCTTCCAAAAGCCGGGGCCACTCAGGTTTTTGGTCAAGCAAAGCCTTGAATTGCTCCCCAAACTGTTCCAGGTTAATAATACTCATTTCACATTTCCCCCTATCTATTGATTATTTTCTGGCGGTTTACCGTCGCGAGGGTAGTCCTTATTCCAACTGCCATATTTACGAACATGAGTCCATGTTTTGTAGGCAGGGTCATTGGGATTGGCAGCCAGGGCTTCCTCTTCTTGCAGGTATTTTTTCACAATGCCTTTCTGCTTATACAGAAGGCGATCCTTCCCTATGGGACATACCTTGGTGCAGATTCCACAGGGATAGGCTTTTTCTCCAGTTAACTCAATATGCCGGTCAAGGCATGCCACCACATTATAATCACCCTTAAACTGGTCTTCGCGGAGAGTCAAGGCATCCACTGGACAGCATTTCGCACAGGTTTCGCACTTAATACATAAATCCTTCTCAATTACCGGGTCAGGCGGCAGGACCGCTGAGGTGAAAATTGATACCAAACGTACTCGGGAACCAAACTCAGGAGTAAGCAGACAATTACTGAGACCAACGGAGCCTAGACCAGCATACTTGGCAGCTATTATATGGCCAAAAGCAGCCTGGGGTCTATCCTTCAAGAGCCTTAGGCTTCCGAACCCGTCACGGGTAAAAAAGTACCCGGCATGCCCCAAGCGGTTCAGGTACCGAACCAGATTAAAAGCCATGCCATCCAGAGTACGGTTGGCGGTGTCATAAGTTTCTTTGTGCAATATTGAAGGGGTTGTTTCAACAATTGGCAGTGGCATACCAACACCGAGAACAATAACAGTTCGTGCTGGTTCCCAGAGCGCCTGGGGCCGAAAATCAGCAGGGACTTCGTCATATTCATTCCATCGCTCTACTGGAGCAAAACCTATAATATCCACACCAGCATCCTGACAAAATTTCTTAATCCGAGCCTTCAATTCGTCTTTCACTTCCATATTCACATTCATTGTATAACTCCTTTCAATAACTGACCATAAAAACAGAAGTAGCCAATGAAATTATTCAGTAAACACCAAGAAGTTACAGTGTTTGACTGATAATATTATAGCAAATAAAAAGCACGGTTAATACGTTTGGGAGCGTTCTATTTAAGAAAAATGGGCTGTTGCGAGAAGTATCGATACAATATGCACATGCCTAATAGGATTTTCATATCTTAAGACTAAGAAGTTTAAGGTGGAGGTAAAGTAATGCAAAAATTTTGCACGGTTATAGCCCATAGAAATCCCCGGTTAAGCAGAGGCACCTTACACATGAGTACTGAAATGGGTGAGGTGTTGGGTTTAGCGGATGGGGACAAAATATCTCTTTTCGCAGGCCGGCTATCCACTCCGCTGAAACTCAGTATAGGCTCCCAAATATTAGGAAGGAACATAGATATTAGTCCGGATGTTTTGAAACAATTGAATTTGTCAGCTTCCAGTAAATACGGAATCTGTATAAATGATGAAGGGATACACTTAGGCCCGGTGGTTGGGATCATGGCAGATATTAGCAGCGATAGCAACCGCCCCTACGGAGGTCAGAGCTTTTTCTTCAGCCAGTTAATTAAAATTGGAATGGCGATGGGTCAAATTTGTTTTGTGTTTAGCACTAATAGCGTTAACTTTAGCAGGAAAATTATTAATGGTTATACTTTTGGAAAAGACGGCTGGAAAAAGGGGGTATTTCCTATCCCCGATGTTGTTTACCCACGTGAGGCAGGATATTCTATGCCCAAATTGCGCATACGCAGAAAAATGCAATCTCTGGGCTGCATATTTATTAACCCACCCCTGATGGGAAAGTGGGAAACCCATAAAATATTATCTCAACATCCCACATTAAGCTCATATATACCAGATACAAACCTGGCAACAAGTTTCCACCAGGTCGATCGGATGCTGAAAAGATATGGTGCAGTCTATCTAAAGCCGATTAACAGCTCGAGGGGAAGAAATATAATCCGGGTACTAAAGAGAAAAAAAGCCAATTTGTATGACTACCAATACCAAGCGAACTCCCAACCCCGCATAGGTACGTCTAATGGAATCTATGGTTTGCATCATAGATTAGAAAGGTTTATGGAAAAGCGGGGCTATATTGTCCAGCAGCGGATTAATCTATTAAGAGTAGATGGTAATATAGTCGATGTACGCATCTTAGTGCAAAAAGACCATGCCGGACAATGGTTGATTACCGGCAAAGCATGTCGTATAGGAAGAAGGGGCTCAATAACCAGTAATATTTGTTCGGGTGGAAGCGCAAGCAAAGTAGAAAAAGTGCTCGGTAGAAGCTTTAGTGACCCCATACAAATAGAGCGAATACTGACCGAGATGGACAATCTTGCCATAGAATCTGCCCAAGCCTTAGAAGCCGACACGTCCAGTATGGGAGAACTGGGAATTGATATCGGTATTGATAACACAGGAAAACTATGGTTTATAGAGGCCAACCTGAGACCAGCTCGGCAAATTTTCACGTTAATTGGTGAATCCGCCACTCGCATTAGATCAGTTCAAAGACCGCTTTTATATGCACGCTACCTGGCTGGATTCAGCCAGGAAAGGTAGGAGTAGAATGAGTACAGTGGGAAAAATTTTCATGTCAGATGTGCTAATCAGCAAATTGGATATACCACTGGCAAGCACGGTTAAAGTTAGAGTAGGCGTTAAAGTAGTAAGCAGCAAATTGGTTGTTAGAAATGGGAAACTAAGCAGTTACATGCTTTCCCCGCAATTAGCAAAAGCACTGTGTCTGAACAGAAGAAAACCCCTTCAAATCCGTTATGACCAGGAAAAAGAAATGATTCATATTGGACCAACCATTGGAATTTTGGCTAGCTATTTACCTAACGAGCTTGAATTTAACCCTAAAAGCGTGCAAGCCGAGTTAATATTCTTAAGCAAAATTGGTCAACAATTACCGGCTCAAGTCTATTTCTTTACTTCCAGTTCAATTAACTGGACCAGCAAAACTGTTCGGGGATTTATATATCATCAGTTGAGTTCGGATCGAGGTATTTGGACATCCTCAGTTTATCCACTCCCAGATGTAGTATATGACCGTATATCCAGCCGTGCTGGCGAGGCTAGGCCGGGGATAAAGAATACCAAAAAGAAGCTGATGAATTTACAACATTTAAAATATTTTAATCCTTCTTTCCTTAATAAATGGAAAGTGCACAAATTACTAGTTGCCAATGCTGACCTGATTCCCTATTTACCAGAGACACAATTATTAAACGCTTCTAGCATGAAAGATATGATGATGAGGCACAAAACTCTCTATTTGAAACCTTGTAATGGCAGTCAAGGTAATGGCATCATCAAGGTAATCTGCAATGATCAGGGCAAGCTTAAGTATACGGTCTATAGGAATGGAAGACATGCCGGGCATGCTGATAACACGACAGATTTTATGAAAAGAAGCCGGTTGGCCAGGAAAGGCAAGCCCTATATAGTCCAACAAGGCCTGAACCTGTCTACTTTTCACGAATCACCATTTGATATTCGTATCATATATCAGAAAAACCACGAGGGCGAATGGAAGATAAGCAAACAGTTTGTACGGGTGGCACCCCGGGGAAGCAGCGTCGCTAATCTTAGCCGGGGAGGGACAGCTGAAACCAGCAAAAGAGTTTTTGCAAGCATCCTGAACAGAAATAAGAAACTGATTGAAGAGAAACATGAGGAGTTAAGAAATCTGTGTAGTATGGTGGCAGTTACCCTGGAATCGTCTAGTAAGAAGCTATATGGTGAGTTAGGGCTAGATATTGGCATAGATAAAGGGGGAAACTTCTGGTTGATCGAAGTAAATTCCAAACCCCGCAAAACTACTGAAACCGAGTTGTCTCAGGGTATCGTCCGCAATACCTTTAGAAGACCCTTGCAATATGCTATTCACCTGGCCGGTTTCCAAAATCGCCAATAAATATTCCTGTCCCAAAATACAAGATTGCAATATGCTATAATATGGAAAACCATTGGCGCTTAGATGAACTTATGGTATGCCTGTGTAAAAACAGGTTTATTTCCATGAGGAGTTGTGCTCGTCTCCTTAAAGTGCACATAATCAAATAATGTGATTTTCTGTTTTATAAATAAATGGCTCAGTGGTAATATATATTTGAGAAAAAAGATAACTGGAAAGGAGAATAGTTATGAATGAAGGACGGAGAAAATCAAAAGCACTTAAAACATCGTTGATATTAACTTTGGTGGTTTTACTGGCGGGCACCCTGTTTGTTTTTAAGAATAATTTTTTTATGGCTAATGCCGAACAGGATAAATACTTGCCATCTAGTATTGCCAGCCCAGTCATTATAGGGCCAACCAATATAGCCGATATGGTGGAAAAGGTAAGCCCTGCCGTGGTAAATATAGAAACGAGTGCAGTTGTAGGTAGTGCTAATGATGCTTTTATAAATGATCCATTTTTCCGGCAGTTTTTCGGTAACAACGCTCCTAAACCACGGCAAAACGTACAGAAGGGCATTGGGACTGGCTTTATTATAAGTGCTGATGGATATGTCCTTACCAACCAGCACGTCATAGATAACGCTACGACGATTACTGTCAAAATTGCTGGCAGCGAGAGCAACTATCCAGCCAAAGTGGTAGGGCAGGACTATGAGTTGGATTTGGCTGTTTTGAAAATTGACGCAAATAGAGAGTTCACACCTATGGTATTAGGTGACTCCAACCAAATTAGGGTAGGGGAGTGGGTAGTTGCCATTGGTAACCCCTACGGTCTGGATCATACGGTTACGGTGGGAGTGGTGAGCGCCAAAGGTAGGCCAATGAACATTGAAAACCGGCCTTACAAGAATTTAATCCAGACAGATGCAGCTATTAATCCCGGAAATAGTGGTGGCCCGCTATTGAATACTCAGGGACAGGTAATTGGTATAAATACTGCTGTGAACGCACAGGCACAGGGAATTGGTTTCGCTATTTCAGTAAATACTGCTAAGGATATAATTAACGAGCTAATTCAGAAAGGCAAAGTTACACGTCCCTATATAGGAGTTTTACTCCCGGTTATGGATGCCAATTTGGAAGCTGGCAATCTCATTCCCAGTTCCGGGGTTATTGTATCTGATGTTGTACCTGGGGGGCCAGCAGAGAAAGCCGGCATTAGGAAAAACGACGTGATTATCGGCCTAAACGATACTCAGGTTGGCAATTATGATCAGTTGCAGGAATTTTTAAAGACCCAGCAAGTCAGCGCCGTGATTACGGTTCATTTAATGAGGGGAGGTATTCCCCTCGCTTTACCGTTGACTCTAGCAGAAAAGCCATCATTATAAAAGGGAAACAGAAATACTTGGCGAAGTTATCGTAATAGAGACAAAAAGTAAGGTGGGGTAAGGTTGGACAACCCTGCCTTACTTATCAGTAAGTTATATTTGTAATTCAATTATTTGCTTCTATATAGAAAGAAAAGGAGGTTGAACTTTGGACAAATTGAGCAGAATCGGAGTGCTAACCGGGGGAGGAGACTGCCCTGGTCTTAATGCTGTAATACGAGCTGTTACCAAATCCGCAATAAGTAAATATGGGATGGAAGTAGTCGGTTTCCTGGATGGTTTTAAGGGATTGGTTGAGAACAGCTATATTCATCTCGATTTAAAAACGATTTCGGGAATAGGATACCGGGGTGGAACGATATTAGGAAGCAGCAATCGCGATGATCCTTTTAATTTCCTAAGTTTCAAGGATGGTCAGGAGATATTCTCGGATCAATCTGATCGGGCAATATCTCACCTTAATGACCTAGGTTTGGATGGCCTTATTGTTATAGGGGGAGACGGGAGTTTATCCATTGCTGACCGTTTCCATGAAAAAGGAATTAATATAGTTGGCGTTCCTAAGACCATTGACAACGATCTGTCGGCCACTGATGTAACTTTTGGGTTTAATACTGCAGTTGATACTGCTTCTGAAGCTTTGGACCGTCTACACACTACGGCTGAATCCCATCATCGGGTTATGATACTGGAAGTTATGGGACGCTATGCCGGTTGGATTGGCCTTCATGCTGGTATATCCGGGGGAGCGCATGTAATTTTGATACCAGAAATACCCTATCGGATTGAGAGTATAATCAACAAAATACGCCAGCGGCAGTGGCATGATAAAAAGTTCAGTATTATTGTTGTAGCTGAGGGGGCAAAACCATTAGGCGGGGAACTGGTGATACAAAAACTGGTTCCTGAAAGCCATGATCCTATCAGACTAGGTGGGGTTGGTAATCAACTAGCCCAGCAAATAGAGAAACTAAGTAATATAGAAACCCGTGTGACGGTTTTGGGTCATTTACAGAGAGGGGGTTCCCCCATCCCATACGATAGAATACTATCTGTTAGGTATGGAGTTGCTGCGGTTGAGGCCCTGGTAAATGGAGATTATGGTACAATGGTAAGTCTACAGGGTCAGAATATTGTTACCGTTCCCATTCATGAGGCTATAAAAGAACAAAAAAAGGTTAACCCTAAAAGTGATATGGTGGAAGCAGCCAGAGCCATTGGCATCAGTTTTGGTGATTAATAACACCTAGCAAATAGGCTACAAATAACGGGGGGGATTGGTGAAGTGAAAATGATTGCTGTACTGGGTGCCGGAATCATGGGAGCAGGTATTGCCCAGGTTGCTGCAGAGGCCGGTTATTCAGTAATACTGCGTGATTTACAGAACTCACTGGTCAGAGATGGCCTCACTACAATAGAAAACAACCTGGATAAAAGGATAATAAAGGGTGAACTGAATAAAGATATGCGGTCAGCAATACTGAATCGAATTCATGGCACCATTGATTTAGCCGAATTAAAAGACGTTGATCTGGTGATTGAGGCAGTAGTTGAAAATATCGCGGTTAAGAAGCAGATTTTCACAGAGTTAGACAATATCTGCTCGGAAGATACTATCCTGGCTACTAATACCTCATCTTTGTCAATTACGGAGATCGCTTCTTCCACTAGAAGCGCCGACAGAATACTGGGCCTACATTTCTTGAATCCGGTATCACAAATGAAACTGGTAGAGATAGTAAAAGGAATGGAAACCTCAGATGCGACAGTTAATATAGCCTGTGAGTTCGTATCCAGGATAGGCAAAGAATATCTGGTCGTGAACCGTGAAAGTCCAGGGTTCATTGTCAATCGAATATTGGTTCCTTACATAAATGAGGCAATTTTTGTTTATGGAGAAGGCCTGGCTGATCAGGCAAGCATTGATAAAGCTATGAAACTGGGTGCCGGTATGACTATGGGGCCCCTTGAAATGGCTGACATGATTGGTCTAGATACTCTTTATGCTGTCCTATTAGTATTCTACAATGAATTTAGAGATCCTAAGTATAGGCCGCACACAGTACTTTCAACTATGATTAGGGCCGGATATTTAGGTAAGAAGTCCGGCAGAGGGTTTTACAATTATGAATCCCAAATGCCGTACAAAGAAGGAGGATTTTAATCATGACTTATAAACCTTTAAAGTCATATGGTGGCTGGGTTGGATTGATATTAGGACTGTTGATCTTTGGTTTTACGATATGGGGTATAAATTTTGCACTGGATGATAGTGATCGTACCTTAAGAATTATCTTATATGTGCCAACCTATCTTTTCTTAATTATTTATATCTATTTAATAATAGGTGCTTTTAATATGAGGTACAAAATCGAAGAGGATGCTTTAGTAATAATCTGGGGGTTTTACAAAAAAAGGATTGAGTGGGAGCAATTTAATGAAATCTTTGAAGTCAAAGGGGAGCCAAATCTCTTTCCATTTCTAACTGCAGCCTGGCCGGGTTATATGGTCGGTTTGTATTCTGGTAAAGCATTCGGATCTATTCGCATGTTTGCTACTCATATCCAGAACGGCTTCATTTATATAAAGGCTAAAAATGCTTTGTTAGGAATTACCCCGGCAGACCAGAAAATGGTTGAAATACTGCTAAACAAAACGGGAAAAAGTTTGCAAACTATTGACATGGACAAAATGTCTCACGAACAAAAAGGTGAATCTATAAAGGAAGATCACTTTTTTAACCTCTACCATAAATTAAACGTTATTTTCCTGGTAGTATTTGCTGCATATCTGGGGATCTTTTTCCCGGGTTCCGGTGCTCCAAAATTCGTCATTCTATTATTGGTTCTGGCCTTGGCTCTGTTTATATTTAATGTAAGCAACGCAAAACGGCTTTACCAATTCAGTTCCCAGGGTGCCAACACTACATTGCTGGTTGGACTAGCTGTAACCGGGATATTTATGATACTATCATTATTTGGAGTTAGTTTAAGGTAGGCATGAACCCATGCCCAATAAAATATGTTGACCATAATAATTATTATGTAAACCAATATTTATTATGTATTAAGGAAGGACAGATAATATGCAATTAGGACTAATCGGAATGCCCCAGGTAGGTAAAACTACATTATTTGAACTTCTAACTGGAACCACGGACAAAGGTAACAGTCAGGGGAAAACCAATACTGCCATTGCCCGGGTACCAGATGAGAGAATTGATTATTTATCAGGGGTTTTTAAACCTAAGAAGACAACCTACGCACAGCTAGAGCTAATAGATATACCTGGTCTAATGCCTGGTGCGGAAAAGAGTGCCACTGTTTTTCTGGATACAGTTCGTAAAGCAGATGCCTTATTACATGTAGTCAGACTCTTCAATGATGAATCTATACCTTTTATCTATGACTCAATTGATCCCATCCGGGATATTGAAACCATTAGCTATGAACTTTTACTTTCAGATCTAGACCTTATAGAAAAAAGAATCGATAGGATTAATAAAAACAAGAAGAGGAGTCTAATGCTCAAGGAGTTAGGATTATTGATAAGGCTAAAAGATGCTTTAGGAGATGAAAAGCCAATTTCATCAGTTGATATTGATAATGAAGAACAGGAAATAATGAGCACCTACCAATTTCTTACTAACAAACCACTGCTGCTTTGTTTAAATCTAAATGAAAACGATATAAAAAGTGGCCAGTATCCCAAGAAAGAGGATGTCGTCAGGTATGGACAAGAACAGCAAATCCCAGTAGTAGAAGTAGCCGCGAGTATTGAAAAGGAAATATCTGAACTAGAACCAGATGAGAAAGATATATTTCTGGAAGAGCTTGGAATAACCGAAACCGGGTTGGTGAAGATTAGTCGTACTATGTATAAACGCTTAGGTCTGATTTCCTTTTTCACGGTTGGGGAGGACGAAGTAAAGGCATGGACTATTGAGGCCGGCACCAGTGCTCGAAAAGCAGCCAGCAAAATCCATTCGGACATTGAAAGAGGATTCATCAGGGCTGAAGTAGTTGATTACCAGGTGTTCGTGGAATTAGGCAGTATGTCAGCCGTAAAAGAAAAAGGCCTATTTCGATTAGAAGGCAAAGAATATGTGGTTAAGGACGGCGAAATTGTTCATTTTAGATTCAATGTCTAAATAAGAGCACAATACATAATAAAGATTAGGGGGTCCACTTGCGCAGCAGGTGGACCCCCTATCGCTTATTCAAGGGCCTTAAAATTATGTCAATAATTACACGTAATCATGATAGAGCATTTTGCACCTAGTATTTTAATATTTCATATCATGAACTATCAATAAAATACAAATGGAGTTTACAGATGAGCAAAACATTAACAAAACATAAGGATGAATCTACTAATAAACCTAAAGCGGTAGTCGGTGTTCTTACTACACCGAAAAATAATCAAAAATATCCACTGCCTTCTGGAAAAAGTGCCAAATTTAATCAAGAGATGATTATCGCAGCTCGTAATATAGGGATATTAATGTATTGCTTTTATCCCGAGGACATTAAATGGCCTGAAAGGAGAATTGTAGGCCACACCTATGTAAACCAAGGCAATAAGGGTAAATGGATCAGAGACCTGTTTCCATTGCCTGACATAGTATACAACCGTCTTAGCTTTAGAAAGCATGAGGGTGAAAAGAAGGTGCAGGCTTTACTCGCCAAACTGGAGAAAGAACCGCAAATATACCTGTTTAATTCGCGTTTTTTGAATAAATGGGAGGTTCATCATAGTCTGAGCCAGAATCCCTTATCAGTAGATTTAGTGCCTGATTCAAAGATGTTTAACATGGAAAACCTGAATAAGATGTTGAGCGAGTATCAATCGGTATTCGTTAAACCAACAAGCAGCAGCATTGGCAAAGGGATTATTAAAGTAGAGCGCAGATCGAATTCGCGATATTTTTACTATAAATCTGCGGCATCGAACCTTGGATGGAAGAGCTGTAGTTCAGCTAACCAGTTGTACCTAAATCTCAAAAAAGTAATAGGCCCTGAAGATAAATATATGATTCAAAAAGCTATAGACCTTGCAACTCTCGAAAGTAGAGTTTTTGACTTGCGAACTGAGGTGCAGAAAAATGGGCAGGGCCAATGGGTTTTAATCGGGGTGGGGGTACGAGTTGCTGCCCGAGGGAAATATGTTACCCATGTACCAAATGGAGGTTCCAAAGCGGTATATAAAGATGTGATAGATAAGGTTTTTGGTCATTCGCAAAAAATAAAACAGAATCTAGGCA
This sequence comes from Firmicutes bacterium HGW-Firmicutes-15, assembly GCA_002840245.1. Lineage (GTDB taxonomy): Bacteria > Bacillota > Syntrophomonadia > Syntrophomonadales > Syntrophomonadaceae > PHAA01. The sequence continues at coordinate 52,082 of PHAA01000020.1, forward strand.
GTCAATTAGAGTATATCTGCCAAGTCGCACCCCGAGTTCTGGAAGAAAGCCTGGACATTTCTCTGGGAATTCTTTCGATTGATATCGGCATTGATAAAAGCGGAATAATGCAGATAATAGAAGTGAATTCTAAGCCCGCCGGTTTTGACGAGGATGACATTCGCAGACAACACGTGGAAAATCTGAATAAGTATTTTCTCTATATTGTTAACTCATTAAATATGATCCAGAGAAAGGGTTAGCTATGATTTTAGGTATTATCCATAAATCGAATCAAATGTCAGCGACCATTCTGAGTCACCTAGAAAGCAGTGGCAGTATTATTAGCTGTAAGGAAGAAATTATTGACGAAACTGTTTATCTAAACATTTTAGCCCGGTGTGGAAGTTCTGATCGTGAGTATATAGTAAATAGCCCGCAAGCCATTGCAAACAGTTTAGACCTCAACTTCATCCAGCAAATACTAAGCATTAATGGTATTAAGCATGAAAATGCCGCTGGAGATATTATTAACCGAGAGTATGATGTTTTGGTGTTTGAAATGTCAACAATATCAGTCAAACAAAAGATATATGGAAAGGCAGCCGCTCAGATAAAATATATCGAAGAAGATCAGTGTAAAAAGGTTGCCGATCTTGCTAAACGAGTAATTTATTTAATGGGTCTTGACTATGGCATGGTCAAAATTGCTATTACAGGAGCAAGAAAAACAAGGGTTTTATCAGTGAATACATCTCCCCTGATTAGAGAAAAGGATATAAAGACCCTACTGCGAAAATTAGACAGAATAATTAGTAATATTGAAGGGATGGAGAGCCAAGAAGTCAAGATGGGAGCCGATCCAGAGTTTATGTTGGCCAATGCCACAAATGGCAGGATGATTCCAGCATCTCAGTTCTTTCCCCGCGAGGGAACTGTGGGCTGCGACAATATACGGATACCGAGCCGTCAGCAACGACCGGTAGCCGAGCTAAGGCCCAAACCAGACTATTCTCCCTTACAGTTATTATCAAACCTTAAACAGGCATTATACTCTGCTAGCACACTCTCTCCCTATAGAAATATTAAATGGTTGGCAGGGAGCCAACCTTTCGGCGGTTACTCCATCGGTGGCCATATCCATTTTAGTAATGTTAACTTGAACAATCATATATTAAGAGCTTTGGATAATTATGTAGGTTTGCCCCTGTTTCTTATTGAAAATCAAATAACAGCAGTTAAGAGGCGAAAGAAATATGGGTTTCTGGCAGATTACCGGACCAAGGATTATGGTGGCTTCGAGTACCGCACCCCTGGAAGCTGGCTGGTTTCACCTGAGATTACCACAGCAGCGTTCTGCTTGGGTAAAATTGTAGCCAGTAATTATTTGCACTTAACCCGTAATTGTTTTATTGCCGTTGACGCCCAAAGAGCCTTTTACGAGGGGGATCAGGACTACTTAAGGCCCTTATTCAAGGACATTTGGGCAGATATTCAGAATTTAAGCATGTATAACAGTTTTTCTGAAGAGCTGCAATTTATCGCCAATATGATACAGAATGATATAAATTGGGATGAAAGAGTCGATATTCGCAAAACCTGGGGAATAACTAATGTTAGTCGTAGGGAGTATAAAAATGCCAAAGTGCCAATTAATGCTACAACTAGTTCAAGTATTAATTCAAATCCTGATCGTGCCAGTACCAGCGCCACCAGACGTCCCCCTATAAATTCCATTCGTAATAGTAATCCTCAACCTTCACTACGGACTGTGAACTCCGAGAATAATAATGGTAATAACCGGGACAGGAGAAGTGGCAGTTCCATTCGTACATCTAATTCAGGTCCAGTTTTTACATCAACACATAACTTCCATAATTAGCGCCTATTTCATTTGTAGATAATTGAGCAACATATCAGCAGCTTTTAATTGATAACGAATACGGGTAGATAAGGGATCCTTAGAACAGGTTTCAAAGATAAAACTGTTTACACCTAATACTTTAGCCGAAGCAGAAGCTAAACTGCCTGAGGTGGGATATCTGAGCAGGGAATAATCCTTGTAAGAAGTACTTATTCCTTTATTCAAAGTATTGACAATACTAGTTGCGATTGTCTTGGTCTGGACAGCGGGATAGTAGATGAGAGATTGTCCTACTGAACTCGAAGACTTAATTTTGGAATAGTTTGCTCCTTCATGCATATCCATCAACCAATCAACATTATATTCCTTTACAACATTGAAGATTGCAGTTGACAAGGTGTTATCAGGTTTATCTGATTTACTGGTTGGAAAATCACGGTTAAGGTCAGCTCCACCTATGTCACGAGTATGCGCGGCATCGGCCCTCTTATTTGCCTGGGGAAGTACTATAAGTGTACCCTTCTGAATGGAATAATCTTTAACCTGGTCGGCTGCTTTGTAGCCGGCTGTTTCGTTGCCGTGGACACCTCCAACTATCATAACAACTGGACCAGGAACACCACTTTCAATCACATATAATTCAGTAGCATATTTGGTTCCTTGGGCGATGATCTCTGTCTTAACAGAAGAAGTTACCGAGGATGTTGCTGCCTGAACTGGCTTAGGCATGGCTAATACGGTAGAAAAAACAAAGACCCCCACAATAAATATGAATATGTAATTAGAAACCTGACTTCTTACTTTTTGCATTAACTTTCATTCCTTCCCTAAATAATTTGTAATTTGAAATAAAGTAAGTAATACCAAGTTTCAACAAAAAAATACATATACCTGCCCGAAACGACATGTAAATACTACCATCAACTAACAAACCCGCAGCTACAGGCTGTTAGTGGCTTACCTGCTCATGTAACAATTGTTACATGAGTGTTCTAATGCCTTGATTGTCGTCCAGAATAAATATTGCCATTGCTACGTTGCCAATAATCGAATATACTAATAACGAAAAATACCACAGGGGGGTATGGGTATATGCTGAATTTAACACTGAAGCAATCTCATGAACTGCAAGAGATCTTCGATAAGAGGGTTAATGTAGATCTACAAGAACGACAACTCTATGCCTATGATGTGGGCACCATGCCGAAAATGATGCAGCGTTTCGCTGGATCAAAGGTTCCTGCTGGAATTGTACAGCCGATCGATGAAGCAGAATTTGTTAAATTGGCCGTTTGGGCACAGAAAAACCGAGTACCTCTGGTGCCACGGGGTAAGGCCACCTCAGGCTATGGTGGGGTGGTTCCAACCAGAGGTGGATTGGTGGTTGAAAGCAATCGAATGAAGGAGATAATAGAAATTGATCAGCAAAAGCGTGTGGTCACAGTTCAGGCTGGGGTAGTATGGAACAAACTTGAGTCAGCCTTAAATGAAAAAGGCTTGACATTGAATGCTTATCCGACTAGTGCTCCTGCTTCTACAGTTGCCGGATGGATTGCCACTGGTGGAGCAGGAATAGGCAGCTATAGCGCTGGCTATTTTCGTGATAGTGTTGTTGAGATTCGAATGGTGCTTCCTGACGGGCAGGTGAAGGTGCTGTCAGGCAAGGAATTGGACCTGGTGGAAAATGCCTCAGGAGTGACTGGTTTCATTACCCAAATGACCTTCAAAGTATCAAAGCTCATGCCCATGGAGAAAATGGCGGTATCATTTAAAAGCAATAAAGATATTGCAACATTTATCAAAGAAAGCTATAAGCAAAAGCTGAAACTTTGGTCAATCAGCTTCATAAATCCTGAGATTGCCAACTATAGCAACCAACTTCCGGCAAAAGCAGGGCATGGCGGACACGCTCCACATGCCCGACAAGTACTACCAGAGACTTACATTGTTATGGTAGTGTTCGAGAAATCAGCAGAGTTGCGTAAGAAACTGGAGAAATTATTATCCAGGGATGGTGGGCAGGTCCTATCAGCAGGGATTGCTGAACATGAGTGGGAGGAACGATTTCATCCCATGAAGGCCAAACGTATCGCCCCTTCCTTAATCCCTGCTGAAGTAGTGGTTCCTGTTGACGCTCTCGAACAGGTATTGGACCAGCTTAAGAAAAAAATAACACTGCCCTTTCTCCTGGAAGGTTTTGGTGTGAAGAATAATGAAATCGTTCTGCTGGGATTTATCCCGCATGATGAAAGAAAATTTGGCTTTAATATCGCCTTCGGTCTTTCCCTAACAGTGCTCAAGATTGCCTTGGAAAATCGAGGGCGTGCGTATGGGTGCGGCATGTATTTTTCCACTTATGCGAAGGATTTACTTGGCGGTGATGCCCTCAAATCCATCCAAGAACTAATTAAGAATGCAGACCCTCATCGTATTATGAATCCAGGTAAAACAGTTGAGGCCATGAACATTGCCAAAATGATTCGTCTGGCTTTACCAATGGAAAGCATGATTAGCATCTTAGCAAACCGCTTTCCGGGTAATCCACCAAAAGAGATATTCAAAGAGGTCAAGGGATTACCGAGCGACGTAAACCTGTTTTCCTATTCCTGTGCCCAGTGTGGTTACTGTGTGGATGATTGTACTCAGTATTATGCAAGGGGATGGGAATCACAATCTCCTCGTGGAAAATGGCGTTTGCTGAAAATGATCCAGGATGGAGACGCGCAAATGACCCAGGAGAACATCAACACATTTATTGCATGCACCACCTGTGATGTCTGTAATCAAAAGTGTCAGTTGGAATTGCCCATCGAATCATCCTGGTTTAAGTTGCGGGGCGAATTAATTCAGGAACAGGACCATCATACTCTGCCGGCGTTTCATATCATGGAGGCTAGCGCCCGCAAAGAATGGAACATCTGGGCCCATTATGCAAAAGACAGAGATCAATGGGTGCCAGAAGATCTGCGGCCAAAGATAAAAGAAAAGGCTGAAATCGCCTTTTTCCCTGGGTGTACAGCATCATTTGTAGAAAAGGATATTGCGGAAGCTACCGCCAGACTACTAGACAAAGCAGGCGTGGAGTACACTTATTTGGGTGAGGAAGAAGCCTGTTGTGGTATTCCGATGCTGATGGCAGGAAGATGGGATACCTTTGAAAAGATCATGGATCATAATATTGCTGGCATGAAAAAGCGTGGAGTGAAAACCATCATCACTTCCTGTCCGGCATGCCGCTTAGTGTGGAATGATTTCTATCGCCGCTTTACTGAAGATCGCGGAGAATCCTATTCCTTTGTTGCCAAGCATTACTCAGAGGTCGTTGCTGAGAAAATTCTAGATGGCAGTTTTAAGATTGATAATCCCATGAACGGTAAAATAACCTATCACGATCCTTGTCACATGGGCAGAGTCGGAGGTGTATACGAAGAACCGCGGGCATTGCTTCAGGCGATCCCGGGGATTGATTTTGTAGATATGAAATATAATCGTGATACTGCTCACTGTTGCGGCTCTGTAATGTCTTTAGTTGCTGATCCGGATGCCGCTGCGGTAGCAGGCAAGGTGCGCATCGATGACGCAGTTGATGTGGGTGCGGAAACCATCATCACCGCTTGCCCCTGTTGCCGAGTGCAGTTACAAGCCACCGCTGATTTTCATCAGATGGATCAGATTAAAGTAAGGGATCTAGCCACCTTCGTTGCGGAGGCCTGTGGCTATGATATTCCCGATAGTCAGGTTGAGATATCTTCGAGTTGGGCGATTTTCGATGCCATGATTCGAATGCTGACACCAAGCGGAATGGCTGCTATGATGGCAGAAATGCTAGATGAGCTCATTGATGCCATGCCAGGACCGATGGCGGGTATGATGAAATGGATGAAGAAACGCAGTCCGGCGGTTAAAGCACCTATGATTGCGATGATGAAGCCGATTATGCCAAAACTGTTCCCGATACTTCTTCCAGGGATACTGCCGAAAGTCATGCCAAAGATGTTAGAGATGGTGGGGGAGAAGATTCCCATGCCCGACTTCATGCAAGAGCAAATGCCAGATCTGATGCCAACGGCAATGATTTATTTAATGCCTAAAATGTTACCAGATATCATCCCGCATTTCATGCCGTATATGGTTGAGTATTTGAACCAACAATAAATAGTTGTTAGTTGTAAAGAAAAAGGGAGGTGGCCAATCGCCAACCCTCCCTTTTTTGGGCTTTTATTAAATATGTATTTATTGAATATGTAATTGAGGAGGTTTGGCTGTGAAACTAGAATTTATGAGCTATTCAGGTTTAACAGTCTCACTTCTAAAATCAGTAATTTCACAGACATCCTGGTATTGGTCCAGAGTATCCTGAATTGCGCTAATTATTAAGTGTACATCTGCATACGAAGAACATGCAGCGGCAAATCCCAAGGTAGATCTTTGCCAGAGGTCATGATAATCAACCTCACAAATAGAAATACTGAAACGTTTTCGTATTCGCGCAATAATACTTTGAATAGTTTGCCTTTTGTCTTTCAATGAAGATGATTGAGGAAGGTACAATATGGCATGTCCATATACAACATACATAAATATCATTACCTCCGTATAGATATTAAAAAACAGCTACTTATTATTATTACCAGCAATATCGGAAATAAAATTGATTTCCGATAATTTCTGCAACTTCCCATAATGAACATTATGTAAACTAGCAGAAATTTTAAAGGTGGGAAGTGCCGGTTTTTCGAGCTTTCCCTTTTCAGTGGTCTTTTATGTTCTTTTTATCCAAAAGTTACTACACCGTGTTCAACTTTAACCGTTGTTTAAGATAATCGAGAGATTTCCACTTTAGAGTGTGTTTAGATTAGAGTCATTAATTTTTTATTATATGAAATATTGACCAATAAATTTATATATTGCAGATGAAGCTTCTATATGACTCGTCAGGACTATTTAGTTCATTTTTGATAGTTTACTATTCGCTTATCGCTTTTAGAGGTTAAAAATGGGTATATATTAGAGGGCAATTATAAGTTACCATAAATAGGTTGAAATAATAAAGAGTATATAATATTGGGAATCGATGAGATTGTGAATTATATAACAATATCATTATCTGCTGGTACCAGGATTGCGTGTGTTTCTTCTGATCTGTTCCTGCACCAGATTGAATAGCTCTAGGTCGATAATGGCTTCATGCTGGCCCTCAGTTTCCAGCGTACCCCAGCTTACTTTGCCTATGTAAAAGTCGTTGGTTAGGATGTTTCGAATACCCATATCATTGAAGGGTTTGTCGCGCTTGGTCAAATAATTTTGTGCATTAAGGTGCCTTTTTACATTGCCGATACTGCCGAGTTCAAGATACTTTGCAAAGATGAGCTTGACGGTGTCAGCCTGGGCTTTCTCGATAACAACGATTGGCTTGTCTACTCCATCGTGTTTCCATATGTACCCCAGTGGCGTTTCACCAGATCCTTTGACTCCTGATATAGCTTTAGATTTTCTCCCACGGGCCAGCCTCAGTATAGTGTTCTTCCCTGAAAGGGAACCCTTCCCCCATGAACCCCCAGGGGCTCAGCGAATTATGCAGGATGAGCTATGGGAGCGGTTTAATCGCAATATTTGCTATGCTTTAGGAACGATAATCGCGGATCTGCTTTGGGGTCCTAAACTGGCCATTTTGGCCTGCTGTAGCCAACTTGCCCAGCATATATTCGTAAACGTCACCCTGCAAAGACTGTGATGCGGCCACTTCGGGTTGGAGGTCTATGGGGGTAAAGTAATAAACCAGCTACCTGTACCTGTAGATCAGAAGTTAGACCTCCAATATCCACACTGGAATATAGTCCGTTCTTTTTAAGAAGTGGGCGCCAGCTTTGCATAGGGTGTTCGCCAGTATATAATCCTATACCTCAGTGCTACATACGTGGGGACAAAACCTTATGAATCATCCGCATGTTCATTGCATTGTTCCCGGTGGTGGCCTCAACTCTTTAGGAAAATGGATAAACAGCAGAAAGAAGTTTTTTATTCCTGTTAAGGTGTTATCACGAAAATGCCACTAATGACCAATTATTCGGGATCAATATAAGGGCAATAATATTCAGATTTACGGCGAGGTTGTGGCTTGGCACAGACTGCATAATTGTCATTGTTGGCGCACCTCTCAATCTCATCGGAGCTTGGACCGTAGCCATTATAAAAATGTGGACAACGTATACGTTGTTTTCTCCCGGGGTGTGCAGAAACTGTACCCCCACCCCCCACAACATCGTCTAATTGTTTGTCAGTTTCTTCCCTGAATTTCTTTTCGTTTTCCGTCATTTTGAGTGCCTCCCTTAAATTATCTATTTTTGGTTCTACTCAGCCATTCGTATTTCATTTATTTATCATGTAATAATTCCCAATGACTTTCTATATGTCTATTTCAAGCAATCACAATGTAACCACTTATACTTATCCTGACACGGAGCACGGTAACACAATAAAGCACCAAATTTCCGCACAATTCTCCTTTTAAAAGCATAGGCTTTATTTATGTCTCAGACAACCATAATTTACCTCCCTATTTCTCCTCTAATAGACAGGTTGTGACAATATATAATAATCACGTTAAAAGCTAAAACGGGCCAAAATCAAAACTATATTGATTATAGCCCGTTACTCCATTAAATTGTGCGATTATTACGTAGAAGAATTCCCTGATATGGGGGTCACCCCTAAAGTGGCCCTACATTTTGTTATTTTCTAGCTGGATTATTAGCTCGTAAGGGATTTGCCATCAACTAAATTGCGAAGATCCTAGGACATAAAAATATTCTACATACCAAAAGATATATAAGCCTTTCTAACAATCAGATCGACATTTAATAATCTTAAGCTGTCAGCAAAACAATGAATTGATTTATCATTATTATGATATAATATTATCATAATAAAATGCGAGGTGAGTATAATGCCTGTTATTCGTCCAGTTTCTGATTTGCGAAATAAGACCCCTGAAATTGAAGAAATATGTATCAAGGAACAAAAGCCAGTTTTCATCACCAAGAACGGTAATGGTCACCTGGTAGTTATGAGTCAAAGACTATATGAGGAACAGCAAGCACTTATGGAGTTATATGACAATCTGGATGAAGCTGAAGTCCAAAGTGCCCAGGGTGCAAAACGAATACCTCACCGTGAAGTCATGGCAAGGCTAAGGGCGCGGCTTAATGGGTAAATATAGCGTTGAATATTTGCCGCTGGCTTATGATGATTTAGAAGATATTTTTACTTATATTGTTGCAGATGACCCAGAAGCTGCGGCAACTCTTTTGGATGAGATCGATGCAGCTATTCTCCATTTAGAAGAATTCTCTGATATGGGGGTCACCCCTAAAAACAGGCGCTTGGCCAATAAAGGTTATAAAATGATTATTGTAAATGCCTACCTGGTTTTTTATGTTGTGATTGGTGATATCGTAGAAATCAGGCGTATAGTTTCCAGTAAGCGAAACTATACGAAATTGCTTTAAACCAAATAGGATTATTATCCTCAGTGAAATATGTTCAATCTTTTTTAAATGGCTACACATACAACCCCTGTACCGCAAACGATTTTTAAACAAATACCTTAATATTCCAAGGGTGGTAATTTAGTAAATAACATTTTACGTACTTTAATCATACCCCAGTTAACTTGAAAAATAAATTAGGTAACTGATCAAACCAACCTGAAAGGGGCACCTCTTGGTGATCATACTTGAGGAATGGTTTCGATAAGACTTGTATAGGAAAGGCCAGGGCACGAGGCTCTGATTTGCCATTAACATCTACTGTGGTGCTGGCAAAGACTATACCAATGACTTGGGCCTTATCGTTTATTACTGGACTGCCGCTGTTACCTGGGTTAACTGGGAGTTTAACATCAAACACCAGGGACTGGCTATCCGCAATTTTATGGTACTCCCCTACTTTACCTCTCTGCGATATTTTATCAAAACCCAGAGGATTGCCGATTATAGTTACAGTATCACCTGTTTGTACCTGGTCTTTAAAATCCAGAGATATAGTCGGTAGGTTATTAGCAGCAAGTCTAATGATAGCAACATCTACCCCGGGAATATCATCATATTCCCTCGAGTAATATCTTCTACCATCGCCAAAGGTAATGGTGATCGTACCAGCATGGTAAACAACATGCTGATTCGTAACTATTATACCTGTCGGAGATATATTAAAACCGGTACCGTGGCGTACCACAGTATTAAGTGGCTCATTTATGTCAGTAACCTCAATGTTTACTACTGCTGGTTTGCATTTTTGAACTATTGCATCTTCCATTAGACTCTTATTTTGATCTAAAAAGTTTAGTTTGTTGGAAAAGAGGTAGGAAAAGTTGGGTACAGAAAAAGCTATAAAGGCCATTAGAATCAAAAGGGCTACTATTTTCATTAAGCAGCCCGAATGTCTTTTACCCTCTATATCTTCTTCATGTAAATCTTCTTCTCCAGGGATCTCATTCAATATTATTTCTTCGTTCATAATAAATCGGTTTAGCCTTTCAGTATTTTACGTGTCCCTCGTTAGTCTACTTTAAATTGCAAATACTGTTTATGTCCTTATTCTCAAGCAATGGTTTAGGATAGCCTTGCTGGGCAACTGCGATCATTGCACGTCCTATCTTTTCAGTTGTCGTCACATAGTTCGGGAGTAATCTGTTCAACACTGGATAAAGAGGCCCTCCCACCGCATAAAGCATACGATATATCTTAGTCTTAGAAACAATCCCGTGCATCGGCTGAATGAACCCGGGTCGGAACATGTATGCAGCTTTGAACGGCAAACGCAGGAGTGCATTTTCAGTCTTTCCTTTTACCCGCGCCCACATGCTGCGGCCATTCTCGGTACTGTCTGTACCAGTTCCCGAAACGTAGACGAATGTCATTTCGGGATTAAGTCTTACCAAGGTCTCGGCTACGGCCAGGGTAATGTCATATGTCACCCTATTATAATCTTGCTCAGTCATTCCTGCCGAAGAGACCCCCAGACAGAAAAAGCAGGCGTCATAGCCCACGAGATTGCCTTCAATCGTAGTTAAATCCATGATGTTGGTAGGTGCCAGCTCAACTAGTTTTTCATGCTGTAACCCAGTGGCACTCCGCCCGACCGAGAGAATCGACTGCACCTCAGGCTCTAGCAGGCATTCACGCAATACTCCCTGCCCTACCATTCCGGTAGCTCCAAATAGAATTACTTTCATGCCGTTAACCCCTAACTTCTTATAGTGTATGATATAAACCTTTTTTCAAGGCATTCAATGGTAGCGGTCCTCCCGTAAGCTGGTCAACTTTTTCGATAAAGTCATCCAGTTTATCAACAGCAATCCATATCTTTAAACTAACCACATCACTATATTGAATATCAATTACTTGGTTCATTATATTAAAGAATAAGTTTTCGAAACTACTATAATGGCTATAATTAAACCTAACCATAAGATTCTGTGAATATTCCATGTTAATGGTTGTGGCTTCATCTAGTGCTAATTGAACAGCTTGAGTATAGGCTTTTACTAATCCCCCGGTTCCCAGTAAAGCTCCGCCAAAATAACGGACAACGATAACCATGATATTTTCTAATTCTCTCTTGTTAAGCACGTTAAGTAGTGGCCACCCTGCAGTCCCGCTAGGTTCCCCATCATCGCTGCATCGCTCTAAGGTGTTTCCATCCTCCTGCCTTATAATATAAGCAAAACAATAATGATTGGCTTTAGGATATTTTTGCTTGGCATCATAAAGTTCCTTCTCAACATCTTGTAACTGCTTGCCGTTTAGTGGAAACTACGAAATAGCACAATATAGCGACCATAAAGTATTGTGAATATGAGAATAGACTCCTAGTTCTAGTTTTCGTATAAGGTAGCTATATCATGTATTCTACGCTTCATTTCTGTGCGGATATGTAACGGCTCTAAACACTCGCATTTATCCCCAAAACT
>PHAA01000056.1 GCA_002840245.1 Firmicutes bacterium HGW-Firmicutes-15
TCTGTTCTGTGATACCAAAACAGTACCACAGCACTCCCAGAGTTTTCCACTATCACTTTGTCTCTTTAGGATTCTACCCACTCAAAACAGCGAAAGGCCCCAATTATGCTGTTGCCCCTGGAGAAACCTTGGGTGAAGTAATCGAAAGTCTCTCCATGACTCAGAAGGAACTTGCTACGATCACTGGAATGACAGAACAGGCCATTATTTGCATTCTGAAAGGTTCTCAACCAATAACATTTGAAACAGCGAACAAACTTGAGATAGTTACCGGGATTCCAGCCAGGATGTGGAACAACCTCGAGATGCAATACCGCGAACAATTAAGAAAAATTTAGCAATAGTGGAACTTGAGACAGACCCAAACTTGGTGAAGGATATTCCAGTACGTGAACTGAGGTCATAAGAACTAATTCCCTATGAATCAGATATAACGAATCTCGTTCGTGTTGATGCTCTCAGGTTAATTGCGTTCGATTAAATCGAGGCAACGGTTCCCAGTCTCTTTCGCAGTCTGGTAGGTCATAAACATCGTGCGGTTGATGCACGCTTTCTTGGTGCTTTTCTGCTCTTTGATGGTCCGCTCGAAACGCACGATAACCGGTATCTCACTTTCAAACATCTCGCAGAATTCCTCGTATATGTATGTACGCTCTGGTGGGCACAGATACCAAGTCGATATTGACCATAATTGTTAACTATCTGGTTTTATGTTTGGTAATAGAAATGGCAATGTGTTATAGTGCAAGCATGTCCAAATCAATTATGTCCTGTGAAGCAGTTGCCAAAATTGGTGAGACGTTCGTCTATGAACGTAATGTTAAAGCCAAATGTGACTCTGGAACTGTATGAATTCTAAGGACCGCAGAATCTTCTGTAATTGACTACTAGTTGTGTGAGGAATGGAAAATGGCTGACAATAGAAAAGAGCAGGAACGTGCCGAGCTGCACCGTACCATCTGGGGAATAGCGAATGACCTGAGGGGAAGCGTCGACGGATGGGACTTCAAGCAATATGTGCTTGGCATGCTGTTCTATCGATACATATCTGAGAACTTGACTGAATACATCAACCACGGTGAACGTGAAACTGGGAACACGAGTTTTGATTATGCTAGGCTATCTGATGACGAGGCGGAGGAAGCCCGCGAGGATCTGGTCCAGACCAGAGGGTTCTTTATTTTGCCAAGCGAGCTCTTTCAGAATGTCAGGAAGAAGGCAGCAGGTGATGAAAACCTGAATGAAACACTGGAGAAAGTGTTCCGCAGTATCGAGAGTTCTGCCCAGGGGGGTCCCAGCGAAGATAACTTCAAAGGTCTTTTTGATGATTTGGATGTCAACAGCAATAAGCTGGGGGGAACCGTTGCCAAGCGGAATGAGAAGATCGTCAAGCTCATGAACGGTGTTGGTGAAATGAAGCTTGGGGATTATCGTGACAATACCATCGATGCTTTTGGTGATGCCTATGAGTTCCTGATGGGCATGTATGCCTCCAATGCTGGCAAGAGCGGTGGGGAATACTATACACCACAGGAAGTGAGCGAGCTACTGACGCGAATCACCCTGGTTGGCAAAACGGAAGTCAACAAGGTGTACGATCCCGCCTGTGGTTCTGGTTCCCTGCTGTTGAAGTTTGCCAAGATCCTGGGTAAGGAGAATGTTCGGCAGGGATTCTTCGGCCAAGAGATCAACATCACTACCTACAACCTTTGCCGCATCAACATGTTTCTGCATGATATCGATTACGATAAATTCGACATCGGTCACGGCGATACATTAACTGATCCCCTACACTGGGATGACGAGCCGTTCGAGGCGATCGTATCTAATCCACCATACTCAATAAGATGGGACGGTGATGCCAATCCGTTGATGATCAACGACCCTAGATTCTCTCCTGCTGGAGTGCTTGCGCCGAAGGGTAAAGCTGATCTTGCGTTCATCATGCACTCACTCTCATGGTTGGCGACCAGCGGAACTGCAGCGATTGTCTGTTTCCCTGGGGTTCTCTATCGAAGTGGGGCGGAGAAGAAAATCAGAAAGTACCTGATTGACAACAACTTTATCGATTGTATCATCCAGCTTCCTGACAATCTGTTCTTTGGTACCAGCATTGCTACCTGTATCATGGTATTGAAGAAATCCAAATCCGAGAATAGCACGCTGTTCATCGATGCTTCGAAGGAGTGCATCAAGGTTACCAACAGCAACAAACTGACCCAGAAGAACATGGACACCATCATTGACGCTTATAAGAATAGAGCTAATAGCGACCATATTTCGGTTCTGGTTCCAAACTCCGATATTGTTGAGCAAGATTACAACCTTTCCGTATCCACTTATGTGGAACAGAAGGATACGAGAGAAGTAATTGATATTGATATTCTCAATGCAGAAATTGAAAAGATCGTTGCAAGGGAGGATTTATTGCGACAGGAAATCAATGCGATTATCGTGGAACTTGAAGGATGTTGAACTATGAGATTAGGTGATGTACTTTCAAAACCGCCAAAGGATGATTTCGTCCAAGTTGATGGGTTTTTACTTGATAAGAAAGGCAATATTGGTCAACAAGTGTCGTTGTCGATTGGAGAAGTAATGTTGAATTATTTTTGCGCTCGATGTGAAGATATTCGCACTTTTACCTCTCGAGGAAAATTATGCTGTATTGTTGTAAGTAAACGTATTGTCAGCATAGATTGTGTTATGACTTGTGGTTGTGGAACGATTGTGCAAGCATGGTTTTTAGTTGAGAGTGAAGAAGATATATGTGGCCCAGCCCCAAAAATACGAATTCTAAAACGTAGCGAAAAGTTGTCGGAGTTGGTAAGAATTAATGACGAGAGGTATGGTGAATTTTCAGCTCTCCTTGATATGGCAGAACGAGCTTACCGCGAAGATTTAGGTGCTGGGGCTATAGTTTATTTGAGAAAATCTTTCGAAAAGATAACAGTTAAGACAGCAGATGCAACTGGAATTCACTATGATATGTACGAGGGGGGAAATCCAAAAAAATTCTCTATCTTGCTCCAAAAAGTAGACAAACAATGTTCGATAATTCCTCGTGAATTCTCTTCGAACGGATATCGATTATTCCGTGAACTTAGTAATATTGTACATGGTGAATATAACGAAGAATTAGCACTATTAAAGTACAAGTCATTACTTCGATTGATAATTGGGATTCTCGATAACGTGCGAAATAATACCGAGCTAATGACAGCGATTGGTTCATTAGGGTGGAACGATGAAGGACAAGATAATGACTAAACTTGATAAGCTTTTAGATATGTTTTGTCCAAACGGAGTGAATTTTGTTCGTTTAGATGAATGCATTGAAAAAATTGCAAATGTAAAATGGGAAATTGGAAGTGATTTAGAATATACCTATATTGATCTTACATCTGTTGATAGAGAAACACATGAGATAACTGATACAAAAGTAATCAACGCTGAAAATGCACCCAGTAGAGCTCAGCAGATTGTTAAAACTGGAGATGTCCTATTTGGAACCACTCGACCAATGCTAAAACGGTATTGTTTAATCGGTACAAAATATAATAACCAAATTTGCAGCACCGGGTTTTGTGTCTTAAGGGCAGATACGAGAAGAACTAACCCAAAGTGGATATATTATCAAATTTCATCAACTGAATTTTTTGTTCATGTGGAGAAATATCAAAAAGGGGCAAGCTACCCTGCGATTTCTGACACTGAAGTTAAGTGTTTTCAAATACCTCTACCGCCTCTGCCAGTGCAGCAAGAAATTGTCCGGATATTGGATAATTTCACGGAGCTTACAGCGGAGCTTACAGCGGAGCTTACAGCGGAGCTTACAGCGAGAAAAAAGCAATATGCATTTTACTGTAAACAAATACTATCCAACTCAAAAAATGTAAGTATGGTAAGCATCCGTGACTTAGGAGTATGGAGTGGGGGCATTACGCCATCCATGCAAAATAAAGAATTTTGGGAAAGTGGCACTATCCCTTGGATATCATCGAAGGATATGAAAGTAGCAAGACTACTTAATACTCAGGATTATATTACAAATAAAGCTTTGGATGAAACCTCTGCCAGATTACTCCCCAAGAACACCGTTGTCGTGGTAGTTCGTTCTGGTATACTAAAGCATACGCTTCCTGTTGCTTATGTACCTATTCAGGCAACAATTAACCAAGATTTGAAAGCATTGATAGTAAATAATAAAGTTCTACCCCAATATGCTTATTATGCAATTTTTGCATTTGCAGATGATATTTTAAGGACAACTAAAAAAGCTGGGGGTACTGTAGACTCTCTCGATGTACAATCCTTTTTCAATTTTAAAATTCCTCTTGTACCGATTGAGGAACAAGAACGTATTGTTGGAATTCTCGATCGGTTTGATACCCTTTGCAATGATCTGACCAGCGGTCTGCCCGCTGAAATTGAAGCAAGGCGAAAACAATATGAATATTATCGTGACAAGTTGTTGACTTTCAAGGAGGCTAAGAAATGAGCCTTTACAACATGGTAGCTTCGACCAATGAGAACACTGTTGTCGCTGAGTACATACCAGAGTATTCTCCTTCGGGTTCCTATCAAAGTGAATTCCAACTTGAACAGGAGTTTATCAGGCTTCTCCAAACCCAAGGATATGAATACCTGAAGATTCACAATGAAGCCTCGTTGTTAGCCAACCTGAGAAAGCAGTTGGAAGTGCTCAACAACTACCACTTTTCTGATACTGAGTGGAACTGGTTCTTTCAGAAATGTGTGTCCGGAGCAAATGATGGCATCATCGAGAAAACCCAACGAATACAGACAGATCATGTGCAAGTCTTGAAAAGAGATGACGGCAGCGCGAAGAACATTCAACTGATCGACAAGAAGAATATCCATAACAACCGTCTGCAGGTAATCAATCAATACGAAGAATCCAAAGGAACACATGAAACCAGATACGATGTTACCATCCTTGTAAACGGCCTTCCTCTAGTCCATGCAGAACTAAAGCGTCGTGGTGTCGCAATTCGCGAAGCGTTTAACCAGATCGATCGGTATCAACGCGACAGCTTCTGGGCTGCCAGCGGCCTGTATGATTACGTACAGGTCTTCGTAATATCCAATGGGACCCACACAAAGTACTATTCCAACACCACCCGTATGAGCCATATAAAGGAAGCCGGTGAAGGGGAGCGTAGGAAAAGTAAGAAAACCAGCAATAGTTTTGAATTCACTTCCTATTGGGCGGATGGGAAAAACCAAGTCATACCTGACCTGATTGATTTCACCAAAACTTTCATGGCCAAACACACGCTGTTGAATGTGCTTACCAAGTATTGTGTGTTCACTTCAGAGTGTTCACTTCTGGTAATGCGGCCCTATCAAATAGCGGCGACTGAACGAATCCTTTCTCGCATTGAGATTTCGCACAATTACAAGAAAACCGGCACAATCGATGCAGGTGGATACATCTGGCATACGACAGGCAGCGGGAAAACGCTGACATCCTTCAAGACAGCCCAAATTGCATCTGCCTTGCCGTATATCGATAAGGTTTTGTTCGTGGTAGACCGTAAGGACCTCGATTATCAGACGATGAAGGAATACGATCGGTTCCAAAAAGGAGCTGCAAATAGCAACACCTCGACACGGGTACTACAGAGACAGCTTGAGGACTCGACCTCTCGAATCATTATCACCACCATTCAGAAACTGGATGTGTTCGTATCCAAGAACAAGGCTCATGAGGTCTTCAAGAAGCACGTAGTCATCATATTT
Source organism: Firmicutes bacterium HGW-Firmicutes-15 (assembly GCA_002840245.1). Lineage (GTDB taxonomy): Bacteria > Bacillota > Syntrophomonadia > Syntrophomonadales > Syntrophomonadaceae > PHAA01. The sequence goes on from PHAA01000056.1 coordinate 5,767, forward strand.
GACGAGTGCCATCGCTCTCAGTTTGGTGATATGCACCGTAAGATAGTGAAATCCTTCAAACAGTTCCATCTGTTTGGATTTACAGGAACACCCATTTTTGCTTCAAATGCCGGTAGTAGTGGTAACCCGCTGATGAGGACCACACCTCAGGCCTTTGGTGATAACCTGCATACGTATACCATCGTCGATGCGATCAACGACCAGAATGTGTTGCCATTTCGCATCGACTACATCAATACGGTGAAGATGAAAGACGATATGCGAGACAAGGACGTATCAGCAATCGATACGGAGTCAGCTATGATGGACCCTGTCCGTATTAGTGGGGTTGTTGGCTATATCTTGGATCACTTTGATCAGAAGACGAAACGCAACAGCTTCTATTCATTGGAAGGGCAGCGGGTATCTGGATTCAATTCTATCCTAGCAGTCAGCTCGATTCCAATGGCTAAGAAATATTACACAGAACTAAAGAAACAGCTGGTCGAGCGAGGCCGTAAACTCAATGTAGCTACCATCTTCAGTTATAGTGCCAATGAAGCGGAACAGGAGGATGTATTTCCTGACGAGGACTTTGACACCAGAGGTCTGGATAAAACTTCACGAGAGTTTCTGGAATTAGCGATTGCAGATTATAACGTCGATTTCAATGTGAATTATGATACCTCTTCCGATAAGTTCCAGAATTACTATAAGGACCTTTCTTTGCGGATGAAAAGGCGTGAAGTAGATTTGCTTGTAGTCGTCAATATGTTCCTGACTGGATTCGATGCGACCACGCTCAACACCTTGTGGGTTGATAAGAACCTCAGGCAACATGGCTTGATTCAGGCATTTTCTCGTACGAATCGAATATTGAATTCTGTAAAGACGTATGGAAATATCGTCTGTTTCCGGAATCTGCAAAAAGAGACTGATGAGGCTATTGCTCTTTTTGGTGATAAGGATGCAGGCAGCATTGTCCTATTGAAGAACTATGACGCCTACTATAATGGCTTTGACGAAAATGGAAAGCATCAGCCTGGGTACACAGGGCTCATACAAGAGCTTGGTGAACAATTCCATCTAGGACAGCCAATCATCGGAGAACAGAACCAGAAGGATTTCATTAGGCTATTCGGAGCTATTTTAAGGCTTAAGAACATCCTAACATCCTTTGATACCTTCACAGGAAATGAAATCCTCTCAATCCGAGAATTCCAAGACTACCAAGGTGTGTACATCGATCTGTATCATGAATTGACGAAAGACAAGAATGCCGAGAAGGAAAAGATCAATGAAGATATTGTTTTTGAGATCGAGCTAATCAGGCAGGTTGAAATCAATATCGACTACATCCTGATGCTTGTGGCGAAGTTCCATGAATCGAACTGTGAAAATAAAAATATCCTAATTTCGATAGACAAGGCGATAAACTCCAGTCTCCAGTTGCGAAGCAAAAAGGAATTGATTGAGAACTTCATACACACAATAAATGCATCGACTGAGGTTGATGAGGACTGGCGAAAGTTTGTAATCGAGCAGAAGGAGACTGATCTGGCAACACTTATCGAAGAGGAAAAACTCAAGCAGGAAGAAACAAGGAAGTTAATCAATAACTCTTTCCGAGATGGGTCCTTGAAAACTACCGGTACGGATATCGACAGGATTATGCCACCAGTGTCGAGATTTGGTGGAGGAAATAGAGCTGCAAAGAAGCAGGGTGTTATCGAGAGGTTAATGCAGTTCTTTGAAAAGTATTTCGGGCTAGTGTAATGATATTATGCTCAATCGACTCCGGTTAACTATCGTTTAGTTTATCAGTAAGTTCATATTCTATTTCCAAATCGCTTTTTTTTGTTCCCTAGAAACAACAAAACTCCCTGCATTGCAAGGAGTTTTTGTTTGGGCTCAGAACTGGCGTTGTACAGAATGTAGTACAAACATGCTGTAGTGGCAGCAATGTTATTCATTCCAATCAATGGAATTGGACTGAATTAGACTGCCCAACAACACCGCTTTTCGTGTAGTACAATAAATATTGTTAAATTTATAATAATTGTTTACAAAAAGTACGTATTGCAGTATAATATGTAGTACAATGTTTGTAAGAAAGAGCAAAGTAAAACAGAACGGCAAGTCCTACACCTATCTCCAGCTCGTCCACAACCGACGGGAGCTCGGGCGTGAAGATCTCGTCTCCTCTGCCTTCGTCTCCGATATAGTGGATGCCCTCGCCCCGTATGCGGATAGGGAAACCACAAGTGCCGATACGTCCTTCCAGTTCCTCCGCTCCCGTGAAGTCGGTGTCGTATGGTTCCTCAATGAACTGTGGAACCGTCTTGGTATGGGAAAGGCAATCTCTTCCCTTGTGGAAGACAGGAAGTTCCGAAACCCTGTCGAGCGGATGATTTTTGCCATGGTCGCCTCCCGTATCGCCAGTCCCGGCTCCAAGCTGTCCATCGAACACTGGGTCGGCAAAAAGGTGCTCGTTCCCGGTCTGAAGGAGGTGGACGTGCACAACCTCTACCGGGCGATGGACCTTCTTGTCGAGTCGGACGGGCAGGTGCAGCACGCGGTGTTCACTTCCGTCGCAAAGGAAGCGAAGCTGGAACTCGACCTGGTGTTCCTGGATACCACCAACACCTACTTCGAATGTGATGTCGACGAGAGCCCTTCGGGACTGCTCAAGCGGGGAAGAAGCAAGGACAACCATCCGGAACTTCCCATCGTCTCCATCGCCTTTGCGGTTACGAAGCAGGGCATTCCCATCAGATGCTGGACCTTCCCCGGCAATACCAGCGACCAGAGGATCGTCGATCAGGTGAAGAGCGACCTTGGCCAGTGGAACCTGGGCAAGGTC
>PHAA01000057.1 GCA_002840245.1 Firmicutes bacterium HGW-Firmicutes-15
CTGTTGGAAAAGTTTCGGTATCCCCCATTATCATAGGATGCAATCACGCGAAAACCAGCTTTCTTTGCCATGTCGTCGAATAGATTTCGACCGAATTGGCCGTCGAGAATATCGTAGGCTGTCAAGGCTGAATCAAACAGGTAAGGAATCGAGAATACTTGGATATTCTTATAGAATGGAGCCAAAGCACCATCAGCTGGAGTTGCACCCTGGGTTACCCCGGACAGTATCTGTTCAAGGTTGGAGGCTGCATCACCCAACGTCCCATAGGGATAGAGTTCCACCGTGTAACGCCCTGAAGTATACTTCTCAAATGCACCTTTGAAAGCCAACATTGCAGCGTAGGACGGATGATATATCTGCATATCACCAATCTTCAGTGTCGGTGGATCGGTAAAAGCAATCTTCACGACATTTTCTGCCGAGAGATTCATTGTACCCCCGATAAGTACAAGAACCAAAGCTACTAAGAAAATCACATGCCTTCTTTTTGTCATCATAAACCTCCTCATGACTCTTTAGACACTATCGAATCACCTCTATGAGATGCGTTCGATTTGTTTTTCAATCAAATCCTTTAAGTGTGAATCTACAATACCCATGTTTTGGAATACATACTCTAAAATAATCCGTAGATTTCCGTCGGTTGGCTCAACTCCAATATCCCGCAAAGAAGTTGGAGTCCCTATCTGGTTTAAAAATGTTACCATTTCTGCTATACGATCTTCTCCATAGCCATTTACTGCCATTTGGACTTGAATTCCGCATGAGACAATCTCACCGTGCAAAAAAGCTGCCCGTTGTGGTTTGAAATGTGTCGCTATGCAGTCGTAAATCGAATGGGCGATAGCCAGTTGCTTCCCCCCGCTTGCAAGGCAGGAGACCATACCGGTGAGCGCGATGTTGGCACATGCGATATCCTCGACATCCATGGTCAACGTATTTGATTTGACTGCATTCAATGCCGATTCGCCTTGCGAAAAATATCGCCTTGTATTGAATGAAGCAATCTCGAATCCTATATCAGGCAATACCGATTTCTCCCAATCGGATGAATAGCGGATGCTGAAATAGAGTTCAGGCTCCTTTGCAAGGGCATCTGCGATTCCCGATGCGAACATTCGTGACGGACAATTGGTGGCAATCAACTCAGTATCGAGAACTACCGCACCTACTTCACGTTCAGTAAAAACAGATTTTATTGTCGAACCGGTATCGTCATACAGAACACATAGCGAAACATATGCAGCACAGGTCGCCACACTTGTCGGAACAGTGACTACACGCAATTTGGCTTTCTCAGAACCCCATTTTGCCGTATCCAAACATTTACCACCACCAATTCCAACAATCACGTCCGCTGACATGGCCTTTGCCTTCCGTGCAACTTCATCCGTTGTAGTGTCGGAACAATATCCACTGAATTCGTGCAATTCGAAACCAACCCCAGCGGCTTGCAGACTGTTTACCGTTACGGAACCGACTTTTTCCCATGGCGTCTTCCCAGCCACAATCAATGCATGTGTACCATATTTCTGCACTATCCGTCCCAATTCGTGCAATACTCCAGGACCTTGCACAAAATCTCCCGCCCCCAACAGGATGGGTGTATTGTTTCTCATAAATTCCTCACATCGTTTGTTGGACTTGGTAACGGAAATATCCGTTACCAATCTTCTGGTGGTTATAGTTTTCCAACTTCTTTCAATACACTTTTCAGTTCTGTCAGCTCATCATTGGTAATAGGAGCGAGAGGACTTCGTGCTGGACCAATCTGTATTCCGGTAATCAGTTCTATGGCTGGTCGCATAATTGAATTTGGAAGAATCCTGCCGTTTTGTCCGCAACTTCGACAAAATCGGTACAGTGGTATAAAAAGGTCCAGAGCCTCTTTATTCTTTCCAACCTCGAACAATTGGAAAATCCTTTTGATTTCATGACCAAAGATATGGGCTCCACCACTTACGATTCCCATTGCTCCCTGTACGATTGTAGGTAGAAGCATAATGTCATCACCATTGTAGATGATGAAGTCTGGTCTGATATCCTTCGTAGCAAGATAATAATCAGTGACTTGGGTCGGATTCACTCCAGCCTCATCCTTAATTCCAACGATATTGGAAATCTTTGCCAATCGGCCAACAATTTCGGAGCCCATATTTACCCCTACGAATATAGGAATATTGTACAAGAGGATATTTGCTTTTGTATGTTCCGCCAAGGTTTTAAAATGGTTGAAGATACCTTCCTGTGTCGGTTTGTTGTAAAAAGGACAGACTACCATGCAGGTCTCGATACCCAGATCGTAAGCTTTATTTGTCAGTGCTATCGTTTCTTTAGTCGAAGCACAACCGGTACCGGCGACGATAGGCTTCCGTCCTGCGACGGCTTCTACTGCCGTCTGCATAAGTTGTACTCGCTCATCAAAGGTCAACAGGCTCGCTTCTCCGGTTGTGCCAGTCACAATAAATGTATCACACAAGTCGTTCTTGATTAGGTATTCAATCAGTTTTGCATACGTATCATAATCGACTTCCTCTCCCTTCCCGTAAGGTGTTACCAAAGGCAACAACACTTTTCCCAATTTTTTCTGCAAATCCATCGTTCACTCCTAGTCCAATTCTTTTAAGAATTAGTATCTTTTGTAAGATTGTCTGACATCCTACTTTAGGATATCATAACTTTTCTAGATGTCAATTAGAAATTTTTATTACAATTTGTCTGACTGGATAGCAATTTGATGGATTCCCACAAAAAGCGGAAAAGATATATACACTCGAAAAAATTCTATAGAGCACCGGAATATTACCTGATATGATGAAGTGGTATAATAATGGAAAATTTTTTCTGTATACAATTTTTAGTAACAATAATCAGCGACACATTGGAGTTAAAAAGATGGAGCCAATAAAAAAAGTGACTGTAGTCAATCAAGTCGTGAATAAATTGAATGAGTTCATCAAAGAGGAATCACTCGGGTATGGGGCCAAACTCCCGACCGAATATGCGCTTTGCCAACAACTTGATGTGGCCCGTTCTTCATTACGGGAAGCCTATAGGCTATTGCAAGCACAAGGAATCATTACAATCAAACCTGGGCGTGGTGCATTTGTATCAAGTCCGTTGATGAATGACTCCTCGGCATTCAGGGAACAATGGTTCTCACAACACAAAGTCCAATATGACGACCTGCTAGAGATCCGTGAAGCACTGGAAACACTTGCTATACGCAATGCCGCCCAACGAATCACTAAAGAGGGTCTTTCAGCTCTAGAATCTAATTTATTTGAATTTGAGGATCTGATGGGCGATACGAGCAATTATAAACGACTTGCCGAACTGGATGAAGAGTTTCACCGAATCATATGCGAAGAGGCAAAAAATCAAATACTGATTGAAATCAACAAACATATAGAGGAGGAATTATTAATTTTTCGATATGCAATGATGAAAATCGATGGACGTATGATCAATACGTATACTCCACATAGGGTAATTCTCGATGCACTACGAAGACACGACCAAAAGGCTTGCATTGATGCAATGCAAGCCCATTTGGCTACTGCCCGCGCAGATATGGAACAAATGGCACGTGGACAGTATTCAGACTAGTTAATTTCAATCAAGGAAAATTTATAAATCCCGCCAAGGCCATTGCACTTTTGATTTTATCCTTCTCCTCCTTCGAAAGATGGCATATCGGACTCCTAGGATACCCAGGAGTTCTTCCCAATAGTTCCAAGGCATACTTGATACGAATAGGAAATTGGTTTCCTGCGATGGTTTTCCAAGTGAAATAGAGCCTATCCTGAATCGCTAACGCCTCTTCCAGGCGGCTTTCCTTTACCATTTTCCACAAACTTACACACAATTCGGGAAATACAGTCAAAATTGCAGAAATTGCACCGTCGGCACCGAGTTCAAACGTTGAGTACAACATTTCATCGGTCGCACTAAATATCTTTCCTTTATCCCCACACTCCATCTTCATCTCATAGAATGAAGAAATACCTCCAACCGATTGCTTTATTCCAACAACTTCTGGAATATCAAGTAATCTTTGGAATAAAAATGCACTTATGGTGTTTTGTGGAACAACATTGTAAATAACTATTGGCAATCCGACCTGCGACGCAATTTCTTGGTAAAAAGCATAGTTGCCTTCATCGTCCGGTACCAATACGTTGTATGAAACTGGAGTAACCATAAGCGCATTGGCTCCTGCCTCTTTTGCACAAAGTGCTGTCCTAATCGCTGCCCGCGTACTGTTACGGATTACACCAGCAATAATCGGGATATTCTGATCAATTCCACGAATAATCGTAATAATCCGAACAAGTTCCTCATCGTCAAGTGTAGCACCTTCACCGGTGCTCCCACCAGGACTGATAGCGTTGATATTTGCCTTCAACAATACAGCGATTTCATCACGAATTAATTTTTCATCAAGATTTCCTTGTTGGTCAAACGGTGTAATCAAAGGCGGTATAATTCCTTCTAACCATGAATTACTCACGTAAATTCTCCTTCGCACAACAAAAAGGACACACTTTAAATTGTTGCATTGCATTTATTGTAGGATTGTCAGACAACTGCTATTATAATCAATCATACTCTTTCCTGTCAAGCATCATTCATATATCCCGATGGAATTGGGATAGTGGTGATAATTGATGGAAAAGAAATCGAATAGATGCGTTATATTTTCTCGGATTCCTCTAGATGATCACGACACTCGATGCGGCAACGATCTAACCAAGATACGGAAACACCTTTCGATAGCTGCCAATAATATGTGGGAATTTTTTGGTAATCAGGAAAATGAACATGAGTTATCCGTAGAAATTAAGGACCATGTGTTACAAATGAGAAAGTTGATAGACAATGGCTACACCCGATCTTTCAGGAATAGTGAATAAGTTGAATATTAGAATCAAACAATCGGTCTATAAACCTGTTCAATCACTTCTATCGATTTCAGTGCTTCTGCAATTGAACAGGAAATTGGCTTATCCGTAAGAATAGCTTGTAAAAATTCTGTGTCCTCATCCCTGAACATGTCATTTCTCTTTGTTGAGAATTCTTGTGTGATCCATTCTCCAGCTTCTTCCGCATAATAGGCAAGTGAAGCTTTTTCCCAAGTCGAGAACTCAACGATTACAATACCTGTGGTACCAATTATCTCAAGAGAACGTCTTCTGGGTTTTTGGAAAAAATCCAGATGGATATTTGAGACAAGTCTATCCTCAAATTTCAATAAAAGATCTACTGAATCGGGAGCTTCAATACCGATATCGCTATAGGATCCAAATACTCCATATGTTTCTTCCACCGATTGATTGGCAAGCCATATTGCGAGATCCAAATCGTGAACCAACTCGAATGCACCGGAATATTTTGCATAATACATATTCAGGTAGTTCGGCTGAACTGTAGGGAAGTGCTCACCCATATGTGCACGTATATTGATAATTCGTCCGATTGCTCCCTCTTCAACAAATTTTTTCGCCCGTAATATGACTTCATGATATCGGAAACAGAACCCTATCATGACTTTCAGATTCTTCTTTGCTGCTAAGTCTTCCAACTCATCTACTCCGATCGATGTATTCGACAGAGGCTTTTCTATGAATACATGTGCATTGTGAACCAGCGCTTCCGTTGCCATGGAGAGATGCATCGCTGTTGGTGTGAGAATGAAGACTGCGTCGGGAGCCCATTCGTCAAGAGATTGGCCATAGTTTGTATAAAGATTGACTTCAGGAAAGAGTTTTCTTATCTGTTCACGTTGAACGGATGAAGAATCGCATCCTGCAATCTGAGTTACCCCGATTTCTGTCAAAACCTGCATATGGCGTCTACCGATTGATCCGCACCCCACGACGAGCACTTTCAATGAATCATACTTCACTTGCATGTGGAGAATCCTCCATCGACAACCAGATTCTGTCCAGTCACATAGGAAGATGCCTCGGAGGCGAGGAAAAGGGCAGCTCCCAAAATTTCCTTATGCATCACTCCCATGTGCCCAAGGGGAGTTAAAGTTGCATAGGCTTTTACGAAGTCCTGAGATAGTTCACCTTTGTCAAAACCACCAGGAGAGATCACATTTACCCGAACTCCGAATGGAGCCATATAGGCAGCGAGATCCTTGGCGAAACCCAACACACCACCTTTTGCTGCGGCATATTCAATAGGTTGTTCCATTTTGTAGGTATCATGGTATATCTTTCGAGTTCTTCCTACCAAAGCTGCGATAGAGCCCATGTTGATAATAGAACCAGCACACTGTTCCACCATATACCGACCAACAGTTTGACTACAGAAGAGGGGACCTACAAGATTGCTCTCTATCATGTTCCTAATTAGCTGTGGATCCCGTTTCAGAAAATCACATTCTCCTTTCCCCGAACCACCACCGGCGTTGTTGAACAGGATATCGATACGCCCAAACCGATCATGAACCGTATCCGACATACGCTGGCAACTCGAATATTCCGTTTGATCAAGTTGCACACCCACCACTTCTGTTCCATAGTGTGAGGAAATCTCATGTGCGACTGCTTCGGCTTTGTCGAGTGTTCTTGATGTGATTGCAACGATTGCACCAAATTCTGCAAGAGCGCATGCAATATCATAACCCAATCCGGTATTACCACCAGTTACAATGGCGACCTTTTGATGAAGTGAAAATAAATTCCTCAACTTTTCCACGCACTCCTCCCCCTATTCGACAATGTTGAACACTTTTCTGCTTCTGCAACTTCCTACAATCAGTCCATGAGATTCGGTAGAAACATAACCAGGTCTGGAAATATCATGAGGAGGAACAATACCGCGAACAATGGTATGAAGAACGGAATAATCGCCCGTGAAAGAGTCTTGAATGGAATATTGCCAACCTTGGCTACCACAAACAATGAGACACCCATGGGCGGTGTGAGAATACCAATCATCATATTCATTGTCACAACAACTCCAAAATGAACCGGATCGATGCCAAGTTGCATGGCAACAGGAACCAAGATCGGTACTACCAATAGAATGATCGCCATTGTTTCAACTACCGTTCCCAGTACGAGTAGCAAAGCATTGACAGCCAAGAGGAATACTATCGGGTGGGAAGTGTAGGTAAGGAAGAATTCGGCGATCTTCTGTGGAATCTGTTCCCTTGCCAAGACATATCCCATCATGGAAATAGCCGCAGTCAAGAATCCGATCACTGCCGCGTTGCTGAGGGTGTCCTTGAGAATCTTTCGAAGCATTCTGATATTGAACGACTCATAGACAAATATACCGAGTACCAACGCATACAACGAAGTTACTGCCGCAGCTTCAGTAGGCGTGAAGATACCGGAAAAGATACCGGCAATGATAATTGCTGGAGTCAATAAAGCGGGAAGTGCGTTGATAAATGCTTTTCCACGTTCCTTATAGTTTGCTTTTGGGTATACCTTGTAGTCGCGTTTTTTTGAATAGAAATATACATACAGCATGAGAGCAGATGAAACTAGAAGAGCCGGGACCACACCACCCATAAATAGTTTCCCAACCGAAACACTTGCTATAGCCCCATAGATAACCAATGGAATACTTGGAGGCATAAGTGGTCCTACGACACTCGAGGCAGCTGTAATTGCTCCACTGAAGCCATCATCATACCCCTCGTCCCGCATTGCTTGAATTTCAATCTGGCCGAGCCCTCCGGCATCTGCATGTGCGGATCCCGACATACCTGAGAATAAGAGGCTAGCGAGAATATTAACATGCCCCAATCCACCAGGGATATGGCCTACCATTTTCTTTGCGAATTTAAAAATCCGATCGGTAATCCCTGTTGCATTCATCAAATTCCCACTGAAAATGAAAAACGGCACCGCGAGCAATGTGTATGAATCCACTCCGGCAACAATTCTCTG
>PHAA01000081.1 GCA_002840245.1 Firmicutes bacterium HGW-Firmicutes-15
GGATGCACGGGTGAAGCTCAGATCCCTATACCCCATAGTCAGGACTGAATCAGGATATGCATCTATTAAAACTTAAAAATCATTGGGACAGCACACTAGCTAAAAAAATGCGGAAAGTGGAGCAGGGTGATTTTGATGTCAGAATCGATACCAACAGAAAAGATGAGATAGGATGGCTCTCGGAAGTGTTCAACACTATGGTTCATCGCATTAAAATGCTTATTGAGACCACTTTCAAACAGGAATTACTAACTAAAGAGGCGCAATTCAAGTCACTGCAAGCCCAAATCCATCCACATTTTCTTTACAATACACTCGATATGATTAATTGGAGGCTACAAGCCGAAGGACATTCCGATTTGAGTGCTTCTGTCCAGGCTCTTGGAAAACTATTGCGGTATTCTGTGCATGAGGAAAGTGAGGTTACACTTTCAGAGGAACTGGAGAATTGTAAGGATTACCTTTGTCTGAGACAATCCAATAAGGATCCTGTATTCACTTATTCCATTCTATCCAACGGACCGGCTGAATTGAGGCTTCCGCGCCTCACCCTCCAACCATTGGTTGAGAATGCTATTATCCATGGTTTCAGGAGGCGTCGGAGTGCTAACCATCTTGAAATTCGATCATACGATGCTCAGGATAACCGGTATTGTATCGAGATTGAAGACAATGGTTTGGGAATGGACGAAAAGTCCTTGGATAAGGTACTTCAACGTTTATCCGAGAAGGATTTATTAACGGAAAATTCTACCCATTTGGGTATAGCAAACGTGAATAAACGTATCAAGTTCATGTATGGGACTGATTCGGGTATCTCGATTGACAGTACATTCGGTACCGGAACCACGGTACGGATAATCATTGCACTTAACTCACTTGAGATTGCTAGCAAGAAATATTATTCTTGTAATATGTATCTTTAAGTGATAAAATCACGTATATGTTTATCAGATGCATGCTACGTAATATCTATTCATTCGGAGACGAGAAGGAATTCAATATGATTCCTGCTCCCCGATTTACTCGTTTGAAAGGCCACAAGTACCAGTCGCATGGGATTGAGCTACTGAAATTGGCCTCATTCTACGGTGCCAACGGAGCCGGCAAGTCGAACCTGATCCGTGCGCTCGAGTTTCTTCAGGACATTGTCGTCACGGGAGACCTCCCCAGTCCGATGAAGCTGAGAAGGATGAAGCATTTCCATTCCTCCGAAAGTCCGATGGTGTTGGCTGTTGAGTTCATCAATGAGGATGTT
>PHAA01000021.1 GCA_002840245.1 Firmicutes bacterium HGW-Firmicutes-15
TATCACCAATCTTTAATAAAAATAGCATCTTAAGAAAAGGAGGACACATTAGCTTATTCTTTTTGAAAATGTGTCTTGACAACGGGGGGCACTATAAAAAACTACCCTATTAAATCTTATCAATAGTAAGGATAGACAGATTTATACTGTTCCCAAAGCAGTTTTCGGATACTTTTATCAAGGTTTTGAAAATCTTGATTACAGCCAGACTGTACTGGAAAACGTTATGAGGGATTGCATTCAAACCGAAACCACTGCACGAACAATTTTGGCAAGACTAATAATTTCTGGTGATAATGTTCACAAAAAAGTTCAAGTATTGAGCGGTGGCGAGAGAATAAAGGTATCTTTTGCCAAGCTTTTTGTTTCAAATGCTAATGTCCTTCTTCTTGATGAACCGACAAATTATCTTGATATGCAATCAATTGAAGCGTTGGAAAATACTCTTTGTGATTATGAAGGAACGGTATTGTTTGTGTCTCATGATAAAGCCTTTGTAAATGTAGTAGCCGATCGACTACTCATAATACAAAAACAACGGATTATTGAATTTGATGGGAATTTGCAAGCACTTGAAGAAAGCCGGCAAGCTTCTGAGAATAAGGACAATATAGAAATGCAGAAATCAGTATTACAAATGCGTTTAACTGAAATCATTTCGAAGATGTCATTGCCGAATTGTAATAAAGAAGTTCTCGAAGCTGAATATCAGAGTATTCTGGCACAGTTGCGAAATGAATTATAAAATACAAGTTTTTTAAAAATATATTGACTGGTTTATGTATAAGGAGGGGGTTAATCGTGAAGGATTATCCGGAGTTTATGAAAAACATAAAGAATCATATCAGCAGTAATGAACAAAATACCGAAGATATTGACGGGTATTTTTATGATGGTGCAGATGGTGGCCAAATGGCATTTTGGACATGTTACTCAGATAGAGTTTCCAGAAAGCATACTCATGACTTCGATGAGTACATGGTTTGTGTATACGGTCAATATACAGTAATTATGAATGACCATGAGTATGTTCTTAATCCAGATGATGAAATTTTCATTCCTAAGGGAACAGAGCAATGGGGGAAGTGTATAGCCAGGACGAGAACTATCCATGCATTTGGTGGAAAACGGATTCATAGGATCAATGAATAGCTAATCTGATTCCCGAATTTTTCGCTTGCATGTATAAATATATACAAGTGAGGAGAAAATAGGGAATAGAGGTGATCATAGTGAGTAGAAAAGTAATAGGCTTTGTACTCGGACTAGGGCTAATAGCCAGCCTGGGGCTAGGATTTGTTATATCTGACGCGTTGCGAACCGATGGAGGCAATAAGCAGCAAAAACCAGCCATTCAGGTTAAGAGCGCAGAGCTTAGGTTGGATGCAGAGACTCCTATAGTATTGGAAAAGGAATATCTTCGTTCCCATAAAATACTTATATCTGACTTTGAATATAAACAGGATATTATCGGCAGTACTCTGGATGAGATAAGGGCCAAATATACGGAATCTAACGGGTTTGTTGTCACATTCAAGGATAGCAGCCTGATTATTCATCAGACCATTGATGATTGGTCGCCCGAAGACAAGGCGAAATACCGATTGAAGGAATTTAGGGGAATGGTAGCCATTTACATTGGTCCTAACAGTGAAAATGACAGCCTGCAGAGGGTCACGGCGATTCGATTTTCTACTCTCCCGCTCGATATCCGGGAGGCAATCGGACAGGGCAAATATGAGTTTAATAACGAGGAAGCCATTAATGATGCCCTGGAAAACCTAGATGAATATTTCTAACCCGGTGTCCGGTTAAATGCCGGGTTTATATAAAGGGATAAGGCTCGCACGAACCTTATCCCTTTTTTATACTATCAAATTATAAATATTAATTGATGCACCCTACGGGTATTACATATGCTCCCTTTGGTCGCCATTAAAGAAAATAGTATAAGTGCAACCGCGGTTCCGACATCCAAGGACGGACTAGTGTCGCGGTGCCAAGGATGGCAAGAAGCGACCACCTTCGTCAGAGACTCACCCTTCGGGTACTACTGATGCTCACTCTCGTTCGCCTATTAATGTAGCGGCGCAAGCCGGGTTTTCTTTATGCCATTATTAATCATAGCCGCCCCTGTGGTTTTGAAGTATTATTAGTGTTATGTATTGCAATATTTTTGAAGGTGGCATGGGCCTATGCTTGTTTTGGGAATAGATCCCGGTACGGCGACTACGGGATATGGACTGGTAAAACATGAGGGGGGCAGGGAGATAATGATCCGGTATGGAGTAATAAAGACGTCCCCGAGTCTGGATATGCCCCGGCGACTAGTTAAAATCAATCGCGAATATACTGGTCTGCTGGATGAATTTAATCCGGATGCTGTAGCTATTGAGGAAATATTTCACCATAAAAATGCCAAAACAGTAATTAGTGTGGCCCAGAGTCGGGGGGTTCTTTTAATGACGGCAGCGGCAAGGGAGATAGAAGTCGCAGAATATACTCCTTTACAGGTGAAGCAGGCCGTCACTGGTTACGGGAATGCAGACAAAAGACAGGTGCAGATAATGGTGCAAAAAATTCTAACTCTGGATAAAATACCTCAACCGGACGATGCTGCGGATGCCTTAGCGATTGCCATATGTCACTTGCATTCTTACCGTCTGAGAAACTTAGGTAAAGGTGGGAGGCTCTAATGATTTCATTCTTACGCGGAGTCCTGGTTCAATGTGATCAGGAGTCCATTATTGTCGAGTTAAGCGGGATAGGCTACGAAGTTCAAATCCACAACCGCACCTTAGCCAGCTTGCCGCCCGTGGGCAATGCTTTACTATTACATACCTATTTGCAGGTCTTGGATAATGATTTTAAATTATACGGATTTATAAGCCGGGAGGAACTGGAGCTCTTTAAAATCCTGCTGGGTGTATCAGGTATTGGAGCCCGCGGAGCTCTGAGTATTCTGTCTGCCATGAAACCGGCAGATTTTTATCAGGCTATTGTCAGCTCTGATGAGAAAAGACTCTTGACCGTTCCGGGCATAGGTAAGAAAACTGCCCAGAGATTGGTGTTTGAACTCAAGGATAAGGTAGGCAAACAGCAGGGTCTATCTTTGGCCACTAGTGAAGATGGCAATGCCATGGAAGAGATATTGGAAGCTTTAGAAGCTCTGGGCTATCAACGTAGTGAAATATTCCCAATGATCATGGATATGAAGGCGCACAATGAATTGGACGATCGAGTGGAGGAAAACATTAAAAAAGTTCTGCGCCGCAAGGCCATGCAGATGAAGAAGTAGGAGGGGATTGATTTGCAGGATCATCGCCTGGTATCTGCTCAGGCTTTAGGGGAAGAAGATTATGTCGATAGTTCATTGCGACCCTTGCGGTTAACTGAATATATAGGTCAGGATAAGGTTAAAGAGAATCTGGAGGTATTTATATCGGCTGCTAAGGGGAGGGGTGAGAGTCTGGATCATGTCCTTTTGAGCGGTCCCCCCGGACTTGGGAAAACTACGCTGGCTACAATTATGGCTCATGAAATGGGTTGCTCTATCCGCAGGACATCGGGTCCGGCGATAGAACGGCCTGGCGATCTGGCAGCCATTCTAACCAATCTGGAACCGGGCGATGTACTGTTTATCGATGAAATACATCGGCTTAATCGCAGTATTGAAGAAATTATGTATCCGGCTATGGAAGACTATGTGATTGATATCGTGATTGGCAAGGGGCCGGCAGCACGTACATTACAGATAGACCTGCCACCTTTTACTTTGATAGCTGCCACAACCCGACCAGGGCTATTGAGTTCTCCTCTCCGGGATCGCTTCGGAATCAATTGCCGACTGGATTTTTACAGTGAGGAAGACCTTAGCCGAATCATAGTCCGGGCGGCGTCCATCCTGGATATCGCGATTGACACCACTGGTGCTGGTGAAATTGCTCGCTGCTCCCGGGGAACACCCCGAGTGGCTAATCGCCTTTTAAAGAGAGTGCGAGATTACGCGCTGGTTAGGGGAAGTGGTAAAATCGATTCCGTTACCGCTGTCAAGGCATTGGAAATGCTGGAAATTGATAGTTATGGGCTGGATACGGTTGACAGGATGATACTGGATGCTATAATAATTAAATTCGGCGGTGGGCCAGTAGGATTAGATACCTTGGCGGCTTGCATTTCCGAAGAAACCGATACTCTAACCGATGTTTATGAGCCATATTTACTCAAGCTCGGATTTATTCATAAAACCCCGCGGGGCAGGGTGGCTACGGAGCAGGCTTATCGTCTTATGGGCTACCCGGTAAAAGGTAGGGTAGAAGAGCATTCTTTATTTGAGGATAGAGAATAAACGCGTTGGATTTACGTGCTAAAGTAGGTGATTACCATGCCTCGGGTTTTATTACATATATGCTGCGGTCCTTGTGCCAGTTATCCGGTTCCTGCCCTGCGTGAAGAGGGCTTTGAATTGCTGGGCTTTTATTATAATCCCAATATACATCCCTACAGCGAGTGGTTGAAGCGAAAGGAAGGCCTGGAACAGTATGCCGGAGAGGTTGACTTGCAGGTTATTTATGACGAAAAATATAATCCGGTTGAGTATTTTCAAAATATCTCCTATCGGGAAAGCCGTCGCTGTTTTATCTGCTACCGAATGAGACTGGAACAGGCGGCTCATATAGCCAAAAAGGGCAAATTTGATTATTTTACTAGCACATTGTTGGTTAGTAAGCACCAGCAACACGATTTGATCCACGAATTAGGTGAGGCCATCGCAGAAAAATATGGAGTACCCTTTTTATACCGAGACTTTCGAGTGGGGTTTAAGGAGACGGGCGATATATCAAGGGCAATGGGGCTTTATCGCCAGCAGTACTGTGGCTGCCTGTACAGCGAAGTAGAGCGTTATGCCCCCGCAGAAGTACGCAAATTATTGAGATAAGATCTAGGAGATAGATATAAATGCAAGATCAAGCTATCAATAATAGTATATATAATCTGGAGAGCTATCATTACAATTTGCCTCCCGCTTTGATTGCTCAGTTTCCGGTGGAACCTAGGGATAGTTCTCGTTTGCTGGTATTAAACAAGGAAAGCGGCAGGCTGGAGGATAGAGTTTTCCGCCAGCTTATTGATTACCTTGAGGCCGGTGATACCTTGGTTATAAACCATACTCGGGTGATCCCGGCTCGGCTGTTCGCTTATAAAGACACCGGGGCCAAGGTGGAAATCCTTTTGCTCTCTAAGCAAGAAGATAAATGGGAAGCCTTAGTAAGGCCGGCCCGTAAAATGAAGGCAGGCAGCATGGTAAATTTTTTCGGTCAGGGAGATGTACAAGCTGAAGTGATTGCCGAACTGGATATGAATGGGGGCAGGCTTTTGAAATTTCACAACTGCCCTGATGTGGATCAATTCATTAGTAAGGCAGGGCAGATGCCCCTACCACCTTATATTAACCGAATTGCAGAAGAAAGCGACAAAAACCGTTATCAAACAGTGTACGCCCAAGAGCCGGGTTCAGCAGCTGCACCTACCGCCGGGCTACACTTTACTGACAGTCTGTTGCAGGAAATTAAAGAAAAGGGAGTAAACATTGCCAGGATTTTATTGCATGTGGGGTTGGGGACCTTTCGCCCGGTAAGCAGCTTGGATATCCGAGAACACCGCATGCATTATGAGTATTATCAAGTAGATGAAGAGACCGCCCAACTGTTAAATGCAACCAGAAAAAACGGGCGGCATATTGTTGCGGTGGGAACAACGGTAGTAAGGACACTCGAAACGGTATATAATGATGATTGCGGATTTTCCAGGCAGTCTGGAGAAACCAACAAGTTCATTTATCCGGGCTACACCTTCAAGGCAATTGATAAGATGATTACCAATTTTCACTTACCCGGTTCTTCTTTGCTAATGTTGGTGGCAGCTCTGGCAGGACTGGACCCTACGATGTCGGCTTATCAGCATGCGGTTGACAACGAATACCGATTTTTTAGTTATGGCGATGCGATGTTGATTACTTAGCATCAAAACAAATCATTCGTGAATCTCAGGAGGAAAGCAAGTGGCATTTAGTTTCAAAGTTCTCAAAACTGATAATTCATGCTCAGCGCGTCTTGGACAACTCAGCACTGCGCATGGGGTTTTTGATACACCTATTTTTATGCCAGTGGGAACCCAGGCGACAGTTAAGACTCTTACCCCGGATGAGCTTTATGATATGGGGGCAGGTATCATCCTGTCCAACACATATCACCTGCATCTTCGGCCCGGAGAAGATCTAATAGCCAAGGCTGGTGGTCTGCACGGTTTTATGAACTGGAAAAGAGGTCTCTTAACGGACAGCGGTGGATTTCAGGTATTTAGTCTAAAAGGATTGCGTAAGATAGATGATAACGGGGTTCACTTCAGTTCACATATAGATGGTTCAGCCCATTACTTGACTCCAGAGATAGTAATGGAGATTGAACAAAAGTTGGGGGCTGATATTGCCATGTGTTTCGATGAATGTTCCCCTTATCCCTGTAGTTATGAAGAAGCTGAAAAGGCAGTACAGAGAACCAGTCTCTGGGCAGCCCGATGTAAAGAAAGTCATAGCCAAGCAGACCAGGCGTTGTTTGGTATCATCCAGGGCAATGTATTTGCCGACCTGCGCAAACGCAGTGCTCAGGAAATAACTGATTTGGATTTCCCCGGTTATGCCATTGGAGGGCTGAGTGTGGGCGAGCCCAAGCCACAGATGTATGAGATGCTGGATCATACGGATACTTGGCTGCCAGTTGATAAACCTCGCTATCTTATGGGCGTTGGGGCACCGGAGGATTTGGTGGAAGGGGTGAAACGTGGTATTGATATGTTTGATTGCGTTTTACCGACTCGTCTGGCCAGGCATGGAACCGCTTTCACCCACCGAGGCAAACTGGTAGTTCGCAATGCTGGTTGTGCTGCGGATTTTTCGCCAGTAGACGCCGATTGCGACTGCTATGTATGTAAAAACTATAGTCGGGCCTATATAAGACATCTGATTAAGGCTTCAGAGATGCTGGCCCATCGCTTATTGAGCTATCATAATGTTTACTTTCTAATAAAATTAATGGAAGAAATTAGAGTTTCTATCCAAAATGGTGATTTTACCAGTTTTTATGATAAATTTTATCTAAATTACAGGTTTTAACAAGAGGATTTTGCCATTCACTGGCGAAATGATATAAGGTTGTACAAAATTTAGGAGGGATAACATGGGGGCACAGGGACAATGGCTTACGATTTTAATCTATTTTGGAGTTTTCTTAGGTACTTTTTACTTTTTTATTATTATGCCGCGCAGGAAACAGGATAAGAAACATAAAGAGCTTCTAGCCAACGTCAAGCGGGGAGATTTGGTGGTTACTATCGGTGGAATGCGTGGGCAGATTGCTAAAATCAAAGACGAAACGGTGTTGATTAAGATAAATGACAGCACCGAAATTGAGTTTTTAAAGACTGCCATAGCTTATAAAGTTGAGGATAAATAATGTTAAGCCTTGAAGATATAAAAGATAGCAAGTTTGTGGAGACCTTTATCATTAAAGGGAATGAGCACCTAGGAGCTATCGGTTATACCGATCATGGTAAAGTACACGTTGGACTGGTATCCAGCTTAAGCCGTAAGATCTTATTGGAGTTAGGCTATGATGCCAGGATGGTCGAATTAGCTGGAATATCCGGGTATATGCATGACCTAGGTAACGTCATTAATCGCAGTGAACATAGCCAGAGCGGTGCTCTGATGGCTATGGAAATCCTTCGCAGAATGGGGATGAAGCCAGACGAAATATCCATAATAGTTGCAGCTATAGGTAATCATGATGAAGGAAGTGGTCATCCGATCAATGCCGTTTCGGCAGCATTGATTCTGGCTGATAAGTCGCACGTGCACCGAAACCGGGTAAGGAATACAGATGTAGCTACCTTTGATATTCACGACCGGGTAAACTATGCGGTGGAGAAATCGGTTCTAAATGTTGATGGATTGGGCAAGATGATAAGTATGGATTTAACGATTGATACCAGCATCTGTCCAGTGATGGAATATTTTGAAATATTTCTAAGTCGTATGTTGATGTGCCGTAGAGCGGCAAACTTCTTGGATTGCGAATTTGCCTTGATTATCAATGGTGCGAAACTATTGTAGATCTAAAAATTAAAGTAGTTGGAAGGAGGATCAACTGGTGCGCAAGAATACCAGTATGGCAATAATTGCATCTATTGTTGTGGTTATAATTGGGCTGGCCTATTTTACTGCTAAGCCTATATTAAATAATTTGCAACTGGGATTAGACTTAAGGGGCGGCTTGCATGTCGTACTAATGGCAGACGAGAAAGAAGGACAAGAGGTAACAACGGATACCATTCAAAAAGCCATCGGGGTTTTAAGAAACCGTATTGACAGCCTCGGGGTCAAAGAACCAATTATTTATCCCCAGGGTAAAAACCGAATTGTTATCGAATTAGCCGGAGTAAATGATCCGGAACAAGCTGTAAACATTATTAAAAACACTGCTCAATTGGAGTTTCGTGATGAAAGCGGGAAAATTCTGGTTACCGGTAAAGACCTCAAAGATGCTCAGGCTTCACCGGGCACGGGGGGCCAGGGGCCGTCTGTAAATCTGGAATTTAATGCAGAAGGTACTAAACTATTTGCAGCTGCTACGGCGGCGAATGTTGGCAAGCGAATAGCTATAGTCATTGATGATCAAGTTATAAGCGCTCCTAACGTAAATGGGGTGATTCCAAGTGGTCAGGCAGAAATATCCGGTGGTTTTGCTGATGCGGAAGAAGCCCAGAACCTGGCGGTACTGCTCCGCTCCGGTGCTTTGCCAGTATCATTTAGCATCATGGAAAAACGCACCGTGGGACCTACCCTGGGATTAGATTCGCTGAACTTGAGCGTAAAGGCTGCGGTTGTTGGCTTAATTGCCATCCTCCTATTTATGATAGGGTATTACCTTCTTCCGGGTCTGGTGGCCAGTATTTCAATGGTTTTGTATTCAATTCTAGTTTTAGGAACTATGGCTTCACTGGGATCAGTATTAACCCTTCCGGGAATAGCTGGATTTGTGCTTTCCATAGGTATGGCAGTTGACGCCAATATCATTATCTATGAGCACATAAAAGAGGAGCTGCGTTTTGGCAAGACACTGAAAGCCGCAATAGAAGCAGGATTCGCCCGGGCATTCTGGACCATTTTTGATTCTAACTTAACTACCCTGATTGCTGCGGTGGTGCTTATCTGGTTTGGAACCGGACCTATTAAGGGATTTGCAGTTACCCTCTCCATAGGCATAGTAGCCAGTATGTTGGTGGCACTTACCTTTACCCGTTATTTACTGGTTCTGTGTGCTGATATTACCAAGAAGAATAAATTATATGGAGTATAAGGAGGGTAGACAATGCAATTTATAGGAAAAAGGAAATGGTTCTATATATTTTCTCTGATACTTATAATTCCTGGAATTATTTCAATGTTTGTACAGGGATTCAACCTGGGCATAGACTTTGAAGGGGGTTCCATGTTACGTTACAAAATGGATGCATCCATTTCATCGACCGAGGTTGGTGAAACCATAAACAGTTTGAATTTGGTTAAAGAGGTTAGTGTCCAGAATAGCGGCAATGAATTTTACATTCGTACAAATGAATTAGGACAGACAGAAACCCAGCAAGTGACCGATGCCCTCAAAGCTAAGTATACGAATGTAGAGCTGCAGAGCGCCGAAAGTGTAGGGGCTACCATCGGCTCCGAATTAACCCGAAATGCCTTTATGGCAGTTTTGATTGCCCTGGTATTGATGATGATCTATATAACCTTCCGTTTTGAGTGGGAATTTGGGGCAGCTGCAGTATTGGCGATATTTCATGATGTAGTTATTGTATGCGGACTATTCTCCTTGTTTCAGTGGGAGGTTAACAGTGCTTTTATTGCTGCGATATTAACCATCATTGGTTATTCAGTTAATGATACCATTGTTATTTTTGACCGGGTAAGAGAGAATTTGCGGATGAAAAAGAAAGATGCACTGGATGTCCTTTTAGACAAGAGCATCATGCAAACCCTCAATCGTTCTATAAACACTGTTCTTACTGTCTTAATGCCTCTGATTACTTTGTTATTGTTTGGAGGGGGAACCATTAAGGTTTTCGTAGTAGCCCTGCTGGTTGGTTTCCTATTTGGAATGTATTCATCTATCTGCGTTGCCAGCCCGATGTATTATGAAATAAAGCAAAGAGGATAAGGCTAGAAGTTAGGTTTTTCAACTGAAAAAGAAATGACTGAACAAAAAAATGGGACTTCATTAGTATAATGGAGTCCCATTTTTATCGGGTTTTGATTAGGCAAGATTAAATCAAGTAATGATAATCCCAAAAGGGGCTAAAGGGTATTTTCGGAAAGCAGGTTGCGAATCCTTGCGCAGCCTGAACATGATGTACAGTCTTCGTCTTCACAGGGCTCCGCATGTACCAGAACATTTACCATAGGTAGGCGCTCGGTTATTTTCTCTTCTACCAGGTCACAAAGAGAGTGAACCTCAGCAATGGTAAGATCACGGGGAACTACCAGGTGCATATCTACGTAGCGAGAAGATCCTGCTCGGCGTGTCCGAAGTTCGTGAAAACCTACCACACCTTCAGGGGCAATAAGCTGCAGAGCCTGCATGATTTGTTCTTCTTCTTCTGTAGGGAGGGCTACATCCAGCAAGGGGGCAAAGGATTTGACAGTAATGTCCCAGGCCGCTTTAGTTATTAGCAGGGCAACAGCAATAGCGATGATAGGGTCTAGAATCTGAATTTTAGTTATTGCTATAACACCCAATCCTACCAAAACTCCCACCGAAGTATAGACGTCGGTTCGCAAATGCATAGCATCAGCTTCTAGAGCTACCGATTCCGTTTTGATTGCTACTTTCATGAGTATATTGGAAATAAAAAAGTTAGCTAGGGATGCAACAGCCATAACTACGACGCCCAGACCCAGAGACTGAACCTCTCCCCCATGTATAATTTTCTTGTAGGCCTCTACCAGAATCCAAATGGCCGCTACAAATATTAACAATGCTTCAATAGTTCCCGAAATATTTTCGTACTTGCCGTGTCCGTAACGATGTTCTTTATCAGGGGGACGACTGGAAATTCGTACCGAAGTAAAGGCAATGATTGCTGCTAGTAAGTCTAAGCCGGAATGAATAGCCTCGGAAATGATACTGACTGATCCGGTAATAATTCCGGCAATCAGCTTAAAAAATACCAAGACAGTATTGGAGAAAATAGACAGGGCAGCCACTCTTGATTTTTCATCTGCCAGCACATTTTTAACCCAAGCAATCAAACCCACAATAAATACCTCCTAACATAAATAAAACGGGACCTTAATAACGCAATTAAAGTCCCGCGGTGAATCCGCTGCCCTTATCGAGCCTAGCCATAAGGCCTGACCATTCTATGACAATATACTATTAGTATTTATATATATGTTTTTTGTTAGAAATAATTCTAATAAAAATATAAGCGTCTTCAGTATAACATAAAAGAGCATTAATGTGCCAATAAAAATGTAATTATTTTTCTGCTAAAGGAGTTTCTATATGCAAGTAGAAATCTTACAATTACCATATATTATTATCTGGATAGGAGACTGATGAAATGAATGCATATTTATTGGGCGCACTCTTCTTTGTTATTGCCATAGTGGGTTTTGTTCTACAGAATGATACCCAGGTGACGGTTCAATTCATAACTTGGATATCCTCGCCAATATCGCTGGCGGTGGTAGTTCTTATTTCTGCAAGCGTGGGGGCATTGATTACTTTTTTACTGGATAGTTACCGCGCCTTCAAAACCGGGCAAAAGCTTAGAAACTTGATCAACCAAAACCGCAAATATGAAAAGGAAATTCAAGCCCTAACGGGGAGCAAACCTTCTCCTAAATCTAAGGAAGAGGTTTGATATATTGCGTGCAGTTGTTCAAAGAACCAAACGAAGTAGGGTGTTGGTAAACGCCATTGAAAAAGCAGGTATTAATGAAGGACTGGTTGTCCTGCTGGGAATAAAGAGGGGTGATAAACCCATTGATGGCGAATACTTGATGGATAAGGTCATCAACTTGCGGGTATTTGAGGATGCGGACGAAAAGATGAATCGCTCTTTAATGGATATAAATGGGGAGATACTTCTAGTGAGCCAGTTTACCCTGTATGGTGATGTGCGTAAGGGCAGAAGGCCTAGTTTCACTGAATCCGAACAACCTGAAATCGCCTTGCCTTTATTTGATTTTTGCGCAAACTATGTCAAGAACCAAGGGATTAAGGTTGAGACTGGCATATTTGGGGCAGACATGCAGGTTGAAATACAAAATGATGGTCCCTGTACCATACTATTGGATAGCGAGAAATTGTTTTGAAACCGTCCCCTTTATTGCGTGTGGCTAAGTTTAGGGGTGGGTATGATATAATGCAAATAACATAAAATAAGGAGATAAGACGTGGAAATAATAACTTCCCATAACGCCTTGGATTTTGATGGTTTGGCTAGCATGGTGGCAGCAAGCAAGTTGTATCCGGGGGCAGTCAAGGTTTTCTCGGGGACAGTGTCGAAAAACATCAAACAGTTTATGGCTCTTTATAAGGATTCGCTTTTAATAAAAGCCCCGAAGGAGATCGACCTGAGTCAGGTAACCAGAGTAATTGTAGTTGATACTGCTAATCCTAACCGTTTGGGTCAATTAAAAGACCTATGTGATAAAGAGCAGGTCGATTTTCATATTTATGATCATCATCCGTCAGCCGACGATGATATAGCAGGCAGTATTAATGAAATTCATTTGATAGGAGCGGCTACTACCATACTAGTGGAAAAGATAATGGCCGCAGGCATTAATCTGAGCCCGTTCGATGCTACCATTTTGGCTCTAGGTATCTATGAAGATACTGGCAGCCTGCTATTTACCTCTACAACCGCGAGGGACGCTCAAGCCGTGGCCTTTTTGTTAGGTCGGGGTGCCAACCTGAAGGTTGTAGGAAACTTTATGGAGCAGCCCTTTTCTGGAGAACAGAGGCGGGTACTGCAGAGTCTTCTGGACTCCGCTGAGCATCACATCATAAAAAATGTAGACGTAGTAATAGCGATTTATGATGGCAATGATTTTGTGCCCGGCCTTGACATGGTGGCTTACCGACTTTTTAAAATGGAAGAGTGTGATGGGGTATTCGTGGTTGCTTTGATGCAGGGCAAGGTAAACGTGGTAGGAAGAAGCGGAAGCAACAGCTTGCGAATAAACGAGGTGCTCAGATCGCTGGGGGGCAGAGGGCATGAGAAAGCAGCTTCGGCTGTTGTTAAGAAGGGGAAAAGCTGTCAGGAAGTTGCCCTCTTGATTCTGGAAAACATCGGAGAGATGATACGTCCGGTAGTTGTGGCAAGGGATATTATGTCTACCCCGGTCAAGACTATCGACCTGAATCGAAATATGGAGGAAGCCGGGCGAATTATGTTAAGGTATGGACACACTGGAATGCCGGTGGTACAAGGCGACAAAATGGTAGGGGTTATTTCCAGACGGGATGTGGGTAAGGCTAGAACTCACGAACTAGGACATGCACCAGTGAAAGGCTTCATGACCACCGAGATTTTAT
The DNA here is from genome assembly GCA_002840245.1 of Firmicutes bacterium HGW-Firmicutes-15. Lineage (GTDB taxonomy): Bacteria > Bacillota > Syntrophomonadia > Syntrophomonadales > Syntrophomonadaceae > PHAA01. The sequence continues at coordinate 13,662 of PHAA01000021.1, forward strand.
CGGTTTCGCCGGATACTCCTGTTAGTGAGGTGCAAAAGCTGGTTGTAGAATATGACATAGGCAGGCTGCCGGTTGTTGACGAAGGCCGCCTGGTAGGGATAGTGTCGCGTACTGATATTCTGCGTATTCTCCACGGTGAGGACTACCCCGAAGACCATGAAGTGCTGTATTCGTTTAGCGATGGGGGCTTGAAAAACTACTCGGGACTAATGCGGGAACGTCTGCCTGCTGAGATATTTTCTATTCTGGAGTTAGCTGGCCAGGTTGCAGAGGAGATTAATGCAACCGCCTACTGTGTAGGTGGATATGTCAGAGATCTGTTTTTACAAGTACCTAATTTTGATGTTGATCTGGTAGTAGAAGGTGATGGCCGGGATCTCGCCACTCGCATGGCCGATAAACTTGGAGGGAAGGTTCGTGTTCATGAGCGCTTTGGAACCGCTACGCTTATACTGAAAGATGGAAATAAGGTGGACATAGCTACTGCTCGAACTGAATATTATGAATTTCCAGCTGCCCTGCCGATGGTGGAAAAAGCCTCAATTAAGGAGGATATGTATCGCCGTGACTTTACTATTAACACCTTGGCATTATGCCTGAATCCGGGCAAGTTTGGGGATCTAATTGATTATTTCGGTGGACGCAAGGATATTCAGAATCGGTATATTCGCATCCTCTATAATCTTAGTTTTGTAGAAGACCCTACGCGAATACTGAGGGCAATTCGTTTTGAACAGCGCTATAAATTTACCATTGAACCGGATACCCTTCGTTTTGCTCGGGATGCTATTGAGCGGCGCTTGTTTGGGAAGTTATCCTTTAAGCGGATTATGACCGAGCTTATCCTAATTTTGAGTGAAAAGGATCCTTTGTCCGCTCTGGAAAGAATGAAAGAGACTGGAGTATGGAAATACATACTGCCCGAGGTGAAGCTGGAAGATCTGAACCGGATGACCGTGAAGAGAATACCGGTGGTTTTGGGATGGTGGGAAGCCAGGTATTATGGCAGCGAGATTAGACCTTGGCTGGTTTATCTGTTAGTTCTTTTCTCCAAACTTACGACAGCACAAGTCGCGCAGATAATTGAGCGGTATCCACTGGAAAGATACGCTATACGCTGCATTGAGGATTCATTTCTAGTTCCCCAGTTAGCACAGGAAATCATCAGCGATAGAGATTTGCTGCTTAGCCAAATGGATAAAATGTTGGCTAATTTAGAAACGGAAAACATTCTATATCTTTTACTAAGTATCAGGGATGAATTTGCTTGGGACCGGGTCGTAAAATATTGTGATCTAAAAGAAAGCGTCAGAGTTGAACTTAACGGGCATGACTTAAAAAAGATGGGTTTAAAGGCTGGCCCGCATTTTAAAGCTATACTGGAAGAGCTATATAACTCTAAACTGGACGAAAGCACCAGTAGCAAGGAAGACGAAATCGGGATGGTTATGAAATGGTTGGCAGAAGGGAGATTTTCAGATGCAGTGGTTGATTGATACCTTGATATGGTTACCGGCTATTCTTATTGCCTTAACATTTCATGAGTTTGCTCATGGCTTGGTAGCGGATTGGCTGGGAGATCGTACCCCCTATTACCAAGGCCGCTTGACCCTTAATCCCTTACCGCACATAGATTGGGTAGGTTTTTTGATGCTGATTGTATTTAAATTCGGATGGGCTAAACCGGTACAGGTTGATCCCCGCAATTTCAAAAGTGTTAGTATGAAAACGGGCATGATGCTAGTATCACTGGCAGGACCGGGAATGAATATGCTTTTGGCTTTCCTGGGGATGTTAGCTCTTAAACTACTTATCCCTTACCAGGCTGGCGAGTGGGCAGGATTATTTATCCCTTTACTGAAACCCTTGGTCTATATAAACCTAATTCTGGCAGCCTTTAACCTAATCCCCGTGCCTCCGTTGGATGGTTCGAAAATCCTGGCTGGGGTGCTGCCTGATTCGGGAGCTCAATTTATGTATTCCTTGGAACAATATGGGCCGCTTATTCTTTTATTGCTTATTGTTACTAATATGGTAGGCAAAATTCTATGGCCGTTGGTTAACTTTCTGTATGGTATTCTGCAAGCGATTATCTTTTAGACGCTGGGGAATGGGAGGAAATGCATGAGTTACCTGGTCAATCTGGAAAAATTCTATGGGCCGCTGGATTTACTGCTTTACCTAATTGAAAAGGACCAAATGGACATTTATGATATACCGGTTGCCCTCATTGCAGACCAATACATGGATTTCATAAAGGTTTCGGGACAAATAGATCTTGACCAGGTAGGAGACTTTCTTATTATGGCTTCATATCTGTTGAACTTGAAGTCCAAAATGCTTTTACCTGATTTAGCGAAGGGAGAGGAAACGGATACAGATGTTTCCGATCCCCGGGAGGAATTGGTTTATCGCTTATTGGAGTATAAAAAGTATAAGCTGGCAGCGGAGCTATTAGCGTCTCGATTCAATGATGATTTAAACCGGATCTACTTCCGTAATGGTCAGGGTGAGCTTGAATGGGGAGATAGGGAAATCAGCAGCAGCCTAAATTCTTTATTGCGGGCTTGGCATGGGGTAATGCAAAAAAAGACTGTGAAGCCGGAATATAATGTGCCTCAGAGCGATATTAATGTTGGGGAAATGATGGATGCCATACTGCGTGCGTTGCCGCTGGGCGGCGAAACGTTAATATTTCAAGATGTTTATGCAAATGTTTCCACTCGCAGGGAAGTTTTGGCATATTTTTTGGCATTACTGGAGTTAATTCGTCTGCAAAAGGTAGAGGCCATACAAGAGAAAAAGTTCGGAGAGATACAACTATTTATACGGGTGGCGATTGACAATGTTAATGAGGGATGAGATTAAAGCGGCTATTGAGGCTCTTCTGTTTATAAGTGGTGAGCGGGTAGGCAGGGAAGAACTTATGGAAGTCCTTAGCCTGGCGGAAGAGGATCTAATACAAATTATGCGAGAAATGATAGTAGAGTATAATCAGGTTCATCGAGGGATACAGATATTAACCTTGGATGGCGGTTATATCATGGGAACCAAACCCGAGTATACTCAGGTGGTGAGCAGGCTGGGGAAAAACCCTAACCGAAGGCTGTCGCCTGCAGCTCTTGAAACCTTAGCCATTATCGCTTATCGGCAACCACTGAGCAAAGCCGAGATTGAACAAATCAGAGGGGTGAAAACGGATCGGGTCATCGCAACCCTTATGGAAAAGGGCATAATTAAAGAGATGGGTAAAAAAGAGGCTCCCGGAAGACCTAACCTTTATGGAACCACCCACGAGTTTTTAAAATTATTTGCGCTGTCTAGCCTCGATGATTTACCGATCGTTTAATGTAAGGGGACACACCCCTAAGGGGGAATGTCAGTAAGGTAAGGGGACACACCCCTAAGGGGGAATGTCCCCTATGTGTAACCCTAGATTCTTACGCAATTCAAAAAGTCTGTACCGTTGGGAAATGTTAAAAAGTAGAGGGAGGGTGAAAAGGTGTCCGAAAGATCTTTAGAGGAAGAGATAATGATAAAGGCCCAACAGAATAGAAAGTTGGCCAAATATATGAGCAGTACCGAGGAACTGGTGGAGGAACAGATACGCAAGGCTCGGGAAAGGGGCGATTTTGATAATCTAAAAGGAGCCGGGCAACCCCTCGACCTTTCTGAAAACCCCTACGAACCTGAGGATATGCGAATGGCATTTCGGATTTTAAGAAACAATGATTTTACTCCCTACTGGATTCAGTTAGGCAAAGATATCGATGCGGATACAGCGAAACTCTGGAAAGAGGTAGAAGATTTCAAGCGTTATACCTCTTTGTTCATTAATGAAAAACATGTGCCAGTAACTATTAACCGGTATGAAAAGAAAAAGGCTCATTTTTATTATGAGAAAAGACTAGAGTTAGAAAAACTTAAAAAGAAAATTTTGGATTATAATCTGCAATGCCCCACTTTCAGAGTAGGAAGACCCAATATTGAAGTGGACGATGAAATGTACAAAGTGATTACCGCTATCGAAAAAGTTATAGAAGATAGGCCCTAGTGTCCGCACTTAATGCATAAGCCTGCACATGGTGGGAATGATATGGAAAAACGGGAGAATTTACATGGCCTTTTGGATATGGGTATTTGTGTTTCTACTTATCACTTTTTGCTTGTCTTTATATATCAAGGCCGAAATCTTTGTTAAAGTAAGGGAAGACGATTCTTATCAGGGTATTTCACTGCAAATCAATTCTCGCTTCTATAAAGTTAATCACCAATATGATTATACCGACCCTAAACTTCGCCTGCTCGAATCAATTCTTGTTTCCGCTTTCGAACATCGCCAGTCCGATACTGTCAAGCCAACTGATACCCATGAAGTAATTATGCAGGCATTTAAAGGTATTCCTATACGCAGCCTTTTTAGGTTTTGCAGTGGTAATTATCACATGATTATTATGGTGCTGCGCTATATAGTTGTGGAGAAACTGGAGTGGATCAGTACCGTTGGGAGCAAGGATGCTCTTTATACCGCTCTGAGTACAGGAATGTGCTGGACTTTAAAAGGGATTTTGATAGGTGCTTTGAGCAGCCGGTGCAGTTTGAAACATCTTTGGTTGGATGTAAGGCCAGACTTTGCCAACCCGGCCTTTTTAAGCAGCTTTACATGCATATTAAAAATGAGATTGGTACACATTATGATCATAGTGATATATGCAATTGTAATAAAAGTCAGGTGGTGTATGAATGGATTCACAGCAAGAACAGCAGAGCCATCCCATTGAAGGATTAATGAAGACCGCCATGCAGAGCATAAAGGAGATGGTGGATGTTAACACGGTGGTGGGTGATGCGGTTGAGACCAACGATGGCAGCATTATTATTCCCATTTCCCAGGTTGCTTGTGGTTTTGCGGCGGGAGGGGGAGAATACGAGGTGAATTCCTCAGGCAGGGACATGGAGCTTCCTTTTGCAGGTGGCAGCGGTGCAGGTGTCTCGGTCAAACCGGTGGGTTTCCTGGTGGTTCGGATGAATGATGTCCGATTAATATCGGTAACGGGGAATCCCTTGGCTGAACGGGTCGTAGATATCGCCCCTCAAATATTCGATAAGATTGAAAGTATTATGGAAAGAAGAGGAAGAAATAGAAGCGAATCTTATGAGCAATAGTATATAATAAACTGAATCAAGTGGGTATCGTTGCGGTCCGGTGTAATGCCGGGCTGTTCTATTTTTCTGTCGTGGTTCATACCCTTCTAAAAGAGCTTAAGCTAGCCTTTGGGAAGTGCGGAGGGGTATAATTTGTTGAACGTAATTTGGCTCTTACTTTTAGCCTCAGGAATTGTGGTAGCAGCCCTTAATGGCCATGTGGAATTGGTGACCCAAGCTGCTCTTGGAGCTGCCCGAAGTGCAGTCGTGGTTTGTTTTGATTTGATAGGGATTATGGCTCTGTGGCTGGGCATTATGAAAATTGCTGAAAAAGCTGGTATTATAAGGAGCTTGGCCTGTATCTTAAAACCATTTCTACGCAGGCTATTCCCCAGTGTCCCACCTGATCACCCAGCTATGGGGGCAATAATACTAAATCTTAGCGCTAATATGCTGGGTTTAGGCAATGCTGCTACACCTTTTGGGATGAAGGCTATGCAGGAGCTGCAGCAACTGAACCGCGGTGATAAGAATGAAGCGTCTGAAGCTATGTGTACCTTCATGGCTCTCAATACTTCTTGTATTACCTTGATTCCTGCTACCATTATTGGGATCAGGCTATCCTTTTCCTCATTGAATCCCACCGAAATTGTAGGTGCTTGCATTTTCGCTACCAGTTGCGCCATGATTATAGCTGTTTCGCTGGATTACTGGTTTCGAACCCGGAGTCATTGGAGGAGGAAAGGATAATGTTGTTAACAGTTCTGACTACTGTTTCCCGCTGGGCAATACCTTTCTTGTTGCTGGTAATTCCTATCTACGGATATTGCAAAAGTATACCGGTGTACGAAACTTTCGTCGAAGGGGCCGAAGAAGGTTTCTATACAGCTATAAAAATAATTCCCTTCCTAGTTGGAATGCTGGTTGCCATTTCTGTTTTCCGAGCTTCCGGGGCCATGGATTACTTGGTCCGGGCTATGATGCCGGTAATGGCTGCCATCGGAGCACCCCCGGAGGTGCTCCCGCTAGCAGTGATGAGACCCTTATCAGGCAGCGGCGCTTTGGGGCTGGCGACTGAATTGATGCGGGCATATGGTCCGGATTCGATGATCGGCAGGCTGGCCTCGGTGATGCAGGGAACCACCGATACAACATTTTTTGTATTAACTGTATATTTTGGTTCGGTAGGGATAAAAAAGTTTAAATATGCATTGATTACTGGATTAACCGCGGACATTACAGGTCTGGTAGCCTCAATCTATATTTGCAATCGATTATTTGGATAAACTAGTTCTGCTTATTGCAGCACCTTGTGAAACCTTATACTAGTCTAAACTATTCCTATATTGGGCCGAGAGAGTTATAGTTAGTGAAAGCGGTACTTTACTATCTGCGAAAATATCATGCCTAATTAGCGAAAAGGTATAACAATCCCATTATGGTTATTGTTATTTACCTGTTTTAGCACAGGGAATTTGTTTCTGGTATTAATAATTCTCAAATTGGGAGGAACTATAATAATGAATAAACACTAGATAAGGTGTTGTCATTGTTGATACAATAGATTTTGATGAAATTGAAGATGAAGAGAAGAGGGGAATGTAGAATTGAAGAGCGATATTGAGATAGCTCAGAATGCCAAGATGAAGCCCATAGTAGATATAGCCCAATCAATTGGATTGTCGGAGGATGACATAGAGTTATATGGCAAATATAAGGCCAAGGTGTCTTTGAAAACTTGGGACAGGCTTAAAGATAAGCCATCAGGTAAATTGGTTCTAGTTACTGCTATTAACCCTACCCCTGCCGGGGAAGGCAAAACAACTACCACGGTGGGACTAGGAATGGCATTGAATAGAATCGGCAAGAAGGCCATTATAGCGCTTCGTGAGCCATCTCTGGGGCCAAGCTTTGGTGTTAAAGGTGGTGCAGCGGGAGGAGGCTATTCGCAGGTAGTGCCAATGGATGATATTAATCTGCATTTCACAGGCGATTTTCATGCGGTAACTACTGCGCACAACCTTCTGGCAGCCATGCTGGACAATAGTATCCACCAGGGTAATCCGTTGAACATTGATCCACGTCAGGTGGTTCTGCGCCGGGCCATGGATCTGAATGAAAGAGCATTAAGGAATATCGTGATTGGCCTGGGGGGGAAAACTGACGGGATACCTCGTGAGTCAGGTTTTGACATTAGTGTTGCTTCTGAAGTAATGGCAGTATTGTGCTTGGCTAGCGACCTGATGGATTTCAAAGAGCGTGTATCGCGTATCGTGGTGGCTTATACCTATGATGGAAAACCGGTAACGGCGGCTGATTTAAAGGCGGCAGGATCTATGGCACTGTTGATGAAGGATGCTATAAAGCCAAATTTGGTTCAGACCTTGGAGAACACCCCTGCATTTATTCATGGAGGTCCTTTTGCTAATATTGCCCATGGATGTAATAGTATCATTGCAACTCAAATGGGCTTGAAATTAGCTGATTACATGATTACCGAGGCTGGTTTCGGAGCTGACCTGGGAGCGGAAAAATTTTTCAACCTTAAATGCCGCTATGCTGGATTGAAACCCGATGCGGTGGTGCTGGTGGCTACGATACGAGCATTGAAAAACCATGGCGGAGTAACTAAGGACAGGCTGTCTGAAACTAACATGCAGGCCTTGGCAAAAGGTGTGGAGAACCTGGAAAAACATCTTGAAAATCTTAATCTATTTGGCGTCCCAGTAGTAGTTGCGCTTAATGAATTTCCTGGCGATAGCAAAGAAGAAATCGAAATGATTGCAGGAAAATGTGCAGCTCTGGGTGCTGAACTGTCCATATCTAGAGTCTGGAATGAAGGTAGTCAGGGTGGAGAAGAATTAGCTCGCAAAGTAATATCTGCCACTGAGAAAAATGCTGATTTTAAGTGCCTGTATGAGTTGGAATCCCCTTTGAAAGCCAAAATAGAAAAGATCTGTCAGCAGATATATGGGGCGGATGGGGTTAGCTACAATAAAACGGCGGAGAATATGTTAGATCGTTTTGAAAAGATGGGTTATGGTCAATTGCCTATATGCATAGCCAAGACCCAGTATTCCCTATCAGACGAACCTAAGGCTATCGGCAGGCCCCGGGGTTTTACAGTAAATATTAGAGAAGTTAAATTATCTGCGGGAGCTGGGTTTGTTGTAGCTATTGCTGGAGATATAATGACCATGCCTGGCCTTAGCAAAAGCCCTGCTGCAGAGAAGATTGATATTCTTCCCGATGGAGAGATTATAGGTCTGTTTTAGCTAAAGAGCGACCGACGTCCAAGGAAGGACTAGTGTCGCGGTGCCACGGATGGCAAAGAGGGACCTACATTCGCTATTTTAAAAGCGGCACTCATTTGAAAGGTGCCGCTTTTTGATCATTTGCAGTTGCTTATTTCAGTATTAGAGATAAGAGTTCAGCGCGGGTCTGGGGTCGGGTCTCAAATATGCCTCTTACTGCCGAAGTGACGGTTAAAGCACCAGGTTTTTTGACACCCCGCATAGTCATGCACATATGTTCCGCTTGTATAATTACCATTACTCCCATAGGCTTTAGAGTGTCAAAAATACAGTCAGCGACCTGAGAGGTGAGGCGCTCCTGCAGTTGGGGCCTGCGTGCATAAGATTCAACCACCCGAGCCAGTTTGCTTATTCCCACTACTTTGCCGCCTTTGGGTATATAGGCGACATGAGCGAGACCATAGAAGGGAAGGAAGTGATGCTCGCACATTGAGTAGATAGGAATGTCTTTTACCAGCACCAGCTCATCGTGATATTCGGTAAAGGATACATCCAAATATTCACGGGGATCGTCATTCATGCCGGAAAAAATCTCTTCATACATACGGGCTACTCTATTAGGAGTTTGGGACAGCCCCTCGCGCTCAGGATCTTCGCCAATGGCCTCCAGGATTAATTTAAAGGCCGCTTCTATCTTAGCCTTATCAACATATTTTTTGTCCATAGCTTCCTCCATTATAATGAATGTTAGTTACATATTTTTATGAAGATGCTTTAATAATAACAGATACAAGTATAGTATGACCTATTAATTTTCTTTCCCATCTTCAATATTCGTGATTGGGAAGGATTAATGGATTTTATATAGAATAATTAGTATCAGAACTACAAATTTTTAGCCTGTATGGGCAAATACATATAAAGGAAGTTTTAATTTGAGGCTGGCAAAGTACCTGGCCCAAGCGGGGATTGCATCACGCCGGCAGGCGGAAGAAATAATCCGGATGGGTAGAGTCAAAGTCAACGGAAATATAGTAACTGAATTGATAACCTTAGTAGATTCAAAAACAGACTCCATAGAGTATGACGGAAAGATAGTTGGAGTGGAACAACACGTATATATTTTACTTAATAAACCGCCGGGTTATATCAGTGCAGTAAATGATCCCTGGGGACGTGCTACCGTGTTAGAACTGGTAGGGGAGATAAAAGAACGCATTTATCCAGTGGGGCGCTTGGATTATGATACCGAGGGACTTCTCTTGTTGACCAACGATGGGAAGTTTACAAATTTAATGATTCACCCGCGTTATAATATAGATAAAAAGTATGAGGCTTACGTGGCGGGACGAATAAAAGACAATGAGCTAATGATTTTGCGGGACGGGGTTGACCTGGAAGATGGCATGACTGCCCCTGCTGGAATACATCTCATAAGTCAGAATGATAGGGCTTCGATAATTAGACTGCTGATTCATGAAGGCCGGAAGAGACAGGTTAAGAGAATGTGTGCGGCTGTGGGGCATCCGGTCATAAGCCTCAAACGCGTCGCTTTTGCATTTCTTACTCTGGAAGGGGTGGAAATAGGAAAGTACCGTTACCTACAGCAAGATGAAGTGAATCGCTTGCAAGAAATTGCTCTTCATGAATTGTAGCTTCAAAGCAACAATTAAGGTGCATTATAGAAAAAATTAGGCATTTATAGGATTAAAGAGGTAATATATAGGACAAGGGTAAAAGTACTAGGCAATCTGACAATTTAAGCTAGATGGTTTGGACAGGAGTTGATGAAATTTTGTCTGAAATAAAGATAAAACTTCGGTTTGATTATTTAGGCAAAGCTAAATCGGGAAAGCTTTTCGGAGGTAAAAATGTGGAGCAGCTTGCAGAAGACACCAGGCAGCAGCAGGTGTCTCTGCTTAGGAATGTGCCGGTTCAAGGAATACGTATAGAAGATATTGAAATGAGTCAAGAAGTATATTTAGTAATGGATGAGATAAGCGGTAAAAAACTTGCTTATGCTCCGGCGATGATTACTTTTTATGCTGACAGTATAGAGGATGCTATAAAGTTCTCCATGAAGGAAGAATTTAGAACTGTAGAAATCATAGAACCTGAGGAATTACTGCTTTCCAAAAACGATATAGAAAAATTACTGTTCAAGGTTAGTAAAGAATTAGTGGCGTATAAGGATTACTTGATGCGCAAGATCGATAATTGGAAATAGTGATGGAGGAGGGTGGATATGGAGAAGGTGACATTGGAATCCATTGTGGAGGCGGTAAATGATCTGCCCGCCTTACCGCATGTTGTAGTGAGAATAATGGAATTAACAGAGGATCCCAATACTACAGCCCAGCAAATTAACGATGTATTGAACCAAGATCAAGGTATGACTGCCAAAGTGCTTCGGTTGGCCAACTCAGCTTTTTATGGATTTCCCCGTCGTATTTCCACCGTAACTGATGCCACTGTTTTTCTCGGCTTCAAGACGGTTCGCAGTATTGTTATGGCAGCATCGGTAAGTGACCTGCTCAGCCGCGAGGTGGAAGGTTACGCATTGGCTCCGGGAGAACTTTGGAGGCACTCTCAGTGTGTAGCTATTTCAGCTAGGTTAATTGCTAAAACGTGTAAGTTTTACACCGTGGATGTAGCTTATACAGCTGCCCTTTTACACGATATTGGTAAAGTGGTATTAAATAGCACTATGAAACAGGCCTACCATGAGGTAGTTGCTATGGTAGAATCTGAGAATATTCCATTCAGTCAAGCCGAAGATCAAATTCTAGGATTTAACCATGCAATGGTAGGGGCTAAAATTGCGGAGAAATGGAATCTGCCTCCGGAATTGGTGGAGGCGATTGCTTACCATCATAATCCAGAGCAATCTAAGATAAACCTTCAACTTACATCCATTGTGCACATTGCAGATGTGATCTGTCTATCCATGGGTATGGGTATAGGTATTGATGGTATGCTTTACCCTCTTTCCCCAGAAGCCATGCAAACTCTGAAATTTAGTGAGAAAGAGGCAGAAAATACCATTTCTCAATTGGTGGATTTATTCATTGACCAACAGAGTTTCTAAAAGGGCGGGTTTACCTAAGGTTATTGATAATGAATAAGCAAAAGTGGCTCAAAAAGAGCCGCTTTTTTTGTACTATAAGTATAACATTTTATGGGGATAGTATAAGTGCAACTCCGACGTCCAAGGACGGACAAGTGCCGCGGTGCCAGGGATGGCAAGGAGCGGCCGCCGTCGCCAGAGGCTCGTCGCAAGCTGGATTTTCTTTATTGAATTTTTTGTTGCTTTTAATCTTATCTTGATCTAATATTATTACTCAATAAGGAAAACTACTCGGAAAGGGTAATAACTTGGGTAATATCGTTGTTTTTGCTGGCGGATTTGGCAGCGGAAAATCAGAAGTAGCATTGAATTATGCCATGCAGAAGGCAGAAGCTTCAAAAGGCGTAATTCTTGCAGATTTGGATTTGGTTAACCCGTATTTTGCTTCTCGAGATGTTCGGGCAAAGCTCGAGAAAGCAGGTATTAGGCTAGTGGCACCTGAAGGGCAATTGTCCTTTGGAGATGTGCCCAGCATACCCGGTGAAATAATCGGCTTGATCAGGCAGGATAACGAGATGGTTATCGACCTAGCGGGAGATGAAGTTGGATCTGTGGTTTTGGGCTACCTGAGCAGATATGTCGTTGCTCGCGAGACTTATGATTTTTTTTTGGTTCTAAACCCATATAGACCATTTGCACAGGATTTAGAGAGTGTTATGTTATTGAAAAGACGACTGGAGGGTGTTGCCAACCTAAAATTCACCGGTATCGTAAGCAATCCCAATTTGTTAGGGGAGACCAGCCCTGATTTAATTAGAGACGGTCATGAAATGATAGTAGGCTTTGCGGAGGCTTTGGATATACCAGTTTCCTATCTTACTATTGAAGAAAAGTTTTATAGTGAACTTTTTCCGGACTATGGAGAAAAATTACAAGTAATTGATTTGTATTTAAAGCCAGATTGGTTGTAGGAAGGGTTCTTAAGGGAGGAATGTAGGATGGCCAAGGGAAAAGTTCGTTTTCATGCGGACGAATGTAAGGCATGTGAACTATGTGTTAATTTTTGCCCCAAAGATGTACTCGGCCTGGATAAGCATAATATAAATGCTTTGGGCTACCATCCGGTTACGGATTTGCTGCCGGATAACTGTACGGGATGTGGGATTTGTGCTCTCATGTGTCCCGATTTAGTCATCGAGGTAGAAAGGGAGTGATGGGATGAAAAAGGTCTTAATGAAGGGTAATGAAGCCATAGCTGAAGGTGCGCTTACTGCCGGATGTATAGCTTTTTTTGGCTATCCGATAACGCCTTCCAGTGAGATTGCTGAATATATGGCCAGAAAGTTTCCTCTCCTGGGCGGGACTTTTGTTCAGGCTGAAAGTGAACTAGCCGCTATTAGTATGGTTTATGGAGGAGCTTCCACTGGTTTCCGGGTTATGACAGCCACTTCAGGACCGGGTATAAGCTTGAAGTCGGAAGGAATATCATTTCTTGCAGAAGCCGAGTTGCCTTGCTTGATAGTCAATATATCACGGGGTGGCCCGGGATTAGGCGGGATACAACCGGCGCAATCAGATTATTGGCAGGCTACCCGAGGTGGAGGTCATGGCGACTTTCAGATCATAGTCTTAGCTCCCTCTTCTGTTCAGGAAATGTTGGATTTTGCGATGGAGGCCTTTGATTTGGCTGACAAATATCGTATTCCTGTAATGGTTATGGCTGAAGGAACGCTGGGGCAGATGATGGAACCGGTGATTCCACGCGAGAAGGTTACCCAATTTATAGGCAAGCCATGGGCTATTAACGGCTGTAAAGATCGTAAACCCAATATCGTGAATACGCTGCATCTTTCGCCGGAGTTTTTAGAAGAGCGGAATCATGTCTTGGGTGATAAATATAAGGTAATAAAAGCCAATGAACAAAGAGCAGAAACCTACTGGACGGAAGACGCTGATTTGGTAGTGGTGGCCTTTGGTCTAATGTCGCGTATTGTAAAGAAAGCGGTCATGGAAGTGCGCAAGAGAGGTCATAAGGTAGGATTGATCAGACCGATTACCCTCTGGCCGTTTCCTGTAGAACATATAAAAAAGGCGGCTGAGACGGCTAAGATGTTTCTTTCGGTGGAAATTAGCATGGGACAGATGGTGGATGATGTTAGACTGGCTGTGAATGGTAAAGCCCCAGTGGAATTTTACGGTAGAATAGGTATGATTCCCAGCCCTGAGGAAATAGCTGACCAGATTATTAAGCTGGCGGAAAGGGAGGGGTTCTAATGAAAATCGTAGCCCAGAGACCTGAGAGTCTTACTCCGGCCAAATTTCATTATTGTCCTGGTTGTACCCATGGAATTATTCACAGATTGGTAGCCGAATGTATTGACGAGCTGAATATGCGCGAGAATACCATTGGTATATGCCCAGTGGGATGTTCAGTATTGGCTTATGATTATTTTAACTTTGACATGCTGGAAGCGGCTCATGGAAGAGCCCCGGCTATAGCTACAGGTATTAAGCGGATATTGCCGGATCGTTGTGTATTTACTTATCAGGGTGATGGTGATCTGGCTTCTATAGGCATGGCTGAAATAGTGCACGCTTCAGCCCGGGGTGAAAAAATTACGGTTATATTTGTGAACAACGCCGTATATGGTATGACCGGCGGTCAGATGGCCCCCACGACTCTACTGGGGCAAGTGACCACCACTTCTCCTTATGGTAGAAAGGTTGAAGAGACCGGTTATCCAATTCGAATGGCAGAATTATTAGCCATCAATGAGGGATCAGCCTATATAAGCAGGATGTCAGTAAACAACCCTGCGAATGTAACCAAAACCAAGAAGTCGATTAAAAAAGCCTTGCAAACGCAGATGAAAGGATTGGGCTTTTCCATGGTGGAGATTTTGTCTACCTGTCCTACCAACTGGGGTTTAGGTCCGATGGATGCTTTAAAATGGCTGGAAGAGAACATGATACCCTATTATCCGTTGGGTGAATTTAAGGTCAAGGAGGCTCTATAGGATGGATAGCGAGAAACAGGTATTGTTTGCGGGTTTTGGTGGACAGGGAGTCCTGTCCATGGGTAAATTTCTGACCTATGCGGCCATGGGGGCAGGTAAAAATGTATCCTGGTTACCTGCTTATGGAGCAGAGATGCGAGGAGGCACAGCCAATTGCTTGGTTACCATTGCGGATGATGAGATCAGCTCACCGCTTACTGAACATCCGGGAATGGCTATTATTATGAACCGACCGTCTTTGGATCGGTTTGAGGGTAAAATCAAGAAGAACGGAACGCTGGTTATCAATTCTTCGCTGGTGGATAGACTGCCCCAGAGAGAAGACTTGAACGTTTTTCAAATGCCTGTAAACCAGATTGCTGATGAAATGGGCAGCCCCAAGGGTGCCAACATGCTGCTTCTGGGAGCTTGTCTGCAAAAAACCGGAGTAGTGACCGTGGAACAGGCTTTGGAACATTTTGGAATTATATTTAAAGGAAAGAAAGAGTCTATCATAGAAAAAAATAGGGAGGCATTTCTTGCCGGAGTTCAATATGCCAAAGAAAACTGGTAGCTATAATAGGCTGAATCTGCTGGATGCTGTCCTTAAGCGGATGGCTCCAGTAGTAGTGGCGTATTCAGGGGGGTTGGATAGTTCTTTCCTTCTATGGGCTTGCTCACAAGCATTACCTGCTAACCAAATTCAGGCGGTAACTTTTCATTCGGCTGCTACTCCGATCAGAGAAATAGAGGCCGCAGAATTAACTGCGTCTTTTCTAAATGTAAAACATAATATCTATCCGGGACCTGAGATGAAAAGCGAAGAATTTCTAGCTAATGACCTTTTGCGCTGTTATTATTGTAAGCGTGAGAGGTTTGCTTTTTTATTGTCCCTAAAGGCTGAATTTGCGGGAACCAGGTTTATCGAGGGTTCGGTAGTAGATGACCTGGATGACTTTAGGCCTGGGATGAGGGCTCTAAAAGAAGCCGGAATAGATAGCCCCCTATTGGAAGCCGGTATTAGTAAAGAAGATATAAACATTATAGCAGGGGATTATTATCTTCCTTTTGCCGGAAAAAAAACGGAATCCTGCCTGGCTACCAGGATAAAAACTGGACACCGAATTGAGACTTTGATATTGGAACAAGTACAGGTTGCGGAAGATGCTATACATGAACTGGGCTTCCAGCTTGTCAGAGTCAGATGGCACGCCGGTGAAGCTCGCTTGGAGTTTGACCAGGGAGATTTAGAAAGGGCATTTGTATTGAGACGGGAAATCACTCGGCGCGTAAAAGAATGTGGATTTAGTATTGTGTCTCTGGATTTTGAGGGATATAAAACCGCGAGAAAAGAGAAGATTTAAATGAATGAGAAGCAGCTGTACGGGATTCTGAATGAGGTCAAAAATGGGCAGTTAGAAATAGAAGATGCCTATCAAGCCTTGAAAATACTGCCCTATGAGGATTTGGGATTTGCTAAGCTTGATCATCACCGGGCCATCAGGGATAATTTCCCGGAAGTGATTTATTGCGAAGGTAAAACCAGGGATCAAATCATGGCAATCTTCCAACGTTTAGCAGTACAAAATGACAATATAATAGGTACTCGGGCTGGGACAGAAGTGTTTGAGGCTGTAAAAACCGTGATTGCCGATATTAAATACAACCCCATGGCGCGCTTACTATATATACAACGTTCTGCGCTGCCCCCATTAGGGAAAGTCGCTGTGATTACGGCTGGAACGGCTGATGTGCCGGTTG
The DNA here is from genome assembly GCA_002840245.1 of Firmicutes bacterium HGW-Firmicutes-15. GTDB lineage: Bacteria > Bacillota > Syntrophomonadia > Syntrophomonadales > Syntrophomonadaceae > PHAA01. Next base: position 29,885 of record PHAA01000021.1, read on the forward strand.
CGGAAGAAGCAGCCTTATGCATTGAAGTAATGGGAGGTCAAGCTGACCGCATTTACGATGTGGGAGTAGCAGGTATCCATAGATTACTCGATAAAATCCAGCAGATTAACCAGGCCCAGGTAATTATCGTGGTGGCTGGTATGGAAGGAGCCCTCGCCAGCGTGGTTGGAGGTTTAAGCAATCAGCCGGTAATTGCGGTACCTACCAGCGTAGGCTACGGAGCAAGTTTTAACGGATTGGCAGCATTACTGGCTATGCTGAACAGTTGTGCCAGTGGGGTGGGAGTAGTCAATATTGACAATGGTTATGGAGCGGCGGCCCTGGCTATTTCCATTTTAAGGCTCACGAAAAAATAAGCTCGTAAATACATTTCATGGATAAAGGCCATAACTCAGGCATAAGATAGAAAGAAATTAAGCCTGAGGGGATGGTATTATCAAAAACTTTGTAAATCGGGTGGAAAAAAATCTAATACGATTGGCTGTCTTAAGCCTTTTAATTGTGGTTACGGTTCAGGGACTAATGACAGCTGACCCAATACGCTTTTATCTTAGCTGGGGTGAACGAATGGAAGGTCAGAAACTAGAGCTTCCAGTCAGCTACCAAGAGCAAGATAGCCCCTCAGTAGTTGGGGAGATCAAATCACCGCAAACTAAACTAGCCATTGCTGTAGAAAAGTTCTCATCTTTGCCCAGAGCCAAGATATTAATAAATGGACAGGAAAAATATAGTTTTACAGAACGAGAGGTTACACTGGATATTAATGCTGGTGACACGGTGGAGATAGATTCTACCGCTTACAATTTTCCTATAGATTATAAAATTGTGTCCGTTTCTTCGAACCTCGCTTATCCTGGCTCAAAACAAATTTTTACCGCCAATCAAACCATAGTAATGATAGGCAAAATTATAGTAAAATAAGAATATGAAATGCGAGGTGGTATGGTAGTGGAAGTAGGAAGTAAAATGGTAGCTACAGCAGCTATTAAAATGGCACTTTCTTTATCCCGACCAGAAGAAATAGCTATGAAAAAGTCATTGTTTGAGCAATACGGGATTAAAGCGGTGGCCGTTGATTACGGAGGTGAATTTATCGCCTCCGTAGCCAAAATTGTAGAAAGGGCGGTGGTTGCCTCCAAACGGGAAGGGGTTATAAAGGATACGCACCCGGATGAAGGGGCTGTGGCTGGAGCAGCTCGTGAGGCTCTTGCCCAGATAATGCCCAAGGCAATCGGTCTTAACGTTGGTGGTAAAATAGGAGTGGCTCGTTTCAAGGATCACATAAGCGTAGCGATTTTCTTTGGAATAGGCTTGCTTCATCTTGATGAGGTTTCTATCGGTCTTGGACACCGGGCTGTACCATAAAGGAAAGAAAGGTAGGATGGTAGAATGGTAGTTAGGGGAATTAGAGGAGCTATAACGGTAAAAGAGGATAAAGCAACAGAAATATTTGAGGCAACAGCTGAAGTCTTAAAGGAAATTATTAAACAAAATGAACTAAACTTACAGGATATTGCTAGCATTATATTTACGACCACCGCGGATATTAAATCCGCTTTTCCTGCGGAAGCTGCACGCTCCATGGGCTTACACCTGGTCCCATTATTATGTTCCCAGGAGATTGAGGTGCAAGGTTCAATCCCACTTTGTATACGGATACTTTTTCATGTTAACACCAACAGAAGGCAGGAAGAGATATGCCATGTTTTTCTGCGAGATGCTGCCAGATTACGGGAAGACTTGAAAAAGGTAAATGTTGTAGAGTAAGGGCTTGTAATGAAAAGGTAAATATTTTACAAAACGCCGCGGTTCACCCCGGCGTTTTTGTTTGCATACTCCAATATACCCGAAGGACAAATTGCCAAAGTATAGAAGAATCTATATTGCTTAAAGTTATTGGCATATAAGTTTACGGCTATTGTAGCAATCATGATTTAGTCCACTCCTGGTATTTGCTATTAATGAAAGCCTGAACATCTGCCTTAAATCTTAGGCTATTAAAGCGTTCGGCATTGTGCCTGATAACCAGTGGGTTAAAGTTGCCTTCCCAGTCTAAAAATTGTCCAATAGCACATTCTAATTGGGAAACGGTTTGTTCAAAGAAGAATATACCGGTAGCCTGATCCCAGTTGTTTCCGTTGGCGGGAATAACCGTTTCGGTTACGCCTCCTCGGCCAAATGCAATTACTGGAGTACCACAAGCTTGAGCCTCTACCGGAGTGATTCCGAAATCCTCATCGGCGGCAAAGATTAGAGCCCTGGCCCGGCCCATAATTTCTGCCAGTTCTGATCCGGTTCTGTAGCCCATAATTTCCACGTTTTTTCCTGATAGGCGATGACAACGGTTCAGTTGTGGGCCATCACCAACCACCTTCAACTCATTTCCGGTTCGGTTAAATGTCTCAATTACCAATTCAGCTTGTTTATAAGGTACCAGGCGGGAGACAAAGAGAAAATAGTTCTCCTTTTTCTCCAGCAATGGAAATATTTCTAGGTCTACCGGTGGATAAATAACCGTTGCTTCACGACGGTAAGCCCTCCATATACGTCGAGCAGTGTAATGGGAATTGGCGATGAAATAATCCACGCGGTTAGATGACTGTATATCCCACATACGCAGGTAATGTAAGACCATTCGCGCTATGGTAGATTTAAGTCCCCGGGTAAGTGAGTTCTCCTGTAGGTAACGGTGGGTTAAATCCCAAGCATAGCGTACCGGCGTATGGCAGTAACAGATATGCAGTTGATCTGCCCGGGTCAACACTCCTTTGGCTACACAGTGACTACTGGACAATATTAAATCATAGTCGGATAAATCTAACTGCTCAATGGCATAGGGAAACAGAGGTAAAAAATTTCGGTACCTCTCCAGAATGGTTTTCTTCCCCTGCAGAAAGGAAGCTTGTACTTCTTCCTGTGCGAAGCCTAGCTTTCTGATCTCCTTGTCATTATAAAAGAGAGTATATAGAGGAGCCTTGGGATAGAGTTCATGGAAAACAGCCAGACACCTTTCCGCTCCACCCGGGGTTACTACCCAATCATGCACCAGAGCTGCTCGCATATATTTATCACTCATCCTTTTCTCCAACCATATAACCTTCCCCGGAAACATTCCCGGTAGTAGGTCACTAGAGCCCAATCTGCCCTACTCAAAGCTAATAAGCCTCCCCCTATGGATCGAATTAAATAATAGAGGAAAAACCAGAGTGGATAATTATGCTTCCGCAAGACCTTGCCCATGCCGCACCCATAGGAGTAAGCACGAACCAGAAGTTTTTCCTGGGCATATTTCAGGGGATTGGGATGATAAAGAATCAATGTAGGATCATAGAATATCCTACAGCCATCATTCAACAGTCTTATCAAGTAGTCAGTCTCTTCCCCTGATCCCCAGGGACTATCAGCGCCGACACCTAGCTGTTCATCAAATCCTCCAGAAGCCATCATTATATGGCTCTTAAAAAACATTGTAGAGGTAACCCCTCTGCGCCAGGCATTATATTTGGTAACAGCTCCAGCACGATTGTCAAAACGAAGCATTACTGTGTTGCCTTCTATTCCCACGGTTCGCCCAATGAAACCGTCCCATTCCGGGCAACGATTAAAAAAGTCCAAAACATTTTTAAGTAAATCAGTGGGATACCAACAGTCATCATCTGGAAATCCAATAATTTCTCCACTGGCATGTTTTAAACCTAGATTACGGGCTCGGGAAGCACCGCGTTTTTTCGATTTAATATGTATTAGTGGAAATGAATCAAAATATGGAGCCAGTATCGGCAGCAGGCTATCATCGTTGTTCTGGTCAACCACGATCAATTGAAAATCTCGGTAACTCTGTTGGTTCAGATGGAACAAAAACGTCCGCAGTTCATCCGTTCTATTCACCGTAGCCAGGACTAAAGAAAACATCACAACTAAGCTCTCCCTCTTAAAATATTTACTACCTTGGGTTATATAAAAGTAATTACAAAATCCGTCTGATTATCCAGGGCTCTATACGACTGTTATCTTTTTTATTTTGGTTCAAGGCCAGTCCAGCTACGAAAAACCAGTTAATCAAGGTGGGGGGCTGTAAAAAGGGTGAATCTATCAGGAATTGGCAAAAGCCTGCTAACAATCCCAGGGCGATAATCTGGTTTGCTTCGGAGCGAAAACTGGCTTGGTACATCGTCACCAAAAAAAGAAGGACAAACAGGGTCATGGCAATAAATCCATACAACATAGCAACTGCTAAAAAACCTTCCACCGGAAAATCAGCGCTCCTATCCCAACCTAATGTGAAAATCTGGAGTCGTGAGGACCATGCCTGTTGGCTTGTCTCTTTTAGAGCTTCTTTCCATTGCATAGTTCTTCCCGAGGCAGTTGGGTCTTGCTTGGTTTGTAAAACATAGCGATCCAGCATATAGTCATACGGAGGTGAATCTGGTTTAACCTGGCCTATAGCCATAAAAACCAAAACGATGCATCCACTCCACATTAGCAAATCCTTCAGACCGTTTCCTCTTTGCCATAGCACATATACTATGCAAATTATAATCCAAATCAGAGCAAAGGGATAAAGCGCGCTTCTTGCTCCGCTTAACAGCAGGCCCACGAAACCTGTCACCAGTGCAGAAAAACGCAGCCATCGGTCAGATAATTCTATGGATCTCCAAGATAAAAGCAGGGGAATAGCGAGGATATAGAAGGCCGCGGCCAGATTACCATTCTGGTATGTAGCAGGCCACTTTACATATTTTGGGGTCTGCGCTACCCAAATGGCAATAGGCTTGTTGTTCCAGGAATCACCCAGGGCTAGGTTCAAACCATTTATGGTCGTTTCCTCAATACCAAAAAGGTATTGAATTATGGCATAAATACCAGCTATAAGCAATGCTAAGCCAGCTATTTGATAGGCTCTGCGGGAATTAGTAAGGGTGAGTCCTAGTAAGATAGCCAAGGGTGATCCAATAAGCACTGCTGTCATGGCTAGATGTCGGGGACCTATTTGATGGATATTAAATGCTAAACTCAGAAATACCATCAGTACGAAGAGCAGGTAAACCTTCCAAAAGAGAGGTGGTATTTCGTTTGCTGAGCGGTGATCTCTAATAAGAATATACAGCAAAGACAGCGCGAAGAATATCGTTGCTGCCGTAACTGGAATGGAATGAACCAAAACACCCGCTTTGGGGAATGCCATGTTTAGAAACTGTGCTATGTAGGTCATTGGCTAATATACTCCTTTTTATTATCACTAAACATATTAAAGTTGAGTTATAAACAATGCTGTTATAAGCATAGGCAAAGCAAGTATCTTCTAATAAGACCTTCTTTTTCAGGATTACCGGTATGGTTCTCCATAATATAGTGGTACCTAGGCGCAGGGAACGATTAAGTGCTACCAGCTTTCCAATTGTAGCTGCCCGCCAGCAGGAACTCCGGTAAGAACCGGAACTCCTGGCTTATTTAAAAATTAAACATAAGTATATAAATAGGTTTCTAGCATCGGATATATGAATTAGAATTTTCCATAATACCCTGACTACCTTGAGAAATAGTTTAATTCATAAATGTCGGTTCTCCTGTGCTTTAGGAGAGGTAATTCCCGGCGCACTTTATCGACCATAGTCCAATCCAGTTCGGCATAGATAATTTCTTCACCGGAACCGCCCTCGCTTATTACCGTTCCCCAGGGGTCTACCACCAGAGAATGTCCCCAAGCCTGATAATTTGCTTTGGGATTAAGAGCCGGAGAGGCAGCGACTACAAACAATTGGTTGTCAACAGCTCTAGTTCTCATAAGCAAATCCCAGTGAGCAGGGCCGGTAGTATGATTAAATGCAGCGGGAATGACCAGCATTTGCGCTCCTTCTAAGGCTGCCATCCGGGCCAGTTCTGGAAACCTAATGTCATAGCAGATTAGTACCGCCAAAACTAGCCCATGATATCGGATTAGCTGCAATCCATCACCAGCGGTGAAGACATCGGATTCTTTAAAATATAACTGTCCGGGAATATCTACATCAAATAGGTGCATCTTACGGTGTTTGCCAATGACATCGCCCTGCTCATCAAAGGTATAACTGCAGTTATATATTCGCCCTTCTGCATCTTTTTCAGGAATTGACCCGCCAACTAAGACAATACTATTCTTACGGGCCAGGCCTGATAAAAAACCTGTGCTCGGTCCGGGAAAAGATTCTGCGTAGTCAGCTAGGAGATCGGTCTGGTAAGGTGCATTAAACATTTCCGGCAGTATAACCATCTGTGCTCCACTACTGGAAGCCGTATTAACCATATCTCCAGCTTTATTTAGATTATCATCTTTGCAGTTAGAAACCTGTATTTGGCAGATGGCAAGCTTCAATTTCTCACGCATATATTTCTCCTTTCGATAATCTTTGGTATTTTTAAGTTTAGCTCATGTTATACTAATTGCAAATATTCTTTAATGGCTAATTTGTGGGGGATTATTAATGAAACCGTTTAAACTGGCTTCTCGGAGCGATACAAACAAAGATACTTTGGTAGCCATACCTATGCCGGAGCGAACTCTTTTCATAGGACAAGGGTATTGTACAATTATCGCCGGGCCATGTGCGGTCGAGGGCAGAGATTCTTATCTGGAAACTGCTCTCTTTCTAAAAAATATTGGCGCGCATATATTAAGGGGCGGTATTTTTAAGCCTCGAACTTCGCCCTATTCTTTTAAAGGGCTGGGTCGAGAAGGACTTGCGATTATGGTGGAGGCTCGCGATTTAACCGGGTTACCACTGGTGAGCGAGATTATGGATGTTAGAGATTTGGATTACCTGTATGAGGAAGTTGACATCCTGCAGGTGGGTAGCCGCAATATGCAAAATTTTACCCTGCTGGAAGAGTTAGGCAAGCTGAAGAAACCGGTGCTTCTTAAAAGAGGACTGTCCGCCACTATTGAGGAATGGCTCTTGGCGGCTGAATATATTCTTAATGGTGGGAACCCCAACGTTATTTTATGCGAGAGAGGTATTCGTACATTTGAGACCTATACCCGCAATACGGTTGATATTGGGGCAGTACCGTTGATTAAGCATTTATCACATCTGCCCATTTTGGTGGATCCCAGCCATGCAACGGGGAAATGGAAAATGGTGGTTCCGGTAGCGAAAGCCGCCATTGCGGCCGGGGCAGATGGGGTGATGGTTGAGGTACACCCGGATCCCGATAGAGCGCTCTCAGACGGAAAACAATCCTTAACTCCTGATAATTTCCGTAAACTTTATGAGGAAATAGAGAAGCTAGCCGCGCTGGACAATAAGGTTATACTTTAGAATAGGACTTACTAACCATCTGTAAACTGGTACCCTTACTTGCTCAATATGCGCGATAATATACGCCGAAAAAAGGTATTTAAGTTGAAAATCTTAATTCCGCACTGATTCATATCCGGAGTGCAATTAGAAATATAGGAATTATGGGGGGAACATATGAAAAATATTTTTAACAGCCGAGCTTGGAACATAATGACATTGGTGGTATTGGGCTTTGTAGCCGTATCTACTAAGGAAATAGTAACTTTTGTAATGTTAGGTTTTGTTATGATAATGTTATCTAATATCTACGATAAGTTAGACGAAATATCCAAGAAAGCAGATAATAAGTAACCACACAAATCCCTAATATGTTAGTGAACAAAAGAGGCAATCCCTTTAGGGACAGCCACTAATTGTTCGGTGAAAACAGAAGAACCTTTCACTTTTTACTTGAAGTAGTTTATTCCCATGGCATCTCTTACCTCATCCATGGTCTCTTTAGCCACTCGGTGGGCTTTTTTGGTACCTTCCATGAGAATATCTTTTACCAGTCCAGGGTTTTGAGAGTATTTTGATCTTCTCTCGCGCATCGGTTCCAGCAGGGCATCCAAACATCCTGCTAGACGTTTTTTACAAACTACGCAGCCAATTTCTCCCCGCCTACATTCTCCTTCTATTTGCTCAACCTCTATCTGGTTAAAAACCTTATGATATTCATAGACAGTGCAAACTTCGGGGTGTCCGGGATCGGTTTTATGGATTCTGGCCGGGTCGGTTACAGCTTCCATAACTTTTTTTCTAATTTCCGAGGAGTCATCGCTTAAGTATATTGAATTGTTAAGGCTTTTGCTCATTTTTGCTTTGCCGTCCAAGCCTACCAGTCGTGGTACTTCACCCAATAGAATATCTGGTTCTACTAGCACTGGCCGATATAAATCATTAAAACGGCGAACAATTTTGCGAGTAAATTCCAAGTGCGGAATCTGGTCTTCACCTACTGGTACCAGATGCGCCTTGAAAATACTGATGTCGGCAGCCTGGCTGACTGGATATCCCAGGAAGCCATAGGTCATATCGCTGAAACCGTGTTGCTGCGCCTCGGATTTTACCGTGGGGTTATGTCTTAAGACGTTGACCGTTGTAAACATGGAAAAATACATGGTCAATTCATGAATCTCCGGGATCATGCTTTGAACAAAAATGGTGGATATCTCAGGATCGAGTCCTGCAGCGAGATAGTCCTCGGCAATTTGAAAGGTATCCTGGCTCAGGTTCTCGGGATTCTCAAAATTAGTGGTTAGAGCCTGAACATCGGCAATGATTATATAACTGTCGTATTCTTCCTGCAGTTTAACTCGGTTGGCTAGACTGCCCACATAGTGGCCTAAATGCAGCTTGCCAGTAGGTCTATCGCCAGTAAGAATTCTTTTCTTGTTTTCCATCCCATGTTTCCTCCTGCTTCTATAATAATGTTGATATTTTTATAATTGAATCAACATCTAAACTATCACTATGGAGTACAAAATTCAAGTCCCTAAATGCTTATCTGGGATATATAGTAAAGTTGATTAATTGGCACAAATGGTCAACAAATGGAATACATAAATATAAGCAAAGTAAGGTTTGTTTGTGCATAGCTGCAATAGCTATTGCTGGGCTGTTAGCCTCCGCTTGCTGGTATCTAAAAAAGTGACGAAAAAATGTGCATGTGTTTATTGACATGCAGAAGGAATGTGCTACAATTCTACATGTATGTTTGAGACCAATGAACGAAGGGAGGTTTGGGAGAACATCATTAATTGAAGGGGGTTGACATTATTGCAGGCTTTAGGGCGACATGTTCTAGCTGAGGTTTACGGATGTCGATTTGAAGCATTGAATGATATTCAAAAGGTTGAGGATATCATGGTGAATGCGGCTTTGGAGGCTGGCGCTGAAGTTAGGGAAGTGGTTTTTCACAAGTTTAGTCCACAAGGGGTTAGTGGAGTTGTTGTTATTTCTGAGTCTCACCTTGCGATTCATACCTGGCCGGAATTGGGATACGCAGCAGTGGATGTATTTACCTGTGGTGAAAAAGTCAATCCATGGGATGCATGTAATTATGTTGCAGAAGCGTTTGGGGCTGAATATGTAAATGCTCAGGAAATTAAAAGGGGATTAATGGTGGAGCAGGAAGAGCGCATGGTGGTAAATATTTAGGAGGGATACTATTTTAGTAGACCGAAGTAGTAGAAAAGAGAATAACAAATTTAGCTAGGGCCTTACTTGTTGGAGTATTTACAAGTGGGGCCTTTTCCTTGAGGGAAAAATAGGCAAGCCCTTTTTATGAATTATTATGTTATTGTACTGTCGATTCATGTATTATATATAAGCAGTACTTATAAAATATATCTATAGTGGAATGAAAAAGCTGAACCCGGCAGGAAATGCTGGCATTCTGTAGAATAAGGGGTTATCAAAGAATAAACTAGGCAGAATACTCCGAGGATTTTTTGCGCTAGACAAGGCGTCACCCTCCGGGTACTTCTGGTGCTCTCTAGCGGTTGCCAATAATGTTGCAAAGCGCAGTCATACTAGGGGTATTTCAAGCTTTGATAACGAAGTCTAGTGCGAAAAAGACCGGAGTAAATGACTGTTTTATTTTTTGATAACCCCTGAAGAAAAGCAGTTACTTTAAGAGCAGGTTGGCAGTTTTACTAAGGAGGACTTATTTAAATGGAATTTATTTTTACCAGGGAGATAAAAGCAGATTTATTAGATGTTGATAAAATATTTAAAAGAAGCTTATTACCTTGGTGGGATGAGATAGATATTTATGCGCGAAAAATTAATGGGGATTTAAGCTTTCAATTGTTACCCGCCTTGGTAATTGGTGCTTACCGCTGTCTGGGATTGGAAAGAGAATTATCCATTCAAATGGCCAATCTTTATAAGACCATAGATTTTGCTAATAAAATTCACTTAATGGTTAAAGATGAAGAGGAGGGGCAGGAACACAACCAGGAATTGCAGTTTACCATTTTAATTGGGGATTATATTTTTGGCAAAGTGTTTAGTCTGCTGTTGGAAACCCGGGCGGATAAACTTCTAGATAGCTTTGCGGCCATGATTTGTGAGATCAATGAAGGATTAATTGTTAAATACAAACTTAAAAAAGATCTGCTGGAAGTGCTGGCTAGAACCAGGGGGCCCTTATTTAACAATGCTTTTAAAAGTGCTGCAGAATTAGCAGGATTGGCCCCCGAAATAACTGGGATTTACGGAGAATTAGGTTCTAACTTGGGCATAGCCTTGGAGTTAATATATGTTCATCAGCAAAAACAGGATGCAGGTGACTATTTAATAAAAGTTGAGCAATTGCTGCAAAGCTTGAGCAGCCGCATTATCGGAATGGAACCGGTATTTGAAAAATTGGTGCAGGAAATGAACAGGGAAATAGGAGGTAGCACTAATGGCTTATAAAGATTTACATGAATTTGTTAAGGTTCTAGAGGATAAGGGAGAGTTACTGAGAATTAAGACACTGGTAGACCCGGAGCTGGAAATAACTGAGATTACTGATAGGGTAAGTAAGGCTTATGGCCCGGCTCTGCTTTTTGAAAATGTAAAAGGTTCGGACATGCCGCTTTTGATAAATGCTTATGGCAGCCCCGAGCGCATGGCTTTGAGTCTGAAGGTTGAAAAACTGGATGATATTGGTAATGAAATTACTAAACTTCTGCAATTGACAGATAACGTCCCTGATTCTTTACTGGGTAAGGTGAAAATGTTACCGATTCTGGCCCAATTATCCTCCTATTTTCCTAAAACCATTAAAAACGGATCATGCCAGGAGGTAGTTTGTATGGAACCATCCCTAGACAAACTTCCGATACTTAAGTGCTGGCCCGATGATGCAGGAAAATTTATTACCTTGCCCCAGGTGTATACTCGTGACCCTCGCAATGGCAAAAGAAACGTGGGTATGTATCGCTTGCAGGTTTATGACCAGAACACAACAGGGATGCATTGGCACATTCATCATGATGGGGCGGAAAACTATCGCTTGAATAAAGAAGCGGGCAATTCCCGAGTGGAAGTTGCTGTGGCTTTGGGGGGAGACCCGGCAATTGCTTATGCAGCTACTGCACCCCTCCCCAAGGAGATTGATGAACTTATTTTTGCCGGATTTCTACGCAAGAAGCCTGTAGAACTGGTTAAATGTAAAACAATTGATATGGAGGTTCCGGCTGATGCTGAAATCATCCTGGAAGGCTATATTGATCTGGAAGAGAGCCGCTTAGAAGGACCTTTTGGTGATCATACAGGTTATTATTCCCTGCCCGGTGAATACCCGGTATTTCATATCAAATGTATAACCCATCGCAAAGACGCCATTTATCCAACTACGATTGTTGGTAAACCCCCCCAGGAGGATTGTTTCTTGGCACTTGCCAGCGAGAGAATTTTCTTACCCCTTTTGAAAATGCAGATGTCCGAAGTTGTTGATATGCACATGCCAATGGAAGGGGTTTTTCACAACTGCGTCTTCATATCAATCAAAAAGTCTTATCCAGGGCATGCGCGTAAAATTATGAATGCGGTATGGGGTATGGGTCAGATGATGTTTTCCAAATTTATTGTGGTGGTTGATAAGGATGTTAATGTGCAGAATCTGTCCGAGGTTTTGTGGAAGGTCTTTAATAACGCAGATCCTAAAAGAGATACTATGATTGTAGAGGGACCACTGGATGTTCTGGATCATTCGGCTCCGTTACCTTTATTCGGTTCTAAGATGGGTATAGATGCAACTAAAAAGTGGGCCGATGAGGGGCATCTGCGCGAATGGCCCGAAGATATAAAAATGAGTAAAGAAATTGTTGATTTAGTAAATACTAAGTGGAGTGAATATGGCCTTGACTAAAATGAAAAAGTTTCTGTCTATGGTTGACTTTGGGCACAGCCTGTTTGGCTTACCCTTTGCTTACCTCGGAGCATTCCTGGCGATTAAAGGGATACCCACCGTAATGCAGTTGCTATGGATTACCGTCGCTATGGTCAGCGCCCGTTCCGCGGCTTTGTGTCTTAACCGTTTAATAGACCGCAAGATTGACCGGGCCAACCCGCGTACATCCGGATGGGTTATGGCAGCGGGAGATCTTCCGGTCATGGGTGTTTGGCTGCTAGTGGTGATTTTTTTTGTATTACTATTTTATGCGGCCGGGCAGCTTAATCCATTATGTGTTAAACTGGCGCCATTGGCAGTTATCGTGCTATGGGTTTATTCCTATACCAAAAAGTTTACCTGGTGGTGTCATCTGTTGCTGGGAATGGCGGTAGCGATTGGACCAGTAGGCGGTTGGATCGCTATAAGCGGACGCTTTGATTGGCAGCCCTTAGTTCTTTGGCTGGCGGTAGCCTGCTGGATAGCAGGGTTCGACGCTATGTATGCCTGCCAGGATATAGAATTTGATCGTGCCAACCATCTTTACTCCATACCGGCACGTTTTGGGGAGGCCGGAGCCTTATTATTTTCGGCAGTATTTCATTTTTTAACTGTGGTTTTTCTGATTCTAAATGGGATAGTTCTAAGTTTGGGATTATGGTACTATCTGGGAGTTATATTTACAGCCCTGCTTCTTCTATATGAACATATAATTGTAAGTCCTGGTGATCTGAGCAGGGTGAACTTTGCTTCATTTAAAATTAACCATTATGTAGGCTTGATTATTCTCCTTATGGCTCTGGTTGATATTCTTGCCTAAAAGATAAGGGGCTGTTAAGGAATAAACAAGGCAGAATACGCCGAGGATTTTTAGCGTTAGACAAGGCAGCAAAACGTGGTAATACTGGGGGTATTAGCGCGTTTTGATAACGAAGTATAGGGGTAAAAAGACCGGTGTAAATGACTAGTTTATTTCTTGACAGTCCCTAACAAAGGTGGATGATGAAGCCTCTTGCAAGTGAATAATATCACAGGATTTATATTGAAAGGTGATGCTTTTGTCCAGGTATATAGTAGCTTTAACAGGTGCCAGCGGAGTTATATACGGTTTGAAACTGATCGCCCAGTTGATGCAAAGAGATCACGAAGTGCATCTGGTGGTGAGTGAACCAGCTGCTCTGGTATTGGCACAGGAAATGGACTGGCCGAATGAAAAAACTTTGGAAATTATCCTACGAGAATATTTGCCGACTGGAAAGCTTTACTTTTATAAGAACAGTGACATAGGTGCCAGGATAGCCAGTGGATCATTTATTACTGAGGCTATGCTTATTATACCCTGTACCATGTCCACTCTGGCATCAGTGGCCAATGGTATGTCCAATAATTTAATTGAACGGGCAGCTGATGTAATGTTAAAAGAAAACAGACCGCTCATATTGGTGCCTCGTGAGACACCTCTAAGTTCGGTGCATTTGCGGAATATGTTGAGGCTGGCTGATATGGGAGTTTCAATCGTTCCAGCCATGCCCGCCTTTTATCACCGACCGGATTCGGTTGATGAGATGGTGCTTTTTATGGTGGGTAAAGTACTAGATATAATGAAAATTCCGCACGATATTTTTCGTCGATATGAAGGAGCTCCAGTCGATTGAAAACGTTTTGGTTGGTTTTTTGCAGAGGCAACTATATAATAATAAATGATTGTACAGAGATAAGGGGAAAGAAATGACCGGTTTTGATTTGTTCACTCCAATTAATAATGAAATGATCATAGTTGAAGAGCGTTTAATTCACAGCATTGATACTGAATTGCCGGAACTTAATCAGGCTGCTACTCACTTGGTTAAAGCAGGTGGTAAAAGGCTGAGGCCTGCCTTTACACTTCTGGTAGCCAAGCTATTTGCTGATTCCGTTGAAACAGTCATTCCTATGGCGGTGGCTCTGGAACTAACGCATATGGCAACCTTAGTTCATGATGATGTTATAGATAATTCCCGATTGCGGCGCGGACAACCGACTGTGAAAAATGAATGGGGCAACCGAATTTCTATATATTCCGGAAACTATGTTTTCGCTAAATCATTATGTTTGGTGGCTGGATACCAGCGCAGTGATCTATTAAAAGTTTTGGCCGACGCCAGTATGCGTATTTGTGAAGGTGAAATCAGGCAGATGCTTAGTTGCTACAATATCCAGCAGGGCATGAAGGATTACCTGCGCCGGATAGAGCGCAAAACCGCCTTGCTGATTTCAGTGAGTTGCCAACTGGGAGCTATGATAAGTCAAGCTTCTGAAGGTCAGATTACAGCCTTAAAAAGGTATGGATACTATTTGGGCATGGCATTTCAAATTACAGATGATATTCTGGATTTTGTTGCAGATGAAGAAATTCTCGGTAAACCAGTAGGCAGCGACATTAGACAGGGGGTGATTACGCTGCCGGCAATTTATGCATTGAAGTATGGGAACCAAAGGGAGCAACTGGGGAAGTTGCTGTCATCACCGGAACTATGTACTAAAGAGGCGGAAGCGATTATTGCTCTGATTACTGAAACCGATGGGATGGATTATGCCTACCACGTTAGCAATAGATTTGCCGATAAAGCCAGGCAGCAGTTAGATTTATTGCCTGATGTGCCGGTGAAAAAATCATTGTATGATATAGCATCTTTCATATCCGGTAGGGAATACTAGGGGCTAGTCATAGAATAAATGTGTAATCTGCCGCATGCTCGATACATTTATTCCATGAGTAGCCCTAAGATCGGGAGGAAATTGAATTGGCATTTAAAAATCTATCTGCCGATGACAAGCAAACGGTAATACAACATTTTGAGGAATTAAGAAAATCCATAATTATTAGTGTGGTAGCAATATTGGTTGCTGCTCTGGCTTGCTTTAATTATAACGAACAATTACTGGGCATAGTTACTCTGCCACTGCGTTCCATTAACCAGCGTTTAATAGTGACGGGCGTTACCGAAGCATTCTTTGTTAAACTACAGATTTCTATCTTGGCTGGGTTTGTTATTGCTTTCCCAATAGTATCTTGGTCTATATGGCGATTTATAAAACCTGCCCTTTATCCCCATGAAAGAAAATATATCTATATATTATTTCCCATAACCTTGATCCTTTTTGCTGCTGGCGTACTCTTTTCTTACTTTGGCATTTTGCCTCTGGTTTTAAAGTTCTTTGTATATATTGCTGGGGAGAACCTGGACACCATGTTTAAAGTTGACCAGTATGTTTCTTTCGTAATGTCATTTTCAATTCCTTTTGGCCTGGTTTTTGAACTCCCGGTTATTACCTTCTTTTTGACCAAAATTGGAGTAGTTAAGCCAGAAATGTTGTCCAAAAACAGGAAATATGCCCTATTGATTATTGTTGTTGCGGCGGGAGCATTGACACCAGGGCCTGACCCAATCAGTCAGATTATGATGGCAGTACCAGTATATATATTGTATGAAGTAAGCATTATAGTGGCCAAATTTGCCAAACCTGGTCGGAATAACAAAAAGGATGACCAGCAAGGAAAATCTGACGATGAGGTGGAATAAAGGACCAACCACAGATTCTTTACAAAGAGCGCACTTTTTGTCATAATAACTGAGGAGATACATCTCCGTGAGTGAGTAATTTTTGTTTAATAAATATTTGTCCAAGCCTCTTCTGGCTTAACTTGAAGGAGGGAATTCTTTGTTCGGATTTATTGGCAACTTTGGCCCGTGGGAACTGGGATTAATTCTGGTGATCGTATTGGTTATTTTTGGTCCAGGGAAATTGCCTAAAGTAGGAGAATCTCTAGGGAAGGCCATGCAAAGCTTCAAAAAGGCTAAAGAAGGGGACGAGGAAGAAATCGAAGTTAAAGAAAACAAAAAATAGGTCTGATTTCAGACCTTTTTTAATTAGGGAGCTACGATGGCGCATTTATATCCTATATATTTGCAGCTTGCCGGCAAAAAGTGCTTGGTGGTCGGTGGCGGCAAGGTGGCAGAACGCAAGGTAGAAACATTGCTGGAATACGAAGCCAGTATTCGGGTAGTGAGTCCTGAGGCAGAGCCAAACATTCAAACTTGGTCTGATCAAGGCTTGCTTGACTGGCGGCGGGGAGTTTTTCAGCAGCAGGATCTGGACGATGTATTCTTGGTCTTTATTGCGACTGGTGATGAAAGTATCAATAAAGGCATTACTGCTCTATGCCGTGAAAAAGGCATATTAGTAAATGCGGTGGATGATCCGCCTAATTGTGATTTTTATGTTCCTTCGATACTGAGGCGAAACTCATTGTGTGTGGCCATATCCACTGAAGGTAAGAGCCCTCTCCTGGCTGGGAAATTGCGCAGGGAACTTGAGGATACCATCCCTTACGAGTACGGAGAATGGGTGGATATATTGGGCGATTTGCGGGATAGAATTAAAGGTTCTAATTTGAGTATTGAGGCCAGAAAGACCTTGTTTGAAGAATTGGTTAATTCTGATATCCTAGAACTACTCCAAGCAGGTAGGAAAGAAATTATAGAGGAGCGGATTGAGCAATGTATGTCCTGCTTACGGGAATAAATCACAAGACAGCACCGGTGGAAATCCGTGAGAAATTTGCTTTCGCTGCTGCTGAGCTGGATCATGCCTATAATAAATTGAAAAATGAACATGTTGAAGGTTTGGTAATACTCAATACCTGCAACCGTACTGAGATATATGCTACTGCTAAAGACATTGAGGCAGGTCAGGAGAGCCTGAAATCATTTTTGATTTCCTATTCAGGTTTAGCAATTGAGGAAATTGAGAAGTATATCTACCAGCCCAACTGCTATGATGCGATAGACCATCTTTTTCGAGTTTCATCTGGGCTTGATTCTATGATTCTGGGAGAAACCCAGGTGCTGGGACAGGTTAAGGAAGCCTATGAGAAATCCCGGGAGTTAAAGGCCTCCGATGGAGTGCTGAATTCGCTGTTTCAAAAGGCTTTATATGTGGGCAAAAAGGTTAGAACAGAGACAGCTATAGATCAACACCCCGTTTCAGTTAGCTATGCTGCGGTGGAACTAGCCAAGAAGACTTTGGGTTCGTTGGAAGATAAAACCGTACTGGTGGTGGGAGCCGGCGAAATAGGGGAACTTACTACCAAGTATTTACTGCTAAACGGTGTCCATTCGGTGATCGTTTCTAATCGTTCTTACGAAAAAGCCGAGGAAATGGCTGCTGATCTAAACGGACGTGCAGTTCGTTTTGATGAGCTGGCAGCGGAATTGAGAAATGCTGATATTGTTATAAGTTGTACGGCTGCTAGTCATTATGTAATCCGGGAAGATAACTGCCGGGAGGTACTCTTATCTCGCGCAGGCCGGAAGATTATTCTAATCGACATTGCTGTTCCCCGTGATGTAGAGCCTGCTTTAGGTTGCATTGAAGGTGTTTATCTATATGATATTGATGAACTTCAGTACGTAATTGATTCCAGCTTCGCAGCTCGGCAGAAAGCGGCTGATACAGCGAACGGTATTATCGTCAAAGAGCTGGTAGAATTTAATGAATGGCTGGCTACCCTATATGTGGTTCCGGTTATTTCTGCTTTAAAAAGTTATGGTGAAAGCATTAAAAAGAATGAATTGAAAAAGGCCTTTAATAGATTAGGTAAGATATCCGATAGGGAACAGGAGATTATCACGACTCTAGCCAATTCGATTGTAAACCAACTCTTGCATTTTCCAATAGTAAATCTGAAAGAGATGGCGGTTAGCAATCAAGGTCACCTGTATGCTGAAGTAGTGAAAAAACTATTTGGATTGCGATTAGCGGATGAGGAGCAGGAAGAATATGCAAAGATTGAGGCTGGGAACCAGAGGTAGTAAACTGGCCCTATGGCAGGCTGACTATGTGGCTTGGGAGCTTCGCCAAGTAGTGCCCGATATTGATATTGAGATAAAGATTATAAAAACTAAGGGTGACAAAATACTGGATGTGGCCCTATCGAAAATAGGAGACAAAGGTCTTTTTACCAGAGAAATAGAAAATGAATTATTGGCAGGAGAGATTGATCTGGCCGTGCATAGCATGAAGGATTTGCCAACGTTCATAGCGCCTGGATTGGTTTTGGGAGGGGTTTTGAAACGGGAAAACCCTCAGGACGTATTAATTTCTCATAAGGGTTATAGTCTGACCAGTCTTCCCCGGAACGGCTCAGTAGGAACTTCAAGCCTGCGCAGGATTGCCCAGCTTAGGGCCTTGCGTCCGGATATTCGTATGGTTGATCTGCGTGGAAATGTAGAAACCCGGATTAAAAAGATGGAAGAACAGGATCTGGATGGGATTATTCTAGCTTATGCAGGAGTGAAACGCTTAGGCTTTACCGGGAAAATTAGTGAAATGATTGCTACGGATATAATGTTGCCGGCAGTGGGGCAGGGAGCTATTGCTATAGAGTTAAGGGAAGAGGATAATGAGACATTAAAGGTCATCTCCCCTATTAATAACCTGCATACCAAGCTGGAAACCATGGCGGAAAGAGCACTCTTGCGAGAGTTGGAGGGCGGATGTCAGGTTCCAATTGCTTCGTTGGCTCAGATTAAGGGTAATATATTGTATATTGAAGGCCTGGTGGCTTCTATGAATGGTCAGAGAGTGATTAAAGAGAGTCTGACAGGAGATTTAAACAAAGCTGAAGAGATTGGCAGAAGTTTGGCACAAAGTCTTTTAAATAGAGGAGCCGATAGTATCCTAGCAGAAATAAGGGAGTTAGGAGAAAAGTAGATGCAAAAGCGAGGATTTGTATACCTAATTGGTGCGGGTCCAGGTGATCCCGGTTTATTTACGCTAAAAGGGAAAAAAGTACTGGAAAAAGCAGAAGTGGTTGTATATGATCGTTTGATAGGCCAGGAAATACTTGATTATGCCAATAGAGAGGCAGAGTTCATCTATGTTGGTAAGGCTGCAGGCAATCATGCTCTTCCCCAAGACCAAATAAACGAAGTGCTGGTTAATAAGGCCCTGGAGGGTAAAATCGTAGCCCGTTTGAAGGGAGGAGACCCCTTTGTGTTCGGCCGGGGTGGGGAGGAAGCCCTATATATTCGGGAACATGGTATAGAATTTGAAATTGTGCCAGGTATCACATCGGCAGTAGCAGTGCCAGCCTATGCGGGCATACCTGTAACCCACCGGGAGGCTACTTCCAGTTTTGCAGTTATTACTGGACACGAAAAGCCAGGTAAGTCGGTTAGTTCTATTCAATGGGATAAAATAAGTACTGGAATAGGTACCTTGGTTTTCCTAATGGGTGTGGAGAACCTGGAATTCATTGTTACAAATCTCATAGCTGCCGGAAGGAGCCAGGATACCCCGGTAGCACTGATTAGAAGGGGCACCTACCCGGACCAGGAAGTGATCAGCGGAACACTGAAAGATATTGTTCATAAGGTATACGATGCTAATTTTCAAGCTCCAGCTATTATTATTGTAGGGGAAACCGTCAATTTGCGGGCCGAATTAAAGTGGCGGGAAAATAAGCCGCTCTGGGGTGCTAAAATCCTGGTTACCCGAGCTAGAGCCCAGGCCAGCGGTCTGCTGGAACGCATAAGGGACGAGGGAGGAGAAGCCATAGAGTTTCCGTCTATAAAAATCGTTCCGGAATCTGATTTGTCTGCTCTTCATTCAGCGTTTGCTGTTATAGGCAAATATGCTTGGATTATCTTTACCAGTGTCAATGCGGTGGATATTTTCTTTGAGGAACTCCGCAAGAGAGATATTGATATTCGCCAACTGCAGGGCATTAAGATTTGCGCTATAGGACCGGCAACCTTTGCAAGGTTAGCAAAGCGGGGCTTATTAGTAGATTTGGTGCCTGAAGAGTATCGCGCAGAAGGGATTTTAGCCGAGTTAAAGACCAGGATCCAGCCTGAAGAGCAAATACTTTTGCCCCGGGCAGAGGGTGCTCGGGAGATTTTACCGGAGAGTCTGCGGAAGCTTGGAGCCATTGTCGATGAAGTCATTTTATACCGGGCGTTAGCAGCATCTCATATTAACCCGCCTCTTCTGGAAAGTATTCGGAAAGGACAGGTGGATTATATAACTTTTACCAGTTCATCTACAGTCACCAATTTTGTTAAAATAATTGGGCGAGAGTTTATTGAGGATTTTAATAGTCGGGTCAAAGTGGCTTGTATCGGCCCAATTACAGCCGAGACAGCTCGGCAAAACGGCTTTACAGTGGATGTCATGCCGGAGCAATATACCATAGATGCTTTGTTTAACTCAATAGTGGTAGACCATAAATCCTAGGAAAATAAAAATTAGACTATAACTCATCCAAATTAGGGAGGAATTATTAATGATAGGATGCACCAAACTACTATGTGGCACTGCCACCGTTTCGGATATCATACAACACAGCGGACAGCAGGATATTCCACCGGAGTTGTTACAGTTTTCTGATCTTAACCGGCCTTTGGTGGTATGGAATATGACCAATCGATGCAACCTGAGATGCAAACACTGTTACATCGAGGCTGAAGACCATCGTTATGAAAACGAGTTAAGCACCGAGGAAGCCAAGATCTTTATTGCCGATTTAGCTGAAATGAAGGTGCCGGTCTTACTATTTTCGGGTGGAGAGCCACTTTTACGCAAAGATATTTTTGAACTGGGAGCTTTAGCAGCCCAAAAAGGACTGCGCCCGGTCATATCCAGTAACGGAACTTTGATTGATGATGAAATGGCTAAGAAAATTAAGGCAGCTGGTTTTCAATATGTGGGTATAAGTGTAGATGGGGCCCCCGAGACCCATGATGAATTCCGCAACAAAAAAGGAGCCTTCGAAATGGCTTTGAAGGGCATAAGGGCTTGTATGGCCAACGGAGTGAAAACCGGCATGAGATTTACGGTCAACTCTTACAACCAGCAGGACCTGCCTCGCATATTTGAAATCATCGAAGAAGAAAAGATTCCTCGCTTCTGTATGTATCATCTGGTTTATGCGGGGCGCGGCCAAGAAATGATTAAAATGGATACCAGTCTGGAGGAGAAACGCTCCATACTGGACTATGTCAGTCGTAAGACTGTGGAATTGTTTAATAGTGGGGTTGAAACGGAAATATTGACTACTGACAACCATGCCGATGGAATTTATCTTTACAATCGTATTCAAGAACAGGATCCCGCTCATGCCGATGAAGTGGTACATTTATTGCAAATGCACGGTGGGTGTTCAGCAGGAACCAAGTTTGCCAATGTGGACTCGCGTGGCAATGTTCATCCCTGTCAGTTCTGGCAGGATTATACGGTAGGTAATGTTCGGGAAAAACCCTTCAGCCAGATATGGACATCTGATGATGAACTCATGGTGAAGTTAAGAAAGAAAGAGCAATATGTCACAGGAAAATGCGGGGAATGCGGTTATAAGTCGCTCTGCGCAGGATGTAGAATAAGAGCCAGGGCTGTTCACAATGATATATGGGCGGAAGATCCGGCCTGTTATTTGTCGGTAGAAGAAACCCGAAAGAAGGCTTAATTAGAGCGAGTGAACTATGAAAAGCGGAGGGATATTATGACTTTTCCGATTAACAGAATGAGGAGACTGCGAACCAGTGAAAATTTACGCAGCATGGTCAGGGAAACCCATTTAACGGTTAAAGATTTTATCTATCCCCTATTTGTGAGATACGGTGTTGACAAGAAGATTCCGATGCAATCTATGCCCGGCGTATTTCAGTTCTCAGTTGACCAGTTGAAGGCAGAGATTAATGAGATAAATTCCTTGGGTGTTCCAGCAGTTTTACTTTTTGGAATACCGGAGTATAAAGATGGCTTGGCCAGTTCAGGCTATGATGAGCATGGAGTGGTTCAGGAGGCAATTCGAGCCATCAAGGATATTTGCCCCGACCTCCTGGTTATCACGGATGTGTGTTTATGTGAGTATATGGATCACGGGCATTGTGGCATTGTTCAAGCTGATGGAACCATTAATAATGATGCCAGCTTGGAATTGCTGGCTCGGGAAGCCTTATCGCACGTTCAAGCTGGCGCTGATATAGTTGCTCCATCGGATATGATGGACGGCAGAGTGGGGTATATCAGGAATATACTGGATACTGAAGGTTATAACCAAATTCCTATTATGGCCTATGCTGCTAAATACTCTTCAGCTTTCTACGGTCCTTTCAGGGAAGCGGCTGAGTCTGCTCCTAAATTTGGCAACCGCAAGACCTATCAGATGGATCCTGCTAATATATTGGAGGCATTGCGCGAAGTAGAGCTGGATATACAAGAAGGCGCAGATATTGTAATGGTGAAACCGGCCTTAGCCTATTTGGATGTACTCAAGGCGGTGAAGGATAAGTTTGGTTACCCAACAGCAGCCTATAATGTGAGCGGGGAATATGCCATGGTTAAAGCTGCAGCAGCTCAAGGATGGATTGACGGAGATGCTGCTATGATGGAAATATTAGTCGGCATCAAAAGAGCAGGTGCAGATATGATTATTACTTACGCTGCCAAAGACGTGGCAAAAATAATTGGTTAATTTTGCTTGGAATAATACGTACTCTTCAAATGGAGGAATTAATAAATGCTAGTTTCTTGGAATACCACTAACCAGTGTAATATGCTTTGTGACCATTGTTATCGTGATGCCGGTACTAAGTCCGTTGATGAATTGTCTACGGACGAAGCCAGGCAGCTTATCATAGATATTAAAAAAGCAGGTTTCCAGATCATGATATTTAGCGGTGGAGAACCTTTAATGCGAACTGATATCTATGAACTGGGAAAATATGCCACTCAGCAGGGCTTGAGGGCGGTTCTGGGAACTAATGGCAGTTTGATAACGCCTGAGGTAGCCAGAAAACTTAAAGATTCGGGATTCATGGCGGCTGGTGTAAGCTTGGACAGCCTTGATCCGATAAAGAATAATGCTTTCCGCAAATTAGACAATGCCTACCAGCTAACCATAGCGGGAATGAAAAATCTACAGGATGCAGGCTTGCCATTTCAAATACACACTACGGTTATGGATTGGAATGTGGAAGAATTAGAAGCTATTACTGATTTTGCTGTTCAGATAGGTGCTATGGCGCATCACGTGTTTTTCCTGGTGCCTACCGGAAGGGGCATTAATATAGAAGATGAGGCATTAAGGGTTGTAGAGTATGAAAAAACTATAGCTCGTTTGATGGACAAACAGAAACAGGTTTCTATAGAAATTAAACCTACTTGTGCTCCTCAATTTATAAGAATAGCTGATAAGAAAAGCGTTCCGCTAAGATTTACCAAAGGGTGTTTGGCAGGAATAAGCTACTGTATTATTAGTCCTGTCGGAAATGTACAACCTTGTGCCTATCTGGATATTCGACTGGGCAATGTCCGGGAAAAGTCATTCGATCTTATTTGGAAGGAAAACGAGACCTTGAGAATCCTGCGCACCATGGAGTACGAGGGTAAATGTGGGATATGCGATTATAAGAACCGTTGTGGAGGCTGTAGAGCTAGAGCTAATTATTATAACGGTAAGGCTAACTACATGGCAGAAGATACTTGGTGTCTTTACCATCCCCAAGGAGATGTTTAGGTGTATATCCTAGATGATAAGGATCGATCCATATTAGATTTATTGCAAAATGATTTTCCTTTAGCAGTGCAGCCTTACTTGGAAATGGCTAACCGTATAGGCTTGGAGGAGGAAGAACTGCTATCAAGGATTGCAGAGATGAAAGCCAAAGGGTTGATTAGGAGAATAGGGGGCATTATAGATTCTAGAAACATTGGTTTCTATTCTACCTTGTGCGCTCTAACAGTTTCAGAAGCGCGAATCGAAACAGTAGCGGCAACCATAAACCAGTTACCTGGGGTTACTCACAATTATCTGCGAGATCATGATTACAATATGTGGTTTACTCTAACCGCTCCGTCCCGTGATGATGCCTTAAAAACCCTGCAAGAATTAGAAATATTATTGGGGCTAACCATTATGAAAATGCCAGCCCAGAAGGTATTTAAGATAAAAGTATCCTTTGATATGGGGGTTTCAAATGAATTATGATGAGGACGATAGAAAAATATTAAAACTATTACAGGGAGATCTTCCCGTGGAATCTCGTCCCTTTCGGGAATTGGCCCAAGCCATGAATTTGTCGGAAGAGGATATTATAGACCGAGTGCAGAACTTACAGCAAAAGGGTACAATAAGAAGATGGGGTGCCGTATTGCGACACCAGCAAGCTGGTTTTACTGCTAATGCCATGGTGGCATGGAAGGTTGGGGCAGAACAGGGTGATGAAGCAGGAAATATAATGGCTGGATTTAAGGAAATTAGCCATTGCTACCTTAGAGAGGTGCCTGATGAGTTTGGTTATAATATGTTTAGTATGATCCATGCCCGTAGTGATCAAGAGCTTAGGGAATTGATTGATAAGGTGTTGGAGCAAACTGGACTTACGGATTATATTGTTATTAAGAGCCTAAGAGAGTTAAAAAAGGCTAGCATGGAATACATAAGAGGGGAGGATTGACGGCTTGGATACTAGCAAATCCGAACAGCTGTTTAAGAAAGCCCAACAATATATGCCAGGAGGGGTTAACAGTCCTGTCCGGGCTTTTAAGTCGGTTGGGCTAACTCCACTGATCATTAAAAAAGGCCAGGGATCTAAACTTTATGATGTCAACGATAACGAATTTATAGATTATGTATGCTCATGGGGGCCACTCATTCTTGGACACAGCCATCCCGAGGTCATTGATGCGGTCTGTACCGCAGCTAGGGAGGGTACGAGTTACGGAGCATGTTGTGAAAAGGAAATTGAGTTAGCCCAATTAATATGCGAAGCTTTTCCAGCTATGGATAAAGTGCGTCTGGTTAATTCGGGAACTGAGGCTGCCATGAGCGCAGTACGCTTGGCGCGAGCTTATACCGGCAGGGATAAAATTATAAAATTTGAGGGATGTTATCATGGACATGCAGATTCGTTTTTAATTAAAGCGGGTTCGGGGATGCTCACCGCAGGTGTTCCGACCAGTCCCGGCGTTCCTAAGGCATTAGTCGAGCAGACGTTAGTGTGTAAGTTCAATGATTTGGATTCGGTCAAAAAAGCCTTTATGCAGTCTGGCCCCAATATTGCTGCAGTTATCGTAGAACCGATAGCGGCTAATATGGGTTTGATTACCCCGCGGCCAGGATTTCTGGAAGGTCTGCGCGAGATTACAAGACTCTACGGAAGCCTATTGATTTTTGACGAAGTTATAACAGGTTTTAGAGTATGCTATGGCGGTGTACAAACCCTTACTCAGATAGAACCGGATTTAACAACTCTGGGCAAAATTATAGGGGGAGGCTTACCGGTAGGAGCCTATGGAGGCAAAAGGGAAATTATGGATAGGGTTGCGCCAGAGGGAGATGTATATCAGGCGGGTACTTTATCGGGAAATCCTCTAGCCATGGCTGCCGGAATCACTAGTTTAAAGAAGCTCAGGGAACCAGAATTCTATGAACGTTTGAAAGGGATGGCATACCATTTAACCGATCGCATGCAGAGCAGTTTTAAAGCTCATAATCTAAACTATTCTATTAATAGAACCGGTTCTTTGTTTTCGTTATTCTTTACCGAGCAAGAGGTTTTTGATTATGAATCGGTATTAAGCTGTGATACACAAAAATATGCGCTTTTTTATCGGGAACTGTTACAGGCGGGAGTCTATTTTCCGCCTTCACAGTTTGAAGTATGCTTTGTTTCAGAGGCGCATAGTCTAAATGATATTGAAAAGACAGCTGAGGAAGTTGATAAGGTTCTGGATAAAATTTAGGTGGGGGGATCAGCCTTGGATAGTATATATGGCTGGGAATGGTTTGTAAAACAGTTCGAGTCCATTAGTAAAATTGATCTTACCGCCTATAAGAGACCGCAAATGGAGCGACGTATCAATAGCTTCATGAAGCTGGTAAACGGTGGTGACTATAATAAATTCATTGCTTTGATTCGTGACGATATAGGTATTTATAACCGCTTTATTGAACATTTGACTATCAATGTCTCTGAATTTTTTCGTAATCCCAGCCAATGGGAGGTACTGGAGAAAGAAATCATTCCAGCCCTCTTGAAAGAAAGAAGCCCTCTAAGGGTTTGGAGTGCGGGATGTTCCACCGGAGAGGAAGTTTACTCCCTGGCCATGTTATTGCGCGAGAGATTTCCGGGAAAAGCGGATAGAATACTGGCTTCAGATATAGACAATGAGGTGATGGAAAAGGCTGCCATCGGTTTGTATGCCATTAAGGCAGTGCAATCTTTGCCGGAAAACTATAAAAGTCGATATTTTGCCAAAGATGGAGAAAACTATCGACTGGTCGATGAGATAAAAAAAATGGTTACTTTTCAAAAACACGACCTTTTGAAAAGTACTTTCCCGCAAGAATTTGATTTAATTCTGTGCCGAAATGTAGTTATCTACTTTACCGAAGAAAGCAAGCAAAACCTTTATCGCAAATTTGCGGGGTCACTGAGATCACGGGGAGTCTTGTTTATTGGCAGCACTGAACAGATTTTTCAAGCCCAGGAATTAGGGTTTAAATCTATAGCAACATTTTTCTACCAAAAGACATAGAATTAGTCAGGTGTTACTGACGTAGATTGAGAAATATTTTTCCTAATATTGTTTTAAAGCAGGAAAATAGACTTTGATATAGAAGTATAATCTTGGCTGTATTTTATTGCCGTTTAAGGATAGTAATAATCCAAGATGTGGCGGTGAATTTGCCGTAGGCAATAGCAAATACATAAAATATTCATGGGGGTGATGTCAGGACAAGAGGGTGTTAGTAAAATTCTCAGGGATAATTAATAAACCAGTGATGAAAAAGGAGGAATGGACTTGAAGGTTATAGTATGTGTTAAGCAGACATTTGACACAGAAGCTAAGATCGAATTAAAAGATGGCAAAATTTCCGATGCAGGTATTAACCTTATCATCAATCCCTATGATGAAGTTGCAGTTGAAGGGGCAATTCAACTAAAAGAAAAAGGTGTTGCTACTGAAATAGTAGTTATAACAGCTGGTTCCGACAAGGGAATGGACGCAATCCGTACAGCTCTCGCTATGGGTGCTGACAGAGGCATTCTAGTGAAACAGGACACTGGTGCTGATGAATATGCACGCGCAGTTGCTCTTGCTGCAGCAATTAAGGCAGAGAACCCTGAATTAGTATTAGCTGGCCATGTGGCTGCTGATGATGGTTCTTCTCAGGTTCCTACCCGTATTGCGGAGATTCTTGGCTTCCCGCATGTTAATGTTATAACTAACATTGATATTGCTGGTGGAAAAGCTACCTGCACCACTGAGGCTGATGGCGGAACTGCAGTTATTGAAGTTGCGATTCCCGCAGTTGTCTCCAGCCAAGTAAGCTGGAATGAACCACGCTATCCTTCTATGAAGGGAATTATGCAAGCCAAAAAGAAACCGGTTGCCACTGTGGATGCTGTAGCAGTCGATAATAAGATTAAAATAGTTGAAGTCAGTCTGCCTGCTGCCAAGACCGCTGGTATCAAGATTGAAGATGATGCGGACGTCTGTGCAACAAAACTGGCTGATTGGATGAAGAACACCGTTAAGGTAGAAGTGAAATAAACGCATAAATACTTGCTTATTTGTGTTAAAAAAAAGGAGGGTAATTCATGGCAGGAACATGGGTTTTTGTTGAGCAAAAGGACGGAAATATTCGTAAAGTTACGTTTGAAATGCTATCTGAACTGAAAAAGGGTGGCGATGAGGTTTCAGCCGTTGTATTTGGTAAAGGAGTAGAGGGTTTAGCTCCAGAGTTAGCCAAATTTGGTGCTGACAAGGTTTATGTAGCTGACGATGCTATATTTGCTTCATATAACACCGGCGCTTTCGTGGCTCAAATGGCAGCTATGATTAAGGAATTCAGCCCTAATGCTCTATTGTTTGCACATTCTTTTAATGGTAGAGACATGGCTTCCAGATTGGCTCAGAAGCTGGATGCAGGACTGGCTACCGATGCAGTTGCTGCTGATATATCTGCTGGCAAAGGCATTTTCACCAGGTCTATATATGCAGGTAAAGCTCTAGCTAAGGTTGAAGTAACCGGCAGTCCAGTGTTGGCTACCATTCGCCCCGGCGTATGGGAAGTTGGATCCACTGCTGGCGCTGGCGCAGTTGTAAAAGCTGCTGTTGCAGCAACAGCTGGGGACGTATATCAGGTAGAGAAGAGCTTTGCTGCCACCGTATCAGCTAGACCAGACCTTGCTGAAGCTGCAGTAGTAGTTTCCGGCGGGCGTGGTTGTAAGGGACCGGATGGAATCAAATTAGTTGAACAGTTGGCAGATTTACTGGGTGCGGCTGTAGGCGGTTCTAGGGCATCCATCGATTCAGGATGGCTGGGACATGAACTCCAGGTAGGACAAACCGGCAAGGTAGTTCTTCCTAACCTATATGTTGCGTGTGGTATTTCAGGCGCTATTCAGCATCTGGCTGGTATGTCTTCCTCCAAATTTATTGCCGCGATTAACACGGATACTGAAGCTCCCATCTTTAACGTATCTGATTTTGGAGTAGTTTCAGATTTGTTTAAGGTTATTCCCATACTTGTTAGTGAACTTAAGAAATAGTTAATCGCAGTTTACAGGTGTTATCAGATATGCGCATAGCGCATATCTGGTATATCCTTGCTTGCTGTATTAAGGAGGGAATTTAGTAGATGATTTTCGGATCAGAACCAATTAGAGGTTTATTTGAAGTCCCAATGCGTGAAGTTGGGGCTAATATTCCCTACGAATGGCTTATTTATATTTTTATGTTTATTCCTATTACCATATTTCTTTTTGGCATGTGGAAAAAGATCGAGGTATGGATGCTGGCCAAGGGAGAAATACACAGAAACGATAAGATATATGAACGTGTCGTTTCGTTTGTGGTAAATACCTTTGCTCAGGCCAAAGTTATTAAAAAGCCTCTGGCTGGGTGGATGCATTTCTTCTTATTCTGGGGCTTCTTTATTTTGGCTATGGCTGCAGGTGTTGATGCAGTGCACAATGCAATTAAATGGCCTAAACTGCAGGGCTTAAGCTATATCGGAATGTCTTGGGTTGTTGATGTTACTGGTTTCCTAGCCTTGATCGGTGTATTGGTACTAGTTTATATCAGATATGTACAGAAGCCGGATCGTTTGAACGACACAAAATCAGCAGACGGTTGGTTGCTCCTGCTAATATTTGTTATTCTATTAACCGGATACGTTATTGAAGGTGCTAGAATAGCAGCTCAAATTGCTCAAACACCCTTCCTGGAACAAGTACCCTATGAGAAGTACTCTTCCCCCTTTGGTTGGCTTTTTGCCAGTCTTTTCTCTAGTACCAGTGTCGATAGCATTTTAATGTGGCATCGTGTTCTCTGGTGGTTCCACATGGCGATTGCTTTCCTGTTCATCGCTTTAGTTCCTTTTACAAAACTATGGCATATTTTTGCAGGTATGTTCCAATATTTCTTCCGTGATCTTGAACCTTCAGCAAACCGCATGGTATACGGTATAGAAGAAGCGGAATCTTTTGGTGTGGAGAAGATTGAAGATTTTGGTTGGAAGGATCTATTAGATTTAGATGCCTGTATACGCTGTGGAAGATGTCAGGAGAATTGTCCGGCATTCAACACTGGCAAGGCGCTCAATCCTAAATTGACTCTTATTCAAGCTATGAAAAAGCATTTGGATGAAAAAGTACCCTACCTTCTGGCAAGCAAGGGTCATTCGGAGCACGATGAGGAAATGGCCATGACGGACGAAGCTGCTGCAGATGTCAATGTTATGGACCAGAGTTTGATCTATGATGTCGTTACCAGCCATGTTATCTGGGATTGTACCAACTGCCGCGCTTGTATGGAACATTGTCCGATGTATATCGAGCACATTCCTAAGATTACTGAATTCCGTAGGAATCTAGTAATGTGGCAGGGTGATATGCCTGGAGAAGCGCAAGCTGCATTTACCAACATGGAACGCAACTATAATCCTTGGGGCGTTGGCTGGGCCGGACGCGCCGAGTGGTTAAATGAAAGAGGAGTTAGAGACATCGTCAACCTTATTCCTGAGGATGGCAAAGAATTCGAATACCTCCTTTATGCAGGTTGTGCGGTTTCCTTTGATGATCGTTATAAGAGAGTCGGGGAAGCTCTGGTAAGACTATTGGACAAAGCTGGAGTCAGCTTCGGGTATCTGGGCAAAGAAGAATTCTGTTGTGGTGACTCAGCCAGAAGACTGGGTAACGAGTATCTTTACCAGACCTTAGCCAACCAGAACCTGGAATCGTTTAACAATTATGGTGTTAAAAAGATTATTGTTGTATGCCCGCACGGTTATAATACATTGAAGAATGAGTACCCGCAAATGGGTGGCAAATTTGAAGTATATCATTATACCGAAATTCTTGCCAAACTCGTGGCTGAAGGTAAACTGAAACCGAGTAAATCCCTGGGAACCAAGATCAGTTATCATGATTCTTGTTTCCTGGGCAGGCACAATGATATCTATGACCAACCCCGTGCTATCTTAAAGGCTGCAGGCGGCAGTATTGTTGAAATTGAAAAGAGCAAAAACTTTGGTTTCTGTTGTGGCGCTGGTGGCGGACGGATGTGGCTGGAAGAAGACGCATTCGAAGGTTACAAACGCATTAATGACACCAGAACCGATCAACTTCTGGTGCCTAATCCCCAGATGATTGTCACCAACTGCCCCTTCTGTTTGACCATGATATCTGATGGTGTCAAGGGAGCGGAAGCGGAAGAGAACACCAAGGTATTCGATGTAGCAGAGGTTCTGTGGCAGTCGATGTCCTAAGAAATATTTTGGAAGGGGATTCCTCTGATAGGGGAATCCTCTTTTTTTTACTAAGGGCGATCAAGGGCGATCAAGGGGACGGTTCTCCTGGTTGCTACCAGAGTGCTGGGAAAAGCAACCAGGAGAACCGTCCGAGACCACTGAAAAAGTAACCTTTTTAAACCGCCTCGATTTGTTCCTTAACGCAATATTGTCGATTAATCAGCATTTTACAAGATAAC
>PHAA01000082.1 GCA_002840245.1 Firmicutes bacterium HGW-Firmicutes-15
AATAGCAACCTTTAGAAGCACGCATGCTGCAGCCTTAGCATTAACAACAGAAACTGTAACAGCAACAGATAAAGCAGCAGTTGAAGCAGCCCTAGCAGCTTATGGCTTATTAAGCGATGAAGCTAAAGATGAACTAACAGCTGAATCAGATTTATTAATAGATTTATTGACACAAATCATCGCAATCGAAAATAGTGAATTCTTAGACTTTGAAGGCTATGCATATGATACCGGACTTACGGGTACAGTAGATATGAATGGTAGAACATGGTACGGAAGCGGTGTCTACATTTCAAATGATGCAAATTATGACGTATGGATGGATACAAGATCACTCGCATTAAAGAGTGGCGCATACTTCCAGTCACAAGACCTATTTATTAATGGTGTCGATAAGATTACGTTATATGCAGGTGCATTAAATTATAATAATGGAACAAGTTACGCATTTAAGATTGAATATGAATTAGGTTCTAACCCAGGTACATGGTTAACAGTTCAAGAATCTGGATCTGACTTAATCGTTGATGTCATCTCAGGAAGTCCATTATCCTATTCAGAAGTTAATGTTAATATCACTGAAGCAGTCAACATCAGATTTACACCAGTGATTAGTGATACAACAAACTATATCAATTTAGATAACATCACCATTTACGAGCATGTCGTTTCAAGTGCTATAGAAGTATCAACATATAGAGCAGTTTATGAAGGTGCCCTTCTATTAACTGTAGGCACAGTAGAAATAAGTGACCAACAAGCAGTTCAAGCAGCACTAGATGCTTATGATCTATTGAGCACTGAAGCACAAGCTGATTTAACAACTGAAAAAGCATTACTTGATAGCTTAATTGTAGAAATAGATCGACAAATCGCAATTGCAGAAGCTACTGCTTCAGTGGTTATCGCTGAAAATAGCAACCTGCAAGCAGATGTCAATACAGCGCAAGCATTAGTGACTGCATTACCAAGTGGTACAGAAAAGACTGCACTTCAAGCAAGACTCGATCAAGTACAAGCAATCATTGACGAGATTTCAGGATTTGAAACAGATCATCAAGTCGTCTTAGCGTTAACTGTAAGTACAGTAACAACATCAGATAAAGCAGCCGTTCAGGCGGCCCTTCTAGCTTATAGTTCGTTAAGCACACAAGCACAAGCAGAGCTAACAGTAGAAAAAGCATTACTTGATAGTCTCTTAGAAGAAATCAATAATCAATTACCAACAGAAACGCAAGT